>CAVFBC010000074.1:1843-2980 GCA_963620575.1 Alistipes putredinis | reverse complement strand
CGTTAAATGGTTCAGAGCTAACTATTTTTTCGTATAAAGTGATGGCTTCTTCATCTCGTTCAATCTGACTTAGTGCATATGCGTATTCAAATGCAGTCTGCGGGTACTTGTCGAACTCTTTCGATGGCAATTCTGTGAAATAACTTACTGATTTTTCAAAAAGTCCAACGCGACTTAGATTCGAGGCTATCTCATAAACAACAGAATTCCTCATCTCCTCATCTTCTGATTTGGCTACTGCAAGATCAAACATCTTAACAGCTAACTTTTCGTCGTCTTGCTTTAGAGCAAGCCATCCACGACCAATATAATAAGGTGGTTTATCAACTGCCTCGTTTTCAACGTAGTCTAAAAGATTTTTAGCCTTTTCATACTCGTTATTATCGATAAGACGAGTCGCTCGTAGTAGTAGCAGGTCAACATTCCCCACGTACCGGCTTAAGCCAAAGTTGAGAAGCTCGTCTGCTTCCTCAAGTCTATATTGCTGAACAAGATAGTTGAAAGAGTCATAGATATCGTCGATATCAACAAACGCAGTTCCTCCTGTGGCCGCAAGCCTCAGGAGGCGATCAACGAAATCATCATTGATTTCTTCCTCTTCTTCATCTGAGAATTGACTCATGCGCTTTGAAGTGCTATACTAACTTATGACACAAATATAAAAAGAAAAATCCTTGCTTCCTTTTTTGTCTTGTGATAAAGCTTAAGAAAGTTTCTCAAACTACCTTACACAAGGGTAATTAAACTACTGGTGATGACTTTCTGAATACACAATTGAGAATTTGTATTATGTTAAGTTCAAGGTAGGGGTATAATAGCTGAGCAACTATCATCGTCATTAAAGAGTTAACAATATTACCTACAAAAGAGACACCCGTAATGTCGTTAACCTAACTGTCGTATAATATCACGGACATTCATCGCATTAAAAGCAAAATTCTCTGCTAATAGTCTCAATGGTTGCACCTTGCAATTTTGCTCCAAAAGATTAATTGCACGTCCTGCCATTAACTTGATTATAAATTTGGGCAACCTGTGCTGACTTTTGCCGTGCGTTTGGCTCAAGGCCTCCACCAATTCGTTCATTGAGGCCATCTCTGGTACTGTTAAATTATAAACGCCCTGTGACCTTTGGTT
>CAVFBC010000074.1:0-1833 GCA_963620575.1 Alistipes putredinis | reverse complement strand
CTCCGTTATATGAATGAAGGCGCGAGCCGCATCATCAACTGCAATCATTGGAATGCATTGATAACCATCATCAACTCTACCTCCCCACCCGATTTTTGCCAATCTTTCGAGCATTGGATATACTCCACCTGATTTACTCATTATATAGCCAGTTCTCGCTATTACAAGCCTTACGTCATTTATGTACGACGCAATCTTCATAGTCTCTGTCGTCTCCATTTGACCAACCTCCGCCATAAGTGTATCTCCATATGACATTGAGTATTCGTCATGAACCTCATACTTATCATAAACCATTGCGTTGGATGTCGTTATAAAAAAATTAGGATGGCTTTTCATATACTTCATAGCCATACCTAATGACCTTATGGCAACGAGCCGGCTCCTGTATATATCAAACTCATACCTTTTCTTCCATTTTGCCACGTATGGTTCACCGCAAAGATTGATAATGCCATAAACGCCATTCAGTTTCTCCCCTAACGTTGGCGCTGGTAGACGAAGATCCGCCTCCTCCACAGCAACGACGCTAAAACCCTTGGCGGAATATGCTGCTCTAAGCGCTTTCCCTAATGGCTTCTCAATCCCGCTTATTGCCACTTTCAACGCAACTTCCTCTTGCCCGCTCATAAAGACTTCAAAATATCTATTAGTTCAGACCGAGACTCGACTTTTTTATGTTTTCCATGCTCAAACACAGAAATTTTGCCCGTTTCTTCCGATACAACAACCGAAACGGCATCTGTAACCTCCGTTATGCCCACTGCCGAACGATGTCTTAGTCCGAAAGTTTTTGGCAGACTCATATCTGTAGACACAGGTAAAATACATCCAGCAGCTATAATTTTCTTCTTGTCAACTATCATTGCCCCATCGTGAAGGGGCGTGTTTTTAAAAAATATGGTTTCTATTAATTGTTGAGAGAATCTTGCATTCAGACAGTCCCCCGTGTCAATATAATCTTTCAGACCCACTTTTCGCCCAATGACAATAAGAGCGCCGGTTTTGGACATTGACATATTCTCACACGCATTTGCTATTGAGTTTACAAAAGCAAAGTCGTCCCCTTCAGCCTCTTTTTCGATGACCTTGTAAAGCCCAAACTTGCGAAAGAATGCACTGCGCGTGCTCATCATGACGAGAAATGTCCTAATCTCCTGTTGAAATATGACAATTAAAGCCAGCAAACCTATGTTTACAAAACTACCCATTACAGCCGATAGCATGTTCATGTTAAGGGCTCGCACAATAACCCAAAACACAAGGAACGCCAATATGCTCATGACGATATTCGCTGCCAAAGTACCTTTGATGAGCTTATAAACAGCATACATCAAATAGGCACTAAACAATATGTCGACTACGTCAACAAGGCGAACATCTAAAAATGAAAACAGCATGGTCGGGCCAGTTTTGTCAACTATTACGTCTCAAAGCATCAACAAGTTTAACACACTCAATGGTTTCTTTTACGTCATGAACTCTTAAGATGTCAGCACCAGCCAACAAGGCCATTGTGTTCAAGACCATGGTGCCATTTAGACTGGAGTCAGGGTTCCCACCCAAAGTTTTGTAAATCATCGATTTCCTCGAGATGCCCACTAAAACAGGCCTATCAAATATGGCAAATTGACTCAAATCAGCCATAAGCTGAAAATTGTCGTCGACAGTTTTACCAAATCCGAAACCCGGGTCAATGATGATATCAGAGACTCCCTTAGAACTCAATTCGTTAACCCTCTTGCTCAAGAAAGAAATAACCTCACTCGTTAACCTATTTGCGTACGTGGGATTATCTTGCATGTCTTTGGGCGTGCCTTTTATGTGCATCAA
>CAVFBC010000073.1:1606-3013 GCA_963620575.1 Alistipes putredinis | reverse complement strand
CCTCCATGCTCTCCCGTCTCAGTTGGAAATCTCCAAACATTTCCTAAGCCTACAGCAGAACCCGCAGCCGCAAGTATGGCCCCAATCTTACTTCCAAAGTTTGCTTTTGAATCTTTCATAGATGTATTTCTGATACCATCACAATAAAGAAGCAGCCTGCGAAAACTAAAAATTCGTAAGGCTGCTTCACAAAGATAAAAATAATTTCAGCATCAAGAACCCAACATCTCTTCCAATTCGTTATCAGACGGAAGAGTATCAATATTGCCCTGTCCTGAATCTGTTTGTATTGCGTCCGCAGCTAAGCGCAGTTTACGCACCTGCATGTCATCAATTTTCTGCTCAATAGTGTCTTGAGAGACAAAACGAAGAACAGTTACAGAACTTGCCTGCCCCATACGATGAGCTCGTCCATAAGCTTGTCTTTCTGCTGCGGGGTTCCACCAAGGGTTAAGCATTAGAACATAGTCCGCACAAGTCAGGTTAAGGCCAACCCCACCAACTTTTAGTGACATTAGCAAGACGGGGATAGACTGATTATTAGAAAAATCTGAAACTACGGCATTTCTGTCTTTAGTTATTCCTGTCATAACTAAATAACCAATGCCTGCGTCTTTCAAACGGGAGGCAAGCAAATCGAGATCTCGGACAAAAGAAGAGAAGACCAACATCTTGTGTCCCGACTTTGCAAGGCTCTCAATTCGTCCAAAGACGACGTCTGATTTTCCCGAGCCACCATCATAGTCATCAATACAGAGTGATGGGTGGTTTGCGATGAGCCTTAGTTTCGTCAGCGCCTGCAAAACCATAAACCTTCGTCTCCCAGCCTCAACCTTAGCTCCCAACAGAGCATTGCGACATGCCGACTTCTCCCGTTCATACACCTCCCGCTGTGCATCAGACATTGCACAGGTTATCGTTTGAATTGATATGGGGGGCAGTTCTCGCAAGACTTGCTCTTTTGTTCGGCGTAAAATATATGGTCTGATAACACTCCGCAAACGACGAAGGACAGCGTCGTCAGCATTTTGCTCTATCGGCCGACGATATTGCTGCTCGAAAAAGGCCTTAGAACCAAGCATATTAGGGTTGACAATGTTCATCTGCGCCCAAAGATCCAACAAATTGTTCTCCACAGGTGTACCGGAGAGGTTTATCCTTTTCTGCGCATTAAGACTCTGAATCGCTGAATAGGTTTTGGAAGATGGATTTTTAATAGTGTGGCTTTCATCAAGAATCACATACTCAAAATCTATAGTCTTAAGAGAATCTATAGAAGTTCGCACCATCCCATAGGAAGTCAGAACAATATGAAACTGAGACAGCCTAAGTCTTGCCGATGGCCCAGCGACTGCGTTCCTGCCCATGTACACATAGACAGAAAGTTGCGGAGCAAACTTTGCCAGC
>CAVFBC010000073.1:0-1596 GCA_963620575.1 Alistipes putredinis | reverse complement strand
GGGTAGGATTTAGCCCTGTCTCATTTCGCATAAAGACTTCACTCGCATTATCCGCCTCGCTGCGATACACATTAGTCAAAAGTGTTATGGCCTGCAGTGTTTTTCCAAGACCCATGTCATCAGCAAGTATTCCGCCATAGCCGCTATTAGACAAAGCTGTGAGCCAACGCACACCAACTTCTTGATATGGACGCAATTGGGCTTTGACGCAATCAGTCAAAAAAGGGATAGAACCAGTCACCCCATCTCGTGATGAGGTTTCATTTTGCTTAGCAGGGACAATAAATTCAGGCAAAAGGGGTGCACAAGTCTTTGCGATCAGCAAACGCTCTTCATCAGGATTTCCCTCAGCCACAAATGGCACAACCCCACTCCATTGCTCAAACCACTCATCAGGGATTATGAATATAGTTCCGTCAGGCAATAGGAACTTACAATCACCAGTTGATATATTCCTAAGAAACCGCCGAAAAGGAATTTTATACTGCCCTACTTCAACGACAATCCGCAAATCGAACCAATCAATAGACTCGTTAGTTTCTGACTGAATATTCCAAGCTCCGGAGAAAAAGGCATTGTTGTCATCTGAAATTGTCACTTCGATTTCATACTCGTCGAGCATGTCACGCACAGAATAGACCCATTGAACAAGATCTATCAAACTGGCCTTTTCGGATGTAACGAACAAACGCCCCATGTTCACAAGCCCCATATCAGAGACCAGGACGTCAACTAACCGCTTCTCCTTGTCAAAGTCACGCATCACCACATCGAGAACATAACGGCCATCTTTACGCACCATGCCTACAGGCCTATGCCTATCAGCATAATCACACTTCACTTCAACACCGTCACGCTTACAATAGACAAAAGACAAAGAGAAGCCGAAACCAAATATACCATCAGACGCATCAAGGCAAACCCTAAACTTCGACCTGTGCCTGATGATGTCAAAGCCATAAGCAGACACATGGTAAAGGCCAAGGTTGGGCATGACAGCCTTTTCCATATACATGTCAACAAGCCGGCTCTCAACAACGATACGCTGTTTTAGTACAAACGGTTTGAATTTGGCAAATGGAATGTCACGTAGCGAGTATAACACATTCCCCGAGACGAAGACAGCTGGCAGAGACGCCAATTCGGCGACATTCGTGTTTGTGATTGATACATCTGTAATACCGTCGGACACCTTAAGTGTGTAAAGCAAGTCCCCACTATCTGTTATAGTGAAGAAGAAACGAGGCTTGCATTTCAAGACAGGAGCCACCGTTATGCGGTCTTGCACATTTATCGACCTGTAACCATCGCTTAACCTGTAAAACTCAAGATTAGTTTTCTCAGCCAATTCTAAGGCGGAGCAAACCCTCTTATCGATAAATGGGCGTATGTTATTCTTAATGTCCTCTTCTGTAAGAGAGTTCAAAAACGTCTTGGCCGTCTTACCCTTAGAGAATGTCTTAATTATATGTTGCTCAGACAGCTCATCGAGAATTTTGATTACTTGTCTCACATCATCAGGGACAACCTCATTCTCAATTGTCAACGAGGATGCGCGCCCGACGACCTGCAGAACATATTCCGAAAGAGATTGGA
>CAVFBC010000072.1:1248-3107 GCA_963620575.1 Alistipes putredinis | reverse complement strand
GGGCGAATCTCTCATTGTAGAGTTTAATACATACAAAACGAACACCCCCATGGACGACAAAATCTTCTCTTTCGATTATGCCGCCCACAAGGATGTCGAAGTTGTCGATCTTAGATGAGAAAGGGTGGGGGAGAGTGCTACTCCTTAAACATATCCCCAATTAGCTTCTTGCCCGTTTGGGTCTTAAATATTTTTGCGACAAAGGCATCACGGGCTTCTTTGTCTAATTCGTCCTCGTAAGCATTGACAAGGAAGTCAGCCTCAAGCAAAATCTGATAGTCGAGCCCATCTACACCATTATATGTATGGTGATGACCAACTAAATAACATATTCTGTCTATTTGGGCGCCTGAGAAACCTCCAACTTTTTCCAGAATGCTCTTTGCCAACGCTGGTCCCTCTTTCTCTTGATTCTTGCCATTGCAGTTACCATACTTCTCCTCAGAAATATGGATGCCAATGTCATGAACAATAGCTGCCGCTTCTAACAAAAATTGAGTTTGTTGGTCCAAACTTTCAAGCGACCCAATAACAGCTGCGAAATTGTGAACTTTTACGAAATGGTGAATCCTTCGCGGGTCTCCGTGATATAATTCAACCATTTCAGCCATTAATGTTGCAAGTTGTATATTCATCGTAAACTATGTTCTACTTTTCTAAAGAGGATGAGCCTTTCCCTGATAATCTTGTATGCGATGAGTTCGATACCGTCGCAATTGGTGGTTCCCTGTCTGTAGAAAGACTACTTGAGGCTTACAGCCGAGGTATATTCCCGTGGTATGCTTACAAATTCGAGAAGATTAAGTGGTGCTGCCCAGAAACTCGTTTTGTCATTTTTCCTGATGAAATTCATGTGTCGCACTCTATGCGTACGCTAATCAACTCACGCAACTTTAGTGTCTCTTTCAATCAGAACTTTCATGAAGTAATAGATTGCTGTGGGAAAGTCGATGGAAGAGATATGCATCCGTTTGCGTGGTTAGGGAATGATATAAAAGTCGCATACCAACAGTTGGCAAACTTAGGCTTTGCGGCGAGCGTGGAAGTGTGGGACAATTCCAATGGTAGACTTGTCGGTGGATTATATGGGGTCACTTTGAATAAATGTTTTATTGGTGAGAGTATGTTCTCTTTTACTCCTAATGCCTCCAAATTAGCACTTATTTTTTTAGCGAGAAAATTAGCTTCTGATCGCTGGAAGATGATCGATTGCCAAATGGAGACACCACATCTTCGCTCAATGGGTGGACGGACAATCTCTTATGAAGAATACATGTCAATCATCAGCAAGAAGTCGTAAGATAGTCAAATAACAGACTTATAGCCTTTATTGACGCTTGTTCAATCACATCCTCGCGCCCTCCAGAAAAGAAATGGGTGTCAGCCATGGTCTTGCCTCCTACATGTAAACCAATCCACACAGTTCCAACTGGTTGACCAGGCAATTCTCCTGTTGGTCCAGCTATTCCTGTCGTGGACAAGCTGACTTCAGTCCCCATCAATTCCGCTACGCCATCTGCCATTTGTTTGGCAACCTCGCCACTGACCTCGGTATACTCTGCTATAGATTCTGAACTCACTCCAAGAGTTTTCATCTTTATCTCATTGCAGTATGACACCACGCCACCCTTGAAGTATGCCGAGCTGCCACTTACCATCGTTATGTAATGGGCGATCAGCCCACCTGTACAACTCTCAGCTGTACTGATAGTTATTTTCTTTTCCCTCATCAATGCGCCAAGCTTCGATGAGAGTTCTATCACATCACAATCCTTTTCGTTTTGCATCACCGTGTCTCTAATCGTTCTACTTTGCGAACTCCCTTAATGGCCTTGACCTTTTTAATAATAGTATCAAGG
>CAVFBC010000072.1:0-1238 GCA_963620575.1 Alistipes putredinis | reverse complement strand
TTGGCGTTATTGACAAGCACAGTTATTGAACCATCGAAACCGCCTTCTGTGCTGTCAACATTAATATTGCGAAGTTTTACATCTTTCTCGCTTGCAAAAAGTTGGGATATATTACTCATGATGCCGATGTCATCATTGCCTGAGACATGAAGCATCACAGGCATCGCCTGACCTTGCTCACCACTCCATTTGGCATCCATAATTCGGTAGCCATATTTCCTCCGCATTTCCGCTTCATTATGGCAGCCTATCCTATGAATTTTGACGCCTCCAGTGGCGGAAACAAAGGCAAAAACAGGATCCCCGAAAATGGGATTGCAGCAATGCGCCAAAGAGAAGTCTATATCCGTCAATCCCTTATCAAGAACTAAAACGGACTTTGTGTGTTCTTTCTCCTCTCTGTCATTAGCATGGAAACCTTCAACTGTTGTAGTCCTTGCCTGTTCTGTCTGCAATTGCTTCTCACGGGCCAAACGGTCAAGGAAATCTTTAATTTCCGTGGCTGTTATCTTTTCCTCGCCAACAGCTGAAAAGAATACATTTATATCCTTATAACCGTATTCTTTCATCAATAGACGCTGGGTCGCATCGTCTATCTCAAGCTTCCAATTCTTGAGTCTTCTATCTAAAAGCTCTTTACCTATCTCCGCTTGTTTAAAAGTCTGCTCCCGGAGGGCTTGACGCAGCTTAGTCTTCGCCCTTGCGGTCACAACATAGTTCATCCAGTCTTGCTTCGGCTCCTGATGAGGATTAGTAAGCACAGAGACAGTGTCACCATTTTGAAGGACGTATCGCAATGACACATTTTTATCATTAACAATGCCGCCTGTACAATGACATCCTACTTTTGTGTGTATGTCAAATGCGAAGTCAAGCACAGTTGCGCCCTTAGCAAGTCTTCGCAGGTCGCCCTTTGGTGTGAAAGCAAAAACCTCCTTATCATACAGGTTTAGCTTAAAATCCTCGATGAAATCAACACTATTGAGATCGGGATTTTCAAGAACTTCTCGAATATTAGCCAACCACAATTCCATGTTGGCCTCAGTTTTGATGCCCTTATATTTCCAATGTGCGCAAAAGCCCTTCTCGGCAACCTCATCCATTCGTTTGGTCCTAATCTGAACCTCAACCCAACGGTCCTTGGGCCCAAAAACGGTTATATGAAGACTTTCGTAACCATTGCTCTTGGGAACAGAAATCCAATCTTTTAGACGTACTGGATTGGGCTTATACATATC
>CAVFBC010000071.1:0-3681 GCA_963620575.1 Alistipes putredinis | reverse complement strand
CTCATCAACATCGACACGCTCGACCTTGTGGCTACATCCACTTTGCGTGAATGCTATCATGGCGCATGAAATAATGGCCCAAATAGTTCTCTTCATAAAATTCTAAATTTTAAGTTGTTATTTTTCAAACACCATTCGTAAGGTGTCAACTACATTCTTCACAGACGACTTCCCGGTATCACCTTTTGATATAGATAGGTTCAGAATCCCTAACTTGTCTATCTCTGAGTGTGACCAACCGACGCGCAAATCCGATATGACATAGTTTGATATGAAGTCGGTGAAAATCTGGTCTTTGCTATACATGAAAATCGTGATGTCAAAACCAGATGTCAAAAAAGTCATAATGTCACTTCTCTTGAACCTGAAAAAGAACGTAAAGTCTTTCTCCGAAAAGTAAACAGTCCGACCATCCGATATGAAGTCGTCTGCTCCTCCTTGTTTCACCTCGTAGTAACAACAGACGAAAACTTCCGCATTGGGGCACAACTCCTTCATCTTGACTTTAATGAGCTTCAATGTCTCCCTATCCTCATCATTAATGAGGCTGGATACGATCAAAACTCTTTTCTTATCAAGAAGGGGGCCACAGAAATCACCCTTGGGTTTTAATCCTGCAGCTCCATTCTGCCAATGGCCAATCCTCCGTCTTATGTTTAACGCAATGTCAATCATTGCTCAAATTAGGTTTTCTGATTGTTCTTTTAATAAACCCAAACAGCATTAATCAGAAATCATGCCATTTAAGTCATCAAAACTGATGATTTTTACGCCAAGACTGTTCGCTTTTTCTAATTTAGCTGGCCCCATATTAGCTCCCGCCACAACAAAGTCAGTCTTAGAGGATATAGAGCCCGTCACTTTACCTCCATGCGATGCAATGAATTCCTTCAACTCTTCGCGTCCTATGTTTTCAAAAACACCGCTTACGACAAATGACTTGCCTTCCAAGGAAGTTGAACGATTAGCACGCTCCTCCCTGCTCATACGCAATCCTGCTGTGCGTAGTTCCTCCACCAAATGGATATTTTTCTCGTTATGGAAGAAATTATAAACACTCGATGCTATTTTCTCTCCAATATCTTGAGCTGACATAAGTTCCCCAACCGAAGCCGCAATAAGTGAGTCTATGTCACTAAAAGCTTCTGTTATGCGCTTGGCAACCGTACTTCCTACATATCTAATTCCCAAGGCGAACAATACCCTGTCAAATGGTTTCTCCTTAGATTTAAAAATGGCTTCAATAGTCTTCTTTGCAGACTTCTCCTTAAAACCAGGCAACTGCAACAAATCTTCCTCCTTGAGCTTGTAGAAGTCACTGACATCGAGCAACAAATTGTTACGATACAGCAACTCTATCTTCTCGTCACCCAATTGTTCAATATCCATTGCACCTCGCTCCACAAAATGAATCAATCTGCCGATAATCTGAGGGGCGCACCCATTGTAATTTGGACAATAAAAAGCAGCCTCGCCATCGACTCGCACAAGTGGAGAACCACAAACTGGACATATCGTGGGAAATTTCACCTCTTGCGCATCAGATGACCGTTGACTTTCGTCAACCCCTACTATTTTGGGTATTATCTCGCCACCTTTCTCAATAATAACCACGTCATTGACGTGCAACCCCAATTCGTTTATTATTCCTACATTATGAAGAGATGCTCGTTTTACGGTTGTTCCTGCAAGCTGAACTGGATCCATATTCGCTACTGGTGTAACGACACCAGTCCGACCTACTTGGTACGTGACTTCCCGCAAATGACTCTTGGCTTGCTCTGCTTTAAATTTATATGCGACAGCCCAACGAGGGCTTTTGGCAGTCAAGCCTAAATCTGATTGAATAGCCAAATCATTAACTTTGAGAACTATCCCATCTATGTCATACGGCAATTCTCTTCTCTTTACATCCCATTCATCTATGTATGCATATATGTCTTCAAGGTTATGGCATAGGCGAAAATTAGGCGAGATTACGAAGCCCCAGTCCTTAGCTTTTTCGAGGCTTTGCGTGTGTGTCTCAAACACAATATCTTCAGTTATGACATAGTATAGCATGCAACTCAGCGGTCTCTCGGCTGCCAAACTGCTATTTTGGAGTTTAAGAGAACCCGCAGCTGCGTTACGAGGGTTCGCGAACGGAAGCTCACCTATATCTAAACGTTGCTGATTTAGCCGTTCAAAACCATCACGAGGCATGAGAATTTCACCTCGCATTTCAAGATGCGAAGGATAGTCACCAACAAGTTGTAGAGGTATGGTCGGAATCGTACGCGCATTTCGTGTGACGTCATCACCCAAATTCCCATCACCACGAGTTGCGGCTCTAACTAATTTTCCGTCGTCATAAATCAGGCTGATAGATGTTCCATCAAACTTTAGTTCGCAAGAAATATCCAAACTGCGCCCAGCATCAGAACATACTCTTTGATAGAAATCGCTCACCTCCTGTCGACTATAGGTGTTTCCCAATGACAACATCGGTCTCTCATGGCGAACCTGCTCAAAAGACATATTAATGTCGCTTCCAACCCTCTGCGTAGGACTATTAGGGTCAAATAGCTCGGGATGCCTGGATTCTAAGTCCTGAAGTTCAGCCATTTTCTGGTCAAACTCCATGTCAGATATCACAGGTGCGTTCAATATATAATAGTTCCTGTTCTGCTCATGAAGGAAGGTTCGCAGATATTCTATTCTTTCCTTTTCAGACATAAACTGTTCGCTTTGACAGGGTGAATTAGGGGAGGGTGGGGGAGCTTTTATATTTTATCTGTTCCAATAAAGCCAAGCACCTTCTGCTTGAAGGTGAAGCATTTCAAGACCATTTTTCGTTACTGCGCCCGCCTTTTGGGCTTTATGCAAGAACAAAGTCTCTTCTGGATTATATACCAAATCAAAACACAAGTGTTTTGATGTCAAAAGCTCATATGGTATATCAGGGCAGCAATCAACTTTAGGAGACATACCAACAGGCGATGCGTTAACAATAACAGTGAACTCTGACATGCGTTCTGTCAGCTCACCATAACCTAATTGTCCTTCATTCGGATGCCGACTCACAACAACAGGTTCTATGCCTAACTTCTTCAAACTATAAATCACAGCTTTTGACGCTCCTCCAGATCCCAAAACTATGGCCTTTTTATGAGTCGGACATAACAGAGGTCGTATTGACTCCGTAAAACCATAGGCATCCGAATTGAAACCTTTCAAATGCCTCTTTCCTGTTTCATCATATGTTATCTTGACAACATTTACCGCTCCAATCTCGCTTGCCTGCTCATCAAGTTCATCCAAGAAGCGCATAACTTCTTGCTTGTAAGGAATTGTGACATTAAAACCCTTAAGATTCTCACATTCTTCCAAAAGCTTTTCCAAACCTCCTATGTTCTCTATGGGAAATAGGTCATATCGAGCATCGATATTCTCAGCCGCAAATTTCTCGGTGAAATATCTCTGAGAGAAAGAATGCCCCAAAGGGTATCCAATCAAACCATACCTTTCAATCATATCGTAATATTAAATTCCTCTAATACTTTTAGTATGCCTTTCTGTTTCAATAGTTTAAACAAATCTGGCTCGGACGATGCATCTTTTATCACTTCGGGCGTAAACTTAGCCACGCCACGCATTAGTGATGTGGCGAGGCGCTTCTGCCCAAAAACAAAGAACTCAACA
>CAVFBC010000070.1:0-3684 GCA_963620575.1 Alistipes putredinis | reverse complement strand
CCGTTAGTGTGAAAGGGTAGTCTACGTTCAGGTGGATGTAGAACAATGGATCGTCAGCCATTGGGTACAACTGATGATAGAACTTGTTGTAGTCCTCCTCTTTCAAATCGGCAGGCTTTTTCACCCAGGCTGGTTTGGTGTCGTTGATGACGTTGTCCTCGTCGGTCTCCTGTTCCTTGCCGTCCTTCCATTCTGTCTTTTTGCCAAAAACAATCTCTATGGGAAGGAACTTGCAATACTTAGAGAGCAACTCTTGGATGCGGTTCTTATCGAGGAATTCTTTTTCCTCCTCAGAGACGTGCATGATGATGTCGGTTCCACGCTCAGCCCGCTCGGCCTCTTCCAACGTGTACTCAGGCTCTCCGGTGCAGCTCCAGCGCACAGCCTTGCTGCCATCTTTATAACTCTTGGTTACGATTTCGACCTTATCGCTAACCATAAATGCAGAGTAGAAGCCGAGTCCGAAATGGCCTATGATGGTGGCCGCATCATTCTTGTGCTTCTCGAGGAATTCCTCGGCTCCTGAGAAAGCAATCTGGTTAATGTACTTCTCTACCTCCTCCGAGGTCATTCCAATGCCGTTATCAGAAACGGTTATTGTCTTGGCGTCCTTATCAACGCTCACGCGGACCTTCGTGTCGCCAAGCTCTCCCTTGAACTCGCCGTTCGATGCCAATACGCGGAGTTTCTGAGTAGCGTCAACCGCATTAGATACGATTTCACGGAGGAAGATGTCGTGGTCAGAATACAGGAATTTCTTGATGATAGGGAAGAGGTCTTTCGTGGAGACCCCAATCTTACCTGATGCCATATTGTAGTAGTATTTTTATTTTCTGATAGGATAAGTGACAATTTTTGTGCCAAGGCCTTATGTGTGACATAATGGCAATAAAAATGACACAGTGTCACTGGGCGTTTTCTTGTGGTGTGACATGGTGTCATATCGGCAAAGCTTATAATTTCATGTTTTAGTGTTACGGAAATATTTTTTACTTTTGTTAATCTTATAAAAACTCGAATAAAAATGAAATTAGATCAAAGGCAGAGGGAACTTGATTTTCAAGAGCTGACCACAGTCATCAAGTTTTTTGAGAAGAGTGTGGAACGCTATGCCGAAAACACATTAGTCACAGAGAAACGTCATGGAGAGTGGAAACAATGGACTTATAAGGATATAAAGGATGATGCCCTGGCCTTTGGCGCGGGGCTGAGGTTGCTTGGCGTTGGTCCTGGAGAGCGAATAGCGTTGCTTAGTGAGGGACGTAAGGATTGGCTTGTGTGTGAACTCGGAATGTTCTATGCGCGTGTTGTGAATGTGCCTCTCTCCATTAAGTTGGATGCAGCTACCGAAGTCTATTTCAGGTTGAAGCATTCAGGGGCCAAGATGCTTATTGTCTCACAAAATCAGGCTTCAAAAATAAAGGATGCCAACATTGCTGATACTGATGTTGAGCGAGTTGTTTACCTTGATGGAGATGCCAGTTCCACATCGGGCTCGACTAACTTCAAAGCCGTTTGTGCCATGGGCAAGGAGTGGCTTAAGGAAGCCTCGCATATGGATGACATGGCAGACTTTGTCGCTCAACTTAAGGCGGATGATTTGGCTAATATTTCATATACGAGCGGGACAACATCAGACCCTAAAGGCATAATGCTTACTCAGCGAAACTATGTGGCAAATGCTATGCAGAGTTGTCAGCGTGTCACATTAGACGAGAGTTCGGTAACTCTTGCCATATTGCCTTGGGATCACAGCTTTGCCCACACCGTATGTCTCTATTGTTTCATGTACTATGGGGCTTCGATAGCGGCTCAAGAGACTGGTAGGAGCCAGATGGAGACTTTGCGTAATATCTCGAAGAATATTAAGGAGATTCGTCCAACCTTGATGATGTCCGTGCCAGCTCTTTCTAAGGCGTTCAAAAAGAATATAGAGAATGGGGTGCGCGCCAAGGGAAAGATGGCTTGGAGGCTGTTTAACTTTTTTGTGAGTGTCGCCTACAAGTATAATGGGGATTGGTTTAATCGCGGCAAGGGCTGGCGCGTCATGTTAAAGCCGCTTATGGCTTTAGGCGATGCCTTGATATTTGATGCTGTTAAGGAAAACTTTGGTGGCCGGCTTGCTCATTTTATAGGCGGTGGAGCCTTGTTGGATATAGAGTTGCAACGTTTTTTTGCAGCAGTGGGTATTCCTATAACTCAGGGCTATGGACTTTCTGAGGCTTCCCCTGTCATTTCGACTAATGCTCTCCATGCTGCCAAATTTGGATCATCTGGGTTGCCTGTCGGATTCATGGAGATAAAGATATGTGATGCGGATGGAAATGAATTGCCGCATGGAGAGAAGGGTGAGATTGTGATAAAAGGAGACAATGTGATGAAGGGATATTGGCGAAATGAGGCTGCGACATCTGAGACCATCAAAAATGGTTGGCTCTATACGGGCGACATGGGGTATATTGACGGGGATGGGTTTCTGTTTGTACTTGGCCGTTTCAAGAGTTTGCTTATCAGTTCAGACGGTGAGAAATTTTCACCAGAGGGAATTGAGGAGTCGATAGTAGACTTGTCTGATTGTATCGATCAATGTCTGGTCTATAATAATCAAAGTCCTTTTACCGTGGGGCTTGTTGTGGCAAATGCAGCAGCTCTTGAGCGTCGTGCCTCTGAAGCCGGCCTATCACTCGATACACAAGAGGGTATAGACTTTGCATTGTTTGCAATTTCAAAACAGATTGCCTCTTTCCATCGTGGTGGTGCTAACGCTAATCTGTTTCCTGAACGTTGGATTCCTGCTGCTGTCGCTCTCCTCCCTGAGGCTATGACTGAGGCCAATAAGATGGTGAACTCAACAATGAAGATGGTGCGTGGACGTGTTACTGACGTTTACTCTGATACCATCGAGAGTCTTTTCTCGCCCTCTATGAAGGAGTTTGTTAATGATAATAACAGGGCTGCTCTACGCAAATTCCTGGGTAAGTGTTGAGAGTAAATTCTGCACGTAGATATATTTATGCAAAAGGGGCTGTGTCAAGATAGGCACAGCCTCTTGTCTTATAACCTCAACGTTAATGTAAAATGCATGAGGAATGAATTATTAAACAGGTTAGGAAAAGCAGACGTACGCAACATTTGCATTGAGGCTTTGGACATGTTGGAGCAAGAAACTTTGTCTATAGGTTTAGCTTTGGTCAAGTGATTGATTATCAAGAAAATAAATTCCGTATGACAAAAATTATTGTAGAAAGGATAGACCACCTGACTGACGAATTGAGGGATGAGTTGATTGGCGTGTGGGACAAATCAGTAAGGAGTTCCCATCATTTCCTGTCGGAAGAGGACTTGGATTATTATCGCCCACGCATAAGAGACATCTATTTCGGCGCAGTCGATTTATTTGTCATCAAAAATCCTAATGTTATTGCGTTTATGGGTGTAAGTGAAGACATGGTGGAAATGCTTTTTGTTCTACCGTCAGAGCAGGGCAGAGGATATGGCTCAGCCTTGCTCAACTATGCTTTCGAGGTGTTGCATATCCGCAAGGTGGACGTGAACGAACAAAACACAGAGGCGTACAGATTTTATATCAACCATGGCTATCATGTGGTTGCGAGGGATGATGTGGATTCCGATGGTAAGCCATTCCCTATTGTTCATTTGGAGAGGTAAAGCGAATTATATTGC
>CAVFBC010000069.1:1071-3746 GCA_963620575.1 Alistipes putredinis | reverse complement strand
ATTATAGATCTTGTCAATAAGAACAATGAAATGCTCAGGTGCATACCCGCCATAATGCCCATAAACAATAAGGATCTTACGAGAACAGCTTCCGGTTGGGGATGGAGAATCCACCCTGTCTATAAAATTAAAAAGTTCCACGAGGGAATGGATTTCTCTGCACCAGTGGGAACTGAAATTTATGCAACGGGCGATGGTGTAGTGACCTGCGTTGAGACCAGCTACAGCGGATACGGAAAGCACATTAAAATTAGCCATGGCTTTGGCTATGAGACTATTTATGGACACATGAGTGGCTTCAAAGTTAAGGTTGGACAAAAAGTTAAACGCGGTGATGTAATCGGATATGTTGGAAGTACAGGCATAAGCACCGGCCCTCATGTCCACTACGAGGTGGTGAAAAAAGGGCAAAAGGTGAATCCTCAACTCTATTACTTCCAAGAGGATCTCGATGCCGATGACTATGAACGAATGATTGACATCTCTACAAACAGCAATAGGACGTTTGACTAATGCAAATATCTAACATCGACTTGTCTGACTTAGCTGACACTGTCAAAGTGTTAGCACACAGCAAGTATGCAATTGCGGTCGCTATATTCCTCTTCTGGATGGTGGCGTGCGACGAGGATAGTTTGTTGTCAAAGAGCTCACAAAGTGCAGAATTGTCCCAATTGGAAGCCAAGAAAAACGACCTTGTCCAAAAAATAGAACAGGACAAACGAAAAATGAGTGAGCTTAGAAACAACAAGCAGTCCTTAGAGAAATTTGCTCGCGAAGAGTATTTTATGAAACGTGACGATGAGACTATTTTCATTGTAAAGTAGCCACCCTCTTAAATTTTATGAGTTCTAAAGTTGAAATATTGAATACTGCCGCAATGGCAGCAGTTGTGATAGGCGCTGTCGCTCATTGCATAAACTCAAGCTACAGTTGGATTCCAACCCTTTGCGGAGGCTTAGTCCTTTTCTTTCTTAGACTAAGCGTCAGAATGAGGTCGGACGACTTCAAGACGAGACGGATATATTCTATATTAATGTTCAGCGCGGCTGTACTCTGTGTTTGCGCATATCTAATGATGAAAAACAAGAGTTATTGGTTGCTGCCATTGATGATATCAGCCGTCGTAGAGTTTTATTCGAGCTTCAGGCTAAAGTAAAAGAGTGCCAACTTTGTATTAGGCAAAAAAGATACTAAATTCTTTTTTTATTGAGTGTTAGGCATTATCTTTGCACCGTTTTTACGGCTAAACTATAGCCCGAACACGACTAAAGAGCAAATTAAAAAGATAAATTAACTGAGATGACAAAAGCAGACATCGTCAACGAGATTGCCAAGAGCACTGGCGTTGAGAAGGTCGCAGTCCAGAAAACCGTCGAGGCTTTCATGGAGACCGTCAAGGCCTCGCTTATCAATGGCGAGAGCGTTTACCTCCGAGGCTTTGGCAGCTTCGTAACCCGTAAGCGCGCACAGAAGACTGCCCGCAACATCACCAAAGGCGTTGCCATTACTATCCCCGAGCACTCTATTCCTTCCTTCAAGCCCGCCAAGGTTTTCATGAGCGAGGTGAAGGATAGCAAGAATATCAAGTAGTTAACTTATTGTCTAACCCTTAAAAAACCTTTATATGCCAAGCGGTAAGAAAAGGAAGCGTCATAAGATGGCGACCCACAAGCGCAAGAAGAGACTGAGAAAGAACAGGCATAAGCATTAATTTGCTGGCTTAGCTCAACTTAATCTTTTAGCCGTATGCGAAACTTCGCATTTCGGTACAAACAGAAAGCCCTTTGAGCTTTCTGTTTGTTTATAATATGTTCTTCGCAAAATTTCTAAAGTGAACGCAGAATTATTCGTCAACGTTACGCCCGAGGAGATGGTCATCGCCCTCACAGAGGACAAGCGTCTGGTTGAACTGCGAAGGGAGAAAAGGAACGTACAGTTCGAGGTCGGAGACGTCTATATCGGAAAAGTAAGGAAGGTAATGCAAGGCCTTAACGCTGCTTTTGTTAGCGTCGGCTATGAAAAAGATGCATTCCTGCATTATCTTGATTTAGGTCCCCAATTCCGCACTCAGCAGAAATTTCTCCAGCAAGTTATCCAAAAGCGCAACTCTTCTGATATCCCCCGCGTTAAAAGAGAGGAGGATATTGATAAGAAAGGCACTATCACGGACGTTCTGCAAGCAGGCGAGGAAGTACTTGTCCAAGTGGCAAAAGAGCCAATCTCAACTAAGGGTCCAAGATTGACCGCCGAGATTTCTCTCGCTGGCCGAAATCTTGTCTTCATGCCTTTTGCTGAGAAGATTTCTGTAAGCAAAAAAATAAAGTCAGCAGAGGAGAGGTCAAGGCTCAAAAAGATTGTTCAAAAGGTAAAGCCGAGAGATGTCGGTATTATTATCCGTACCGTAGCTGAGGGTAAGGATGAGTCCGAAATCGCTGATGAGATTGCCTCACTGTCTAAACGATGGGACGAATGCGTGAGGCACGTACGCGAAAGCAGGCCCCCCTCTATGGTCCTTGGCGAGATGGAAAGGGCTGCGGCCATGATTCGAGACCTTTTCAGCCCTGATTTCAACAACGTCTACGTAAACGACAAGGCCATTTATGATGAGATTAAGGCATACGTCGGCAAGATTGCCCCTGATCGCATCAACACCGTCAAGCTCTACACTGGCA
>CAVFBC010000069.1:0-1061 GCA_963620575.1 Alistipes putredinis | reverse complement strand
TTTCAATATCGAAAAGCAAATTAAGCTTAGCTGCGGAAAAGCTGTCTCTTTCAAGAGCGGAGCTTATCTCGTAATCGAGACCACAGAGGCGCTCAATGTTATTGACGTCAACAGTGGAAACAAATCAAAAACTGCCTCCAGCCAGGAGAATAACGCGCTCGAGACAAATCTCGCTGCCGCCGACGAGATTGCTCGTCAGCTCAGACTGAGAGATATGGGCGGCATTGTTGTTGTCGACTTCATCGACATGCAAAGCGCAGAAAACCGGAATAAGCTCTATGAGCGGATGAAGGAGGCAATGGCTAATGACAAGACTAAGCACAACATTCTTCCGTTGAGCAAGTTCGGCCTTATGCAAATAACAAGGCAGCGAGTAAGGCCCGTCATGACCATAGATACTACAGAAAAGTGTCCAACTTGCGGTGGCACTGGAAAAATTCAAACGGCTATTCAAATCCCAGATATGATTGAAGCCGCAATTAAGTCAGAAGCCGCGCAACACGATAAGAAGATAACTGTTCGCTGTCACCCGTTCATATATTCATATCTCAAAAAGGGTTTCCCCTCCAAGGTGTTGAGATGGCGTTTGAAGTATGGACTTTTTAGGCTGTCTTTCCAGCCTTCAGCCTCGCTTGGTGTCGTTGATTTCAAAATTGACGAAGTGTAAGCGTACCAGGCTATTTATCATCGGGCTCCCGAGTTTGCTATTAGGCAAATTCGGGAGCCTTCAGTTTAGAAATAACACTTTTGTTGCATCTCACCCAATATTTTTTTTTACTTTTACATCGGTTTTCTGTGACTTCATTTTTGTCAGCGTGGTTATACACATATTAAGTTTATCCACTACAGCGGTTGCAGGATTTAATTTTGTTATTTTCAGTGAGTTATGTCAGTAAACAAAGTAATTCTTCTTGGAAATGTCGGCAAAGAGCCCGATGTGAGGTATTTTGAAGCAAACAAGGGGGTGGCAAATTTTACCCTTGCGACGACAGAGAGGGCACGTAAGGGGTGGAATGATCAGATTATCCCCGAAAGGACTGAATGGCACAATATTGTAGTCC
>CAVFBC010000068.1:0-3921 GCA_963620575.1 Alistipes putredinis | reverse complement strand
CTCCAATACGAGAATCTATTTGTTCACAGATATTGCTGCAATCATTAAAAAGGCGAGCGGCATCTATACGATATTCAGCAGAATGACTCATCTTAAACTATGATTTAAATCGGTATTACTCAACAGGCTTTGACACCAAAACAGAGATAGCCTTAATGCACTCATCGAAATTAACTCTGCTGAAACTTTCATTTTTCAGCATCCGCTGGTCTTGGGACGCCAGCTTGCATAACGCCTTGAGACAATCAAAATATTTCGGACTAAGAATGTGCTTCATTTTTGCATCATTCAGCATTACTTGCAATTGTTTAGTCCTGTCAACCAATTTCATGACCCTGCGAAACTCCTCCTCCAATCGTTTTGTCAATTGCAAGGCACACTCTTTGGGTTCTTTTTGAGCGAGTTCCAAGAATTTTGCCTCGTCCCAATCCCCAAAAGATGTTTTCGGCGACAAGGTATCACTATATGACATGTTTGATTTTACATCATCTTGATTTTTAATCTGCCCTCCTGAACTATTTTTTTCATTATAGGCGATTAATCTGGAGAGAGCCTCAATCCCCTTGTGGAGCACAGACATACTGATTGGCTTTATGTCGCCACCAGACTCCGAGTTTATGTGTGCACGGACGTTCCTACTTTTCCTTAAATCATTAAAAAGGGCAAAGTCATGATTTGTCAACACACCTCTATTCTTCGCAGCCTTCAGATTATCAATGAAAGTATTCTTTGAATCGGAGGGTAGATTTAGAGACTTCTTTATTTCAAACTCAGCACGCATCTGCCACTTCACGATGCAGTCATCAAGATTAGCGTCAGCACATATAAAAAAGTCTTCCTCAGTCCATTCAGTCACACTCTTGCCCTGCAATTCACTACCACGACTTACAATTGCCTTATAGAACTTCTGAAGTTCATTAAATTTTTGCGGAGCATAACTCCCATAATCGCTCTTTAACTGCTGAAACTTTTTCGCCAAAAAATCCATCTGAGTTAGGAAGAAGCTCACATTCGTAATCTCCTTTGGTGTGTAGACAATCGGGTCATCCACAATGCCAACCATATCCTTTAACTCATTGAAATTGTGCGAAAAAGATTTGAACGTCTCTGCACATTGTGAGTCACCCGTGATATTCTGCCCCGACAACAAGAGAGAGATGTAACATTCTGCGACATTAGCTACAGTCATAACATCATTCTCCTCGTAACCAGCACTGATGAACTTGCCATATAGTTCAATAACGGAGCACTCTTCGGACAACTTGTCGGCAAACTGACTTAAAATGTCAACCTTAGAATGCCCTGTCACTTTTGACAATTTACGAGCGTCTTGGCTTCGGAACTCAAGATTATCAACATTTGCATCATCCACACATTTCTCCAACAACTGACTTGCAATTTTCTTGCAAACAGCCACGCCCAAATCTGTAGTAGACAGACATTCATATAGTGTCCAAAAAGCATCTATCTGCTCTCGGATATTTTCATGAGACTCAAAAACAGACTTTTGAGCGAATGAAACAATAGTCGAGTCATCACCAATCTTCCCACACAAACAACTTAACGCCTCTACCATACTCTTTTTCTCGTCTTGTTCCTCTGCCCTGCCTAACATATTAGACAATATAGAAGATAACTTCTGAAACAACCCAGAAGCATCACTTTCACGAAGCGGACGAACGACGATCGCATCAAAGGAGAAAGGGGCCCCCTTAATTCCAACGTAATCCACGTCAATTGTGGCTGGCGACAGGGACTTTGCAATCCCATTGACATCTACCACGACAACAGAAGTTTCTGAAATATGCGCCTTAAACTCTCTAAACTTGGGAGACAAATGCAACCCCAAATCCACATCTCCAATGACGAACAGAAAACTCTGCTTTTCAAAAGAAGCGAATTCTTCTGGTGTGATTAATTTTTCGGCATCTCGAACATCCTTCAACATAAGATGTTTGGCAGCGTCACCCCATGCCGCCCTTTTTCTATTTCGGAGCGAACTCGAAAGGGTTTGAGTGGCATTTTTATCATTGGTGAGGAATTCCAAGTATTCACTGTCATCGCACGTGAACTCGGCACCATCATCACCAATCACAATGTCTATTGGATATTTCACAAAATCAATTTGCGACTCGTAGCTCTCCGCATCAGTTATCGTCTCCTCTTCCTGCACCTTTAACTCTTTTTTCTGTGTGTTGAGGAAGTCTATAAGATGTTCGCTGTTGAGTTTCTCAATCTTCAGACTTTCAGAATACAGATCAGGGAGATTAATCGGGTTGGGGGCGATTTTGGGCGGCTTTCCAACTTCCCCAAAGCGCCCATGAACCAGATCATAGTACATATCCAGTCTTTTGGAACTTTCTTTCCCAGTGAACACATATTGCTTCTGAAAAAGTTCTTCGCCTTCCTGCGTCAACGTAATGTCCTTTAGAGTCAATTTTTCGAACAGCCCCCTGAACTCATACATGTCTTTGGCAGAATCCGCTTCACGGCACACCAGAACCCCCTTGTTGTCAGAGCGTCCGGCGAGCGAGAACAAGGCATCAGAAAACAGACTACGCAAGGCGGCATCGATGTTTATGTCAGCTAGTGCCGTGACAAGTTCCATGTCTTGAGGATAACGCTTGAGGAGAGTTAGCAAGATAAATTCAATGCCAGACACCTTCCTGACCTTACTATACCTCACATTCACATCCATTAGCCTTACGACAGGGAAGTCACAATTAATCTTCCGAAAAGTAATTCTCTCCATAACTAATTACGCCTTGCATTATTAACTTTTGAGGGATTGATAGGGACCAAGTTACTCATAGAGACAAAAGCCCGATAATCATCGGCAACCCCTATTATATCTTTAAATATTTTCATCTTGCGCATCTTTTGGCCATCGAGCGAAGGTACATCAACCTCTAATCGACTGAGAAAATCAGCAGCCCCCACAATGATTAGCAACTTACGGGGACGCGTTATGGCAACGTTAACACGTTGATACTGCTTGATAAAGTCAGTATTAGAATATCTCCTGTTCTTAGGGTTTCGCACCATGCTCATTATAATGACATCGCGTTCATCTCCCTGAAAATCATCGACAGTCGAACAAATAAACCTTTCATCAGGGCAAGTCTTATTAAAGACATCAATTACGTTCCTATTTTTTTGAATTGAATACTTTATTTTTTTCGCTTGACTGCGATAAGTACAAACCACACCAACACTGAGCTTGTTTCTGTCTCCGATTTGCAGACTGAGTTGACGCAGTATCTCACAAACACAATCAATCTCACCTTGGTTGAAGAAAGAAGTAGAGCCAGTATCACATGATTCATGTGAAAGTCCGCTGTCGATGAAGCAGACATGTGTCCCGTGCGAGACAATGGTCCTTGAGCCAGCCTTTATCTCTACATTGTGATTCTTAGAGTTGTCAAGGTCAGGACATCCAAGTTGAAGTTTACCCTCATAAAATGGATTAATGGCCATGATCTGGCTATGGAAACGATATTGAGACGTTAGAGTTGACCTGTTATACTCTGGGACACGGCCAAACAACTGCTCGAATTGACAAGTCTCAACAAGCTGCGTATAATCAGCGTTAATTTTTAAGTTGATCTTATCCTCATCGATACCCTCCAAATCCTCGTCTTTAAGATGCTTAAGATCATACATAGGTGGCAACTGCATATGATCACCGACAAGGATTACCTTCTGACCATATGACATTGGTCTCAACATGTCAATAAACGACGATTTGGAAACCTCATCTATTATGACTACATTAGTTCCCTTTTGCCCGAGATAAAATTTATCTTCACCTACGTTTTGCCTGTCATTTGCGGAACTTGTCAGACCAATAACGTTGGCTAAATCGACAAGACGCTTATTCAATTCCTCCGCATCCCTCTCAATTGCACCGCCGCCAATAAT
>CAVFBC010000067.1:836-3943 GCA_963620575.1 Alistipes putredinis | reverse complement strand
ACAAAGTAGCAGAACTTTTACGGATATTTCCACAAAGGTAGCATAAAATAAGACTATCAAGAACAAGAGTATTGAAAAAAAGGAAGTAAATTTGCCCTAAACAGAGTCATAGTAAGGACATAATGAAAAAAGATGCCATTATAGATCTCATCGAGAATGACCTCAACGAAATGAGGAGACTCGTTGAGACCTTTCGGGATCCGGAGAGAATAGCCAATGCTTTCATTGAGCTACTGAGTCAAAAACATGAAAGTCTCGGCAAAGAGATTTCTTTACTCAACTACTGGGCCTCGGACAACATAGGAAATCTTGGGAAGAGTGAGTTAGTTGCAGAGGTCAAGAAGAGGCCGCCAAGCCCTGTTGAAGACACGCCAAAGCCGACTTGTCAGAAGGCTCAAAAGGGAGAAAGTATTAAACCCGAGGAAAGAGGGGAAGAAGTGGTTGCGCCCATTAATGACAGAGAAGAATTCCCACATGAACAAAAGCTGGCACCAAGCCCTAAGCACAGAGACGACGTGCCAGACTATTTCAGCGATGAACTTGAAAGCATGCCTGACCCTTTAGAGGGGACGTCTTCATACTGTGGAGCGGAAGAGGCAAAGACCTTTGATACACAAGTTTCGCCTTCCGTACAATTCGACGAGCTACCCAAAGACACACAAGATCTTGACATTCAGCCTAAGGAATACGAGTCCCGCATAGAACCAGCGGCAGACACCTCAATCGATGAAGAGGAAATTCGGCCTCACCACAAAGCCTGCGCTATGGACATTGCGAACTACGGCACACCTGTAGACGATTTGATTAAAGCGATAGGAATCAATGACAGGTTCCTGTACCAACGCGAACTCTTCAAAGGGAACAAGCTTGCTTTTGACGCAGCCGTCGAAACAATCAATGCGGCAACATCATATAATCAGGCGTACCAATATCTCAGGCAGTCATTCGGATGGGATGAAACAGACCCAACAGTGGAGGCCTTCTTAAAAGCTGTACACAGAAGATTTTTATGAGTCAATTGACCGTAGTCCCAACGCCCGTGGGCAACATGGAAGACATAACGGAGCGAGCTTTACGCACGCTTCGTGAGGCTTCGTTTGTTATGGCGGAAGACACCAGAACGACATCGGTTCTGTTCAAACATTTTGGCATAACCACCCCACTGATTAGTTACCATAAGTTCAACGAGCATGGAGTGGCTGACAGATATGTTGACAGGATAGAGGGCGGTGAAGATGCCGCACTTGTGAGTGACGCGGGTACTCCTGCCATTTCTGACCCAGGATATCTCATCGTCTCACGCTGCATTGAGCGAGGCATCAAAGTCTCATGTCTCCCTGGTGCGACGGCCTTTGTCCCTGCGCTCGTTAGCAGTGGTTTGCCTTGTGACAAATTCTGCTTCGAGGGCTTCCTTCCAAACAAGAAGGGTCGTCAGACAATCTTGAATAGACTATCGTCTGAGCCACGAACAATGATATTCTATGAGAGTCCATTCCGTTTGACGAAAACTTTAGAACAGTTTGCGACAGCATTTGGAGCGACAAGGCGTGCCGCTGTGTGTCGTGAAATAAGTAAAGTTTTTGAGGAGACTGTGCGCGGCACTTTTACAGAACTCATAAGCCACTTCACCGAAACGCCAGCGAAAGGTGAAATCGTCATAATTGTGGAAGGCGCAGGTTGGCGCAAGAGACAAGAAAATGACGAGGAAGAAGATGGTGTTGACGAAGAGTTGGACCTGCGGAAAGAACGCAGGAGCAAAAGGCACAAAGAGCAAACAGATTAAAAAAACACAATAAACAAGAAAATGAAAAGAGCAATCTTTATCGGGTTGGCTGCGACTGCTATTTTGGCAAGTTGCAACCAGGACAAGGTTGACAACTTGACGAGTCAGCTTGACTCACTTGAGCATGTCATGGCTGCAAAGGATAGTAGCATGGCTTTGATAGCCACAACACTGACTGATGTTCAAAACAACTTGAACTACATCAAGGAGAAAGAGGGCATCATATCCATCAACGCTAATGGAGAGGGCGACAGCATACAAATCAATAACGATTTGAAGGCCATATACGCAAAACTTGTTGAGAACAAGGAGAAGGTCAACAAACTTCAGAAACAGCTCAACTCAGCAATTGGCAAGAACAAAGAGTATGAGAAAATCATCAAAGTACTAAAGGATCAGATTGAGAAGCAGAACGCAGAAATAGAGCGCCTCAACAAACTTCTCGGAGAGAAAGATGTTGAGATCGGCTTCCTCAATTCCGCCATCATCAACCTTTCAAGTTCAGTTGATTCGCTATCAACCGTCAGCGCAAACACCCAAAGCGCGCTTGATGCCACAACAGAGGAGCTCAACACTGGCTACTACATTGTAGCAGAGAAGAGCACCCTTAAGGACAATGGGCTTTTAGAGGGTGGCCTATTCTCGAAGAAAGTTCTCTCTGGAGACGTGAATAACTCACTTTTCACGAAGATTGACGTGACAGAGATAAGCGAGATTGCCCTGTCTGGTCGCAAATTCAAAGTTCTGACCAACCATCCCGAGAGTTCATACACTATTGACGAGGAGAAAAAAGTCCTCATCATAAAAGATAAGAAAGCTTTCTGGCAGGCATCTAAGTACCTTATTGTGCAGGCTCGCTCTGTCGATGAGGATTAGTTGATTATATTCACAGATATGGGACTGTCCAATGTGATGTTCTCACGTTGGGCAGCCCTTACTTTAATAAGACATACACAATGAAAAAGACATTGCTCGTTTGTGCGGCAGCGATAACTCTAGTAAGCTGCAACAAAGAAGAGTTGGCACGCCAGCAAAGGACGATAGATTCGCTCAACCAAATCGTGGCTTTGCGCGACAGCACTAATAATGACATAACAAAAACTCTTCAGGAGATAAACGAAAGTCTTAGCACGATAAAGGACCAAGAGGGAATCACTTCAGTTGACCTTGACGAGAACAGCAACAACCCCGCAAAAAACGATTTGCAGGCTATTTATAACCGACTTCAGGAGAACAAGAAGAAGATTGCTAATCTTCAAAGGCGACTGAACAGTGAAATGGGCAAAAACAAGCAATACGATGAGCTTATTGCCAAGCTGCAGGC
>CAVFBC010000067.1:0-826 GCA_963620575.1 Alistipes putredinis | reverse complement strand
AGGCCAACCTTGACTCTAAAATAGCGGAAATCGAGGCTCTTACGCAGGACAACCAGAGCAAGGACAAGCGCATCAGCACGCTTGAGACGGCAGTGAACAATCTGAGCCAGTCTATAGACTCACTGACGCGAGTTAATCAAAACATTCTCAGCAATCTTGACGAGACTGTGAACAAGTTGAACACTCGTTACTACATTGTTGAGAAGAAAAGCGACCTCAAGGACAAAGGACTTCTGCAAACAAGTTTGTTCAAGGGCAAGAAAGCGACCATCAGCGAAAGTGCGCTTAAAAAGTATTTCAACAAGATTGATATGCGCAAGGTTGGCAGCATAGCTCTGAATGGCAAAAAATGCGAGGTCCTAACCCAACATCCAGAGTCTTCATATAGCATTGACGAAGATTACACGCAGTTGACTATTAAAGACAAAGATGCATTCTGGTCTCAATCTAATTGCCTCGTAATAAGCACTAAATAAGAAACTTTTCAACTCCAGTTTGCCCTGCAAAGCTGGGGTGCATAAAACGTTACGAGCCGGCTCCTATAGGCAAGGAACCGGCTCGTAATGTTCATATAGGAGAGAACGATTAGTCGTGATGATATGGCTCTCCCTTAATAATTGTTTGCGCTCGATATAGTTGCTCAATGAAAATGAGACGTACCATTTGATGAGAAAAAGTCATAGGTGAGAGTGAGACTTTAGCATTAGCACGCGCATAAACATCTTGAGAGAAGCCATAAGGGCCGCCAATGACGAAGACCGCACGTCTGACACCAGTAAGCGTAGTTTTGACAAAATATTGAGCGAACTCGCGTGACGAAAACATC
>CAVFBC010000066.1:0-4197 GCA_963620575.1 Alistipes putredinis | reverse complement strand
GTCATTACCAACGACCCAAAAAATTCCAATGTCCTTCTGCGCATAACTGGTAATATAACACCCCAGGGGCAGCAGATGAAGTAAAGACACCCACCTGACTTCTAATTAGCAGAGAATGGAACGGCGGCTCCCCTTGGTCGTCATACTCATTATAGCAGTTGCGTTGGCCTCGTGCCAGCGCAACTCTTTGTGCATTAATGGTGACATACAAAATTTGCCCGATGGCGCAATGAGGCTATCAGTGATGGACACAAGCATGCATTGGACTCCAATTGATTCGTTCAAAGTAGAGAAGGGCCACTTTGAATATGACAAAGGTGCGAGCCTTGACGGAGAAGAGTGCATAATCTTATCGACGGGCAATCAAAACTTTGTCATCTTCACTGGCAACGCTAAAATAACCATCAAGGGCAACGCATTGCGCCCTGAAGAGATTGACGTAAGAGGATCGGAAAGCAATGACGAGCTTCTCAAGTTCGCCAAAGACCTCCCTGGCAAAGAGAGGTTGGCCCAAATTGAAGCCGCATTTGGGTCACAAATAAGCGACAGGGAGAAAAATGAAAAGATGGTAGTGGAATTGCATGACATAGAGGAGACGCAAATGAAATACATCCGCGACCAAATAGAATTGCAAAAAACTACACCTTTAGGAGCATTTCTTCTCTTCAACCATATAAACCTCTTTACGACCAAAGAGTTGCAATACATACACACTTCATTTGCGAGCGCCCACCCTTCGCACAAATACGCCAAACTGCTAAACCGTTTGATTAAAGAACGCATCCATAGGGAGGAAAGCGAAGGCAGAAGCTACACAGAAACAGATTGACCTACTTTGTGGTAATCAATAAGTGTAAAGTTTTAAGAACAGGAATAAATATATAAGCGAAATAAAATGTCATTAATAAAATCCATATCTGGCATCAGGGGGACCATTGGAGGTCCTCAAGGCGAGGGTTTGACCCCTACCGACCTGGTGCGCTTTGTGTCTGCTTACTCTAAGTGGGTAGTAGCAAACAAAGCCAACGAGCGCGCAAAAGTGGTAGTTGGACGAGACGCACGCGTATCCGGCCCAATGGTAAGAAATATAGTTGTTGGCACTCTTATGGGAATGGGAGTTGACGTGATTGACATAGACCTTGCCTCGACCCCGACAACCGAGATTGCGGTGACTGGCGAGAAAGCGGATGGCGGCATCATCATAACCGCAAGCCACAACCCAATGCAATGGAATGCGCTTAAGTTGCTTGACCGAAATGGAGAATTTCTCACAGCAGCGCAAGGCGCAGAAATCCTTAACACTGCCGCGAAAGAAGACTATGAGGCAGCAGATGTGAATGATTTGGGTAAGGTCATCACGAAGGACTATACCGATTACCACATAGAAAAAGTCCTGAAATTGGATTTGGTGGACGTCGACGCAGTGAAGAAGGCTAAATTTAAAGTCGCCATTGACACTGTCAACTCAGTAGGAGGAATCATCCTGCCCAAACTTCTTGAGAAACTTGGAGTGGAAAAGATATATGGCTTAAACACAGAGCCAACAGGTGTTTTCACTCACAATCCTGAGCCTCTGCCACAGAACCTATACGGCATATCAGCTTTGATGAAAGAGAAAAAAGCTGACATTGGCTTTGTTGTTGACCCAGATGTAGACAGGTTGGCATTCATATGTGAAGACGGTGGTATGTTTGGCGAAGAGTACACCATCGTATCAATAGCCGACTACGTCTTGAGCCACACACCCGGCTCAACCGTCAGCAACTTGTCCTCAAGCCGCGCATTGCGAGACGTCACAGAGAAGCATAATGGCACATATGAGGCGGCCGCTGTTGGCGAAGTCAACGTGGTAAGCAAGATGAAAGAGACCCACGCAGTCATAGGTGGAGAGGGCAATGGAGGTGTCATATACCCAGAATGCCATTATGGTCGAGACGCATTGGTGGGCATTGCGCTCATGCTGACACAGATGGCAAAGAGTGGCAAAATGCCATCAGAACTGCGCGCATCATATCCAGAATACGTCATCTCAAAGAACCGCATAGACTTGCGTCCGGAGATTGATGTCGACAAGCTGTTGCAAAAAGTCAAGGAGAACCACAAAGATGACAAAGTGAATGACATCGACGGCGTCAAGATAGACTTCGCAGACAGCTGGGTACATCTCCGCAAGTCAAACACAGAGCCAATAATCCGCATCTATGCGGAGGCCCACTCAGAGCAAGAGGCGGACGCTTTGGCCGCCAAAATAAAAGAGGAGATTTCAACAATGATTTAAATCGGCAAAAGTGAAGATGAGAAGGTTGACAAGCCAAGCGAAAAGCACCAAACTGCTCAGTTTGGCTGTTGCGCTTTGCCACCTTTTCATCTACTCCGCAATAGCTGATGCCCAATACGCATACAACGGACTGAAAATAGCCATAAGTAAAAACTTTGGCGAAAAGTGGGAAATTATAGGCCTTGCTAATGGCGGGCGCGGATTTGGCAGACAAGACTATACGTCATGCGGAATAAGCCTTGGCGCATCTTATAGAATTAGCAACGATGCGCGGCTTTACGTTTTTGCCCAAGGACAATATGCAGACTATATGCACATCTCAAACAAGGACATGGAGATGTGCATAAAGGAAATGATTAGCTGGAGAAGGGCCTCAGGGTTCTTCTTCGGCTTTTATTTTGAGCAGAAGCGGTTATTCTACAAACCTTATGATTATGCCCAAAACGTGTCCTGCTTTTGCGGATTTACAGGTTATGAGCATATGTGGGTAAACACTGGCATATACGGGAGAGTCACAGCCCAGGCAATTCTAAACATGACTTCACCGAACACTAAGGCCTCTTTTATTCAGAGAGCTAAAGTGACAATTTCCGCACTAAAAAAAATCAACAATAGACTTTTTGCAGGTTTGGATTACACTTATGGGCATTGGGGAGAGAAGCAAGTGTACATCGCAGACAGGGACAATCTTCATAATTTTGGAATTTGCATCTCATACCGCTTTGGGGAACATAGAAATTAGCGAAGAAACGGCCTATCTATAGCCACATACCGTTACTTCAATCTGATTACCTAAAGACGGATTATAGCCAAGAATTACATCAACATGACCTTCGACATGACCTTCGACATGATTAATGACTTTGTCAATTATGGTCAGCAGAAGGTTAGACTCTTGGGAATTATCTGTAGGTGGTTCCTCCGAACGATATCCAGTTGCGAGATAGATTACAACATTTTCCGCCTGTGGCAACATATCATATGTGGAAATAATGTCAGTTAGGTAGATAGCGGCGTCAGTCATTGCGTCGGCAAACGAAGGAATAGTTACACTGGCAAATGTTTCGGCATTGAACAGATCGCATAGTTGCTCTATTGCGATGGAGCTGGCAGACAATGCAGGTAAAACCTTCACGATAAAACGACCAATGGTCACCATTCGCTCATAGTATTCCTCCATGAAGACGTGACGAAAATGACGTTTGCGTTTTGCTTTATTGGCTGATTTATCTCCACACCAAAATTTATTCTTGGCACTCTTTATAAGTTCATGCTTCGCTGAAACAGAAAGTTCTCTTTTAGATGGGACATGACCTCCATGACGCTGTATTACCGTTTTGAGTTCATTGGCTTTGGGTTTATAATCGAATTGTAGACTTTCCTTTATTTGTTCACTGATAAAGCCATGGAAAGAAGTATGCCACAGACAGCAAGCAGCTATCTCAGCATTAGTGGCATGCACGTTAGCATCAAGAACAATCTCCTTAGTGAGAGAATGCTCCCACCAATCCCCCTCCATGGGGTGGGCATTGAGATGCGAGCCGCTACCATCATCCAACTCTTCCAAAGTAATATGACACACATCATCATTGGCATCCTCATGATACTTTGGTTTCAGCAGTCTAAGCATATCGAAATGCAGTTTGAACCAACCGAGGCTGTCTTTAGACGTAGGATCTAAAATCACTATATGTGGCACCAACTCATCAAAGGTGACACTATCAAGAAGTTCCTTGAACGTCATAGCTTTTTGTTTGCAGCAAAGTTACAGATATGTTATGCCAAATATTGACACAGCGCAAGAGAAAGCACCGAATCTGCATTGTATGTGGTGCGAAGTTAGAGAAAGGCTCAGATGCGACCTCATGGTGCGAGGCGAACGAGGACAAGAACTATCTAAAGGAGGCGATTGCGGAGGC
>CAVFBC010000065.1:0-4394 GCA_963620575.1 Alistipes putredinis | reverse complement strand
CTTGCCGCGTGGGTCAAACTCGACATGGATATTTGTAGACTCACCCTTAGTCAGGACTTTTTTCTCGGGGGTTGCGGCTGTACATCCACATGAAGCCTTAACTTTCCTGATAATAAGGTTCTCTTTGCCAGTGTTAGTCACGACGAAGTCATACACTGCCTTGACGGACGGGTTAATCTCGCCAAAGTCGTGAGTCTTCTCATTGACTTCAAAGACGGGCGCATTTTTTGCATCAGCGTTAGAGAAGTCCTCCTCAATGCTTGCGCTCAGTGTGATTGAGTTATTATACTTCCTTTGGTCGCTGAATGTCATGTATATGCGGTCTGACACATATCCCCAGTCATTCTTAAGAGCTGCGTCATATGTTGCAACGATTACAGCCTTTTGTCCTGGTTCAATAGTAGCTGGGCGGCATTCGATTTTTACATGTGCCGGGATGTTGATGAAGTTCGGGGTTACCGCACTGCTTGATGTGTTAATAACCTTAAGTTCTGCCGTCTTTTGCTCGTTAGGCTTCATCTTGGTGAAGGGGATGTGGCTGTTCTCCAATCTGAGGCTGTCCATGACGACGGGATAAAGGTCTTCAACTGTCTTCGGCCTTTGTAATACATTACCAGAAATGCGCAACATTGTTGTTGGCTTTTCTGTGTTAGCATTGACAGTGATTGTCTTGTTGAATGAGCCTGGGCGGTTGATTGGGTCATATGTAACCTTTATCTCGCCCTTGTCACCAGCTTTAATAGGTTTGCGAGTCCATTCAGGAGTGGTGCAACCACATGAAGCCTGAACGTTGTTTATTATGAGAGGGGTTGTTCCGGTGTTCTTATAAGTGAAAACGTGGGTCACGCGTCCGCCCTTCTCCTGAATGTCACCGAAATCGTAAGATAATTCTTCAAACTCAATAACTGGCTTTTGAGCAAATGTGATTATGCTCGCCATCGCAAAAAGGGCTATTGATAAAATCTTTTTCATCTCTGTTTTTATTTTGCTCGTCAAAGTTAGAAACTTTTCCTTTATTGTGCGCACGCTCTCCCACTTATACAACATATGTGCCGAAATTTCAAACAAAAACGTTCCGCAGTCAGTCAAACGACCAACTGCGGAACGCCATTTATTCTGCTTTACTTCTCGACTTCAGCTTTACTTGAAAGCTGCGATGATGCCGTGGAAGTCCTCAGCCTTGAGTGATGCGCCACCAATGAGGCCGCCATCGATGTCGGGCTGTGCGAAGAGCTCGGGAGCATTGCTTGCTTTGCAGCTGCCACCATAAAGGATGGTGGTGTCATCAGCAACCTGCTTGCCGTACTTCTCTGCGACAACAGAGCGGATGTATGCGTGAATCTCCTCAGCCTGTGCGCTGGTGGCAGTCTTGCCGGTTCCGATAGCCCAAATAGGCTCGTAGGCGAGAACGACGTTGCTAAACTGCTCTGCGCTGAGGTGGAAGAGGGCGTTCTTGACCTCTGAACCTACAACCTCGTTCTGCTTGTTTGCCTCGCGCTGGGCAAGGTCCTCACCAATGCAGAAGATGACCTTGAGGCCGTTGGCGAGTGCAAGGTCTACCTTGGCCTTGAGAATCTCGTCGGTCTCGCCGTAGTACTGGCGACGCTCTGAGTGTCCGAGAATGACATACTCTGCGCCCGTAGACTTAACCATGGCTGCAGAAACCTCACCCGTGTAAGCGCCTTTCTCCTTGTCTGCGCAGTTCTCGGCAGATACCTTGACGAGGTTGTTGTCGACGTTGCGTACGACATCTGCCAAGTGAATGAACGGGGTTCCGAGGATGACGGTGCACTTGGGGGCCTCAGCCTTGAGGATTGCGTTGACATCCTGGGCGAGCTTGATACCCTCCTGGAGGGTATTGTTCATCTTCCAGTTACCTGCAACAATTTTCTTTCTCATTTCTTTGAAGAGTTATTAAATTTATTCTGTTTGTTTATCGTCTATTTTTTCGTTTCCGCACGATGGTTCGCATTCTCCTTCATGCCTGTGGCAATGATGGTTGTGGTTGTGTTTGCAATGAAGAAGCAACCAAACTATGACGCACGCCATTACCAGTGTCGTCAAGAGCATCCAGTCGTAGGAATGTTTGATGTTGGTAAGATATGTGGCGGCTGGGTTCGCCATTCCATTATCAAAAGGCATGTGGTCGAGATTATATTTTGCGACTATCACGCCGTTCTGAATTATGATAAGTCCAGGATTGCTTCTCGTAATTGTCTTAAGCATCGTCTCATCTGCCGATAGATAGTTGAGCGCTACCCCGGCTAAGCTGTCTGTGCGGATGTACTCGCTCTGAGGCGATGACGTTGCTAAGAAGAAGTCAAATCCATATTCCTGAGCCAATTTGAATTGCTCGCCGATTTTGGTTATTTGCCTCTCGTTCGCCGTCTCTAATTTCGGTGATATTGCCAAAATGACAGGTGTAGTGCTGTTGAGGATGAAATCACTCATCTCGTCACCATCTGTCGTGGTCAGTGTGAAGTCTGCGATTGGCGGAACGTAACCCTCTTTTATCACTTCTGATTTAGAGTCGACGTATACCCACGTTGAGTCCTCATACGGGTAGTTGTTCTCGTCAAATTCTTTTTGGACCCCATCTTTCTCCAAAATAAAGGTGGTCTTGTACTCTGTAGCTGGAGCTCCTTCTGGTATTGTCATGGAGGCGCGGATGTCGGTTCCGACCGCATAAGGCCTGAAGTCCATGATGGGCTCATCGGTAACTCCTTTGATGCTTATGAGCAATGCCACTATGATTCCCATGCCAGTCATGGCTACTTGCTTCCACAGCTTTTCTCCTTTGCCATCAATCTTGCGCCAAGCGAATACGAGTATGGCTATGGCGAGGAAAACTATGTTCTTACCAAAGGTTTGCCAATTGGTTATTTTGAATGCGTCACCGAAGCAACCGCAGTCACTCACTGGGTTAGCCAATGCAATGTAGAGGGTGAGTGGTGTGAATAACACCATGAATAGCAGTGTGATGAGCGATGCTATTTCGATGAGCGAGCCGCAGACAAGCATGAAACCTGCCGTGAACTCCACGATGTTCTGGATAAAGGACAAGGTCATGCATAATTCCCACGGGGCTTCATACCAACCCCATGCGATAAAATAATCCTCTATCTTGATCGCACCGCCTGTCGGGTCGATGCATTTCACAATTCCGGAGAAGATGAAAAGCGCTCCCAACAGTAGGCGCGCAATCCTGTGTATTGCTTGTTTTGTTTGCAGATCCATAATCAATCTTGCTCTTTTGTCAACTACGCATCCTGCCTACTTCTCATCCTTTGTCAAGATAAGCGCAAAGACAGCATAGTTAATCATGTCTAAATAATTAGCCTCTACTCCCTCGCTCACAAGTGTGCTGCCATCGTGGGCCTCAATCTGCTTTGTCCTGTAGATTTTCATCAGGATTATGTCCACAATTGAAGACACCCTCATATGTCGCCACGCCTCATCATAATCGTGGTTCTTCGACGCCATGAGCTTATATGCGGTGTCAACTTTGTCTGTATACCTACGAATCGCTTCTTCTGCACTCATATCCGCCGAGTCCGAAAAGCCCAACTCACACTGGATGAGGGCCATGGCTGAATAATTAACTATGCCTATGAGCTCGGAGCGAATACCTTCGTCAACCTTTTTCTCGCCCTTTGTCTGGATAGAGCGAATTCGGTTAGCCTTGATGAAAATCTGGTCAGTTACGGATGATGGGCGCATAATACGCCATGCCGTACCATAGTCCTGCGCCTTTTTTGAGAATAGGTCTCGGCAAATCTCGACTTGTTCGCTATATTGGCGCTCTGTGAGAGTGGAGCCTGAGTTTTTGCTGTTTTCGATTTCTGCTGAGGACATTTTAGTCTGCTTATCTTTACTCCGCAAAAATAAGTCAATTTTCTGATTTTCGGGCTGTAGCCTACACAAAATCGAGTAGGAGTCAAATACTAATCAAAAGAGTATCTGGTTCAAGCTGAAAACCAGTGTACATGTTTTTGACTGAATGTGCTAATTCATGCATAACTTCGGGTGGCAAAAATAACATCGCCCAAGTTTGCGATGTAGTGCGTGAGATTTGTAAGCAAATGGGCACGACGAGGCGCAGAAGCGGTTCCCTTTTGGCTGTGCAGTCTGCAATGTGGACAAGATGGAGGCGAAGATTTGGTGGGTGTTGCGTTTTTTAGGGTGGTTAACGTTGCAGCGAAAATAAAATTGGAAAGGGTTTGGTACTTTTGCGTGAAAATTTAATTGTCCTCCTCTCGCACGATATGGTGACTTTCGTTGTTAATTGTGGTGCAACATCAAGTAGCGAACCGACTAAAATTTGGACATCCAATGAATACAACAAAGAGTCGATTTACTAATTTAATACGCTTGATTGTAAAGTCCCCCAAGGT
>CAVFBC010000064.1:0-4606 GCA_963620575.1 Alistipes putredinis | reverse complement strand
TTTGTAAACCTGATCCAACAACAAAGTGTTCCCACCAGTCTTGACGAATTCGTCAGCCAAGGAGACAATGCTGTGGGTTGAGAAGTAAAAATCATTTAGGTCCGCATACAGGCACTTCTGGCGCGCGCCAATCATCTTGGCGTAATTAAGCAAGAATGTGGTCTTGCCTATGCCTCGCGAACCTTTCAACCCAATAAGCCGGGAGTTCCAGTCAATCTGATCCATCAACCCCCTTTTCACCCAGGGTTTAAGCTCTGATACGAGGTCGCTTTGTATCTTAAATAGTGTCTGCATCTATTAAAAAGCAATGCTTGCTCTTAAATATGAGGGGCGCAAAGGTTATCCTGTTTAAATTTAAACATTTTGAACTCTTGCGAACATCATACGGCAAAAATAATCAATGCAAACGATTATATGCTATCTCTGCTTTGCAAAATTAGGGTAAAATTGCAATTTGAAGTGGGTACAAATAAAGTCAGGAGATGTTCTTCTCTTTGCAATTGTCGATTTTGAAGCTGCATTCGGTGATTTGATGCGACCTTGCTGTTCATTATGTCCCCTTTTTAATGTAATTGCAACTTTAGTTCTCACATATTTTGTTTAATTTCGTAGCGAGCAGAAAGATGCGAAGCGACTTTTTGCTATAAATTAACAATTCGAGATTATCATAAAAGTTCATATGGAGCAAATTGCTGAACCGGTTGCAAGGGAAGCACTAATGGGTGAGTTATCCAAGGCTCGTTTCGTGAGGAATACCAATAAAGGTGGTAACCTCATTTACGATTTTGCTGCAAATGAAGCTCCCCTTCTTATGCATGAGGTTGGTCGCCTTCGTGAGGTCGCGTTTAGAATGGCTGGGGGCGGCTCGGGAAAGTCTGTAGATATTGATGAGTGGGACACCGCAGATATTCCGTTCAGGCAACTTGTTGTTTGGGATCCGCAAGACCAAGAGATTTTAGGCGGTTACAGATACATTTTGTGCAAGGACTTGCCTCAGAATCAAGATGGTGCGCATTACTTGGCAACATCGCATATGTTCCATTTCACAGATGAGTTCATTAAAGATTATTTCCCCTCTACAATAGAGTTGGGCAGGTCCTTTGTTCAGCCTCTCTACCAAAGTAGCAAAATGGGATCAAAAAGTCTTTTTGCGCTTGATAATCTTTGGGATGGCTTAGGCTCTTTAGTTGTAGATCACCCTGATATTTCATACTTTTTCGGCAAGGTTACAATGTACACCCATTTCAATCAAAGGGCGAGGAATTTCATAATGGGCTTTTGGCATAAATATTTTGGCGACAAGAGTAATCTTGTCTATGCTTATAAGCCTATTAAGGTTGGCCTCTCGCAAGCTGAGATTGATGCTACATTTACTGCGGGCAATTTTCAGGATGACTATAAAATCCTTGTTCGCAAAGTGCGTGAACTGGGTGAAAATATTCCGCCGCTTGTGAACGCATACATGACCCTGTCTCCGTCAATGAAGGTTTTTGGGACTGCTATAAATGAGGAGTTCGGCGATGTTGAGGAGACCGCAATAATCGTCAATCTGCACGATTTATACCCGAATAAGTCCGCAAGGCACATTGAAACGTATAAGTCAAAGTGAAGCCAAGCGGCACAATGATGTCTATAACCTTTCGATATAATCTTTTTAAGATTACGGCTGCTGTCATTTTTGCCGTGGCGGCCGTACTGTGGTCTGATGCCTCGGCGTCAAATCTGAGTTCAAATACTGAAGTTAATAAGCAAGAGTGCTTAATTAACAACGGGCGTGAGCTGCTCTCGCAAGGACAGTATGAAAGTGCAAAACTTAAGTTTCAGAAGGCTCTCAGTGAGTCAACAGATTTTTCTCATAAGTTTGACGCAGTAGAAGGGGTTGCTGATACATACTTGGCTCTAAAACAGGTTCCTTCTGCCATAAGGACCTACGAGTATTTCATCACGGAGTGTTCTCAGACCGCTGACTCTTTGATTTTTGCGAAAATTTATCGAGGCCTCGGACGAATATACCATGGGGAAGGCTTGTATTATAAGGCGATTAAGAGTTTCCGGTTTGCGGAGTCCCTCGTGTCAAACTGCCAAGATTCTTTATTTACGTCGTCATTATATGCCGACATGGCGCGCACTCTGATAGAGGCTGGCGACCTGGATGAGGCACGCTCACTTGTTCGTAAATCCTTATCTATTTCTCCCAAAGGTAGCTTTGAGAATTACATTGAGGTCTTGTCTTTAGACGCCCAAATTGAATCGCTTTTCGGTGATGCGCAAAGTGCATATCAAAAAATGACTGCGGTCAATGAGCTTTCTCTTAAATTACTCAGAGAAAGGCGTCGTTCAAATGTCTGTGCTGATGGAACGGTCACCAATTATGACGCTAATGACCAGATGTCGCATGAAATGGACGAGTTGAGAAGTATTGCTCAACAATCTGATTCTCTGCGCAGGAACGCTTTCATTGTCACTTTTTTCATGGGGTTGGCCTTGTGCATTGCGATTATCTGTTTCTCAATGACTTTTAACAGGTTAAAGTTCTATCAAGACAAGATTGCGATTCTTGACGGAAAACTTGGTGAGTCACAAAGGGTTATTTCTATCATTGCGCATGACTCCACAAATCAGTTTACTTCTCTGCTGGGACTCGCAAATGTTTTGGTCGAGCGAAACCGAAATCAGGGGGGCGAGGCTGCCACATTTAGCCGCCATGTCTATACTTCAGCTTTGACATTGTTCCAGACAATGAATAATTTGTTGGCATGGAGTAAAACGCGTGAGCAATTGAAGCCGCGCGCTTGCAAGGTGTATGTTGCTGATTGCGTCGCCGATAGCATAACGGCCGCCAATGCCAGCCTTTCTGAGAAAGATATATCTTTCGTATGCAATATCCCGGACAATCTAACGGCTACTGTAGACCCATCTCATTTTGAGATTATTTTGCGTAATATCATTTCAAACGCTATTAAGTATTCTGAAAGAGGAGGCAAGGTTACCATTAAGGCCATGCCCATGGAAAAACGCACACTCATAACAGTGCAAGATGATGGTTCTGGCATGCCTCCTGAGGAGATTCAAAGGTTCAACAATAATCAAAACGTCCTATCTTTCGAGGGTTCAAAGGAAAGATGCGGAATCGGGTTGACAATCTGTCGCGACCTCACAAAATGTAATGACGGAAGCATAGTCTTTGAGCCTGGGCGCAAAACAGGAACTTCTGTAACTATCATGCTCCCTAATTAAGTCAAGCTCTGGCACTTCTATGATAATCCCCCTAAATAAAGGCGGCAAAGTATATAGGATATCAACGTGCGATTGATGTATGTTTGTTCTCATGCGCGAAGCGTGAGGAGTTTTAATCAATAGGTATAGTGATAAATTATGGCCGATAAGAAAAAGTTCTCATATGATGAGGCAATCAACCAAGTGGAGCAGATTGTCTCAAAATTAGAAAATCAGGAAGCGAATGGCGGATTCGACGGCATGGTTGATGATGTCCAAAAGGCAATGAAGCTTCTTGAGCAATGCCGCACTTTTATAACAGAGACAGAGAGTAAACTTTCAGATCTTAGCAAATGAAAAGGTGGCTTTTTTTGCTTCTTTCTATTCTCGTTTTACCTCTTAATTCGGGGTGCTCTTCGTCTAAGGGTACCTCAAGCTTGTCTACATCGAGTAACAGGAACATCAAGAGGTCAAACAGCTCGTCAAACGATGGGGTGAGCGATAGTCGAATTGAAAAGCCATCAAACAATTCGTCTCTTGCCAAGGCCTGCAAAAAATTGGGAGTATCCCAATCCAAGGTAAATAATAAGGACCTATACATTGTTTCCGCCCAGTGGATTGGCACTTCCTATAAATATGGCGGAATGTCAGCATCAGGCGTTGATTGCTCGGGGTTAACCAATATTATCGTCAAGAAAGTCTACGGAAAAAGCCTGTCCCGTAGTTCTGCTGGAATTTATTCTAATGACGTTAACAAAATAGGTAAAAGTAAGATAAAAGAGGGGGATCTGGTATTCTTTCGGACTGACGGCAAAGAATCGTCAACGCCAAATCACGTCGGGATATACCTCAATGACGATAAGTTTATTCACGCTTCGACTTCTAAGGGGGTGATTGTCAGCAGTATGTCTCAGCAATATTATGTCACAAATTATATAGGGGCAGGACGAATTAAATAGTCATTTATGGACAGTCTTGACTTCCGATATGACTTTGCCCTCTGCAAAATAGGTTGTAATGACATCTGTTTCGCTTAGTTCTTGCGCAGATGTCACTATTTCTCCATTTTCTTTTGTCGTGACACTATATCCCCTCGATAAAACCGCTCGGGGGTCAACAGCTCTTAATCTGATTTCAAGGTTCCCAACTCTCCCTAAGTTCTGTTGTGCTTTAGACTCGGCTGTCCGAAGTGTTTTTTCATAAATCCTGTCTATTAGGTTCTTTTGCGTCTCACAACGTATTCGGCTTGCATTAATTATAGAAGATTTCAATGTCATTAGCGAATGTCTCGAATTGATAAGTTTCACTTTCGCTGATGTCATCAAACGAGCTCGAAGTTTCTCATTTGATTCTTTAGCCCTTGACAGGGAGGTCGATACCGAAGACATTA
>CAVFBC010000063.1:0-5188 GCA_963620575.1 Alistipes putredinis | reverse complement strand
CAGCTCTGTGATGGAGCCGTACAATTTGTTGAGAGTCGCGAGTGTATCCAAGCTCATAACAGGTGTGGCAATTATGCGCCTTGTTGAGGATGGTCAATTATTTCTTGACCAAAAGGTTTTTGGTGAGCATGGAATACTTAATGATGAATCCTACTTAGTTTTTCGAGACAGGAGGATGAGGGACATAACCATTCGCCAACTTCTTAATCACTCTGGTGGTTGGAATTCGCAATATGGAGACCCTATGTTTATGCCGTACACTATTGAAGACGGCATGGGCTGTGGCTTACCTGTTAGCATGGAGGACATAATCAAATACATGCAGGGGAAAAATCTCTCTTTCACCCCAGGAACGATGTCCGTATATTCTAATTTCGGGTTTGGTATCCTCGGTGAAGTTGTCGCAAAAGCCTCAGGAATGCCTTATGAGTTGTATGTGCAAAGTCAAGTCTTAAGTCCCTTGGGCATATATGACGCACACATCGGTTACTCTCATGAGTGCGACAGGTTTGCTGATGAAGTTGCTTATTATGAGCCAGATACAGCTTCGAGGGTGGCAGATTATGCAGAGCGAGGCGTATTGTCGCGACGGGCATATGGAGGTTCTGACATTCACACTTTAGGCTCTGCGGGTGGATGGGTAATCAGTTCCGTTGACTTGGTGAAATTACTTTTGGCTATTGATGGTTTTGCCTCAGTCCCGGACTTGTTATCACAGAACTCAATTGACGAAATGACCGACCCTTCATCAAGACTTGACCCACTTGGGTGGCGAAAAGTTATTGGTGGCCTATGGTTTAGAAGCGGCACATTATCAGCTACATCTGCGGCATTGTGCAGACGTCCGGATGGCATATGTTTTGCGGCTGTAATCAATTCATCAAGTGGAAGTTTAGGACCTGCTTTGGCCATAATGCTCGCTAACAAAATGAATGAGTTGATAAACAGAATCCCGGAATGGCCTGAGTACGACTTATTGGCGGACGATGCTGCATGGCAATCTTATAAACATATGAATGGTGCGAATTAAAAGTGCAGTCTGTAGACGTTAAATTGTCTCTTTTGAAATCTTGGGGTAATTAACAATATAGAGTTCGTGCTTTGCGCGAGATATTGCTGTATATAACCACTTTGAGAAAGATTGAACAGGCTGGTCTTGAGGTATAAATCCGGGATCGACAAAAACGGCGCTCCATTGGCCGCCTTGCGACTTATGACAAGTCAGGGAGTAAGCGTATCTTACTTGCAGAGCGTTCAACCATTCATCCTCACGCATGTCGGCTGCTTTTTTCCTTTTATTAGTGTAACTCGCATAATCAGCATCTGCTCCTTGTTCCAACATTTTATTGATTTGGCTCGTTGACACATTTCGTGGCATATTGGTCTCTTGGTCAACAGTTGTGACGTCGGCAGTAAGAAAGTCAAGAATTATTTTGCAGTCAATGTCTATGTTGTTGCGGTCAACGAAACGTAATGAAACATCGGCGAAATGAAGCCCGTGCATTTCAGAGTAGCCATATATAGACACCACTTCGGCTATGTCTCCGTTTGCGATAAAACTTGTGTCGGCTTTTGAAGACCACAGGTAATTGTTTCTTGTCACAATCAATAAGTCTCCTTTAACCAAAATATCCTCAATATAAAGAGCTTGCGAACGCAGCGCCATGCTATATTGCGTAGCACGCTTGTTGCTTCGAGTTATGACAACAACGTCACTAACACCATATTTTGAAAAAGCTTCATCTATTTTTTCAAGCAATATATCTCCAGGCGCAAATTCAACATCACCACCATCTTGAGTGAATATAGTTGGCAGGTCGTCCTCTGAGCAAGGCTTACTTTCCGCATTCTCTATTATTTCTCTCAATTCCATTGCGTTTTTTAGAATGAGGCTATCGCTCTTTTGCCGAACAACGTCAGATAGTGTAACCTTTCCAACGGTAAGCCCTAATGATTTAAGGTAGTCGACATCCAATGCGGGGGCAGAATCGAGCCCAACAGGGGGGAGCTGATCGGGATCACCGACTAAGATTAAGCGTGTGTTTGATTGTGAAAAAACAAACTCTACAAGATCGGACAGAAGCCTTCCTTCTCCCCATTGTGGCATAGAATCTCCTGATATGTCAACATATTGATCTCCAATCATTGATGCCTCATCGACAACAAAAACGCAATTAGACCATTTATTAAAAGATGACTCAAAAGAAGAGTCTGGCGAATTTGATTCTTGACGATATATTGTGCGATGTATTGTTGCCGCTTGCCGCCCTGTATAATTGGCGAGGACTTTGGCTGCTCGTCCTGTGGGAGACATCAGAATGATTTTGATGTTGAAGCTCTCGGCCGCATCGCAAAACACCTTCATCAATGTCGTTTTCCCTGTTCCTGCAAATCCATTGATTATCAGCACAGGTTTGGGTTTGGTCGAATTCATTAGCATCGTCAACCCTTGTAAAGCTTTCAATTGAGTCGCAGTTGGCGCAAATGACAACATGCTCATCATACGCAGGAAAAACGGGTCATTGGCGTCGAACGTCATACAGCAATATTTTTCAGGCTAAAATTTAAGACGAAAATAAAGATAAAAAACCGCAATAACTTCTTCATGACTTGTGATTTTTTGTAAATTTGCGTTCGACAAGGCTCTTGGGTGACCGAGAAGCCAACGCAGTTATTAACAACAATTGAATCAACAAACTGAAAAAAAAGGTATAATGAAAAAGGTTATCCAAATCGTTCTGCTTGCTGTTATTGTTTGTTTGGGCTATCTTGTCTATACAAGCATCAATGAGCCTATCGAGTACGAAAAACAGTACAACAAGCGATATAGTGCTGTTGTTAACCGCCTTAAGTTAATCCGTGATGCGCAGGTTGCGTACAAGTCGATTAACAACAAGTATACTGGCAGCTTCGACACCTTGATTGACTTCGTCAAGAATGGCCAGCTTAAGATGCTCCGCATGGAGGGAAGTTTGAACGATAGCCTTTTGGCTGCTGGTGTTACCGAGCAGGAGGCAATCAAGAAGGGTATCATCAAGCGCGATACCGTATTCATCCCTGTTAAGGATTCTATTTGCAAGGATTTCAATCCCGATTCTCTCCGTCGCGTTCCTTTTGTTGACGCAAACTTCGAGATGGGTGCAACAATCATTACGACCAACTCGAACCTTCAGATTCCTGTATTTGAGGCAAAGGTCGCTAACAAGGTTTACCTCGATGGTCTTGACAATCAAAGGCGCATTAACATGGACAACCTTGCGAAAAAGCTCGGCCGTTACCCTGGCTTGATGGTAGGATCTCTCGAGGAGGCTAACAATAATGCTGGTAACTGGGAGTAAGCTCGCCAATAAATGATGGACGAGTCTACAGTGACTTCGCCCCGTTTCAGTTGGCGAATGTCAGAGTCGTACTATATGTCCATCCAGTTAAGTCTGGATGGACTTTCTTTTTGTATACTTGACCCTGTAACCAATATATTCCATTCTCTGACTGAGGTTTCCTATGAAAAGGAGGATGCCAATGTTGCGCAACAGGAGCAGTATATACTGAGTTGTCCCGACATGCAAAGAAAGTTCCGTAAGGTCTTGATTTGCATAGACAGCCCAGCCTTTTCTTTGATGCCAATATCATTATATGATGAGTCGCGCATCCGGAGCGTTTTGGCCTTGACTGGCATCAATGTTGCCAACGATGATAAAATTCTTCGCAACAACATTGATTTGGCTAACTCGACCACTGCCTTCACTGTTCCTAACTTTCTATATTTCTTTCTGAAGAACCAGTTTGCTGGGGCTGAAATATTTCATTCGACCACGCCAATAGTATCTTCTATGCTGTTAAAAAGGCAGGGTGGAGCTTTGGGTACCCAGATGAACATTGCTTTTGGCGCTAAGGACATGACCGTCGTTGTTGCGAAGGATAATGAACTACTTCTTTGCAACAGGTTCTACTGCAAAGAGGCTCTTGATTATGTATACATGCTACTTTACATAGCTGAGCAACTGTCTTTGGATATAAAGACAACCCAGGTAACAGTTCATGGACGAATTGCCTCTGATGATATACGAGTGCGTCAGTTGCGCAAGTTCATAAGGCTTGTACAGATGGCTCAGATTCCGCAGTATTTCAGTTACGGATTTGCAATTCCGGAGCAAGCACATAGGTTTAACACATTATTTTTGACTCCATTATGCGTGTAGTAAGTGGAAAATTACGTGGACGTCGATTTGAGCCGCCAGAGAGTTTCAATGCTCGACCAACAACAGATTTCGCAAAAGAGAATATATTTAACGTTCTCTGTAATTTGGTTGACTTTGAAGAAATAAAAGTACTCGACTTATTCGGCGGCTCAGGCTCAATAAGTTACGAATTTGCGTCACGTGGATGCCCCGATGTGACCTGTGTGGAGAAAAGCTCTGTACACCAGCGTTTCATAAGGCGGACTGTGGAAACTTTTGGCATTGAGGATTCGGTAAAGGTTATACAAGGTGATGCATTGAGGTTCATATCTGCGACAAACACAAAATACGACGTCATCTTTGCCGATCCCCCATACGACATGCCAGAAGTTGACTCTATTCCTAATTTGGTAATAGAGCGTGACATTCTTAACGAAGATGGTTTCTTTATCTTAGAGCATTCTGTCGCAGGACGCTTCAATGGTCACCCCTGCTATTGGCAGACAAGGAATTATGGAAAAGTAAATTTCACATTCTTCCGAAAAAAAGAATAATATAGAGGTATGGCAAATAAGAGGACCTATTACTTGAATTGCGGCGGCCGCGTAATAAGCACGGAGCAGCCCTTGGTTATGGGTATACTCAATGTGACACCAGATTCTTTTTTTGATGGCGGACGATATAAAACAGCCGACTCTATCAAAAAAAGAGCTGAGCAAATCATGTCTGAGGGGGCTGATATAATAGACTTAGGAGCCTACTCTACACGTCCAGGGGCCGATGACGTATCTCCAGATGAGGAGTGGAAGCGACTTGATTTTGCGCTTGAAATTATTCGCAAATACGTGCCTGACGCAATTGTATCTGTTGACACATTCCGTGGCAGTGTAGCTCGCAAGTGTGTAAAAGAAGGTGGGGCGCACATCGTTAATGACATATCGGCATATACAATGGATCCCGATATGCTTGATGCCGTATCTGAGCTAAATGTGCCCTACATTTTGATGCAC
>CAVFBC010000062.1:0-5190 GCA_963620575.1 Alistipes putredinis | reverse complement strand
TTTTCCTAAGTGCTATGGCTTCAGGAAGTGAGGCAGCTTATTTTGCCCTCGCCCCAATTGAGGTTGAACTTCTACATGAAAGTGGCAAAGCGGGAGATAAGGCTGTACTGCATTTATTGGACGAACCAAAGAAATTATTGGCTACTATATTGATAGCCAATAATTTTGTAAATGTGTCCATTGTAATGCTGTCCGCTGTGTTCACTGCAAAGATTGTAGACTTTGGACAAGCAAAAATCTTACAGTTCGTTTTCGAGACCATTATAATAACGACTGTAATTCTTTTCTTTGGTGAGATTCTCCCTAAAGTATTTGCTCAACAACACAGACTCGGTTTTAGCCGTTTTGTCGCTTACCCCCTTGGCTCAGCTGTTAAACTTTTCAGTCCATTCAGCCGTCTGCTTATGAGTTCTACGAGTGTTGTCAACTCTAAGCTCTCTAAGCATCAAAAGGTAATGTCTCAGGATGATCTTGAGCAGGCGCTCGACCTGACCTCAGGTGCAATGTCTGATGAGAAAGAGATGCTTGAGGGGATTGTCAAGTTTATGGACCTCGAGGTCTGTGACATAATGACTCCAAGGGTTGATGTGGTGAGCGTGGGTTATGATGACGAGTTCTCTAAGGTGCTTCAAGTGGTCGTAGACTCAGGCTACTCGCGTTTGCCTGTTTTTGGAGAGACTCCTGATGACGTCCGCGGCATCATTTATGTCAAGGACATTCTTAAAGATTTGGGACAAGATAAAAGCCACGATTGGCATCCTGACATTCGAAAGAGCTTTTTCATCCCTGAAACAAAGAAAGTTAATGACCTTCTTACCGAATTTCAGTCTACAAAAACGCATATGGCTATTATTGTGGATGAATATGGTTGTATGCAAGGCATTGTGACCCTTGAAGATATTATTGAGGAGATTGTTGGCGAGATAAGTGATGAGCAAGACGATGAAGATCCCAAAGATTGGTATCGCCAACCAGATGGGTCTTACGTTTTTGAGGCTAAGATATCTCTAAATGACATGTGCAAGGTACTCGACATTGATGTTGATGTTTTCGACAAGATTCGTGGTGACGCAGAGACTTTGGCTGGTCTTCTTCTTGAGAAAACTGGAGTTATCCCGAAAAAAAGAGATGTTGTTGAGATAAGCAAGTACAAATTCGAGATATTGTCTGCTGACCAGAGAAAGATTAATAAGGTAAAGCTTGTCATTCGCCCTGAAGTAAAAAAGTAGAAATGAGGTCAAGGATTTTCCTCTTCATAGCTTTCTTTTTATCCACGTGTCTTTATGGTTGTTCCGATCCGGTGACCCCAAAGCCACGTGGGTATTTCCGTATTCAACTACCTGAGCATTCCTATGAAACATATAAAGATTCAAAGGAAAGGTTTAGTTTTGAACACTCTACGCTCAGTAGGGTTTTAGTCGGGCGTTCTGAAGAAAAAAACGAGGAGTGGCTTTATGTTGACTATCCTTCATTAAAGTGCAAGTTGCATATAACTTATTTCGACCTGAAACCCAGTCAAGAGGATATGGCTTTTGAGGATAATCATAAGCTTGTCTTCAAGCATTCAGTTGCGGCTGAGGCCATCGTCGAGAAGTATTTCGATGATGACGTCAATCGTGTGCATGCAACTTTTTACGATATTAAGGGTAACGCTGCAACACCAGCACAATTCGCTATTACTGACAGCCTTGGGCAACTGTTCAGAGGTTCGATGTATTTTTTCTGCCATCCAAACAAGGACAGTTTAGCTCCTGTCGTTGAATATGTGGATGAGGATATAATCAGACTTATAGAGTCTTTCAGATGGAAGGACTAATCATTGCAAATGCCACTTTTCAAAAAATATGATGACCATGATGCCGTCATGGGAATTTGGAAAATGTCAGAATCTCTTCATGAACTTGAATGCCTTTATAAGGTAAAAGAGCATGAGGCAAAAACATTCAATTCTTTCAGAAACGACCGCAGAAGAAAAGAATGGTTGACTGTACGTGTCTTGCTGCGAGAACTGATTGGTCCAGAACCTTCTATTGAGTACATGGAGAGCGGAAAGCCTTTCCTTCGTGGCTCAAAAATGTTCATTAGCATTACTCACACTATTGGATATGTTGGTGTCAGGCTTGGTGTTCAACCAGTCGCTCTTGATATGGAGTATATGTCAAACCGGGTTTTGAACCTCATCCCCAGATTTGTTTCGCAAAAGGAGATGGTCTACATATCAGAGGATGACAAGGTTACTACCGCTCTTTTAACATGGAGTGCAAAAGAGACTCTTTTTAAAAGATTTGACATCTCTGATGTTCTTTTTGATGAGCATCTGAGCGTCAGGTCTCTTTATGTCAATGGTCGCAATGGCGTATTCACTGGTTGCGTAAACAAAGAGGAGTTTTATGCCGAAGTTAAATTGACTTTCGAGTTGTTCCCTGATTTTGTTCTCGTTTACTGCTAACCACCCAAGAGTGACGAATGAACGTCTACAACAAGATATTAGAGTGGAGAGAAAATGGTCGCAAATTCATCATCCCACTCATTGATCCAGACAAGTATAACCGGACGTCTATAGAGGTTCTCTCCAACTCAGCCAACGTGCCTCCTATTATTTTCGTAGGAGGAAGTATGGTCACGGAAAACACAGAAAACGTCGTAGCGGATATAAAATCAATATTGGGTCAATCCTCAGATGTCGCCCTCTTCCCTGGCGACTATGGACAGTTAGCACAATCGGCCGATGCTTTACTTTTCCTATCCCTCGTCTCGGGGCGTAATCCTGAGTACTTAATCGGGCAGCATGTCAAGGCGGCGCCAATTGTAAGACGTTTGGGTATTGAAGTCATTCCAACAGCTTATATGCTTATTGATGGAGGAAAAATCACCTCAGTACAATATGTTAGCTGCACAATGCCACTTCCTAACGACAAGCCTGATTTGTGTGTTGCGACCGCTATGGCTGCCGAGATGTTAGGACTTAAAATGATATACCTTGAAGCTGGTAGTGGGGCGCAAAAACCAGTCCCACCGCATATTATTTCTTCTGTCCGCAAAAACATATCTATCCCTTTGATTGTCGGTGGCGGCCTACGCACACCCGAGGCGGTAAATGAAGCTTTTGAAGCAGGCGCCGACTTGGTCGTTGTTGGAACTGCTTTTGAAAGGTTTCCGCAGAGACTCAACATGTTCATGTAGTTCAACAGAGGTTGGTACGCACTAACTCACACTAATTTATACCGTCTGGGTGGCATAAGCCTCGTCATGGTGCAGAGAGTTGGTCGCGATTTTTCGTATATTCGCATAACGTAGTCAACAACGGCAAATCCGCAACTTCGCACAAAGCATATACATACATTATGAAATATATCGGCGGCAGTATCATAAAAAATGGCTCTATTGAGTTGGCTGAAGAACAGTCACCAATAGGAAATGATGACGAAATTTATGAGGTTCTTAGGATTGAGTCTGGACATCCCCTTTTTATTGAAGACCACCTTGATAGATGGAGAAATAGTATGCGCTCAACAGGTCGCATATTACCCCCATGGACTGAAAGTTTCGCCACTCAAATAGTTTGGCTTATCCTCTGCAACTCAATTGGTAATTGCGACATGCGAATAGTGTCTTCTTCTAATGGTGACATACAATGTGGATTTGTTGAGACTGTGTACCCAAGCAATCAGATGTATTCAGAGGGAGTTTTAACTGAGTTTTTAACAGCGGAGCGGGAGTCTCCTAAACTTAAGATCTTTCATGCGCAAATGAGACAGGCGGCGCAGCAACAACAGCAAAAATTGGGGGCTTATGAAAGTTTACTGGTCAATAAAGACGGATATGTGACTGAGGGCAGCAGGAGTAATGTATATTTTATTGATGGAATAGGTAATGTGCATACAGCGGGAGACGAATACGTGCTTGGTGGAATTATGCGAAAACAGGTTCTGCGTATATGCAAGGACCTGGGCATTGGTGTAATCTTTGATTGCGTCAAGTTTGATAAAATCAACGAATTCTGTTCTGCTTTTTTGTCAAGCACGCCAATGAGAATCTTGCCCATAAATCAGATTGCATCTACTAAGTTTGATGTAAATAATGAGATTCTCCACAACATAAAGGGTGAAATGGACATTTTGATAGCCCAACAGTTAAAAAAGTAAAGCATTGTCTTTGTCGCATTTGGCAAAAAAAGTAGTCTCTGTCGTTGCAACTATCTTTTCTGTGATAGTGGCAGAGGTTGCGTGCACCCAGACGAGCGTGGACGTTGTGCCATCATCAGCCAAGGTCTCTTATGAAATCGTTTACTCCGGTGATTTGCTAAATGATGAGACTATAGGACCATTTCTTCCGCGCAATGCTACGGGCGTATACAATAAAAATGGCCTTAAATTGGCAGCGACAGCTCCCTTTGGTTTTGTTAAGACAACTTTGGTTTATAGTCATAATGATTTTTATGCGGCTGTAGACATCGATAAAGCAAAGTTTCTTGTATCCTTTAATGATTTTAGGAGCGCATTACGCGATTCCATTGAGCGATATAACGAACTAACCTATTTAGGGAGACAGACAATCGCCAACTACATGTCTGAACATTACCACAAGATATTTGTAAATGAAGACGGAAATTGCATTTATGCGGATCTTTTCTGCATCCCCTTGGGCGCTAATGTTAGGACTGGAGTGACGGCGAGCGATGGCAACTATGTTTCTAATCAAGATTCTATAACACATGATATACCATTTCTTATCACAGCTCTCTCTCTTACATATGACGAGAGCAATATATTGTTTTTGCTAAATGACTTAGAGGGAATAGAAGACTTGCCCCCAGGTGAATTTGAAAGGCAAAACTGTTACGTTGAGACATCTATAAATGACCTGATAGCTCTTTACCGGCTAAAGGATAATTAATTGTTAAGATTTTATGGCCAAGAAATCAGCCACAAACACAGAGCAAACTAATAACCAGCAAGTTCCTTCTCCTGTTGCTTTCGGTTTGGGACTTGCCCTCATTTTGATAGGCATAATGCTCTTTGTAACGATTATATCGTTCCTGTTTACAGGTGCTGCTGATAGGAGCATCTCTGATATGCCTTTATATGAGCTGATGACAAATACTGACATTGAGGTTAGTAATCCACTTGGGCGCTTTGGTGCTTGGGTGGCCGATATGCTTGTCACGAATGGCATTGGAATTATGGCTCT
>CAVFBC010000061.1:0-5516 GCA_963620575.1 Alistipes putredinis | reverse complement strand
GACAGGAATGAAACACTTATTGCTATTGTGCACGTTTGCCCTGTGGTCGGCCTTCACGTCGGCTCAGACGCATACGGTCAGCGGCACAATCCGCGACGCTGCGGGCAACCCGCTGCCAGGTGTCGCAGTCATCGTGCCCGGCACGACCAACGGCACCATCACTGATTTGGACGGTCACTATACTCTCAAGGCCGACGGTGCTCAGAAACTTCAGGCCTCCTTCATCGGTTTCAAGACCGGCGAGATTGACCTCGCAAGCGGTAGCGGCGACGCTGTCCTCTTTGAGGATAACAAGGAGATGGACGAGGTTGTCGTCGTAGCCTACGGCACCTCAACCAAGGGTTCTTACACCGGCTCGGCCGCTCAGGTCGGCTCTGACGAGCTCGAGAAGCGTCAGGTTTCCAACGCCTCACAGGCTCTCACCGGAACCATGGCGGGCGTCCAGACCCAGAGCTACAACGGCCAGCCTGGCACGAGTGCTACCATCCGCGTCCGTGGCGCCGGCTCTATCAACGCAAGCATGAACCCTCTCATCGTCGTTGACGGCATGCCTTTCGATGGCGACCTCTCTGGTATCAACACGAGCGATATCGAGTCGATGACTGTCCTCAAGGACGCCGCCTCAACCGCCCTCTATGGCGCACGTGGCGCAAACGGTATCGTCATGATTACCACCAAGAAAGGTAAGAAGGGCGAGGCTAAGATTAACTTCGAGGCCCGCGTGGGCGCAAACACTCGTCAGGTCGAGAACTATGACGTCCTCCGCGACCCCGCTGACTACATGGAGAAGCTCTACACGGCTTACTACAATAGCTACTATTACAACCAGAATGTCTCAGCCGACCTCGCTGCCGTATATGCCAACTCTGCTGTTATGGGACAGGGTGGTGCAGATGGTAAGGTCAAAGGCACTGGCTACACAATTTACACTCTGCCTGAGGGCGAGACCCTCATTGGCTCTGATGGCAAGATTAACAAGAACGCCACGCTCGGCTACAACGACGGCACCTATTACTACACCCCTGACAACTGGGAGGATGAGACCTTCAAGCGTCAGAGCCGTCAGCAGTATGACCTCTCTATCGCCGGTGGCACCGACGCCGTCAACTACTTCTTCTCTATCGGCTACATCAACGATGGTGGTGTAATCCCCAACTCGGCTTTCGAGCGCACCTCTACCCGCCTCAAGGTCGACTATCAGGCAAAGAAGTGGCTCAAGGTGGGTGCAAACGTAGCCTACAGCCACAGCAAGAGCCGCTACCCAGGTGAGCAGCAGTCTATCAGCAGCTCTGGCAACGCTTTCTTCGTGGCTAACTTCATCGCTCCTATCTATCCCCTCTATGTCCGTGACGCTCAGGGCAACATCATGACAAAGAATGGTCGCCTCGTCTATGACTATGGTGACGGTAAGAGCACTGCGTTCAGCCGCAACTTCATGTCGATGTCTAACCCTCTCGGCTCTCTCACCTACGACAAGACCGTCTACCAGCACGACATCTTCAACGGCAGCGTAACAGCCGACATCACCCCAATCAAGGGTCTCACCATCTCTGCCAAGTTCGGCACTTATAATGACAACGAACGCGGCAGCAGCCTCAGCACTCCCTACATGGGTCAAAGCGCAAGCTATGGCGGTCAGGCTGCACAGGAGGCAGACCGCACTTTCGCTTCGGACATGCAGTTCATCGGCAACTACAACTTCACCATTGAGGATGTTCACGCCATCGACGTTACCGTAGGTTATGATGGTTACCACCTCCGCAGTACCACTCTCTCTGGTTCTGGTACGCAGCTCTACAACCCCGAGAGCTACTACCTCTCTAACGTATCTTCAAACTACAGCATCTCTGGTGGTGAAAACAAGTATGCAACCGCAGGCTACTTCGCTCGCCTCAACTACAGCTATGCTGAAAAGTACTTCGGCAACGTTTCCTACCGTCGCGACTCTTCCAGCCGTTTCAGCAAGGACAACCGTTGGGGTGACTTCTGGAGCGTCTCTGGCGCATGGCTCATCAACAAGGAGAATTTCCTTGCAGACGTGGCTTGGATTGATATGCTCAAGATTAAGGCCTCTTATGGCGAGCAGGGCAACGATAACATCGGCAACTACTACGCTTACGAGGATCAGTACGCCATCTCTGGCAGCAACGGCACTTTCTCTGACGCTACCCTCACTTGGAAGGGCAACCCCGATTTGACTTGGGAGACCTCTAAGAGCTGGAACGCTGGTATCGATTTCTCTCTCTTCACCGACAAGGTTAGCGGCTCTGTCGAGTATTTCGGTCGCAAGAGCGCAGACATGCTCTACAACAAGCCTGTCGCAGGCTCAGTCGGCTACACATCATTCCCTATGAATGTCGGCTCCATGACCAACTCTGGTGTTGAGATTGACCTCAATGTCAATGTCCTCCGCTTCAATAAGTTCAACTGGGACATCAACGCCAACGCCACTTTCATCAAGAACGAGATTAATGAGCTCCACCCCGACCTGAACGGCAAGCTCGTTGACGGCAGCCGCATCTACGAGGAGGGCGAGAGCATGTATCGCTACTACATGGTAGAGTGGGCCGGTGTCGATGAGAAGACTGGTGAGGCTCTCTACTACACTGAGGATGAGGAGGGCAACCGCGTCACCACGACCGACTATGCTGACGCTCAGAACCACAAGATTGCTACCGCAAACCTCATGCCTAAGGTCTATGGCGGTTTCGGCACGAGCCTCGACTTCTTCGGCTTCGACGCCTCTGTCGCTTTCTCTTACCAGCTCGGTGGCAAGATTTGGGACTATGGCTATCAGGACCTCATGCATAGCGGCTCATCAAGCGATGTGGGTTACAACTGGCACAAGGATATCAACAATGCTTGGACCACGACTAACACCAAGACTGATGTTCCTCGCCTCGACTATGCTGATCAATACGCTAACAGCACCTCAACCCGCTGGATTTGCAGCTCTAACTACCTCGCCCTTAACAATATCACTTTCGGCTACACCCTGCCGACTGAGTTGACCAACAAGATTTACATCGACAAGATTCGTGTGTACTTCGCAGCCGACAATGTCGCCCTCTGGAGCCATCGTGAAGGCCTCGACCCCCGTCAGAGCTACACCTATGCCACCACGGCGCGCTACACCGCCATCCGTTCATTCTCTGGTGGCATCAAGATTACCTTCTAATCTTAAAGGCTGAGGTATAAAACAAGGATTTCAATCCTACTTAAATCAACAGATCTAAATGAAAACGAAATATATATTCCTGACGGCAGCCACGGCGGCGGTAGCCCTGTCCTCTTGCGAGGATATGGATCTTACCCCTGAAGGCTCTACCGCCACAGAGTCTAAGAAGTCTGAGGTCTATGCTAATGACCCTGACAAGTCTTTCTCCGCAGTCTCTGGCGCATTCATGAAGTTGAGCGCATACATGCCTAACTATGACGCCATTGGCTCTGCTCACAACGACTTTGGCTACCCATCAATCATGCTCTTCACTGATTGTGATGGCGAGGACATGGTCAGCAACGTGGTCGGTTACAACTGGTTCTCTAATAATGTCGCCTACCGCGCACATAGGGCATCGTCTTATGTCAACCGAATCATCTGGAACAACCTCTACGGCTACATTTACAATGCCAATGGCATCGTAGCTGGCGTTGACCCTGCGACTGACAACTCAACTCTTAAGTTCAACCGAGCTCAAGGTCTCGCGCTCCGTGCTTTCAGCTACTTCCAGTTGGCGCAGCTCTACCAGTTCACCCTTGTTGGTAATGAGGATCAGCCTTGCGTGCCCCTCATCACTGACGAGAACTCAGACGACGCCGCACAGAATGGCGCTAAGCGTGCCACTGTCCAGGAGGTATATGACCAGATTTACGCTGACATCGATGAGGCCATCACGCTACTGACCGATGCTCAGGAGGCTGGTGAGGCTCGCCCGGACAAGCGTTATGTCGACTTGGCTACCGCCTACGGCATCCGTGCCCGTGTCAACCTCGTCGCTCAAAAGTGGGCTGCCGCAGCATCTGACGCCACCAATGCCATCGAGGTCTCTACCGCCAAGCCTGCCTCAATTGCCGAGGTCTCTTATCCTACCTTCACCTCTGTCACTGAGAATGACTGGATGTGGGGTGTCGTAGTCGCTGAGACTGATGACGTCGTAACAAGCGGCATCGTCAACTGGATCAGCCACATCGGCTCTCTCAGCTATGGCTACTCTAACTATTCAGGCGGCATGCGCATCAGCGAGAAGCTCTTCGCTACAATCTCTGACACCGACGTCCGCAAGGGCTGGTGGCTCGATGAGGAGGGCAACTCAGCCAACCTCTCTGATGAGGTGCAGAACGCTTTCAAGGCATATGCTGGTTATACTGTCAGCCAATTCTATGCCCCCTTCACCAACGTCAAGTTCGGCCCCTACAATGGTGACGTCGCTGGTGAGACCAATGCCAACGATATTCCCATCATGCGTATCGAGGAGATGTATCTCATCAAGGCCGAGGGCGAGGCTATGAGCGGTGCCGATGGTCTCACCACCCTCACCAACTTCGTCAAGACCTACCGTGACCCCGAGTACAGCTACTCAGGAAGCGACATCCAGCACGAGATCTGGCGTCAGCGCCGCATCGAGCTCTGGGGTGAGGGCATGAGCTGGTTCGACCTTATGCGCCTCAAGACTGGTTACAACCGTCTCAGTGCTGGTTTCGAGAGCACTTATGTCTATGTCCTTGACAAGGACGACGCCAACCTCCTCTGGCCTATCCCCGAGAGCGAGATTGAGTCTAACCCCGCACTCACTGTGGCAGACCAGAACCCCTCAAACGGCACTCCAGCTGTAAAGACCGGTACTTCCACTATCGACGACGAGAAGATTAACATCTAATCCTCGCATTCAACCACTCCGCTGAAAGCGGAATGGCAAAATAGACACCACACCCCCTCTGGGCTTCGGCTCCGAGGGGGTGCGGCTTTTTTCTCCCTCCCCGCACCACATCGCCCAACTCGCGGAAATGAGTTATATTTGCCATTGGCACGGAAAAATAAAGCAGATGGGATTATTCGTAAACCCGGATAACTCGCAGTTCCTCGACTCAATGAAATCTGACATCTATGTCGAGAAGTCAAGGATAATTGAGATACTCAACCAGCGTGTGGGAACGGCTGGCAGGGGAAGGCTGTGTGTAAGCCGTCCTCGCAGGTTTGGTAAGAGTTGGACTACCCATTTGGTGGCGGCGTACTACTCTCGTGGCTGCGACAGCCGTGAGGTGTTCAGCCGTTTGAGTCTGTCAAGTGTTGATGGTTGGGACTGCTATCTGAACAAGATGAATGTACTCAAGATAGATCTCAATACGTTTTTCAATGAGGCGAATGAACCAGACCAAGTGGTTGACATAATGACATCCGCCGTGCTCTCTGAATTAAAGGCGGAGTTCAACGAGGTCTTGTCTGGTGATGAGGATTCAATTGCGAGTGCCATAGTGAAAATCTATAGCTCCACTAAAGTTGGGTTTGTCGTTATAAT
>CAVFBC010000060.1:0-5739 GCA_963620575.1 Alistipes putredinis | reverse complement strand
TCCCAATCTACAAGCCCGTGTAATAAAACCGCCCAGCCGTCACGGATAAGGCGGTATTTTAATGCTTATGAAACTTCTTGAAAGTTTGTGGCTGACGGCACCCATGCCGTTCAAAGCCGCTAACACCATTTTCTTATGAAATATAGATAATACACCATATGGGCTATTTAGAAAATCACATTCAATCAACCAGACCATACGGAACACCAACACGTCAAAGACCAAACGCAACCTCCCCATATAATTTAATTATACTCTATCTTTATAGCTCCGCTCGTTTATTATAGACTTATTCTGCATTAACTATCATAGTTGGAATAAGATACAATTCAAATTAGGCTTGTAAACGATTTCACTATTGTCCGAAAGGGAAAAGACGTTAACTTTGCGATAACAAAAAACCCAAACAACAAAGAATTATGGCATACAAGATTAGTGACGAGTGCATCTCGTGCGGCACCTGCGCAGGTGAGTGTCCAGTTGAGGCTATCTCTGAGGGCGATAGCCATTATGTAATTGACCCAGAGAAGTGCATGTCTTGCGGCACTTGCGCCAGCGCATGCCCCACTGAGGCAATTTCGGAGGAGTAATCATCCGCAGTTTTTGCTCTCTTTCTGAGCAAAAATTGTAAACAGATACAGCTAAGGCTGCCAACCATATGGTTGGCAGCCTTTCTTGTTATACGTAGTGGGCTTTAATCACTTACGCACTCATCTCTTGCAAATGTTGTTGAATTCACATTTTTCGCAACCCTTATAAGATTCAGCCTGGCGGAAAGGCACATCAACATTATATATTTCATCTATTTTCTCCGCTAAAAGGCGTTCAAATTCAGCCTCAAGTTCACCGCAGTACTCTATTGGCTCGTAGACCTTTTTCTCCTTTCCCTTGTCATCAACAACAGTGCTCGCAATACGCGCTATTCTGTCGGGATTGGCCTCAGTTCCACTATTAACCCATGCAGACATCCCTATTTTATCATCGAGCAGATTACGCACCCTGATGACATATGGGAACATGTGGCATTTGACTGGATTATCTTGCTTATGTCTTAAAAAATAGCAGTACATCATTACTTGCAAGATGGCCTTATTGTCAGCATGCTTTGCCTCATCAAACAAATCACCGAGTGAGTCAATCTTCATTTTTTTCACCTCGCCTGTCTTATAGTCGGCCACGTAATACCTGCCATTACCATCTATAGACGGAGCGATGTGCTGACGATCAATTGACCCGTTAAGTACGGCAGTCCGCCCCGAAGGTAAGTTAATCACAAGATTATCAACATGCTCCTCCGTGTCAACTATGACTGTGCCAGCCTGTTCAGTTTCAACAGTTAGCATAACAAGGCGTTTAAGCATGATAAAAGTCAGAAGGTTTCGTCCGTTGAGGTCAGCGAAAGACTTGACATGCTTCGCATTCATCACTTCGCAGAACTGCTCAATGATGAGCCTTTCGATAGTTGGCTCATAAGCCTTACTTCTAAGCATTTCCAATCGCTCAGAAGTAAGTTTGACACCTTTGGGCTTATACAATTGCTCCATGACGCCATGATATATCAGACCAAGCTGGCGCACATCGGCATCCTCACTAATGTCATCCTCAACTCGCAACCCCACAATACGTTTAAAATAGAACTTAAGAGGGCATTCGACGTAGTCGCCAAAACCAGTGGGCGAAATTTTGAAGCCTCGCAAACCCAGCTGTTCTGACAGTGGATTACGCATTAGAACATCAGCGATGGTATGCTTGTCAATCTCAATGCGCCGTCTTTCACGTGGCATTACAGGACGTTGGGCCGAGAGGGTCTCAATATGTTGCCCATAAATCTTTTCAACCTGCAAGACATAGCGGCTCAACTGACTTTGGCGTGTGCCAGTCATACAAGTTGGCCTGACCATAACAACGTTTTTTGCTCGGCTTTTTAGGCGATAGAAATAGTAATTGTAGGTGCTGTCGATGTCATCTGGCGTTGTCATATTATTGGCCCTCCTTAAAAAAAGAGGAATCATCGTGTTTACACTCAGACGAGGTGGTGGCCAAGAGCCCTCATTCATGTCAAGAATGATAACATCATTGAAGTCAATGGCTCGTGTCTCCAGTACACCCATTATCTGAAGTCCGCCCAATGGCATTCCCTGAAAGTCTACATTTTGCTGATCGACCATAGAACAGAAAATGCGGAGCAGCATGCGCACATCGTTAACGTCATCCTTAACAATTTGGAAGACGACGCTAAGCCTACGCACAACCTTCAAAACCTCCCAAATGGTCTCGCGGTCGAGACTGCGGTCCCCCTCATTCGCAAATGTGTTATAGATGGACACAAAAACAGAATGAAGAGAGTCACAGAGAACATCTACAGGGAGTTCTGAAGCCATGACGGGGAATGACTTCGCAAACTTTGGCAAAATGCCGAGAACTGAACTCGTAAACCGTAGCCCAGACATATCCTCATGCGAGACAAACGCCATGTTGCCATCAATTATCGTCTTTACCACTCGACGAGTAGCATCAAGTCCGTCACATCTAATCACGTAAGGGTGCCTCAAGAATGGAAGGACAACCCTCGTATTGAACAAAGTGGCACCATCTTCATGCCTCCTTCTCAACCACATCGGATTGAAAAAGTCGGCAATCAACCTCACAAAGGATGACACGTTAGAAAAACGCAGGTCATATCCCATTGTGACGTTAATGTCCGTCACTGAATCGGGAATTGCGCTTATGACTGGCAAAAGCATCTGCTGATCTGGCAAAACAATGACGCAATTCTCCACCTTGCGCGTATCAATGCGTTTTTGCAGAATATCTGACACCACGGCAGCCTGACTGAGTGGATAAGCCGTCTCAACGAGCACAACTTCCTGATCTTCAGGCTTGACGCCAGACGGCACGATGAAATCCTTAGGCGCATGAAGGTCGGGGTCCAAAACCCACTTCTTGATGGCGTAACCAGCTCCATGTTTACCGACTTCGGGGGACTCGTGCAGCATTTCCTGCTGATAATCCCAGAAAAAATCCGCCCTCGGGACCCCATCGGCAGACTTCATGTTTCGCAATCGCCTCATAATGCGCTCCTCGGCAGGGCAAAGCAAGCTGAAACCAATGAAAACATACCGCACATCGTCCTCATCCCATGACCAACTTAACGGGTTTTCAGAAGCATCGCGCAAAAGCATCGCGGGGTAGACTAAGTCACGCTCCTTCAATCGGCTACGAAAAACGCGATACATGGCATCCATTTTTCGGAAGTCCTCGACAAAACGACGGTGCACCAGTTTTTTGTCGCCCAATGCATCAGTTTTCTCCTCAAACAATATATGCCAAAACCTTTCTATTGCCTCACGTTGCCTATCCGAGAGATAGTCCATCTCGTCAGAGAGTTGCTGCAGGCTTGTTATGTTGCTATATATTTTGACAGGGTCGACAAGTGCCCGGTCGATGTCAGAAAAATCATTTATTATTATGCCGGCCCAAGAATAGAAACTATCAAAATCATGACGGCGCTTGCGTGACGGAGCACCCTCAGTCTCATTATCAGATGACACCATGCCATCCTCCACCTCCATGTAAGCTTTGTACAACTCACAACGGAGGGTAACTTGATCAGCCACGGCAAAATCCGAGCCTTTTCGCAATAAATCGCCAAGAGTCGTAATATTCAGACCAAAAATCACCCCATTAGGTCCTTTTATCCCATTCTCACCCAAGACAGAGCAAAGAGTATTCGCAAAGAAAACACCCGAGCGTTGATTTGGGAAAACAAATACAGTCTTCTCCCATTGGGAAGAATCAAGGCGATCCACATAATATTGGGCGACAGCTGATAGAAATGACACGACGGTTGCTTCTTTGTTTTAATAATCGCAATAAGGTAAATCGACCATAAAGTTACACGAAAAAAGTCACAGCTGGCACTCGCGGCACACAGGGAGAAGGAGCTGGAATATTTATTTGAAGCCCAACTTAATCACCTCTGATATATATGACTTTAGTGCTAATCGAGGATGTTCATATTTTTTATATCTTTAACACATGCAGGGCAAAGCAGCTTTTCATAGAGGATAGAATGAAGCAAAACACGCTGAAACGCTCACAAGCCTTTGCTTTTTTATATAAAGAGACCATAGGAAACAAGATTAACTAAAAATATTTTCCAGACATGGATTTATCCCGCCATTTCATCATACTCAACGGAGAGGCTAAAACTCTACAGATAAGCCATATAGAAAAAGTTGGCTATAAGATATATCGCGTACGGTTCAAGAACAATCCAAGACCTTACACCTATTCGGTGGACAACGTCACGTGGTTGAACAAACCAGAGTATGTCGACATGGCGAATAGCAGAGTCTACATTAATAACATTCTGAAGACCGATATTCGCGAAGCTCTGAAATTTTCCGATGGAGGTAAAGTCTATTGGCGTGTCATCCATAATAACGGATTCGTGGAAGATGACATGACGGGGAAGGTAAAAGTTGTAAAATCATGCTTAAGTGATGCATACGCCAAAAACATCCTCTCATACCTGAAGACTGTCGCATCAATTAATCCTCTTCGTCACGAGGAGACGGGCATAGGCCTATTAGCCAAACAGTATGACAAAGCTGACTTCATTGAAGAAAATATAGCTGCGGCTTGTTTTCTCAATCCCGACAAACATAGGCCAAGCAGACTTAAACAGTCAGACTTGATTTTCCCATTCGGATGCAACGCCAGCCAAAAGAAGGCTGTCTCTACGGCATTTGAACATCAGATGAGCGTAATTCAAGGACCTCCAGGAACAGGCAAGACGCAAACCATTCTGAATATTATAGCGAACATAGTTTGCCAAGGCAAGACTGTATTAGTTGTCTCGAACAACAACTCAGCGACAGCCAACGTGCTGGAGAAATTAGAAAAATACGGGCTTTCCTTCATTGTTGCGCCATTAGGGTGCAAGGAGAACAGAGATGAGTTTATAGCTAACCAACCGAGAGTTCCAGCTTCAACAAATGATTGGGGGATTTCACAGCCAACAAAACTAAGCGCCAAACTTAGTCTACTCTCGACTTTGCGAAAACTTGACAAAGTTTTCGCCCTTCAAACAGAAGATGCCGAATTAGAACAAGAGCAGAAAGCTGTTGAACTTGAATGGAAACATTTCTGTATGGCCAACAACATGAGCGAGAATCAAGAACTCTCTCGTCATGTCAACTCAAAAAGGATAATTTCACTTTGGATAGAATGCAAGACATTGGCCGAAGGTGTCCCCAATACACCGACAAACTGGTTCGCCAAAACAAGTCAGAACATTAAATGGCTTTGGTTAAAATGGCGCTGTGAGCACATAGTGCACACAAAGAGTGACGTTGACCGCAAAGACCTCACTTCCCTCATCAACGAACTGCAAAAACTGTATTACCTCAACCGCCGATACGAAATCTCTAAACGGATTTCTGAGATAAAAGCAGCACTCAACCAATATAACCACAAAGAGTTGACCGACAGGTTGACAAAGCTGTCAATGACCCTTTTCAAAGCCTCACTTGCTGACCATTATAGCAAACACAAACGTGAGACTATCACAAACGAGAAAGAATTAGTACGGAATGGAACTGAGTTCTCAACGCAATATCCAGTTGTACTCAGCACGACATTTTCCGCCCGCTCTTGCCTTTTCTCAGACAAGCCATACGACTATGTCATCATGGACGAGGCTTCACAAGTGTCAATAGAAACAGGATTTATGGC
>CAVFBC010000059.1:0-5929 GCA_963620575.1 Alistipes putredinis | reverse complement strand
AGCTCTTTCTGTCGCCCGAAACATCAATTGGAACACAGCAGTAACACCATTCTCCTACACCAATGCCTTTTTGACATACGACAAGTATTCCAACAACAGCGACAGCAAGACTTTGACCAACATCAAATGGGACAGGAGCGAGGGCAGCGGGAAACACATAGAGGCTTACATAGGCTCGCTATTCTTTCTCATTCGCAACAAGGTGGTCTTGTCTGGCGGAGACTTAAAAGCGACCAAAGTAACATGGTTCTACCCGGTCAGCATGAATCGTTCAGAGATAAACAGGTTTGACGAGGCGTGGAAGAAGGCTTATTCCGAGAATATTGGTGGAGACTGCGACAACCTGATGAAGATGACAGAGTCTGTCGCCCCATACTTGTATAACAAGGGCAGGTATGGCCAGAGTCCGATTGCGACAATTGATATAGGAGGAGGGACGACAGATGTCGTCTTCGGCAACAATGGCCAAATAGAGGCCATCAGCTCATTTCGTTTCGCATCCAACAACATATACAATAACGGATACGAGCTACAATCAGTCTCTGACGATGACGCCAACATCACTTCATTATTCAAGAACGGCATCTCAAAAACCTTAGAGGACAATGACCTGACCGAACTCTCGAAAATAATCAATGAAAGGAAAGGCTCTGACCTGGTGTCTTTCCTTTTCTCCCTATCGCAAGACATTGATGTCAAACAGAAAAAGCTTACAGACCTTGTTGATTTCAACAAAAAACTGAGAGATGACGAGAATGTAAAGATTATCTATCTCCTCTTCTATTTCAGCATAATGTATCATGTAGCCAACATAATAAAGGCCAAGGGGCTTAATTTGCCAGAAATCATATCATTCAGCGGAAACGGCTCAAAAATCTTGTCAATCATCACTACCGACACGGAGCTACTCTGCGAATTCACGAAAGAAATCATAGAAACCGTTTCCGAGAGAAAATACGGGAACTGTGATTTCAGATTAAACTACGGCAAGCCAGACTCCTATCCAAAGGAGTTGACTTGCAAAGGCGCTCTTACTGGGGAGAGGGGGCCAAGCATAAGCGACACGGAAAGACTAAAAATCGTTTTAAAGGGCGACAACTCTGGCATTGTTGGCGTTGACGACACATACGCCAACATATCAGAGGAACTGAAGAATGGCACCGTGGCAGAAGTCAAGAAGATGCTTGATATTTTCTTCCGCATAGGCGAAGGAGACGCATTCAACTTCAACAAGAACTTTGGCGTGAGCGTCGACTCCTTGAAAACAGCCAAAGACGTATGCTACAAAGGGCTTGAAGGCGGACTCAGGAACGGCATTGCTCAACATTCGCCCATCACTAAAGATGACAAGCGCAATGAGACGATGTTCTTCTACCCTCTCGTAGAGACTCTCAATCGCCTCTCTAAGGCAATTTGCGAGGCTTTAAACAAATAAGCAGACACTAACGACAATATAACAAAGACATGCGGAACAAGGCACTTGCGCTATTGCTCGTAGTCCTAACTACATCTTGCTCAGCTTCTCATGAAGATGGGCAAGCCCCAAAAAAGGCGACAGACTACGAGTTGGGCTATACGGCCGTGCAATATACGTTAGCCGCAATGGAGGCGAATGTACAAAAGGCGAAGCAAGACACGACCAATGACGAAAGCATAAAAAAACGGCACGAATACGAGGCCAACTCTCTTAAAGAGATTTCATCTAAATACAAAAACAACAGCAACGTAGACTCCATTCCTGCGCGCTTTTACCTTGACCTTGGGAAAACAGGGGTTTGGAATATGACAGCCAAACTGACAATTGGGATACTATCAATAGATTCTATAAAAAGGGACAGCCTGAGCGACTACAAGTACGTGTTGAAAGAGGCAAAAATGCAAGGATTTTGCGATGAAAGCCGAGACAGATCCTATTTCAACAAAGCAAAAGAATCCGTCAAGTCCTTTCTTGACAATGAGACACATAGAACTAATGATTTTCCGCAAAACTTGTTAGTTATTCTTTGCACATTTGCAACAACCATACTTTTAACATTAGCGACAGAACACAAAGTCATTCCGCTATTGCGAAGAAGGAGGCGTGACGCAATGGACGCCCAATCCACCCATGGGGACATGGAGAAGAAAACTGTCAGTGAGCTATCAGAAGAGGATAAAAATCAGATCAAACTAAGTAACAAAAACAAATCCAAGCAGACGCCAACAGGTGATGTGCCACCCCAATGCACAGATGTGAAAGCAGCGCCCTTCACCCCATCGCACGAAGCCAAAACAAAACCAGACAAAGCAAGTTCCAAAGCGCAATCCCCAATAAGCGAAAGTTCGCATTCCAAGCAAGATGAGGTATGGCACGCAAGGATAGTGAATGCAGGTTTAGAGGAGTGCGGAGAAGACGATGCAAGAAAACGTTTCACAATCAAGAAGGAAGGAAACGTCTTCTCGTTCACCTTCAGCGGGGGTGAGAAGAAAGCCATAAATAATCCTGATGAGTTGAAAGTCTGTTGCAAAATAACCGGCAGCGGAAAGTCAGGAATTAAAACAAAACAAAAAGGCATTTGCGAGATGACAGCCTCCTCCTCTAACAAAAAGACATGGGCTGTGACGAAAAAGACTGAGATTGAATTTTTTTAGTGAAATCGGAAGAGCATGCATAATTTCATCATAATCGCGATTATAGTTGTAATCCTATTGCTACAAATTCGCCAATTCAGACTCATCCGCAAAACAACAAACAGTTTAAAAAACATCTTCCCGACATCCGCCTACAATTCGTTCAGATTGGTTAAGGACAACAAGGATGGCTTAGGGAGTTTCAACGTCATAGAGGATTTGTCGGGCTCTGTCGATGAAACTCGTAGTAATATTATCTGCTCGATTAATAACTACCTTGAGAGTAATGGAGCTAACGCGAGCGACTTCTACCTCATAAAGGACATAGCCGACCGCAATTGTGACACCATCACAGACAAGTTGCAGACCCTGACCCCCACGCCACTATACTTGGGCCTTATGGGAACGATGTGTGGCATTCTTGTGGGAGTCGGATCTCTTGTGACATCGGGAACACTCAACTCATTATTAGAAGCAGGGTCGGGCTACGGAGCCGACGGCTTAGAGGCGCTGCTATCTGGCGTCGCTTTAGCTATGATTTGCAGCATCGCGGGGCTTCTCCTCACGACATCCGCAACTATCTCGGCGCAAGCCGCCAGGGCATCATGCGATAGGAGCAAAGACAACTTTCTCTCATGGGTGCAAACTACGCTTTTGCCACAGATGACCTCAAATGCCGGAGCAGCCTTACACATAATGACGACACAGCTCAGCAACTTTAACGTCTCGTTTTCAAAAAATGCGGAAAAACTAAACAATGCGCTTTCTGTAATCAGCCAAACCTCATTACAGCAAATGCAGATTCTCGAGACGATAGACAGATTAAACGTCAAAAAAATAGCCACTGCCAACATCGACATATACGACAAACTGAAAAACTGCGTTGATGAATTAAACTCATTCTCAGGCGCAGCGCATGAGTGCAGGCTCTTTGCGGAGCAGATGACATCAGCGGGACAAAAGTTAGCGGAGACTGATGCACGTGTCGGCATGGTTGTCAAAATGGCGGAATTCTTCGACAGATGGGAAAAAGAGCTCAAAATCATCACTGGTTCCACAAACAGGCAAATAGACGACGCCTACCAGTCCATGATAAAAAACAACAAAAATCTGACTGACTTTACAGATTCGGCATTGGACAAACTCAAGAATATTTTTGAGACACAGACTGTTAAATTTAAAGTTTTAACAGAGACAATCAGCCTCCACATGGAGACAGCCATAAGGGACTTCCAGAACAGCAATGCCAAACGAATGGAGAAGTTAGACCAGACAATGCAGACCGAGGACGAAGCCATTAAGACCAGAGCAGAACAGCTATCGCAGATGGCAGACAACATTGGCAAAGTAGCGGGGCTTAGTGAGGCTTTAGCAGCGACAAACGACAAATTAAGTGGAATATGTGATGCCCTCAACAGAATTGCAGACGACAGCAGATCAAGAGATAAAACGACTGCTAAACTTTTAGACTCAATCGAAAAGCAAAATGACGCTCTCCACAAGTTACAAGAGAGCAAGTACTCTGGAGTTAAGGAGCGTCAGAATGATATTCGGAATAACACCGAAACTCAGAATGAAAGCAATATTTCGGGAGCAAGCAGCAATAACAGGCGTAATGGTATACTGCGAAGATTTTTTAATCGTTTGATGTCCCGTCAGAAATGAGCAAAAGTAAACAAGAGTCATTCTTTTGGACGAGCTATTCGGATCTTATGACGACATTATTCTTCGTCATGCTGGTCCTCTTCGTTCTCGTCATCCTATTGCTCGGCAAGAAAGTTGCGGCAGAGGCAGACATCAGACAGAAGAACGAAAAAATGCTCAACGAGATTTTGGTAAAAAAGAAAGACTATGAAAAACTGGAGGAGATAAACAACAGCATTAAGAGCATTGACCCCAACTACTTTGAGTATAACGAGCAATCCAAACGGTTCACCCTAAAGAAACCGCAAAAGGTTAGCTTCAGAATAGGCAGTGATGACCTGATGGAAGTCCCCGAGGCTGAAAGAAACGAGCTGATAATGGCGGGAAAGGCGATTGAAAAATTTACAGCCAATGCCCACAATAAGACAGGAGCCGAGTATTACATCATCATCGAAGGTCAAGCCTCTAAAGACAATTACAGGCTGAACGACATCTTGAGTTACAGAAGAGCACTGTCTCTCATGAATTTTTGGGAAGACCAAGAGGTGTTGGAACGAAATGGGGCAGCCTATGAAGTTTTAATCTCTGGTAGCGGAGATAAGAGTTCATTTCGCGACGAATGCGAAGAGAACAACCAGCGTTTTGTAATCTACATTATCCCAAAGCCAGAAAGCTGGGCCACCAATTGAAAGAAGCAGAAGTTAGCCTCAGAATGAAAGTCGAGATACAATAAAATCAAAGAATGATTCATGAGGAAAATAGTTTCACTATTAACAAGATTATTTGTCTCAGCGGTTATTGTCGCTACATTTTATGGATGCGAAAGACCAAATCCAAAACAAAGCTACCCAGGCAATCCACATAATAGTTCCCCAAAAGAAGAACAACATGTAGGCATACATGGAAGTAGCGGACGTCCTCGCAACAACAACCGTGTTGCACGCAGCAACGCAACTAAAAAAATTGAGGCCGCATCGGAATCGGAAGGGAACGAGCGTAAATTGGCAGGAAGTGAGATTTTCAAGTTATACAACCCGGCTGTTTTCATGGTCTTCACGGACGATGGTAACAACGCATATCAAGGCTCAGGCTTCTTCATATCACCAGACGGTTATGGCGTAAGCAATTACCACGTGTTCGAGGGGACATACAAGTCACATGCGCAGATAAAACTCTCTAATGGAGAAAGGTATCCTATCGGAGATATCATATACTCCGACGCAGACAAAGACATCATATTGTTCAAAATCAACATAAAAGGGTGTAAGTTCATTCCACTCTCAAAAAAAGAGATAAAAGTCGGAGAGCACATTTTCGCAATAGGCTCTCCACGCGGATACGAAAACACGCTTTCTGACGGGATGGTTTCGCAACTGCGCCCAGACGAGAAATACGGAATCCAAATAAGCGCCCCCATTGACCACGGCAGCAGTGGAGGCGCGCTCATCAACGAATATGGCGAGGCAATAGGAGTGACTTCAGCTGGTCGAGACGACTCAGGCGCTAACCTCAATTTCGCAATAAACCTTCGTGAAGTCTTGGAAGGAATAAGCCAAGAAATCAAATAAGACAAGCCATATAGATTCGGAGTAACGTTATTTGGCGGCAATAAGACCTATACTGACGTTGCACCTTGCCAAGAGCGGTGGCGCAGCCATCTCTGTCGTGGCCAACA
>CAVFBC010000058.1:0-6164 GCA_963620575.1 Alistipes putredinis | reverse complement strand
ATCCACGCTTCCCTTAACCTGCTGAATCTCGTTCTGTATAGCCCTTACGTCATTCTCCGACTTCAGCTTAAATTGCTCAAGTTTCCTTACGATTGCCTCAAGAGCGATAAAACTTTGTCTGAGTCCATCTTGTGCATCAAGAGCCTGTTTGCTGGCATTCTGCGCTCTCCGAATACCTTCGTCCGCACTCCTTTGGGCGTCCAAAGCCTTGTTCGCCGCTCTGAGAGCTTGGTCGCTTGCCGCATTTGCTGAGTTTATGCCTTTTACAATGCCAGTCATGTACTCGCCATCAAGATAATCCATGGCTCGGTAAATCTGACCTGTAATCTCATACAAATTGCCTAACTCAAGGTTTATTGAGGATAGGGAAGTTTGCAAGGGAGAGACGAGCAATCTGTTTGCCTCATCACCTGTCACATCGTGACTGAACAATCCAAATAGCCCACCACTTGTTCTAAAACAACTTAGCTTAGGTATTTCCCGTCTGTTTCGAGCCATTCGCGCAATTTGGCTTTTGGCTACTTCGAAGTTATGTTTGTTTACTGTTATTTCGTTCATGATGCCAGTGGATTACAAGTTATTGATGTCGCCAAGGAGTCCTCCTATTCGGCTTGAGACTTCATCGTTGAAGCCGTTCTCCTCTACCTGATTCATGTTGCTCGCTCGCTCATTCTCGTAGTCTGAGAATTTGACGTCGATTTCAGATGTGTTAGAACTTATTTTGTCAACGGCTTGATTAATAGAGTCTTTTGCACAATTATGGCGAGATTGGATGTTTTCCCCTGTCTGTATCTTGATATTCTCGGCTTTTGTAGCTGTTAGAGTCTTTACTTCGTCTGTCTTAACAACAATCTCACCTTGAACGGCGATTTGTTGTTTGACGATTTCTTCCCTTTTCCGGATCTCCTTTACACCATCAATGAGTTTCCCGATAATGTTAATTCCAATTCTGACAACTTGTATAATCTTTTGTTGGGGTGTCAGCCCACCTTTTGTAACAAGCATTTTAACAAAGCCGATGGCGTTCTCTGGTGTCTCAAACTCATCGGCAATGGCATCTACTAAAATCTCAATCCTGCTCGGAGCCGGACCCAGATTTTCCAAGTCCCTAATCATGTTGCTCCTCTTCTGCCAACGTTCCTCAAGTTCTTCGCCCAACTGCTTAAGCCTTGCGTCAATCTCCTCGTTTGTGAGGCCATTCAAACTCAAGGTTCTATCCACTTCTTCATCAGAGAGAACTGGCATTTGCACAGTGCCATAGTTGTCTGGGGTGGTCTCAAGCGGATTGCAGAAATCGGCATCAGTTACTGCTTGGTTAACTTCGCTTTCGTTTTGGAAGCAAGTTTGAGAGTCTTCTACTAATCTCTCATAATCGTACTCGCTGTTTTCTTCTTGCATAAAACAAAGTGGTTATACATTTTACATTATTGAGCACATTTTCATTCTGAATAGGTATGAAGTTCTTGCCCATCATGCTGCATTATTATAACCACAAATTTGTGAAAAAAAAAACAGCATCCAAACAAAACCAACATAATCTCCTGCCAAAGCAAAGGCATAAAAAAATCCCCCTCAGCCATAAGCCAAGGGGGATAACCTTAAAACAGAAGCCTTATGTGGCTAACTGTTATTTGCGGCAGGATTTTAAATCATAAGATTAAATCTCCTGAGAGTAGTCAATACGGCTCAGACGTACGTAGTTAGCGTAGCGCTCCTGAGCTGCCTTCTTAGTAGCCTCGTAGAGCTCGTCAGCCTTAGCGGGCAGAGCCTTACGGAGTGAGAGGAAGCGAACCTCACCATCAAGGTATTCCTGGAACTTATCCCAGTTAGGCTTCTTAGAGTCGAGCTGGAACGGGTTCTTGCCCTGCTCTGCGAGACGCGGATCGAAGCGCCAGAGATGCCAATAACCGCACTCGACAGCCTTAGCCTCCTCAGCCTGACTCTTGCCCATGCCGCCCTTAGCCTTAAGGCCGTGGTTGATACATGGAGCGTAAGCTATGACAAGTGAAGGTCCGGGGTAAGCCTCAGCCTCACGGATGGCCTTGAGGCACTGTGCGTTGTCTGCACCCATTGCAATCTGGGCTACATATACGTAGCCATAGGTTGCCTGCATGAGGCCAAGATCCTTCTTCTTGATGCGCTTGCCTGCTGCTGCGAACTGAGCGACAGCCGCAATAGGCGTAGCCTTAGATGACTGACCACCAGTGTTAGAGTAAACCTCAGTGTCGATGACGAAGACGTTTACATCCTCACCAGAAGCGAGGACATGGTCAAGTCCACCATAACCGATGTCGTAAGAAGCGCCGTCACCACCAATAATCCACTGGCTCCTCTTAACGAGGTAGTGAGAGAGCTCGTCAAGCTGCTTGCAAACAGGGCAACCTGCTGCTGCGCTCTTCTTAATCTCAGGGATGAGCTTCTCAGCGGCCTTCTTGCTGCCTTCTGCGTCATTCTGATTCTCAATCCACTCCTGAGCTGCGGCCTTGTACTCGGCAGAAGCCTTGTCTGACGCAATCATCTCCTCAAGGAGACGCTGGATGCGAGACTTCATCTTCTTGTTAGCAAGTACCATACCCATGCCGAACTCGCCGAAGTCCTCGAAGAGGCTGTTTGCCCATGCGGGACCCTGACCCTTCTCGTTCTTGGTGTAAGGCGTTGAAGGAATTGAGCCAGAGTAGATAGATGAACATCCGGTTGCGTTGGCTACCATCTGGCGATCGCCAAAGAGCTGGGCGATGAGCTTGACATACGGGGTCTCACCGCAGCCAGAGCATGCACCGCTGAACTCGAAGAGTGGGGTAGCGAACTGTGAGTTCTTCGGGTTAGCCTTAATGTCAACAAGGTTCTGCTTGCTCTTGACATTCTTGACGCAGTACTCCCAGTTAGCAGCCTCTGGAAGCTCAGCCTCAAGAGGTACCATGGTGAGAGCCTTATCCTTGGCCATACATACGTCAACGCAGTTGCCGCAACCAAGGCAGTCCATAACGCCAACCTGAATGCGGAAATGCATGCCCTTCATGGCTGCAGGAGCCTTCATCTCGATGGTCTCAGCGCCAAAGCCAGCCTTCTCGTCTGCATCGAGAACGAATGGACGGATACAGCTGTGAGGACATACAAATGCGCACTTGTTACACTGGATACACTTAGCGGCATCCCACTTCGGAACGAGCGCTGACACGCCACGCTTCTCGAATGCAGCGGTTCCCTGCTCCCAAGTGCCGTCCTCGATACCCTTGTATGCTGATACAGGGAGAAGGTCGCCATCCTGTGCATTGATAGGACGGACGAGCTTTGAGATGTACTCAGGCTCATTGCGTACGATAGGCTCATCATCTGGGAGGTTAGCCCATGATGGGTCAACTGCGAGTGTCTTATACTCGTTACCGCGATCAACGGCTGCGTAGTTCTTGTCAACAACGTCCTGACCCTTCTTGCCATAGCTCTTGACGATGAATTTCTTCATCTGCTCAACGGCGAGGTCAACAGGGATAACCTCAGTGATGCGGAAGAATGCAGACTGGAGGATGGTGTTGGTGCGGTTACCGAGGCCAATCTCCTGAGCAATCTTGGTTGCGTTGATGTAGTAAACGGTGATGTTGTTCTTCGCAAAGTACTTCTTTACCTTGTTAGGCATGTTCTTTACGAGCTCCTCGCCCTCCCAAATGGTGTTGAGGAGGAAAGTACCGTTCTTCTGGAGACCACGGGTCACATCATACATGTGCAGGTAGGCCTGTACGTGGCATGCGACAAAGTTAGGGGTCTTGATCTGATAGGTCGAGCGGATGGGGCTGTCACCAAAACGAAGGTGAGAGCAGGTGAAACCGCCTGACTTCTTAGAGTCATAGCTGAAGTAAGCTTGGCAATGCTTATTGGTGTTGTCACCAATAATCTTAACCGAGTTCTTGTTTGCGCCGACAGTGCCGTCTGCGCCAAGACCAAAGAACTTAGCCTCGAACATGCCTTCACCACCCATAGGAACCTCCTCTTTTGCGGGGAGGCTTGCAAAGGTGACATCGTCATTGATGCCAATGGTGAAGTGATCCTTAGGCTGCGGCAACTTGAGGTTGTCGTAAACCGAAGTAATCATGGTCGGGGTGGTGTCGCAAGAGCCGAGACCGTAACGGCCACCTACAATGATAGGTGCGTTGGGCTGACCATAGAATGCGTCCTTTACGTCGAGGTAGAGAGGCTCACCATGAGCGCCTGGCTCCTTAGTGCGGTCAAGAACTGCGATTGCCTTAACTGTCTTAGGAACAGCTGCAAGCAGACGCTCAACAGAGAACGGACGATAGAGGTGTACAGAAACCATACCGACCTTCTCGCCCTTCTTGGTCATGTAGTCGATAGCCTCGCGAGCAGCCTCGGTTGCTGAACCCATAAGGATGATGACGCGGTCTGCATCGGGAGCGCCATAGTAGGTGAATGGCTTGTACTCACGGCCTGTGATCTTGCTGATCTCTGCCATGTACTTCTCAACAACTGCTGGAACTGCGTCATAGTAAGGGTTGCAGCTCTCACGATGTGCGAAGAATGTCTCAGGGTTCTCAGCCATACCCTTTGCCTGAGGATGCTCAGGTGAGAGTGCGCGCTCGCGGAACTCCTTAATCTTCTGCCAGTCAACGAGAGGACGGAGATCCTCCATGTCCATAACCTCGATCTTGTGGTACTCGTGCGATGTGCGGAAACCATCAAAGAAGTTGATGAACGGAACTCGGGTCTCAATAGAAGCAAGATGTGCAACAGCAGAAAGGTCCATAACCTCCTGTACTGAACCCTCGCAGAACATTGCGAAGCCAGTCTGACGGCACGCCATTACATCGGAGTGGTCACCGAAGATACAGAGTGAGTGTGTTGCAAGTGTACGAGCTGAAACATGGAAGACAGAGGGAAGAAGCTCACCACCAATCTTATACATGTTTGGAATCATGAGCAGAAGACCCTGAGATGCCGTAAAGGTCGTCGTCAGAGCACCTGCCTGCAGAGAACCGTGAACTGCACCTGCAGCACCGCCCTCTGACTGCATCTCCTGTACGGAGACCGTGTCGCCAAAGAGGTTCTTGCGACCCTGAGCAGACCATTCGTCAACGTGCTCTGCCATTGGCGAAGAAGGAGTGATGGGGTAGATTGCAGCAACCTCGGTAAACATGTACGCGATGTGTGCGGCAGCCTCATTTCCATCACAAGTGATGAATTTCTTTTCTTTTGCCATTTTATGACTAACAATAAAAGGTTAATGTATCGGACTGATATGTTTTGGCATCCCTTTTCAGGAAGATGTATATATCCAAGCTAATTATTTTAATAGAGGAAGCCGAAGAGCCATAAGGGGATTTCCTTGCCATGACCTACTTCAATCATCTCGCGGGCCCTTATGGTTTGCGAGTCCATTTTAGTCTTCGCGTTGTCCCCAATCACAAATGTCTGACCTCCATTGACGCAGAAATCACCAACGGAAGCCCTCTCCACTGTATTGCTATAACCCAACTGGTTGAAGAAGAATGTCTTGTTGAGAGAATTCTGGTCTACACCGCCATAATTGCACAAGTACATCAGGTTCGGGTTCTGCATATAGATATGCGCAGGCTTCTTGTTTGCGCTGTCCCCAACTTGATATAGCAAGTGTATCAACCGCGCGTGCTTAAGATATACCATGTAGTTCATCACTGTGGCGCGGCTAGTGTCGATTGCAGAAGCCAATTTAGACACGTTGGGCTGAAAAGGTGTCTGCTGAGCTATTATGTACAACAATTTTCTCAGCTTAGGCAACAACTTGATATCAATCTGCTGAATATAGCTTATCTCAACCTCAAGGACGAAATTTATAGTCTTGACAAGGTCAACATAGACATTTTTCTGCCCCAAGAAATACGGGTAAAATCCATGACGAAGATAATCGCTAAAATAAGCCAATGGCTTGACTTTTTGCGCTATCTCGCGACTTATGTCCTCATGGTTAAATATGATATCGTCAAGCGAAACAGAGGGGAAGTTATTACCAGATGTATAGTTAAGGTACTCCCTGAACGAAAAGCCTTCAAGACTATACACATTGACCAAACCACGCAATTGTGGGTTCTCCTCCTTCAGCCGCATCACCGGCGACCCTGTGAAAACTATATGTAAGTCAGGAAAATTGTCGTGGCAATATCTCAACTCGTCAGACC
>CAVFBC010000057.1:0-6353 GCA_963620575.1 Alistipes putredinis | reverse complement strand
GAGCAGGTTATTATATGTTTTGACGGATAAGGACACCAGAAACAACATTTGCCGCCTACGTCCTATTTGATTGCCAATTAATGAGTTTGACTGAATATAATCGAAATATAAAAACATACCAAAAAGTGGCTGCGACGCAATTGACATACGTCGCAGCCACTTTTAATTATAAAAAACTGAAGCCTACTGAGTTATTAGAACCTGAAGCCTACAGATATAACCCCAGAGTGCGTCTTCTGGGTCAGTAAGGCTGGCGTGTTAACCTCAGCAATCCCACCTGGACCGTATAAGTAGCCCTCAGAAGTATCAGGCAAAACCCACTGGTCGGTTTTCTTGACCGAGCAGACATAAGCTATATCAACAAAGAAATTATTTTTTCTGAAGCCAATGCCACCAGAGATTGAATAATCTTTCGGTTTATTGAAATAGTAAGCCTCTTTTAAGGGACTTGTTGTAAAGCGATATCCAGCCCTAAGATAAACCGGGTTTAAAACGCTTAGCTCGCCGCCTATGCGCAAAGTGTTAGAAGCACAAAAAATATCGTCCTTCATTAAATTGTTCAGGCTGCCGAACGTGTTGTAAGATGTCGGGTCATCAGAGCCCTTCTCTGTAAACTTACTACGAGAATGGTTTGTCCTCTCATAATCGACAGAGATCATGCCGCCACGCCCAATGATACCAACAATGCTTGCTATGAAACGGCTTGGGACACGATATTTATACTCGTATTCAAAATCGCTCGTACTGAACGTCTTATCTTTAGCAGGGTTATAAATCTTTGCCCAATAGCGCTCTGATACGCTAAAGAAAGAGGGTGAATGGAGAGCGAAGCCAACCCTTAGGAAATTAACAGGACGTAATATCGCTCCGATGTTAAAACATATACCCGTGCCATCCTGATCAAGATAGCTCTGATAAGTGAAGCTTGTAGGGTCGTCAGCAGCGACAGTCACGCCATCAAAATACTCATAATGCGTCGTAGTGTTAGTATATGACAGCGTCTGAATATTAAGAGAGCCACCAACATACAACTTGTTAGCTATGTTGGCTGCATAACCGAAAGCGATGTCTCCTTTAGAGCCCTCTGTTTTAACTGATTTTGATATACTTATCAGACCCAACTCATTTTCATCCATACGGAAACCGGCATCGAGGTGACCATCCTTAAATGCTTCCCACACATTATACGAGTAGCTATTGTCGTCAGTATCAAAGACAAGGCCAGCATTACCAGCCAAGTCGCCTGTCATTGAGGCAAATCTCTGCTCGTCCGTTGAGAAATAGTCGAGAAGCGAATTATATGCGTACGGGTCATTATACCTCTGCATACTTGAGAAATCTGCCACCCTGTTATATCCTACAAATAAATTGGACGCTACCAGTCCTCCACCATTCTCACGCATTCTGCCGAAAGAGAACGCTGCTCCTATTTGACTGAATGGCACTCTGACCCTATCATCAGAAGATTTCGTCTGCCAATACTGACTGTCATCCTTTATCGCACTAACCCCAAGCGTCAACCCAACCTCAGTCGCACGGTAAACAGCCATACCGGCCGGATTAACAGCCATTGAAGTTAGGTCCGCGCCGACAGCACCAAAGGCTCCCGCCATCGCCTGGGTTCGAGCGGTACCCATCAAGTCATTGCTGTTGAATCGCAGAGCATCTGTATAATCTTGAGAATAAACTCCTGCGGACAGGAGCATGCACACAGCGAAAGAAAGCGTCTTGCTATACATATCCTCTAAATAAGCTTACCTACCTTATTAAAAAATGCCTACGCGGCCAACATACTTAGCATATGATAGCGCACGCAGGCAAATCATATTTTCATTTATCGGGAGCGTCCCCCACGTGAGGAACTTACACTACCGCCAGAAGAACGACCGCCTCCACTGAAACTTCCTGTCGAACGACCTCCGCTGGAGAAACTACGACCAGAGCTGAAAGTAGACCTCGAGCTTTGCGAAGCCCCCGAATAGGAGCTCCTACTTGACCCACTGCTTCTTGAAGTCGAGACCGAGGAGCGAGTTTGCGATCTGCTGGGAGAGTAGGAAGATGATGTTCCTCTGCGAGTATTCGTTGAGTAGGATGTTGTCTCCCTTGAGTTTGCCGGGGATGTAGTTGAAACGGAAGAGCGCGAAGAGCTTCTTGAAGGCGTATAAGTTGACCGAGAAGAGGAGCTTGAGCCATAAGCCGATGAAGACACACCAGACGTTGACCGTCTCGTATTCGTCGAATAGCTTGACCTGCTCGTTGTCGCAGTAGAGCCATTAGCCGTTTCACCCTGACTAACAGTGGACCTTCGTGTGTTTGTACTATAATAAGACCGCCCTGTGGAACCCGCATCAGACGCACTTGACGTTGTAGAGCGTCCATCAGTTGAGCGAGTGTAAGACCTATTACTCGTCGGGAGCATTGCGCGATACCTCTGCCCTGCCCTCTCGCCGTTGGGATTGGTAGTCACTCCTTGTATCCTGTTCTCGGCACTGTAAGAGCGGGGGGCGGTATTTGCACGGGCTGCGTTAACAGGTCGATCATAAGGTCTACGATCCCAACCTCCGACCCCAAATCCGTGACCTACACCATGCCAAGGCTCATGGTGTCCCCACCAATGGTGATGATGATGCGGCCATCCCCAAGCGTAGTCGTAGAAGCCCCAGCCGAAACCGAAATGACCGTACCAACCGTCAAAGCCCCATGCCAAGTTCATTCTCCACGGTCTGGTCCAATACCAATCAAAAGCAAGACCGGAACCATAGAAATAGTCATTATACCATGGATTAGTCCATGTCGGCACAAGATATGTTGAGCCATAGCCATCTACATAGATGTTCCAATCGCCAGAGTAGCGAGCAGCCGTGAAGAAAGGCGAGTAATAGTTGACAGACACAAGCGGGCGATGGAAACGGATTATCCTCTCAGCATACGACTGATCAGATTCGGAGCCCCAAAATCCATCCACCCAATAGCCATCGGACACCTCTACTTCGCTGTCATCGGCAGTGGCGGCAGCAACTAAAGTCCGTGTAGTGTCAGAAGCCTCCCCGTTGGAGGAATTCGCATTCGCGTAATATTGTTGGATTTGAGAAAAATCACGAGCCTCATGGTCAGACTTAGCATTTGAAGCATAACTTGCTACCCTCGATTCGTAGGAAGCCACATCTCCGTTCGAGACAACAGCTGAAGACTCAGGAGCCTTCACAATAGACTTTGGCGAAGCCGACCCGTCGTAATAGACGTCATCAGCAAGCGCATTGGCATTGGACAGCCTCATGCTCGAGCAACCGGAGAGCGTCGCAGTAGCGCCAATTGCTATTACCGGTAAATATATTGCTTTCATGGGTTGACTTATTTAATCGTAAGACATTCTTGTCTTGTCAATATGCAAAAGGCGTGCCATCATTCGGCTTGTTTGTCAACGCTGTTGAGCACATTTGAAGACGCCGAAAAGCGGTTAATGCAACTACTCGATTTCGATTTGGCGTTTAAACGTCTCTTCGAGAGAAATAATAGTCTCTGTTGACGCAATGCCTGGGATTTGCTGGATACAATCTGACAGGATATACTTCATGTGCTCGTTGCTGCGCGCATAAATCTTGATGAAGATAGCGTATCGTCCTGTTGTATAATGGCATTCAACAATCTCAGGTATCTTCTCCATCGCAGCCACAACCTGATTGAAACTGCCGGCCTCTTTGAGGAATACACCTATGAAGGCGCAAGTCTGGTAACCAACCTTTGTTGGCGACAATATGAACTCGGAACCCTTTATGACCCCGATGTTCATCAACCTTTGCACCCTCTGATGGATAGCTGCGCCGGAAACTCCGCACATGCGCGCCACCTCAAGAAACGCTATCCTAGCGTTTCCAGTTATGAGCTTAAGAATCTTGCGGTCAAGCTCATCAATGCGCGGGACGCCGTCATAAGATTTCGAGTTTTTGCTCTGCTCGACATCCAATTCGTTGTCACTATCATTCAACTGGCTATTATTCTGATCTGACATAGTTGTCTAATGCTTATGGTTAAAGGAGCTTCTTACGCCCCCAAAGAACCCTATGATTTACAAATTGTTTCAAACTGCAACGCAAATATAATTACAAATAAACGAAAGGCAGAAGAAAGGCGCTTGATTTTTTCAAACTTTCAGTCGGCACGCCTCTGAGCCTAATCTGCCCCACCCTTCCAAAAATCAAGTTGCCGATGATTCGCACATGACCATCATTTGGACTGTTGAAACAAAAAAGATAACTTTGCCAATAAGTGAGCAAAACAAGCAAATGGAGTACATAGTATCGGCACGGAAATACAGGCCTGCGACATTTCAATCAGTCATAGGTCAGCAGAGCATAACCCAGACGCTCAAAAATGCCGTGCGCGAAAAGCGCATTGCCCATTCATATTTGTTTTGCGGACCTCGCGGTGTCGGAAAAACAACCTGTTCTCGCATATTTGCAAAGACCATCAACTGCTCGAACCTATCAGAGGACATCGAACCATGCAACGAATGCGAATCATGCATGGCGTTCAATGAGAACAGGTCATTCAGCATACATGAACTTGACGCAGCGTCAAACAACTCTGTCGAGGACATCAGATCGCTCATTGACAGCGTTAGAGTCCCACCGCAAGTCGGATCATACTCTGTATACATAATCGATGAGGTTCACATGCTGTCTCAGGCAGCATTCAATGCATTCCTCAAAACCCTTGAGGAGCCGCCAGCTCACGCCATATTCATTCTCGCAACCACAGAGAAGCACAAAATCCTCCCTACTATAATCTCCCGCTGCCAAGTTTTTGATTTCCACAGAATCACGGTACCCGACGTCGTAGAGTACCTGAAATATGTGGCGGGAAACGAAGGCATAACAGCGGAAGACGAAGCTTTGACCGTTATAGGACAGAAGGCTGACGGGGCGATGCGTGACGCCCTCTCGATTTTCGACCAGATTGTAGCCTTTTCTGGCAAGGAAGTAACATACAAAAAAGTAGTAGACAACCTCAACATACTCGACTACGAGGTCTTCTTCGAGGCCACAAAGGCAATAGCAGAGCACGACTACCTAAAGTCCATGCTCATATTTGACGGCATCCTTCGCAGAGGATTCGATGCACTCAACTTCCTGAACGGGCTGTGCCACCACATGAGAAACCTGCTGGTGGCGCAAGCGCCCGAGACAGCAAAGCTGCTCGACGTGAGCGGACAGACAGCAAATCGATATACAGAGCAAGTTAGCGCGATAGGCGCAAGAGCTATCATCATGTTCATAGAATGCTTGTCACAGAGTGAGATAACCTACCGCACGGCCAAAGACAAGCGCCAGCATGTAGAATTCGCATTGCTCCACGCCTGCATGATTGGCGACGAAAAAAAAAAGTCTTAGCCCAGCTTGAGACATTAGTCAGAAGGAATGCCGCAAAGGCTACTACGCAAACTAAGCGAGACACTGCACCCACACCCACATCGCAAACACCCGTTGGCACAACAGGAGGGGCGACTGCGCCGCAGCAACAGCAGAAAAAGTTGCCTGCGGGCGGAGGTTCTATATTAAATAGGCTGAAAAAGGCAAACGACCAGATCCAACAAGCCTCACAGAGCAAACCAGACAACACTGCTCAAGAGCAACCGAGCATGCCACTGGATGAAAATTCACTCATCGCAGCATGGCGGACCTTCGCAAACAACCTGCCCACATCGGACAACTATTTACGCACAATAATGGCAACCGACCCCAAAATAAGTGGTGACAACATTGTGGTCGACATAGTAAACTCTTCACAAACTATGATATGTGAGCAGGTTGAGCTCATAAACTACCTTCGTACCAACTTAAGAAACCCCAACATCGTCATAAAGACCAACCTTGTAGAGAAAAGAGAGGAAAACTCATCCACGCCATTCACATCTAAGCAGAAATTAGACGTACTGTTGGCAGACAACAGCAACCTTCACAAATTAATTGAGCAATTCGGTCTAAGCTTCGACTACTAAGCTCGAATACGCCCTAAAATTGCAACACATTAACAAACAACACAATATGCAGCTACTGATTGCGTGGCACATGGCTTCGAATGTAAGAAGCACGGGAAGGTAGATTAAAAATTAGCATTTTTTTAACCTCCAGATAGTTGGAAATGGGAAAAGATTACTAATTTTGCATCGTCAAACGAGAAGGACATAGCGAATGACTCGCTAGCTCAGTTGGTAGAGCAGCTGACTCTTAATCAGCGGGTCCAGAGTTCGAGTCTCTGGCGGGTCACTTTTTCATGTTCCTTGTTAACGAGTTTGACCCGCTAGCTCAGTTGGTAGAGCAGCTGACTCTTAATCAGCGGGTCCAGAGTTCGAG
>CAVFBC010000056.1:2548-7432 GCA_963620575.1 Alistipes putredinis | reverse complement strand
CTATAGGTTCACTTGCAGGCAATGGAGAAACTTTTGTCGTATATATTCTTCATTCACGCTCTGGAGGTGCGACTGTTATTAAACAACTAAGAATAGAAATTCAGAGATGACTGATTTTGACGCGTATTTAAACGATTTTATCGACCGTTGCATCAAAGAAGATGTAGGTGACGGTGACCATACTTCGCTCTCTTGCATTCCAAGTGAGGCGACTGGGCGTGCCCAGCTTATCATCAAGGAGGATGGAATTTTGGCTGGTGTCGATGTGGCTCGCAAAGTGTTCTTGCACCTCGACAAGGATTTTAAGTTTGACCAAATACTCAAGGATGGCGATCATGTCAAAAAGGGTGATATAGCTTTCCGTGTTGAGGGGCGGACTCAGACTCTTCTCATGGCTGAGCGTCTCGTCCTCAACATTATGCAGCACATGAGTGGCATCGCCACAATGACTGGGCGTTATGTTGAGCGTCTCAAAGGTCTCAAGACCAATGTCATCGACACGCGTAAGACGACTCCTGGCATGAGGCTCCTCGACAAAATGGCCGTCAAAATTGGTGGTGGTGGTAACCACCGTATTGGCCTTTTTGATATGATTCTTCTTAAGGATAATCATGTAGATTTCGCTGGTGGCATCGACAAGGCTATCAATAGGGCGCATGACTACCTTAAGTCGAAGGGTAAGAATCTAAAGATTGAGATTGAGGTACGCAATTTCGATGAACTCGATCAAGTCCTTGCCATTGGCGGCGTAGATCGCATTATGCTCGATAATTTCACTCCCGAGATGACGAGAAAAGCTGTCGAGAAGATTGACGGCAGATTCGAGACTGAGTCTTCTGGTGGCATAACCATTGACACTCTTCGTGACTATGCAGAGTGTGGGGTGGACTTCATTTCTGTCGGGGCGCTTACGCATCATGTCGGCAGCCTTGACATGAGTCTGAAAGCCTATTAGTAAGGTTCCGAATGAGCAGGATTCTCGCAATTGATTATGGTAAGAAACGTTGCGGTCTTGCCGTCAGTGACCCGATGCGGATTATTGCGGGAGGACTAACGACTGTGGCGTCGCATGAACTTGTTAAGTTCATTAAGGACTATGTCTCTAAGGAGGAAGTAGGCGTCATTGTCGTTGGTGAACCTCATAAGCTTAATGGGGTTGAGTCGGAGACGATGACTTATATACGACCTTTCCTGTCGCAATTGCGGAAGGCTCTGCCCGATATGAAAGTAGAGATGGTCGATGAGCGTTTCACTACAAGAATTGCACAGCGTGCCATGATTGACGGTGGCGTGTCAAAGAAGAACCGTAATAACAAAAATGGTCTTGTGGACATGGTTTCAGCGACAGTCATTCTCGAAACTTACATGGAGATGCTTCGTAATGGCGTTTCCTACAATTGATTGAAAATTATTTTACAATGCAACTTCCTATATATCTATATGGACACCCGGTCCTCCGCAAAGTGAGCGAGGATATAACTGCCGACTATCCCGAGTTGCCTAAGCTCATTGACGATATGTTCGAGACTATGTATAAGTCCGATGGTATCGGAATTGCGGCTCCTCAGGTGGGTAAGGCAATCCGCCTCTTTGTCATTGATGCGACGCCGCTCAAGGATGATTATCCAGAGGTGACTGGTTTCAAGAGAGTCTTCATTAACGCTCACATAACAAGCCGTAATGAGGATAAGACAATGGAAACTAACGAGGGATGCCTTAGCCTCCCTGGTATAAATGAGTCTGTAAAGCGTAGCACTGAGATTGTCATTGATTATGTTGATGAGAATTTTCAGCCTCACACTGAGACTATAACTGGCTATGCCGCCATAGTGGTGCAACATGAGTATGACCATCTCGATGGCAAACTTTTCATTGATCACCTCGGTGCTTTGCGTAAGAGGCTGATTAAAAACAAGCTTATCGCCATTTCTAAGGGTAAGGCTCGTGTTGGTTATCGCACTGTCTGTGCATGATTTACAGCTAATTAACGTAAACTGAATACATCTATACAAGTATGAAATTCTCTGTTTCAAGCGGTGAGCTACTTTCCCGTCTCCAGACAATGGGTAAAATTATTGAGGATAAGGTCTCAATCCCCGCCCTCGCTAATTTCCTGTTCTCTGTCAAAGGAAACCGACTTATCCTTACTGCGGCCAATAATGAGATGAGGATTGTCTCTTCGCTTGAGATTAACAACCAAGAGGGTGACAGTGACATCTGCATCCCGGGAGCAAAGTTGACTGACTATATAAAGTACCTGCCGGAGCAACCAATCACTTTCTCAATCCCACAAGGCTCTGTAACTCTCGAAATCCAATCACTCTCTGGTAAGTCTGTGCAGAACTGCATGTCTGCCGAGGATTACCCTGCTGAGCAGGATATTGATGCGGATGCCAATAAGTTTCAGATTTCAGAGGTCGCTCTTTTCACTGGCATATCTTCTACTGTGTTCGCTACGGCAAACGATGAGATCCGACCTGTGATGAACGGCATCTATTTTGACATTGAGCCAGGACAGGTCTCTTTTGTCGCTACCGATACCCACAAGATGGTGCGATACATACGTACCGATGTGCAGACCGGCGACATGGTGTCCAATTTTGTCCTGAACAAAAAGCCGGCTAATATTCTCAAAGGCATCCTTGGCAAATCCGATGCCATGGTTAACGTTGCCTTCGGCTCCAAGAATGTTGTATTTGAGTCGGCCACCTATCGCTACTATTGCCGTCTCACTGAAGGTGAGTACCCTCGTTACAAGAGTGTTATCCCAGTAAACAATGAGTCTCGTGTTGTCGTCAATCGTGCCGATTTGATTAAGGCTATTCAACGTACCTCTGTTTTCGTTGATGCGACACATCTCATCAAGTTTGAGTTGTTTTCAAACTCTATTCAAATCAGTACCCAGGATCTTGATTTCTCCTGCTCTGCTAATGAGGTTTTGCCTTGTGAGTATGATGGCCAGTCAATGTCTGTCGGTTTCAGTGGAGAACACCTCATTGAGTCTCTCAACAACATAGATGCGCAGGATGTTGTCATTCTGCTTTCAGACCCATCAAAGCCAGGCTTGATAAGTCCTGCCGTCAATACAGATAACTCTGATATGCTCATGGTCGTTATGCCTATGCGCATATAATTGAATACGGTTTACATTTCGACTGGCGATTGCCCACCTATGGAGGCTGCTCAATACCCCATTGCTCTTAGACGGAATCCATAGGTGGGTTATTGTTTTAATCTTGTTCTTCTTTATATCAAAAGCATGATTGTTTTCCCTTGCTGCAAGATAAACTTGGGACTCAATATCGTAGGCGTTCGCCCCAATGGCTACCATGATATTGAGAGTGTGTTCCTGCCTTTGGATTATTCTGACATGCTCGAACTGTCTTTGTCGGATAGTTGCGAGAATGGTGAATATGTGCTTTCTTGCTCAGGGAATAAAATCGATGTGCCAGATGACAAGAATCTTTGCGTCAAAGCGCTAAGAGCACTCGCTAAGGAGGTTGCTCTTCCCCCTGTCGCCATTCACCTTCACAAGATTGTACCAGATGGCGCTGGTCTTGGGGGAGGTTCAGCCGATGCGGCATATGTCTTGAGTTCCCTCAATTCGCTCTTGCGGTTAGGGTTGAGTGCGGAGAAACTATCTTCTATCGCGTCGAGGATAGGTGCCGATTGCCCTTTTTTCATTGAGCATAGGCCTATGTTCTGTTCTGGTATCGGTGATATTTTTTCCGAGGTTCAATTGCCTCAACTCTCTGGAATGTCAGTGGTAATTGCTGTGCCACAAGGGGCGGTTTCAACGGTCGAGGCGTATGCTAACATATCTTGTTCCCGTCCACCAATTAGCCTCCGAGAAGCGCTTGCTCATGACATCTCTGAGTGGAAATCGTTGATTAGGAATGATTTCGAGGAGTATGTTTCAGAAAGGTTGCCAGATGTGCGTAGGTATAAGGAAATTTTCTATGACACGGGAGCTGTTTATGCGCAGATGTCTGGGACTGGCTCTTCTGTTTTCGCTTTTTATGACCAGAGTACCCAATTGCCGACTTCTGACATTTTCCCTTTCGTGCGTGGTTTTTGGCATGGTGGTTTAAACTTTTAGTCTATGCGCCTCATCCGTTTGTCTGTTTTTATTCTAGCGTCCGTGGTCTTTATGGCCATGTCATGCTTGGGTGCGGATGCGCAGCAAACGATTGAGGAACGTTTCTCTGTCTCTTATGTCGATTCTGCTGTTATGGCAGTGGCGGAGGGCGATTCGAGACGACTCGAGAGATGGATAGATGCAATAGAGTCTGTAAGAAACGATAGTGATTTGATTTGCATCGCAAATTGTTTGAGGTCTTGTGATGCGGTGTCTAACGGGCATTTTCAAAACCATTCTGTTTTTTCTGAGGCGATAGCCCGTTTCTCTGCGAGGACTGATAGTTTGGCTTTGTATGGCCTTACTGTAGCTTATGCGTCAAACGGATACTTTGAGTTCTTGACTTCCCGAACTCCGTCAGACAAGAGTTTCGTCAGGGCAGAAAAGTATGCGCATGATTTGAATAACAGCTATTTGGAGTTAAGTGTCGCCATCCTTCGCACTAAGCTCTATATTCGTTGTAGACGTTTTGTGGAGGCGGCATATTCTATTCGAATAGTATTGACTGATGCTCAAAACCGATACCCTGATGTTTATCTTTGGGCGCAGATAAACCTCTTGAGAACCTATTCCGCCATAAGTGTGTGGAGTATGGTCAATGAGATATCCAATGAAATTGAGCAGACAGGTTACTATGCCATTAATCCAATTTATTCTCGTGCCTACTATTGCGCTATGGCCTTAAACGCCGTTAGAGCCGGTCGGAGTGCGGAGGCTAATGTCTATTCTTGGCGAGCCTGTCAAAG
>CAVFBC010000056.1:0-2538 GCA_963620575.1 Alistipes putredinis | reverse complement strand
GCGTGTCTCCATTGTCAGGGCGCTATGCCTCCTTGTTGATGGCAAGTATGAAAAAGCTAAGCAAATAGCTGATTCTTGTTTGGCTTATATCGATGTAATCCCTCAAAACACAATAGACCCATTTTTCTCCCGTCATAATCTGCGTCTTATTGAGGCTCAGATAGCTATGGAGCAGGGGAATCCTAAGGAGGCGAGGTCGCTTCTTAATAGTTGGAATTTCCCAAGTGAGATTTTTGAGTTTGATGATTTTTCTCGAAGATACTACAAATTAGTAGAGGACTTGGCTGTTGAGTCAGGTGATTACCGCTTAGCTTTGGCTTCTGTCCAAAAGTCGGATTCTGTTCATCGAAATGCGCTTTTGCTTGGCGCTCGCATAAGGAGTAAGGACATGGAGATGTCGTTGCGTGCTGATACTCTTTTTTCTCAACAGCGGTTGGAACTTTTATCAAGCAAAAATGAACTGTCGTCTCATCGACGTTATCTCACATACATCGGAGTCTCTTTGTTAATAATTATATTGCTTTGCGTTGCGTCATATCTCGTAAAGGTGCAGTTGGAGAACAAGAGAAGGCAAGAGAAGGACGTAGAGTTTAACAAGAAGTTGTCTGCTGAGGTAAATAGGCAAATAGATGAGTTCGAGGAGCAAAATAAATTGCTCATAAAACGCAACTTGGATATGGCGGCCAGTCAGTCCTATGCCCGACGATTACAGAGAGGTATTTTGCCAAATGTAAATAGGCTTGTCAAGATGGGGTTGACAAACTCTTTTATTATAAGGAGTTCTTCTGACACTGTCTCAGGCTGTTTTTATTGGTACAGAAAGTCAGGAGGGAAAATTTACATATGTTGCGCGGTCTGATTGGGGGGGCGGAATGGCTGGCGCCATGATGTCTATGGTGGGACTGACTCTTATTAATGATGCGGTATCGCATAGTCTGGATTATCCAAAGGCGTCTCAACTCCTTGATGTTGTTAATTCAGGTTTTTCGTCTCATCTCCCAGACTCCAGGCTCAGGCGAGGTTTATCCATGTCCATTGCGGTTGTCAATACTGAGGATAGGACTGTTTGCGTGTCTTGCGCGGCAAGTGGTGCGGCTGTTTATTGCAATGGAGCCATTCTTACAGTGCCTGCAGCGAAGTTAAAAGTCGGTGAAGGATTTTCACTTGGTTCTACACTCAGCGATGTCGAGTTCTCTTATAAAGCGGGAGACTCTGTTTTCTTGTATTCCAACTCTTTGCCAAGAATTTTAAATGCGAAGGGAGAGCAGATGGGTGAAGAGAATTTTTGCAATGCCTTGGCTCGCGCTGCTAAGTTGCCAACCAAACTCCATCACGATGCTATCCTAAACGAAATTTTGCATTGGACGTTGCCCCGTCCTTTTGATGATGATGTTTTACTTGTCGGTTTTTCTCTGCCATAAGTTTTGATATGCGTTCTCCATACATCTATAGATTAATACCACTATTGCTCTCGGCATTGCTTTTTGCCGGTGGGGTAACGTCATGCGTAGAGAAGGATGGGGAAACTGTCGAATTCGATTTATTAGAGGCTCGTGTTAATAGCAATCTCAGCATAGCGGATACGCTCTCTGCCCAAAAGGACATCGAGTTGATGGTAGAAGCTGCGCATTCGGCAAAGGAGAAAATTGTAGCAAAAATATATTCTGCAATTCTAAGCAGTTCGGAAATCGGGCAAATTGAAGAGATTGTCAAAGATTATGAGTCGTCTGGGGACTGGCGGAAAAACATGTTCTATGATGCAAATTCTGTCGTAAGGCTCTATGTCTCCTACTCGAATTGGCTCAAGAGTTGTGATAGGCGTGAAGAGGCTGATGAGGCAATAGCTAAAGCTGTTAAATGTGCCTATGACTGTGGACTGATGGAAAAGTATGCTGAACTCCAGTGTTCATTGTTGCGCCATATTGAAGATCGTGGTGATTATGATCTGGCTTTGTCTGAATATAACAGATTGTTGACTTTCTGCAGATACCATGATTGCAAAAAGGCGCAGCTTGAGGTTCTTTTCCGTATTAGCATGTGTTTCTTGTGTCTTGAGGATGCCCCAACCGCCCAAGTCTATCTCGATGAGATGCAGTCTCTCTCGGATGACTCCCCTTTATCCCGTGCTCTGTATTGGCATGGACTGGCGAGGATAAGTGATGCAAATTCTGACACTCTGCTCTTTGCGCGATCTCTTGATGAACTAAATGAGTTGCAAAAATTCAGTAGTGAAGTCCGCTCTGTGTTCTCTGCGGCAATCTCTGCAATGCAAACTCAATATTTTCTGATGGTGGGGCAAAATGAACATGCTCTTTTTGCTGTGAATAAAGCTCTTAAGGCTATTTCTACACCAAGTTGCTATAACCCACCCCAGTCTTTCTTATATGTTTTAAGGGCAGAAGTTATGGTTAGAAAGCAGGATTTGTTTCAAGCTAAGGTGATGCTTGATTCTATTGATCCTGTCGCCTTGCGGAACAGTAATGTTGAGATTTATAAGTATTATGCGTTTGTCTGCTCTCACTATTACGCATCTTTAGG
>CAVFBC010000055.1:0-7454 GCA_963620575.1 Alistipes putredinis | reverse complement strand
GCCCCAGAGTATCGAAGAGAAACCAAGCGTTATTCAGTTTTTTAAAAAGATGAGGAAAACAAATAACAAAAGCCTGTACCGCAATACAGCATATGAGATAAAACGGGTTAGTCATCCAGAATGGAGTCACACCGAGCAAAACATCTCTAAGAGTACCACCTCCGACGGCGACCGCAATTCCGCAAACGAAACCACCAAACCAGTCAAAATGTTTAGCTGCGGCTTGCCTAATGCCTGACACAAAAAAAGCGACTGTTCCCAGAACTTCTACGACCTTCATTACAGGATCGTAAATAGCGCCTATTTCCAACATAGTTAGCCTGATGTTATAAACAAACCCGCCGAAAGCATCTAAAAACGCCCGGCGGGTTCAATAAGTGAAGAAAATATTTTAGTGTGTCAGCACTTCAACGCCATGGTCAGTCATCACAAACGTGTTTTCCCACTGCGCAGAAGGCAGTCCGTCACGCGTCGTAACAGTCCAGCCATCAGCCTCATTGAAGTGAACCTCCTTCTTGCCCATGTTAATCATTGGCTCGATTGTAAATACCATGCCTGGGACTAATAACATTCCCGAACCGGGCTTTCCGTAATGCGGTACTTCTGGCTCCTCATGAAATTTCAGACCGACACCATGCCCGCAGAGTTCGCGGACCACTGAGTAACCATTTTTCTGGGCATGGCATTGGATCGCAAAGCCAATATCGCCGACATAGCCATAGGGCTTAGCTGCCTTTGCCCCAATCTGAAGACACTCGAGTGTCACATCAACAAGTCGCTTCTTTTCCGCGGTAGTCTCGCCGATAATAAACATCCTGTTGGCGTCCGCAAAATAACCATCGAGGATAGTTGTCACATCGACATTCACAATCTGCCCTGGTTTAATGACTTCCTTAGTACTTGGGATGCCATGGCAGACTACATCATCAATAGAAATGCAGCAACTCTTAGGGAAGCCTTCATAGTTGAGGGGTGCAGGAGTCGCATGGTGATCCATAGTGAACTGATATACAAGTTCATCGAGCTCCGCAGTAGTCATACCCTCCTTGATAACTGACGAAACATAGTCAAGGAGCGCAGTGTTCAACTCGCCACTTTTGCGAATACCCTCAATCTCCTCGGACGTTCGTATCAGATTTCGACTTGGTACAGTATGCCCTGCCTTTTGGGCAGCCAATATTTTCTTGTCCATCTCAGTCAATGGTTGACCTTTGATGACGGACCATCTTCTTTTGCTCATAAGTATATTAAAAAGTCGCTCGAAAATCATGCAATAATGGTTGGCGCGAATGTACGACTTTTATCATCCAAGTGTCTCTTTTATTCAGAAACTATAAAAATTATTAGGCTTCACGCTCAATTTTGCGCAATGCTCGAAGATTGTGGCGAAGCGAGCTGATCATCTCCTGCGTCTCTTGCAGCATGTTGAGATAGACATAGATCACAGAGTAGGAATCCATGTCCTCATGAATGTGCACAACCAAATCTTTACGCATTTGCGATATTTGATTTTTGGTCTCGTCACCTTCATTTCTGACATCAACAGAAGCCTCGTAATCATCGGTCTCAATAATCTCAAGACTCCTGCGGAAAAGTCTTACCACCTCATCCCTTAGAGGTATAAACTGATTCTTCAGATCCTCAGGGAGTGGGGAGAAGTTGTTATCGACATGCTCATAGCAAGGCTCGCACATACGCATGAGACAGTATATCATCTGTTGATTACTGTTATAAGCCAAATGGAGCCAAGTGTTATTCTCGATTGCGAGTCGAGGTTCAGTCTTGCGAAGAGCCATGGTCTGCTTACGTCTAATCGCCTTGATAGCAGACTTTTCTTTGGGCAGCGAATTATTAATCTTCCTAAGTCCTTTGACATCCTCATTCAAGAACGAATCGGTCAAAGAAATGAAAGACTCGCAAATGTAGGAGAAGTACTCCTTTTCATTGAGAGCGATATATCGTTTAAGAAGATGCCAAGTCTCTGCCTTGTCCTTACAAGCTACAATATCTGAGTAGACCTTTTCCTTCTCTGATTTTTCGGAGTTTACACGTCGTTTGTACTCAATATTGCTACGAACAAGTATTACAATTGAGAGGATTACGATACCTCCAGCCACATAAATGCCGCCGTAATGCATAGCGACAACAAATATAGAGGCAAGGATAAAAGAGGCACCTGCCGTAACAAGCCAACCGCCAATGACCGAAATAACGCCCGTAATTCTGAACACCGCGCTCTCACGTCCCCATGCCCTGTCGGCTAAAGAACTACCCATAGCTACCATAAAAGTGACATATGTAGTCGAAAGAGGAAGTTTGAGCGATGTTCCGAGTGCGACGAGAAGACCAGCGAGGACGAGATTAACAGAGGCACGAACAAGGTCAAAAGCTGCGCCATCAGGCAAAATAGCCTCATCTGTGTCAAAGCGCGTATTCAGCCATTTCCTTACACGGTCTGGGGTATGATCATCGAACCACTCACCGATATTACGCGAGAAGCGGACAATATGCCTTGCCGCACTTGACGAGCCGAACATTTCGTCGCCGCCATCCTGACTGGAGAGACTGACAGATGTCTTAACAACCAATTTGGCTTTCTCGGATGTCACCAAAGAGATGACCATGATAATGCCAGAGATGACAAGGAAATAGACAGGTGTGTGAGTGGGCTCGTTGAGCGCCTCCATAGATATAGAAGAAGGATCCGAAACGCCAGAAGCGATACCCTCACGGAAATATCCAAAAATCTCAAAACCTGTTACAGGAACTCCGATGAAATTCACGAGGTCATTTCCTGCAAATGCCATAGCAAGCGACGTCGTACCAAAAAGAACAACAACCTTGAGGACATTCACTCCAACCGCATAAAGTATTTGGGAAATAACAGTAAAAGCGAAAAAGCTCGCTATTACAATCGTTCCCGTGTACTCATCAAGTATCGCCTTATACTCGGGAGTCATAAAACTCATATCACGGACGCCCTTGATGAGCATAAAATAAATAATGGCCGTGATGCAAAGTCCGCCAAACACACCAATCTTCCACTTCAGATTCTTCTGAAAGTTAAAAGAGAAAATCAGTCGCGTGATATACTGTACCAGCCCGCCGAAAAAGAAAGCGACTGCCACAGATAGGAAAATCGCTATTATGACAGTCAAGGCCTTATCAGTATTGATAAACTCAGAGAGAGGAGTGCCAGCGCCCTCTGACAACACCTTGCAAGCAGCAAGAGTGAAGCTTGCTCCAAGCAGCTCGAAAACACGGCTAACAGTGGTAGAGGTAGGAAGTCCGAGAGAGTTAAAGATGTCGAGCAGAATGATGTCGGCTACCATGACTGCCATGAAGACATTCATTAGCTCCGCGAAAGTAAAATGTTGCGGTTGGAAAATACCGTGTCGCGTCAAGTCCATCATTCCATTGCTGAAACAAGAACCGATAAAAATTCCTACAGCGGCAAAAACAAGCACCTTTTTGTAAGAGCCCGCCTTTGCGCCTACCGCCGAATTGAGAAAGTTAACCGCATCATTGCTTACACCAATTGACAAGTCGAGCACAGCCAAGGCGAAAAGGAATATGACAATGAAGAGATAGAGGGTTTCCATGCTTATTCTTTAGAGTGCTTAAAGTGCGTTTGTTTCTTGTTAGTGACAAAAGTATAACAAAGCAATTAAAATAACGCTTACCTGCTGGTTAATTTTAGTTTATGACTGACATTGTAGATTTTTGATTAACTTAGCGGAGCGAGAGTATCATCGGTTAAAAAGACAAGCCGAGTCGGCTCTTTCGTGAAAAACAAGAGCAAAAAGAACCCCACAAGAACAATGGCAAACAAAGCGATTATTACGGTAGTTGGAAAAGACACCGTCGGCATTATTGCAAAGGTGTGCACCTATTTGGCCGAAAGCAACATCAACATCCTGGACATTTCACAAACAATTGTACAGGACTACTTCAACATGATGATGGTCGTAGACGTGGCCTCAGCAAGCAAGCCGTTTGAGGGACTTGTGAATGAGCTCAACGAATTAGGAGCAAGCATCGGGGTACAGATTAAGTGCCAGAGAGAAGACATCTTTGACAAGATGCACAGAATTTAAAGGATAGCACTTGGACTTATGTCCTGGGCGTACCGAAGTGTCGCATTGGCTTTAATAGTCGTGCAATCATTTGAACAACAAGAAAAACAAGACGAAAGTGATCAACATATCCGAGGTCATCGAGACAAATAAGATGATTGACCAGGAGAACCTGGACGTCCGAACAATCACAATGGGCATAAGCTTGTTAGATTGCGCACGTGCAACGACAGTCGATGCGCTATGCCGCAATGTATACGACAAGATTATGGGCAAAGCCCACGACCTTGTCAAGACAGGCGAGGATATCAGTCGTGAGTTTGGCATCCCCATTGTCAACAAACGAGTCAGCATAACGCCAGCCGCTATAGTGGGTAGCGGGATATGCCAAAGTCCGGATGACTATGTTAAGCTTTGCCAGACATTAGACAAGGTTGCCCATGACTTGGGCATAAACTTCCTTGGAGGTTTCTCAGCAATAGTCAGCAAGGGCATGACCCCGTCTGACGAAATGCTGATACGCTCACTGCCCCAAGCACTCGCAACAACGGAGCTCATCTGCTCTTCGGTAAACCTTGGCTCCACCCGCACCGGCATCAACATGGATGCGGTAAGGCTTATCGGTCAGACGGTCAAGGACATTGCACTTGCAACGGCAGACCGCGACTCATTCGGGTGTGTTAAGTTTGTCGCATTATGCAATGCCCCTGATGACAACCCATTCATGGCGGGAGCTTTCCATGGTGTGTCAGAGCCGGACGCTGTAATCAACGTGGGTGTTTCTGGCCCTGGAGTGGTGAAACATGCGTTGACCCACATACATGGCCAATCATTTGAGGTCCTGTGTGAAACAGTAAAAAAGACAGCATTCAAGATTACTCGAGTTGGCCAACTTGTCGCACAGGAGGCCTCAAAACGTCTTGGCGTACCGTTTGGCATAATAGACTTGTCGCTCGCCCCAACCCCAGCCATTGGCGATTCAGTGGCAGACATACTAAAAGAGATGGGCTTGCAGCAGTGTGGAGCTCCTGGTACGACAGCCGCATTGGCTCTTTTGAATGACCAAGTCAAGAAAGGTGGCGTCATGGCCTCTTCTTATGTAGGCGGACTGAGTGGCGCATTTATACCAGTCAGCGAAGATCAAGGAATGATTGACTCTGTGCGTGCTGGAGCCTTGACTATCGAAAAGCTTGAGGCAATGACATGCGTTTGCTCAGTAGGCCTCGACATGATCGCCATTCCGGGCGACACGCCAGCGACAACAATAGCAGGCATAATAGCGGACGAGGCGGCAATTGGTATGATTAACCAAAAGACGACAGCCGTACGCATCTTGCCTGTTATCGGTAAAACAGTGGGAGAGGAAGTCAATTACGGAGGACTTCTTGGCTATGCCCCCATCATGCCAGTCAATAAATTTGATTGCTCAGAGTTCGTAAACAGGACAGGTCGTATTCCCGCGCCTATCCACAGTTTCAAGAACTAAGCCGCCATAATAGAGCGAAAAAAGACTCCGACAATGAGATGTCGGAGTCTTTTTTATTTATTACGCTTTGATCTTCATTTTGGACATGAACAATCAGCGTTGAAGTTCACTCAGAAAATAAAGATTTAGTGCGTCCCAGCCAAAGGTCAGCCATTCGCATATGTCCGGCAGCAGTGGGATGCACACCATCCCACACCCAATAATCAGAGCGAGGTTGAATCTTTTCCAAATCACGGAAAAGAGTATCAAAACGGACGATTGTCGCCGCATAGTCAGAAGCGATTCGGACGACACAACTATCAAGTTTCCCAATAAGTTCACTTCTCAGGGGAAAACTTTGCGCTTCACCGCGCCAACCAGACTTAAAGACAAAGGGAGTGCAAAGGACAACATTAACATCAGGCACTACAGACTGTAATGTGTCAAGCAGATGACAATAGGTCTGACACCAAGCGTCAAAATCAAATGGCGTTACAACAGAATCTTGACTTAAATAATACTCAATGTCATTTGTGCCGATTAGAATGGAGACCAAATCGGGATCAAGATCAAGGCAATCGGCTTTCCAACGGGCAGCCATGTCAAAAAGGGTATGTCCGCTTATCCCCCTGTTATAGAACTGAATATCTCTTTCGGGATGTTCACTTTGAATTTGACTTGCGCACAGATACATATACCCGTGACCATATATGTGATTGAGATCCCCAAGATTTCGCTCAGAAGAGGGGCGTCCATCGCAATCATGCCCCCAGGCACCATCAGTGATAGAATCACCTATAAAAAGTGCCTTTCTCACTTTTCGGCACGGCGAGGACTGGGAATCAGAACCGTTAGACTCGTTGACCGACGATGAACAAGATATAAGAGCCAAAGATATGAACAATAAAGATATACGCATAGCAAATAATATTTGGGGTTACCACTCCTCATACTCCGCATGAGACTCAACCTCATTTTCAACATCATCAGGGAGTGATGCGAAAAAGTCATAGCCAGTTATGCGTTCAACCTCATCAATGGAGTGGATATATAACTCTTTCTTGGTGCGTTTTCTACCATCTGAAGTAGCCCCCGCATCGGGAGCCCCCCCTTCTTGGTTTCGGCATACGAAACCTATTCCTTTAGGCTCATCACATTCCAAACAAAGGACAACCTTGAAAAAAGCGTCCGGCACAGGAATTTTATTTCTCCCTATCGTTCCCTTATCACTTTTCTTAAAAAAGATTGGACCACAGACAACATAGACCCTGCCATAACGCAAGGCCCAGCGTCGACAAGACTTCTCGATATCATTCCAGACACCAGCGTTCAAGGCTCTGGTCTGAGGGCATATATTAGTCAAAAGGAAAGACTCATATTGCACATTCGCATCCCAACGGCAATCACCCGCAGGACACATATGCCCACGAGTCAAACCACTACCGCGGTAATCATCAAGCGTAGCACGAGGTGAATTAACCTCTTCGTCTTCATGGAAAGCATTATATGATGGGCGGTCATACTTCATATTCTCCTCCAAGACGTTATTCCTCTCGATGGTCCAAGCGACCCAATTAGGTTGGAGGGTCAACTTATTATAGCTGACCGTATAGGCCTTACGAACCAGAATACGCTCCGAAGTTCCTAACTTTTGAGCAGGAAGGAGAGGAGAAGCGGGGGTAACAGGACTCTGCGATTGCGAACTGACCGATGTCTCAGAAGCAACAGATTCAACAACATCATCATTACTTGCCTCCGCACTTGTCACGGCATTACCATGGATGTAATAAATTACAATGAGAAGTGCGGCAATGAGAGATAGAGTCCTCTTCATCTTATATTTATTATCTTTGTTAGCTTAGTATATCAATAGCGATATTACAATAAAAATCGCTATTTCGGGTTACTATACA
>CAVFBC010000054.1:7052-8023 GCA_963620575.1 Alistipes putredinis | reverse complement strand
TAATGTTATCCTTGCGGTTATTGGCTTTGGCGGAGCAATGTTGCACACTCTAAATCATGCAATTTTTAAGGCTCTATTGTTTTTGGGTGCTGGAAATGTCTATGTCAGTGTGCATTCTCGAAATATGGAGGAACTTGGTGGGCTTATTAAGAAAATGCCAAAGACTGCTATGGTTTTCCTTATCGGGTCACTTGCTATTGGGGCATTGCCTCCTTTCGGCGGATTTGTCAGTGAGTTGATGATTTACGACGGCTTTTTACGTGGTTTCAGGCTCGACTCAATCCCGGTTTCTACTTTGATGACGGTCTCTGGTTGCGCTTTAGCCGTAATTGGCGGAGTCTCAATGCTTGCCTTTACCAAAACCTTTGGTGTTATTTTTCTTGGCTCGCCGCGAAAGGAACTTGCCTGTGAACCTCATGAAGTGGGTAGGAATATGCTTTCGCCTGCTTACATTCTCATAGCCTTGACTTTATCCGTTATCTTTTTCCCCGCATTCCTTGTAAGTCATCTTTTCTCAGTCTCTCTCGCTGTGTTCAGGGTAACGGCGTCGCCAATCGACCTTGCTACACTTAATGACACTGTGAAAATGACACAAAGTGTAGGTTATGCAATGTTTGCGCTTCTTATTGGTGTGCTTATATTTCTTGCGGTGCGCCAATTTTTTACAATGAGACGTCCAGAATCAGTAGGGGCGACTTGGGGGTGTGGCTACAAACGTCCAATTAAGGGTATCCAGTATTCAAGCAAGTCTTTCGCCAAGACTCTTGTGGACATGTGCCATGGTCTTCTCCCTTCAAGCGAAAGATACAATCCTGTAACTAACGAGGAGATTTTCCCAACTGACAGGGGGCATATGAGTGTCGATTTTGATTTTGTCGATGAGAAAATGGTCACCCCTGCCTCAAAATCTATGATGCATGGTCTTGAGCGTTTTCAATTTATACAAAACGGTATGCTTCAACGATATATAG
>CAVFBC010000054.1:5790-7042 GCA_963620575.1 Alistipes putredinis | reverse complement strand
CGGACTCGGCTATGTCGTAATCCTTATTGTGTCTGTCGTAATTTTCGGTTAGTCTAATCCAATACTTTTAAGATGATTAGTCTTTTGCTGATTCTCTTTTGCAGCATTTTTTTCACTGGTGTTGTAGTCCGTGTCAAGAGTAAGGCACAGGGGCGTCGTGGCCCAGTTTTGCTTCAACCGTTCTGGGATGTTGTCAGACTTTTGCGAAAAGGTTCTGTATACAGCGAGACTTCAAGCTTTGTGTTTCGCATTGCACCGACAATCTATTTCGCTTCAGTAATAATGGCGATATGCGTTGTCCCGTTTGGAGCTAATGGTGGTCTCGTCTCTTTTGATTGCGATTTTATTTTCTTCGCCTATGTCTTAGCGCTCGGAAAGTTCTTTAACATCATAGCTGCACTTGACACAGGAAGCAGCTTTGAGGGTATGGGCGCCAGTCGAGAGGCGCTTTTCTCTATGCTTGCTGAGCCTGCATTCTTTCTCCTCTTCGGATCTTTAGGACTCTTAACTGGTCATACCTCGTTTGCAAGCATATTCGCATCCTTTCATCTGGGGTCCTATGTCACATATGCCTTTGCTCTGATTGCAGGCTTCGTCCTGATGATGATTTGCATGATAGAGAACAGCCGAATGCCTATTGATGACCCAAAGACACACTTGGAACTGACGATGGTTCACGAGGTTATGATTTTGGATAACTCGGGATTTGACCTTGGCCTCATTATGCAGGCTACGCACCTTAAGTTCGCCATGTATAGCGCCCTCATAGCTAACTTGTTCATTGGGAGTATGCCATATAGCATATCAATCCCTTGCTTTATAGCTATCGAGGTTGTGTGTGCCATTATTGTGGGTATCATAGAGTCTTTCATGGCACGATACAGAATGAGTCATAATGCGCAGTTTATTCTTGCCCTGACTTCTCTATCTCTATTAATCTTTTTTGGCGTTAAATTCATTTGATGATGATACATATACTTTTAATTCTTTTCATCATAACCCTCATATATTTTGCCATAGCTAACAGGCTTATGACGTATGTGAGCATATTGACTGTCCAAGGGTTGATTATATGTGCTGCTGCTTTGTTATCACTCCATCAGATGACATTCATTAATTTGGTTTCAATTTTGCTTGAGACTCTTGTCGTAAAAGCTATTCTGATGCCATATTTTATCCGAAGGGTGATTTTGACCAATAACATCACGCGTGAAGCTGAGCCATCTGTCCCTAACTATGTCTCTTTGATGTT
>CAVFBC010000054.1:0-5780 GCA_963620575.1 Alistipes putredinis | reverse complement strand
GTTTTGTACTATAGTCATCATCGGATCATATCTGATTTCTTTGATGGTAGATTCCCCTACAGTTAATAAAATGTTTCTCGTTGCGGCCTTAGCAGGTATTTTCTGCGGTCTATTCTTCATAACGACGAGGCGCAAGGTGATTACACATGTCATCTGTTACGTTATTGTTGAAAATGGCGCGTTCATACTCTCTTTGGCAAATGGGAATGAGATGCCTGTTCTTGTCAATTTAGGTGTAGTTCTCGATGTCCTCGTCAGTGTATTCCTTCTTGTCATATTTATTAATAAGGTCGGGGATGTGACTAATGATGGTGATGTGTCAGGACTTAATCAATTGAGGGATTAAATATTTCTGTTAGAAAGGAAAGTTTATGTTGGACTATATATTGATTTCTTATGTTGCGCTCTCAATAATTCTTGGAGGGCTTCAACTTATCAATAGAAACAGGGTATGTTCTGGGCTGCTGACTGGTATCTTCATATTGGTGCAGTTTATCATAACAGGTTTTGTGATGTTGTCAACTGGTACGCAAAATTCAGACTATTTTGGAGTCGATGCGTTGGCTACGTTACTAACTATTGTCGTGACTATTGTTTCTACTGCAGCCTTTTGTCATTCTAATAAGTATATAACGCAAAATGAGCAAAATAAGGATCCGCAAGTTAGAGCTCAGAGCGCTGGAGCCATGACAATCCTGACAATGGCACTGACAATGGCCGGATTGTCGGCTCATCTGGCTGTAACTTGGATTTTTGTTGAGATTACAACACTCAGCGCATCTGCTTTGATTTTCTATAGGCGCACCCAAAATTCTATTGAGGCCACATGGAAGTATGTCTTCGCTTGCTCAATCAGTCTCGTACTGGTCTATGTGGGGATTTTGTTTGCGTCAATATCTATGGGCAAAAATGCGGAGTGTGGGTTGTCTTTTGCATCTCTCAATGACAATGCCGCAACTCTTGACACATTCTGGCTCCAATTGTCTTTTATATTCATTTTTGTTGGATATACTGCCAAAATGGGACTTGTGCCCATGTTTACAGCCGGTATTGATGCTAAGGATGCTGCACCAGCTCCAGCCTCGGCAATGTTGTCAAGTGTTGTCATGAATGCCGGTTTTGTCGGCTTTTACCGATTTTATTGCGTTTTGGCTAAAACAGAGGCAAGTCAATGGGCGCAAATTGTCGTACTTTTGACAGGTGTAGTCTCCATTTTTGTTGCGGCAGTCTACCTCGTCAAGGTGCATAATGTAAAAAGGCTTTTTGCTTATTCGAGTGTTGAACACATTGGCGTTGTCGCTGTGGGGGTGGCTTGTGGTGGCATAGGTACATATGCCGCAATCCTTCACCTTATTCTCCATTCTTTTGCTAAGTCTGCGGTTATGATGCATGTCGGCAATTTGTTTAGAGTTTACGGAACTAAGCAAATGACATGCATGGGACGTTACTTGGAAAAGTGTCACACTGGAGGTTTTATAATGATTATCGGACTGCTGTGCGTGACGGCCATGCCTCCTTCAGGCTTGTTTATGACGGAACTTATGGTTTTCAAATCGCTTGTCTCTGCACATTGGTGGCTGGTTCTTGGTGTAATAGCTGTATTATTGTGCGTTATTGTTTGGGCCATGAGTCGTGATTTGTTGTCACTTTTGTTTCTCCCCGCTGAGGAACCTCTCCTCATCAAGGAGCCATCTCAAAAATTCCCATTCGTTGAGGCAGTATGGCAGATTCTCCTACTTGTGCTCTCTATGTGGTGGGGCTTGTGGACTCCCGACTATATTACGGAACTCGTAAAAGCAGCTTCCTCTCTTTAATTAGCGCCATAAACTCGCATGCGAATATGCGCAGTTGCTTATTGCCGCGCAAAAAGTAGAAGATGGAACAACATATGGAAGACAACATCAAACAAGCAGCTGACATATTGCGTAACTCCAACTGCTCTATAGCGTTCACTGGAGCTGGTATCTCCTATGAAAGTGGAATTCCGACTTTCAGGGGTGGACAAAATAGCATTTGGAGCAAGTATGACCAGAATGACATTGAGATAGAGCATTTTTTCAGTAATCCATCAAAGTCATGGAATACAATAAAAGCATGCTTCTACTCCTTCATGGAAGGTAAGGACATAAAACCGAATAAAGCCCATCTTGTTCTTGCGAGGCTTGAAAAATCTGGGCTACTCAAGGCTGTTATCACTCAAAATATCGATGGTCTCCATCAAGAGGCAGGTTCCGAGGAAGTAATAGAACTCCATGGAACGACTAAAACACTTTCCTGTGTTAAGTGTAACAACCAAATCAAGTCATCACAATTTGATATGGCAGAAAGTGTCCCTACCTGTGGCCTATGCGGTGGACTCCTAAAGCCAGATTTTGTCTTTTTCGGTGAACAGCTCCCAGAGAAGGCTCTTAATGATAGCTTTTATTTGGCCGAAAATGCCGATGTCTGTATTGTTGTTGGAACTTCGGGTGTCGTAATGCCTGCCGCTATGGTCCCTGTTAAGGTAAAACAGCATGGTGGAAAAATTATTGAAATCTCACCCGATACCACAAGTTTGACAAAATATGCTGACGTCCACATTCATTTAGGTGCTGTCGAGGCGTTCTCGCAACTCGAAAAGGAATTGTTTTCTTAATTCTGACTTCAAATTTTGTCCTTATCACTTAAAAGGATAATTTTGCCCTGTTAATCTTTACTTAATGAAATTACTTGAAGGAAAGACCGCACTTGTTACTGGTGCGGCACGTGGCATCGGCAAGGCCCTTGCCCTCCGTTTCGCACAGGAAGGTGCCAATATAGCATTCACTGATCTTGAGATCAATGATGCGGCAAAAGAGACTGAGAAAGAGATTGCGGCCCTCGGCGTTAAAGTTAAGGGTTATGCTTCTAATGCAGCCAACTTTGAGCAGACGCACAATGTTGTCGCAGAGATTGTCAACGATTTCGGCTCTATTGACGTCCTTGTCAACAATGCGGGAATAACCAAGGATGGTCTGATGCTGAAGATGACTGAGGCTCAGTGGGATGCAGTCTTGACTGTGAACCTCAAGTCTGCTTTTAATTTCATCCACGCTGTCGTTCCCGTCATGAGCAAGCAGCGTAAGGGTAGCATCATCAACATGAGTTCTGTTGTCGGCGTTCACGGCAATGCTGGCCAGTGCAACTACTCCGCTTCAAAGGCTGGTATGATTGGTCTCGCAAAGTCAATCGCTCAGGAAATGGGCAAGCGTGGCATCCGTGCTAACGCTATTGCTCCTGGTTTCATCATCACCGCCATGACTGACCAGTTGACCGACGATGTTAAGAAGGCTTGGTGTGAGAAGATCCCCCTCCATCGTGGAGGTACACCGGAGGATATTGCTGACGTAGCTCTCTTCCTCGCTTCTGATCTTTCTTCTTATGTTACAGGTCAGGTTATTCAGGTCGACGGTGGCATGAATATGTAATCCTACCAATACTGAGATTATCGAGCGCAGTGGCATCTTGTTGCCACTGCGCTTTTTCTATTTAGTTACAATATAAATCGCATTATTTTACAAAACTTAACCCCAATTGCGCAACCCGTCAAATTAAACAAACTAATTTCGCATACCATATTTCGTTGTGTCATACAATTCCCTTGAATGAAAACTACTACTTTTCTTGCTATGCTCATGGTGGCAGCACCCATAATTGTTGGCTGCTCATCTTCTCAGTCTAATATGGGCATACACCTCATAGGTGACTCAACCATGGCAGACTATGAAGAGAACACGACGCAGGTAAGAGGGTGGGGAGAAATGTTCTGCCAGTTCGTGCCTGATGGAGTGACAGTATATGATCATGCTAAGCAAGGGCGTAGCTCGAGAAGTTTCTATGACGAGGGAAGATGGGCTACTGTCAAAGAGTCAATTCGTCCTAATGACATTGTTCTCATTCAGTTCGCTCATAACGATGAAAAGGAAAAGGGCGCTGATGGTGCTGATGGACGAGGAACAGCCCCATGGACAACATATAGGGATTATCTGAAAAAATACATACAAGAGACTCGCTCACTCGGCGCACATCCCATTCTTGTACAACCCATAGTTCGCAGATACTTCGATGGTAATGCTATCACCGAGAAGGGGCAGCATAATCTCGGCTCCGCCAACGATTCGACATTAAGCTATCCCGCTGCGATGCGGAGCGTTGCAAAGGAGACAGGGGTACCTTTGCTTGATTTGTGTGCCAAAAGTCGTCAAATTGTTGAAGCTTTTGGACCAGCTGAATCAAAAAAACAACTCTTTGTGAATGCGGACAACACTCACACGTCAATGATGGGGGCTGCATTATTCGCACTCGCAGTCGCTGAAGCGCTTGACACCATGCATGTTTGGTGCGGAGAAATGAAGCATCCTGAAATAATTACAAATCCGTCTTCTTTCGATTTCGGTGAGGTTTTCATTGGTGATACCGTTTGGCAGACATTCGATGTGATTGATTTCAAAGGAGTTTCCACAATTCGCCCTCTGTTTTTAACACACAGGCAGCCCATTGCCCTTAAATCAACAGACGGACTCCTTATCTCTTCTGACATAAAGTCAGCTCGTCGGGATACTCTGAACTTTGTTACTAATTGTGGCGCAACCGTCATAGCTTTCTATGCTCCCCAGTCAGGGAAAAAAGAGAAGGCGAAGATAAAAATATCCACCCCTACGAGTGAAACGAGTATACCAGTATCAGCTCAAGGAAGGATGATAAAAAGCAAACAACCTTTGGATGTCAACTGGACTGACTTATCTAAACAGGAAGACGGAGCTGACTTGAACTTGTCGTTCTCCAAGTTGAAAAGTTTAACTCAGACGGAATCGGGCTATGAAGTAGAAAATCAGTTTTGGCCAGCTGAAATTGATGAAAATGGTGAGCGTTTCATTCAACTTAAGTTGACACCAGTTAACCGTGACCTGAAGATTAAAAAAGTCTCTATCAAGACTTCCGGTGCGTTCTCATACCGCATGTCTTGCGCACTCGGAAACGATTTCTACCATAATAAGGTTATTGGTGAGCGCCAATGGCCTGTCGAGGATGACTACTCTACAGACGTATTCTCCACCTCCATATCTGTCCATCCGTCACAGTCTCTTTTCATCCGAATCTATCCTTGGTCACGCAAAGCGGTCGAAAATTTGACTTTTAGCGCATCTGACCTCCATATAGAGGGCGTTGTCATTGAGTAACAATTGATGTCGGTTAAACAAGATTTTATTACGTTTTCTGTATATTCGCGATGGGTGTCTTTGGGAGAACTTGCTTTTCCACTTGTTGAGATCTGCCCATAATACAGAAAATAATGCAGAACACGCACTATAAATACGATCCGGAAACACTTAGTTACAAGGAGATAAAAAAGGGCTTGAGATATTACCTGAAAAGAGCCGCATTTCATGTGACTTTTGGTCTTGTTGTCTCCATAGGCCTTTTTTTTGTGTACGTTTATCTGTTCGATAGCCCTAAAGAGAAGAAACTGAAGAGGGAGCAGCACGAATTGTTGGCACAATACGAACAAATGAACCGTCGACTTGAGCAAATTGAGGATGTACTTGAGGACATTCATTCTCGCGACGAGAATATATATCGTGTCATATATGAGGCAGATTCAATCCCAGTATCAGTAAGAAAAGCTGGGTTTGGCGGCGTTAATCGCTACAAGGAGATGGAGAACTTACCCAACTCAGACCTGATCGTAAGTACAGCGAAGAGACTCGATGTCGTCTCAAAGCAGCTTTATGTGCAAAGTAAATCTTTTGACGAAATTATAG
>CAVFBC010000053.1:2055-8101 GCA_963620575.1 Alistipes putredinis | reverse complement strand
CTCGTTAGCTTCAATGCCGCCTTTACTATCTTTCGCTTTCCCATCATTTGCTTTCCCAAAACCTAACTCAGAAAAGGCGACATCAACGTCTTCGTCTGTAAAAATAGTCTTACCTACATTCGATTTTGCGGAAAAATATTCAGCCAAGCGTTTTTCTGCATCAGCAGAGACCAGCTCACGCATGCTTTCTGGGACAGATTCCACAAGACTGGCCATACGAGTGCGGAACCTGTCATACCCTTTGTCTGTTATGTTAATAGTGACAGAGTCTAAAGTTATTGAGACATTCATAGCTCTACATATTTATGGAGACTTCTTTGTCGCGCTTAAAAATCCAAACTTATTATACAAATGTAAGATTTTTCGCAAAAAAAAAGAAAGGGGGCGAGACCAACGGCCTCGTCCCCTCGCTAATTGATTTATTTTTACCGACTAAAGGTTGGCTAACTGCTTCTCAATCCCCTCTTTAATCTGCTTGGCACCAGCATCAGCAGGATTAACCTCAAGTGCCTTCTCTACAAAAGGAAGAGCCTCATTGAACTTAGCCTTAGCCTCTTCCTTAAGCTCTGCCAATTTGTCCTGATTTGCGTTATTAGCAGCAAACTTCTTGGTAACGTCAGCACCCTCATTGAAGAGCTTAAGACCCTGGTCGCGATAGTGCTTAGCGAGATCCTTGCGCATAAGAGCACAGAATTTCTTATCTGCGGAATATTTCTCGATGCTCGTGGTCAACTTCTCGACATAGGCATCGGTATTCTTCTGCGCACGAAGCACTGCAGCCGCACGATAGGCTGATTCAGCAGCCCTATAATCAAGGGCCTCAGTCTTGGCGTAAAAATCGAGTGCCTTGTCATAGGCATTTGTCTTCTGTGCGCAGATGCCGGCGTTAAAGAGAGTCTTAGGGCTGATAGAGTCACCCTTCAGCGCATAAGCCTGCTCGTAGCTCTCAAGAGCCTGCTGGAACTTCTTCTCCTGAACAAAGGAGTTACCCTCGTTCTCATACTGGTTGGCTGTCTTCTCCTGGGCATTGGCACCCAAAGTAAGAGCCAACGCAGCGATAACAAATCCAAATTTTTTCATGTTAATCTCTGTCTGTAATTTATTGTGTTATTAAATAGGTTGATTTGTTAACTGTGACGAAAGCAAACACCGTACCAAATTGCTCATTCAACTCGGTACGGTGATGCTGTACTTTGCTATTTCAGAGAGGCAAGAATGTTATGATAGTCATTTTCAATAACAACCGACTGCTTCTTACCATTTAAGAATTTTGCGAGGCGTGCTGGAATTTCGACTTTCTTGCCAGCAAATTTCTCAACAGTGTCGATGAACTTGGCTGGATGCGCAGTCTCAAGGAAAAGTCCGGTCTCTCCTTCTGCCAAATTGTCACGAAGCGCAGCGTAACCAACTGCTCCATGCGGGTCGCAAATGTAACCAAACTTCTCGCTTACCTCAGCAATAGACTCTGCTATGAGTTTATCATCATAGCTGAAGCTTGATACGACCTTGCGGAGTTCGTTGACATCCTTTCCGAACAACTCATAAACACGAGCGAAATTAGAGGGATCGCCAACATCCATGGCATTGGCCAAAGTATGCAAACTTGGCTGTGGCTTATACTCTCCGCTCTTAAGGAACTCCGGGAATACCTTATTGGCATTAACGGCAGCGATAAAACGCTTAACCGGCATTCCCATCTTGTAAGCAACGAGACCGGCAGTTATATCACCAAAGTTACCGCTTGGCACGCAAATAACGAGATCCTTCCATTTATCCTTAGGAATCTGCGCAAGAGCGTGGACATAGTAAACACTTTGCGGGAGGAAACGGGCGAGATTGATAGAGTTGGCTGACGTAAGGATCTTATGGGCATTGACATCCTCGTCCATAAAAGCCTCCTTTACCATTCGCTGACAGTCATCAAAAACGCCTTTGACCTCATAGGCTGAGACGTTCTGCCCCAAAGTTGTGAACTGAAGCTCCTGCAGTTTAGAGACAAGTCCACTCGGATAAAGGATGTGGACATATACATTTGGTACCCCGAGGAATCCATTGGCCACAGCCGAGCCAGTGTCACCGCTGGTGGCGGCAAGGACATTGATGGGTTTACCACCAAAATCGGCGAAATAGCTCATGACACGCGCCAAAAAACGCGCGCCTACATCCTTAAATGCTAATGTCGGCCCATGGAACAACTCAAGCGACTCGATGTCGTCAGAAACTTTGACTACAGGCACAGGGAAGTTGAACGCATCCTCAACCATTGCCTTGAACTTATCCTCAGGGATGTCAGGGCAAAAGAAATGCTTGAGAATCTCAAAACCAATCTCGGCCATACTCTTGCCTGGCACCCAGTCCCAAAAAGAAGCAGGCAATACAGGTATAGACTCGGGCATATAGAGCCCTTTATCAGGAGCGAGACCCTTCAACACGGCAGTCTTGAGATCTGCGACATGCTCGCGATTGTTTGTGCTATAGAACTTCATCTCGATGAATTATTTCTTTTTCGGAATTAGACATTAGCCACCCTGATTACGTCGGCAAAGACACCAGCCGCGGTCACTGCCGCACCTGCGCCATAGCCCTTGATTTCAAGGGGATGCTCCTTATAATTGTCAGAGTTGATGAGGACAATGTTGTTCGTGTCATCAAGGAAGTAGAGAGGATTGTCCTCTGCGACATCCATGAAGCCGACTTTTATCTTGCCATTGTCGAAAGTTGCGACATAACGGCGGATGAGCCCCTTAGACTTCAAGTCTGCCGTCAACTTTGCGTACTCGTCATCAAGTTCCTTTATTTTATCCATGAAAGTCTGGACATCAGCGGCCTCAAGGTACTCCTGAGGAACAAAGGGTGTACGCTCAATGTCATCCATCTCAAGGCCATAACCAGCCTCTCGGGCAAGAATGAGAATTTTACGCGCCACGTCAATGCCAGAGAGATCGACTCGTGGATCAGGCTCACTGTAACCTTTTGCCTTAGCCTCGGCTACAACCTCCGAAAGCTTTTTACCTTGGGCAAGAGCATTGCTGATAAAGTTAAGAGTGCCACTCAAGACGGCCTGCATCTTTACGATGTGATCACCAGAACGCATGAGGTCATTAATGGGGCCTATGATTGGCAAGGCGGCACCGACATTAGTCTCGTAATTGAACTTTATCCCCTTATCGCGAGCGGTAGTCTTAAGATGCACATAATGCTCGTAGGCTGAAGAGCTGGCAATCTTATTTGCAGTTACGACATTGACGTTATTCTCTAGCATCGTGTCATAGAGCGACGCTACATCGGGGCTTGCTGTGCAGTCCACAAAAACACTGCCTGCAAGGTTAAGTTTCTTGATAGCCTCAGCGAACTCAGCGTTCGGCAAGTGCGTCCCCTCAGCTTCAAGACGCTGCTTCGCGGTAGCCGGGTCAATGCCCTGCTCATCAATGAGAGTTTTACGAGAATTGGCCACACCAACAATGCGCACAACGAGACGATACTCGTCACGCAACTTGTCTTCCTGAGCCGCAAGTTTCTCAAGTAACTTTCCTCCGACAGTGCCAAGACCAGTCAAGAAAACCTGAAGGACTTTGCAGCGGCTGAGGAAGAAGGAGTCATGAACCGTGTTGAGCGTTTTTCTAAGGTCGTCCTCTTTGACAACGAACGAGATATTAACCTCACTCGCACCCTGAGCAATAGCGTAAATGTTAATCCCGCTTTTACCAACAGCGTCAAAAAGCTTGCCACTCACCCCAGTATTGTGCTTCATGCGGTCGCCAACGACAGCCACGACAGCCATTTGGCTCTTAACGTGGGTAGGCTGAGCATGTCCGGACTCGATTTCCTTTCTGAACTCATCATCAATGACTTCGGCCGCACGCTCCGCATCCTTAGTCTCAACCACAAAACTAACGGTGAGCTCAGAAGATGCTTGCGAAATGAGGATAACATTGACAAAAGCGCCAGCCAATGCCTTGAAAATCCTCATAGATACGCCTGAAATGCCAACCATTCCTACCATTTGGAAAGTCAGCAGCGAGACGTTCTTGATGCTGGAGATGCCACGAATCTTGCTGCTCTTGTCGCTGCTCTCCTTGTCATCAATGAGAGTGCCAGGGCAGGTTGAGTTAAATGTATTCTTGATGTAAATAGGAATCTTCTTTTTAAGTGCAGGGAGAATTGTTGGGGGGTAGATGACCTTTGCGCCAAAGTGAGAGAGTTCCATAGCCTCCTCATAGGTCAAATGATCAAGCATGTAAGCGCGGCTTATGATGCGCGGGTCTGCACTCATGAAACCGTCAACGTCAGTCCAAATCTCCAGCACCTCAGCATCAACAGCGGCAGCAATCAGGGCTGCGGTATAATCTGAGCCACCACGGCCAAGGGTAGTCGGCTCGTTTTTCTCGTTGGTCGAGATAAAGCCAGGCATAATGGTATAACCACTTGGCTTTTCAAAAGCTTTGGCTATGTTATTAGCAGTCAAATCGTCAAGGACGAGATTACGACTACCGACAGAGTAAGTCTTGATAAGAGGGCGCGAATCTACGAGATGCGAACCCGGCATAAGTTCACTGAGGATGAGAGAAGAGCAACGCTCACCAAATCCAGAGATTGTGTCAAGGCTTCGTCGGCTTAGCTCCTTGAGAAGCGAGACGCCCTTAAGGAGGCTCCCGAGGTCGGCAAAAATAGGAGCCAACATGGCCTCAACTCTCTGCGGGTCATCGAAAAGCTCATTAATGATTCCCCTGTGTTTTTCAACAATGGCATTGAAGTTGGCGGTATAGTCGTCACCTGTCGCAGCCTTGTTCGCCGCTCCGAGCAGCATGTCAGTCACACCACTAACGGCCGAAACCACAGCAATAGTTGGCGCAGGGTGCTCCAGAATGATCCGCTTGACCTCCCGCATGCTCTTGGCAGTGCCCATGGAGGTGCCTCCAAATTTCAGGACCTGTATCATTTCGTTTTGTGTATGTGCTCTGAGAATATGTTTAGTCTTTGGAAAGCGAAATTAACTAAAAAAAGACGACAAATGCTATACGAGCCGTCTTTAGTTGCCATTTTAAGTCCAACACGTAAATTGAGGCGTTGTTTTCCCGCTCAGAATAACAAAAAAATGCGACAAAAAGCTAAACAGTCGCTTTTTTATGTGAACAAGGCGACAACCCCACTCACTGCCATATAGGCATAAGCCACCTTTCGCACCATTTGCGCGGAAAGTCTCTCAAAGACCTTTGCCCCAATCCAGCCGCCAATCAATACAGCTACAATGGCTGCGCACCAGGCATGCCCTACGGCCGGCGTTATGAACCCATTGTGCCAACGGAAAATAGCCATGACGGAATTGCCGATGAGGAAATATGCCTGTGACAATGACGCATACTCTTCCTTGGATTGAGATGTGCTTAGAAAATAGATAACGGCAGGCGGGCCTTGCATGCTAAACAGACCACCCATAAGTCCAGAAATCACACCCATGGAGACCTGAACACCGAGAGTCGGCCGCAGCTTTACTCGATCATTGAAGAAGAAGAACCAGAGACTCGCCAAAATCAAGACGCAGCCCAAAATCTTGTGCAACAGCTCACTCGGGTGATGAGCTACAAACAAGATGGCAAACCAGGAGACAAGTATAAGGGTGATTAAGATTGGCAATAATTTGCCCCAAGGTATTTGCCTCCACATTTTGAATACCACTATGCCAGAAGTTACCATGGCCAAGAGGCCTGAGAGCGCCGTAGCCTCACCATAGCTCGGCATTATATACGGGAGCACGGTCATGACAAGGATCCCGAACCCGAAACCGCTAACCCTCTGCAAAAAAGAGGCAGCCAACGAAAAACAAAAAAGGATTATATAGCCGCTGATATCCATGACCAGTCATTTATCCAAAAATACTAAAAAATCACCCCACTTGGCACTCAACAGATTATGATTTTGTGGCAATTTGCCACTACAAAATTATCAAATGCCGCCATAGCTCTTTTTTACCGAAGATATATACTCTACTAACTTCCTATAAAACGTATGCTTGCATAGAGTTTCTGAATTTCCAACAATAATGAGC
>CAVFBC010000053.1:0-2045 GCA_963620575.1 Alistipes putredinis | reverse complement strand
GCTTATGACGAGCTCGCGTCATGGCTACATTCATCCTTCTTAAGTCTCCGAGAAAACCAATCTCACCTTTCTCATTACTCCTGACCATGGAAAGTAGTATAACATCACGCTCCTGCCCCTGAAAACCATCAACAGTGTTGACCGTCAGCATACTTTTGAGAGGTTTAAAGAACTTGTCGCCATTAATCTTACTTCGCAACAACTGAACTTGCGAACGGTATGGAGATATTAAACCTACATCGATCTTCTCCTCAATGAAACGCGCGCAACCGACACCCTCAATCATATTTTTCAGGTACGCGACAAGAATTTTCGCCTCGGCCTTGTTCACACGCCCATAGCTTTGCCCGACGAACTCTTCTGTATAATCATCAGACACGGAACCATCTACCTCAACCCATTCAATGGGGTCATCAAGGTCAAGGAAACTGCCACGCATTGCCAATTCGGGAGCGCACACCAGTCTACCACCATAGAACCAATTGCTTGAGAAATGCATAATCTGCTCTTTCATGCGATACTGCATCGTAAGGAGGCTGACAGCAGCAGGTTGAGCCTCAACAGCAGTCTCCATCAACGACTTAGCCAATCCACCACGCATGGCATCTGGGCTTTTCACCGTTGGCGGAAGTTGCTGATGATCGCCTGCGAAAATCACACGGCAAGCCTTACGAATGGCAATCCAACAAGCTGGCTCCATTGCCTGTGCGGCCTCATCGATAAAAAGCGTAGAGAATTTGCGCCCCGCTAACACCTTGCTTGCAGAACCCGTTAACGTGGAAGCCACGACACGGGCTCCATCAAGCAATTCCGCATTGATTTTTATCTCAAGTTCAACTGCACGATCCGTTAGACGGGAAATCTTTTGGTGAGTCTGCCCATCACGACTTTTATTTTTCTTCAATTGACGCAAAGTCTTACGAATAGCCCACAACTGATTGTAATCGGGGTGTGCGGCGAAACGCCTCTCATATGTGTGCTCAAGCATTGCGTCAGTCACCCTATTGGGGTTTCCAATTCGCAAAACACCAACACCACAATTAACCAACAACTCGCATATCCAATCAACAGCCATATTGCTCTGAGCGCACACCAGAACCTGGCTTTCGCGCCTAAGAGTCTCACAAATAGCTTCGACAAGTGTGGTCGTCTTGCCTGTGCCAGGAGGTCCGTGAACAATAGCAACGTCTTTGGCCGCAACAACCTTATTCACAGCATCCGCCTGACTCTTGTTAAGCCAAGGATATGATGTTTTGCCAATAGAAGCCCACTCACAAACATTCTGACCATGCAAAATTCGACGAAGTTCAACCAAACGACCAGACTCAGAAGAGATAACCGAGTCTAACGCCTCAAACATCAACCTGTAGCTTGTCTCGTCAAGGCACAATTGCACGCCAAGTCCGGTTGCATGCAATAACCGGTTTGCACACTCCACCGAGGGCAAGGCCACAGACAATCGGTCTCCGTCAACAAAAACCACACTTGCCGCAAAATTCATGGGCTTTCGCTTACCCGAAAAGTCACTCTCAAAAAACCTCACCGCCCTACCGCACTCAAAAACCGGGTCGCTGTCTAAATCTTCCGTGCGATAAACATCTATGACATATTGATTCAATGAATTATAATAAGTCCGGCCAATACGCAAAGGCCACCAAGCGGCCCCTCTTTTTATCAGTCTCCCGAGGGGGACATTTCTCTCTGTGTCATCATACTCCTTGCGTTCATACTCACGCTCTACAGAGAGCAAATCCCTAAGTTTTTTGAGTTCCTCAATTGATTTCTCCATATGATTTCAAGACATCAGTTGGCAAACAAATAAATGACAACGCAAATGTTCGTCACTAATTTGCAACCAAAGTTCAATCAAAGATAGTTGTTTACAGCATGCCGAATCATACTCATGACGCAAAAGTTAATCTGTCCCGCACAAAACAAGCCTGGCATCAAAAAACTCCCCCACCCCACTATTGGGGAGGAGGAGCCGTAAAATGCTATTAAGCACTCGTTATAAACTCGATGCTCTTGCTTAGAAGCCGAAATTC
>CAVFBC010000052.1:0-8343 GCA_963620575.1 Alistipes putredinis | reverse complement strand
ATCTTATTGAAAGTCGTCTGAATTTTACAGAATCTGCATTTCTTACCAGATGCGACATCAGCCGCTATCGTCTGCGCACCACTGCCGAAAGATTCATCAGCTAAAACATTAAGGCACACATAATCAGGACAGTCTATAGAAAGATTTCTAAGAGCCTCGATGGCAATATTAAACGGAGTTGGCTCTGTCGGAATGGTCAGGACATTGCGCAACTGCTCAACCTCTATTGTTCGGACTTGAGGTTTTCGTCCATGCTCAACCTCCACTATATCAATGCCATGTCCATGTGTTTCATCAAAAGAAACAGCTATGGGAGTGCCACAAAATCTCGCATGTCCATCACTACCTCCTATAAACATTGGTTTATGAATATGGCCGAGGGCCAAATAGTCATACTGTCGTCCAAAAGATGAAAGCGGAACAAGATCAACACCACCAATTCCAATTTCGCCTGATGACAAAGAATCCGCCCCACCTACAGCCACATGCGCCATATAAATCACAGGCAGTCCATCCTTGTTTAGCCTTTCGACCTCTTTATCTATCTTTGAAAAGCAATCTGAATAGTCAACAAATCGCGGATTTACAAATGGCACAGCTGCTATAATCAACGACATGTATAAATTTTTCAGGAGCGAGTGTAGAATCATCATTGCGAGGGAAAACTCCAGATATAGTCACATTATTCCTCTTCCACAGAGACTTATCCGCCTCAAGTCGCAAAGCACTGTCATGATTGCCAGCCGTAACGAACGTGCGCATTTTCTTATTTCGGGCGCAAACATCTAACAAACCATCCACAAACAATTGGACGGCCTCGGCCGATGGATTACTGACGTGATATATGTCACCACTCACCACCATAATGTCGGGTTGCTCCCTCTCCACAATATCGGCAAGCTGATGAAGGAAATGCCGGTGTTCATCTACACGGCTATAATTGAAAAATTGCTGACCGATATGCCAGTCAGAAGTATGTAAGAGTTTCATTGAAAAATTGACTAATAAGACTACCTATCCTTGACAAGCCGCACACTTATCTCAGAATCAACAGAGACTCGATTTCCCGCATTCTTTTGGCACTCAACCTCATCCTCCAAATCTTGCACAAAGGAGAAAGACGACGTATATCCGCGACTGTCTTGCAAATCGTCTATCATATAGACGCCATATGTGTAAGCGTCACCAACAGAAATATTCGCTGGAATAAAAATTGAGGTTCCATCGTTGCTTGTGACCGTCGCCCCATATACTCCCCTATACTTTTTCCAAGACCAGTGGCAACTGTCAACAAGTTCCTTAGCCTCATCAGGAGTAGGCAAACGCCATCCATCAGTAAAATTCAGAGCCGAGTTATTGGAAGCCACATAGGCTCCATACTCGTCTGGAGAAACTGCACCAAAATTAGCAGTAGCCCACAGAACGGAAAGACCAAGATCAGCACTCCCTGATGTTTGAACCTCAACACTATTTGTCTTAAACTCAACAATGTCACCATAGTAGGCCTTGGACTTTATTGAATTACCTGACTTTGCGTGAATTATCGCATATGCACGACAAAAATACCGTTTACTTGACTTTAGTTTCTTATACGTAGCTCCAAAGCTTCCATAACCAATCGAGTCAAAATCATCAGCACTAACCTTGACAATAGCTTGATCCGAGTCAACACCGACGCTATCAATCGTGACATTTCGGTTTCGCTCGAAAAGAAGGAAACCTAACTCGTCCGTATCGCTGAATTTCACGCTTACATGTCCTTGAAAATGTGCAGAAAAAGTAGAAATTCCATCCGGCTCATCTGTAACGACAGACAGCGCAGGGGTTGTAAACTTCTTGGTCTCACCCCAAATGTAGACATCACGCATACCTGATGTCTTTTGACAGACAAAGGCAGCATAATAATAATCGTGATCAGGAAGCAGACCTGTTACAGAATATGGGGAGCTGAGAAGGACAGAGGACTCGCGGATGACACGAGACTTGGTGGAATAATAGACTCCATAAGAGCCCTTAAACTTTGAAGAATCAATGGGTTCGCTAAGAGTCAAACCAAGTTGAGCCCCATAGGAGTATATATCTGACGCATCGTTAGTCTTGGCAGTTAGACGATTTGTACGGAACGAGTACACATCAGAGTTATGGTAGTTTCCATCCCTGTAGACATATGTGCAGAAATAATACGTCGTATCGGAATACAACCCATCCAAATCAAGTTTATAGTGCCCCTTGCTCACGTACTCAGCCTCGGCAACATATCCAGCTGTGCTTACAAACCGCGTGTTCTGCAATGAATACCGTACTCCTGCCACCAAAGATGTGTCATTTTCTTTCCCGAACATTCCCTCTATGTGAACGCTATAAGGAGTGACTTCTGTTACAGTAACAAGGGGCTCCTCCTCGTCATCAATCTTCTGCGGCTTTACCTCTTCATCAACCGCACAGCCACAAAGCAAGAATGCAGCCGCAATCGATATGGTCAAAATGGACTTCATGGCAAATCAAGATAATTTGTGACAGACAATTAACAGAGGCTTTCCACTTGCAGCGGACACCCCAAACAAAAAATTCTGCGAAGACTCACCAATCTTTAATTTCTTGCGCAACTCGTCAGCCGACATTGGGAAATTACGGACAGCCACAGCCGCCGTCGGATATGCCTTGCGCAGTTCCCCGACACTACGTTTTGACAAGTCGAAAACCCCTACAATCACAAACCGTCGGCCAGGGAAGTCTGCAATATCATTCTGCCCTAAGTAAATATGAGTTCCACTTCCCAACATCGCGATATCGTAAATATTAGTCAGCAAGGAGAACGGGGCAGCCTTCATCACGGCAGGGGACGGGACAAAAATCTTTTCTCCTACAGATGGCAAGTGGTCAGCCAGACGAGCAGCTGCGGACTTCTCGTCACTTTGACAAAAAGAAATTGGTGAGACAGCCCCCCCGTCATCGGATAACATTTGCGCATGGATGGTAGGCTCACTATGTGCATCTTGCCCTGATTTGAGAACAATAAGCAAATCTTTGCACTCTGTGGCGTGACCTATGGCATAAACATCAGAGACACATGGTAACTGCGATATGACTTGCGAGATGTCAAGAAGTGGCGACAGTTTGATATAGACAGAGTCTGCTACTCTCAGCATCGAAGGAGCTATTGTTGTTATATCTGGCGAACAATCCTCTAATCTGAAAACTCTTCCACCTGACGAAGAGCGACGCGACGGGTCAATAAAGATATTGTCAAATCTGACAGACGCCTCTTCACATGTCTTAAGATACTCCTCGGCTGTCGAGTTTACAAAATCAGTATTTGAGACACCAAGAACGGAATAGTTATGGCGAGCCGCCTCTACGGCATCTGGATGCGCATCCACATAAACGACTCGGCGCATATATCGCCCCATAAAATAGCAGTCAACGCCGAGCCCCCCAGTCAAATCGACAAGAGACTCGCCCTCAATGATTTTTTGCCGGAAACGAGCAAGAGGTTCAGATGAGCATTGCTGAATGGCAACAGGGAACGGGAATTGCAGACCATCTTGTTTGGCCCAGGCTGGTACCTTAGAAACAAGGCGATTATAGGCATCAACCTGTTGAGCAACAACCATGGGGCGGACATCAGCAGCCGCTTTTACCGAAAGAGCGATACGTGAAGGTTCAGCCCCTCTGTTAACCGCCACCAACCGAAGTTCTTCTGGAGTGAGCAATGTGATTAAGTTTGAAGAGAGATAATCTTTGTATTTATACGCAATTTATCAAAAATCGGAATATTGTCAAAAGACAAAATCCCAACCTCGTGAAAAACAAGAAAATATTATACACATTCCGGCCTACTGTCCCAATAAGCCTCACCACTTGGAAGCAAAACAAATTACGCCAACGGCTCGTAAATTCAGTGTAATTAACTACTTTTGCCGTAATATAGAACGCATACACGTGTGCATCTTCCGCACCCTTCCTCCATAAACCAAGATTGAGGTTGCGGCTGTTCTTACTAATCCTCTGTACCAATCTACTAATGTATAAAATCGGACTCGACGTAGGCTCGACCACTGCAAAAATCGTAGTTCTTAACGACAATGCTGAGGTCGTCTATTCGTCATACCGCCGTCATCAGGCAAACGTTCCTGCGGCCATCGAGGCATTCCTTGCCGAACTTACCGACACACTAAATGACACAGACTTGTTCACACTGGCTCTCACGGGTTCTGTGGGGCTTGGCGTGTCAGAGCGCTATGGGCTGTCATTCGTACAAGAAGTTGTAGCTGCGACTGAATTTACGCGCACCGTACATCCTGAGGTTTCCACCATCATCGACATCGGTGGTGAGGACGCGAAGATTGTATACCTTCAAAATGGGAAAGTTACCGATCTGCGAATGAACGGCAACTGCGCGGGTGGCACTGGAGCATTCATCGACCAGATGGCACTATGCCTTGGCGTCGAGGTAACGGACCTCAACGGATTGGCAGAACGTAGTACGGCCCTCTACCCTATCGCCTCGCGTTGCGGAGTTTTTTCCAAGACTGACATACAGAACCTCATTGCGCGTAATGTACCGAAAACGGACATAGCCGCATCAATATTCCGTGCCGTTGCCGTCCAGACAGCCAGCACACTCTCACACGGATGCGATATAAAGCCCAAGGTGCTGTTATGCGGTGGCCCACTCACATTTATTCCCTCGCTTCGCAAAGCATTGGCCGACTACTTCGGCTATGATTTGGAGAAAGATTTCATTATCGAGGAGCGCGCCAACGTAATTCCCGCCTGGGGCACCGCCCTTGCGCCAAACGACCATGCCGCTTTCACTGTTCCACAACTCAAGGAACTACTCAACGCCCCCGCCCCAGAGAAAAAGGTGACTGAGAACCAGACTCACCATAATAAGGCGACTGTTGAGCTTGCCCCCATATTCAAGTCAGAAGAAGAATACTTGGAATGGAAAGCGGACAAGAGCAAAAACTACGTCCCTGTAGTTGATGTCAGCCGTGCAACCAAACACAACTTCTTAGGCATAGACTCTGGCTCTACAACGACTAAGATTGTCGTCATCAACGAGCATGGCGAGATAGTATTTAAATACTATGCACATAATGGAGGCAACCCAATCGACGCCGTCAAGCATGGCTTGAGCAAGCTTGTGCAAAGGGCAGAGGAAGAGCATGTGCAGGTTAACATTACTGGCGGATGCTCAACAGGTTACGGAGAAGACCTCATTAAGGCGGCATTCTCGCTTGACTATGGCATGGTTGAGACGATGGCGCACTATGTGGCAGCCCATGCCATGTGTCCAGACGTGTCCTTCATTCTCGACATAGGTGGTCAAGATATGAAAGCCACATACGTGGATCATGGTGCGCTCACCCGCATGGAGTTAAACGAGGCGTGCTCGTCTGGTTGCGGCTCATTCATTGAGACTTTTGCGCAGACGCTTGGTTGCGAGATATCCGACTTCGTAACGAAGGCTTGCCAAAGCCAGCGCCCGTCAGACCTTGGCACACGATGCACTGTCTTCATGAACTCGAAGGTTAAGCAGGTTCTGCGCGAAGGGGCATCAGTGTCAGACATCGCAGCCGGACTGGCCTATTCTGTCGTGAAGAACTGCCTCTTCAAGGTTTTGAAACTCAAGAATTACGAGGAGCTCGGTCAAAACATTGTACTCCAAGGTGGTACGATGCGAAACGATTCTATCGTAAAGGCTTTTGAAAACCTCACGGGCCGTAAAGTATATTGCAACAATGTGCCAGAACTCATGGGTGCCTATGGTTGCGCCCTACACACACAGCGCCAACTCAAAGGTATTGAGCGCGAAGGGCGACCTGTGACAGACTTCCTCATTTCTGCCGATTTTGACGAGAAGGCACTCTCTTGCCATGGCTGCGAAAATCAGTGCCGCATAACCCAATATAAGTTCAAAAATGGCGGTATATACTTCTCTGGCAACAAGTGCGAAAAGATATTCACCAATGGTAAGGCAGCGGATCATGTAGGTGTTGACATGAGCGTAAGGAAATATCATGCGCTCTTTGACCGTGCAGCCACACCAGAGACCACAGTGGCGAAACCTCTTTTCACTGTGGGCATCCCGCGTGCGCTGAACATGTATGAGGAGTTCCCATTCTGGCACACATTCTTCACGCAATGTGGCATCCGCGTGGTACTCTCTAAGCCCTCTCTCTTCGTTGAATACGAGAAGAGTGTGCATTCTGTGATGTCTGACAATATCTGCTTCCCGGCAAAGTTGGTCCACAGCCACATATATGGGCTTGACGCTATGCCTGGTGTAGACCGTATCTTCTTCCCGCGAGTTGTCTATGAGAAACGGGAGGATGATTCTGTAACAGGCAGCTACAACTGCCCCATCATCATTGGCTACCCCGAAGTCGTATCTTCCGTCATAAAGACAAAGAAACCAGTCGACTCGCCAGTCATTTCGTTCCAGGATTCAAAACTACTGCTGAAACAATTACTCCGGTTCATGGAACAGTTCAATGTGCCGGCCAACATTGTCAAAGCAGCTCATGCAGCCGCCCTCAAGGAGTATTCCGACTTTGGGCAAAAACTTCGTCAAGAAAACCTTGATGTCTTCAATGAGGCTCAGAAGGCGCACCGCACAGTAATCCTTCTTGCTGGACGTCCATACCACACCGACCCCCTTATTCAGCACAAGGTGTCTGAAATGATAACAAAGCTCGGCGTGGATGTCGTCACAGAGGACATTGTGCGAAACGTCAACATCAAAGAAAAGGAGACGTTCATTCTTAAACAGTGGACCTTCGTCAACCGAATACTTAACTCGGCTCAATGGGCAGCACGCCAAGGCAAAAACGTCCATTTTGTTGAGACAACCTCATTCGGCTGCGGTCCAGACGCCTTCTTCACTGACGAGGCTCGATCAGTCCTTAACCGTCACAATAAGAGTCTGACTCTCTTAAAGATTGACGACATCAACAATGTCGGCTCGATGAAATTGCGAGTCCGCTCACTGATTGAGTCTCTGAAATTTGGAGGCGAAACCAGTACTGAGGTCAAGGAATTTGTTCGTCCGCGCAAATTCGAGAATGAGGACAAGAAGCGCAGGACAATCCTCGCCCCGTTCTTCACCGAGTACATTTCCCCGCTGCTTGGTGCCGCATTCAAGACGGAAGGCTATGACGTTATCAGCCTACCTATCTCGGATGCCGAGTCCAACGATTTGGGCCTCAAGTATTCCAACAATGAGGTTTGTTATCCGGCAACCCTTATCGTAGGAGATTTCATCAAGGCGCTGCAAAGCGGCAAATATGACCTTGACAAGACAGCCGTAGCAGTTACGCAGCTCGGTCAGTGCCGAGCAACTAACTACCCCTCACTGATTCGCAAGGCCATTGTTGACGCAGGCTTCAGCCAAGTACCTGTTATTGGCATTGCGGGCACAGATAAAGAGGATCAGCCAGGCTTTAAGCTGAACCTTTTCAAGGCAGCGCCTATTGTGCTTTATTCTGTGTTCTTTGGCGATTGGCTCTCCATTTTCTATCATGCTATTGCTGTCCGAGAGAAGGTCAAGGGAACAGCACGCGCTCTCCGCGACGATTTCCTGCGACGCGCCAACCCATTGGTGGAGAAAAAGGATCTGAGTGGACTCCTTAAGTTGACAAGAAAAGCGGCAGAAGAGTTTAATGCCATTGACATATACACAGACAGGACATATCCCAAGGCTGGTGTAGCAGGTGAGATTTTCCTGAAGTTCAACCCATACTCGCATCGATATGTGCCAGATTGGCTGATGGATCATGGGGTTGAAGTTGTTCCACCGATTATCCACAACTTCTTCCTGCGCGCCTTTGTAAACTTCAAGTTCAACAAGGAGAACTACGTCAAGCGCTTCAAAGTTCCGTCTATTGTCATAGACATGGCCTATTCGCTCATTGTCAAGGTTCAGAAGAAGTTCGACAAAGAGGCAGAGGTATTCAAGTTCTACCAACCCGAAATTGACATAAAGACCCAAAGTAAGTTGGCAGAAGACATAATATGCCTTTCGGCGCAATTTGGTGAGGGATGGTTGTTACCCGCAGAGGTAATCGCCTATATCAAACAAGGGTGCACAAATGTGGTCTCAATGCAGCCATTTGGTTGTATAGCCAATCACATTGTGGTCCGAGGTATAGAGAAAAAACTCAAAGAGGCTTACCCCGAACTTAATATGCTCGCACTCGATTTTGATGGCGGTGTGAGTGAGGCTAACATAGCAAACCGCCTTCTGCTCTTCCTCTCTAACATGGAAAAACAGCAGTAGAGCTAACCTACTCTAAAGCGCAAAAGCCAGACAGTTGACAACTGTCTGGCTTTTTGCTT
>CAVFBC010000051.1:0-8485 GCA_963620575.1 Alistipes putredinis | reverse complement strand
GTAATAAATGTCCTCATCGGAGAGGCTTGACTCCATATCGGCATATAACTCAAACGCCTTCATCTTTTGATTGAGTTCAAAGAGCGAGCGAGCGATACACTTCTTGTCGTCAAGACTTAATACCGCGCCTTTATCTTTAGCCTGGTCATAATAGACAGTGCAATGATACCAATCTTCCTCATCGAAAGCGGCTTTGGCCTTGCGAATCTCTTTACGCTGACCAAACGCCTCAGTTGAAAAACAAAGGCTAACCAGAATTAAAGCTGATAGTACGTATCTCATGTCAATTCTTGTGTCTCTTTAATGCACAAAGATAATATTTATTAATCCCTTATTGGCAACATTGACTGATAAAACTAAACGCAGTCCTGCCAAGTTAAGTGATAAATCGCCATCAGTGACGACCAATTATTGTAACAGCCAAAGAAGCCTGATGCTGCACAATCCGATTTTAGAAATAACGGATAGACCTCATGCCAGGGCGGCGCTTAAGCTGAAAATCATACCTTATGCCAACCTCGTGTGTTCCCGCGACAGTATATTTCTTAATATCATTAAGCGGGAAATCAAACGAATAGGTTAGGGCCCAAGACTGGTTGATTTGATAATCTGCGAAAGCTACTATATCCGTCACAGTCCTGTAAGAAAGACCGACCCACAGCCTCTCCTGGAAAAGGATGGAGCATGACACATCAATTTCAAGTGGAGCGCCAGGGACTATACGGAACAAAGCTGTTGGCTTAATCTTATAGTCATCGACTGAGAAAACATAGCCACCATAGATATACGTATGAAGGTCCTTAAAGGATACAATGTTCCTTATCTCCTGTTTATCCGTATCATACTTATTTGCAAAGAACCTCGGGATACTCAGTCCCGCGAAATAATTGCCCTTGGTCGCCATGAAGAGAGCGCCGAAACCGAAGTTAAAGCCGAACTTGCTGATACGGCCATCGAAAACAGGGTCTCCGTAATCGACCGTCACTGCCTTATTGGCATTGTAGATAACATTCTTGAAACCGACCTGAAGACCGAGACGGACCTCGTTGCGCTTGTCAATCCTGATCTTATAGGAAGAAGCAGCGTTAAACTCAAGGTTGTTAGTGAAGCCAGCATGGTCATTCATGATGGTAACACCGACACCGAGCGTCTTCATCTTGTCGACCTGACCGTGGACATTGAGAGCGCCCGTGAATGGCGCACCCTCAAATCCAGTCCATTGGGACCTGAAGATGCCCATCGCACTAATGACGTCTCGCGAACCATTATAGGCAGGGTTAAGAATGCCCTGCGTAGATATATAGTCATTGAATACCGCCTGGTCTTGCGCATGGGCGTCAACCCATGCGAGACCAAACAATAGAGCAAGGGAGCTTATATATCTATTTATAGTCCTCATATAGCTCATGGTAGTAGTTTTCAAGTTTTATCTACGAAGTTCAATATAACCGTGCATCTTACGTTCCGACTTGGTGGCGTGAACCTTGTCAATGAACGTTATAGTGAACACGTAGTAGTAGGTGCCAGAGGGCAACTTATTGCCGACAGTGACCATGTTAGAGGTAGAAGAGGTGCCATCCCACCATTCGTCATTCTCACCATACCTGAGGCCTGAAGAACGATAGACAAGCGTACCCCAACGGTTGAAGACCTGAAGCTTACTCTCCGAATTGTCAAGATACATATCAGGGATGATAATCTTAAAGTAGTCATTAAGACCATCACCATTTGGAGAGAATGCGTTCGGGATGAGGAAGACAGAAGAGTCGTCACCCGTCTCCTCATTACCACAGAGAATTGTGATAGTTGCCGTATTAGACTTTCGGCCAGGCATCTGATAATTCTCTATGTAGTACTCAAGCACCTCACGACCATAGAACGAAGGTTGCTTCATATAGAAGAAGTAGCCAGTCGGAGTCTGCGTCGAGATAACAGAAGAATCACTTGGCGTGTAGTCGACATTAACGAAGCCATATGAACCATTAATCTTCTGCTCGGGAGGCAAGAGGTTGAACCAGACGTTAGAAGCCCCGCTCTTTCCTGTGTAAATCTTTCGTCCAGATGCTCCAGACGAGAGGCTGTAAGTACCCTTGACATTGGTATAGCCATCACGGAAATAGTCAGGATCCTCAGTCTTGTTAATCAGCTGAGTCTCGGTAGCGTCATTGATGTAATAGCCATCCTCGTCACTGATTACCTTAGGATAGTAGATTCGGTCAATCTTAGAACTCCAACCAATATACTTGTGGTTAGACTTATGAGAGCGTCCCCACTCGTCACCATCCACAGCATTAGAGCCATCATTGAATACGTAGCGTGGGATGAGGTCAACAATTCTTGAGACTTCATTCTTGTTGAGGTAAATCTCAACATTGTAAGCCACAAGTTCCTCCTCTACGAACGTCACCTCATTAGAGTAGACGGAGCAGTATGGAGACTCGACAAGTACAGAATAGAGACCCTCACCACTGAAGATTGAGTCACCCGACATATAGATATAGTCGAGAGTGTTACCATCAGCATCCTGCTTATAATCTTTGATAAAGCCGAATGTAATGTAGTCAGTCTCCTCCGTCGGGGTTATAGATATCTCAGACTCGACACCATTAGCATCTGTAGCCTTGACGATTTCACCATCCTTAACGAGGGTGTACTTATAACCGACAACTGGGGTTGCATATCCGAACTTGCCATCAAGTACACCATACTCGAAGTTTTGAGTAGAGAAATCGGCGATATTCGTATCCGGGTCTACAAAGACATAGAATGCGGAGTCACCTTCTGCGATTGGCGACGGGTGCTCAGTGACGCAAAGAAGGTCTGTGGTATATGAACAACCATTAGACTCTGTTATGTCAACATAGTAGCAGCCTGCAGAAGCATAAAGCTTAGAGTCTCCAGTAGTACCATCGAAATAGCCCCATCCGTTGAAGTAAAGGATATTAGAGGGGTTCTCGATATTTCTGGGTATCTCCTGAATATCCATCAACTCATCGTCATAGACGTTATTCTCAGGATCAACCTCGCCAGTGACTTTGTAGAGTCTGTAAGTCTCACCCTTGACAGCTGCGTCATAACCAAGTTTAACAACAGGATAGCCAGCGCAGTAGTCGACAATACCATCCTTTGCGAAGAGATGATTCTCGCCAACTGTAGAACCCTTAACGTGGATAGTAAAGGTGTCAGTAAGCTCATACTCACCGCAGACAGTCTCAATACTGAAGCTGAGAACCACATCAGAGTGACCCTTGAGCTCGTCAGTGAATATCCAAGTGTTGTTAGAACCGCTGTAACGCAAATCCCTTTCAACAGAGCCGTCTGCCTTCCAGTAGAAATTGTAAGTAGTCACACTTACATTCTTAGGCGTAATGGTAACCATAGAGGGCAGACCAGCACATATCTCGATCTCGTCACCAGACTTATACTGAGCTCCATTGACATAGAGTACAACATCAGCAGCAGGGTTGACAGCAGCAAGGAGACCCATGTATGTCTCGCACTCACCAGCTACACCACCAAAGGCACCATAAATCTCATAAGTCTGAGCCTCAAGCCCATGGAACTCAACGGTTGAACCAGTGGCAGCGTCGTACGTTTGCTGTGCGATGACATTACCATCAGCATCCTTCAGATAATATGTCACACCATCAACAAGGTACTTTGCATCGATTGCGAAGTCGGCTCCGTTCTCACCACAAACTGTCTCGTTGATAACATTCTCAGGTATAGCAGGATGGCGAGAGACGGTAACCTTACCAAGCTCAACAAGGCAATCATAGTGGACATAAGAAGCCCAAATGACATTTACACCATCGACAAGCTTAGTGAAAGTAACGTTGCCATTACCACCATAAGAGAATTCCTGAATTGCGGCAGTCTGAGGATCGCCATTCTCATCCGTGAGGTAATACTTGACATCAGAGCCAAGAGAAGAATCAGGAACAGAGAACTCAGCCGTCTCAGAGTTACAGATGACGATCTCAACATCATCGAACTTATACTTGTCAAGAGACTCACCAGGCTTGACAACGACCTCAGTTGCGAGAGCAGAAGTACAGATGTGGTTCTTTACCTGACCGTCAACCTCAAGGGTGTACTCCTTGATAGCAATTGCAGCATAGGTACCCTCGGTCACGAAGAGATCTTGCGAACCATCCTTAAACTTAAGCATGTCAGAGCCGTCACTCTCAACCTCACCTATGTAAGTGAGATTTCCGGCATCATCCTTCTTGTAAAGCATGTAAGTAATCTTGGCCGTCGGGTCAAGCTCACTGTGCTCAACATAGAGTTCTACGCCCTTATCATCGCAGTATACACGGTTCTCCATGAGGTTGAATGACTTCGGCAGCTTGAGAGACTGGAAGTTAGTCACAGGAGAAGCAACAGGGCAAGCATCCTCAGTATCCTTAATTGAGACGACATAGTAGTAGCCATCCTTCCTGAGAAGGTCTGAAACCTTGCCATCTTGATAATCAAGGTTAGAGAAGATGACACGCTGGTGGTCGAAGGTAGCCTTGTTATACTCAGAAATCATGATGCCTGGGTGCTCATCAATGAGTTCCTGCTGAGTGTAGGCCTTGACGTAATCTGAGGGCTGGATATAGTAGAGGCGATAAATTACGTTTGCCTCACTATCCATAAGTCCAACGCTTACGCCCGGGTCACCTTGGCACATGAAGTCCTCAACATCGAGAACCTGAACCTGAGCATACTTATCCTGCTCGACATGGATTGGGTCGGGCTTGATGATATCGGAGCAAGCCCCGTTGTAAGCTACGACTTGATAATCGCCCTTGCCGTTACGGATATCGGTGAACCTTGGCTCATCACCAAGATAAGGCTTGATAGAGGCGATACGCTTAAGAGTAGATGTACCTGTAGTATTATCAATGAGATAGAGAATATACTCGACCTCATCCTGAGCAGAGGTGTTCGGATTGTTAATTACAATATCGACACCATAACAAGGATCGTCAGAAGCAACCGCATCATCAACAGTCAAGTACTCGGTTCCGTCAGAAGGACGGTTCTTAACATTGAGAGTAAGAAGCTCTGCGAACTCCTGTGCGCACTCAAGCTTCGTACCATCAGAGAGGACACGAGTCTGTGTTGCAATGACAGTTATCTTGTGCTCACCAGCCTCAAGGTTGACATCCTCAGCTGAGAAATCATTGAACACGACCTTGTTAGAATTAGAGAGGTTTTCAACCTCAGTCTGAGTCAACAAGTTGCCGTTCTCATCGTAGAGCTTGTAATGCACCTCAAAGTCTGGCAAATCCCAAGCCTCAGGCTGGAGCAGGGTTACACGTACTTGCTCATCGATACATACGGTAACCTCATCGGAACCGATAACACCAAGTTCAACCTTAGCAATGTGAGCATCTGGCTGAGTTGGCTCAGCGATAGGCTTAACCTCGACTGTACCCTCAAGCTCAGTTACACAAGAAGTCTCGTAACGCTCAAGATCGGGTATGAATACCTTGACAGTGTAAGTACCAGCAGCAGTTATATTCTCAAACGAGAATGGAGCTCCAGAGGCATCACCGATATGACTATAAGATACAGTTGACTCTGAGCCAGAAGCATCTTTTGCAGTCCATGTTTCAGCGCCATTGCGATAGAGCTTATAGAGATACCCCTCTTGCTGACCGCCAACCGTTATGGTTGCACCTGCCGCATCATAGCAGAAGTAGCCATCATTATCGACAGAGAGTGTTTGATTCTCAGGTGCTGCATAGACATTAACTTCAGCTGCATTATTCATAGCTGTTGAACAGCCGTTGAACTCACAGACAACAGTGAACTTATATGTTCCAACACCAGGGAGAGTAATATTCGAGAAGCGAATCTCACCACCGGCAGCAGTAGAGGACTTACGTGCAATCTCTACGCCATCCTGATAGAGAACGTACTGATGAGCATAAGCAGGGTCGTAGTCTGATGCAGTAATGTAGACATCAACACCTTCAAGGTCATCAATACAGATATTTCCGTTTGCCGGGTTGACAAGGACATCATAACTATTAGTAGTCGGGATGTCAATAGTCAGCACACCGTCAAGAACCTTTTCGCAAACATACTGACCAGCATTGTCACCATACTGACGCTTAGTGCGCGCGATGATGTGGTACTCGCCATTGGGTGTTGACCCGAGTGCTGCATTCAGGATATTGTATACCTCAACATTGAATGTTGAAGAGGTTGTTGTAATTGGGCCATACTCATTGCCGTTAGCATCAACAAGCCAATATGTGTTGGATGGATCGGCACCTGTTACAGTCCAAACGAAAGTTGGTGACTGAACCTCGGCACAATTAGTAGCAGTAAAGGTAGGAGCAGTCGCATCAACAGGAGAGGTAACCTCCTCAACCGTTACAGTATTTGCCATGTAGAACTTCTGGTCTGGCAAACTCTCATAGTATGCAACAACAGCAAATGTCTGTGGATTGACATTGGCAGGATCAGACAGACGTACCGGTTCCCAAACTACAGCTGAGCCATCAACACAAGTGATAGGCTGGAGATTTGACATGCTTTCAATCTCATAAGTTACGCCATCTTGTGGCTCAACAACAGAGATAGAAACACCCTCATCCTCAGAGCAATAGTAATCAGAAGAAGCGACGATTGTCTTAGCCTCAATACCCTCAAGGACCTTAACATCGGCCTTGATAGTGATTTGGCAGCCAAATGCATTGGTAACAACAACCTCGATGGTCGCTGAGGTAGTCATCACGTTATCAGATCCGGCAAGAGAGCTTGACGAACCATTTTGGACAGTCACGCCGTCAACCTTAAACTCATAGTTAGTATAACCAGGAGTTACGTCAACAGGGACTTCAGTGCCAGCAATAACAAGAGACTTAGGCGTGTTATTTATAAACTCGGCCTCAGGATTGTTGTAGACATTGATATTGATAGTTGCAATCTTCGAACAATTACCAACCTCGTAGAGGACGTTGAGGACATAAGTGCAGTAGTCACCAGTTCCAACGAACTGGAGGTTGACGTTTTGACTGAAAGCAGCACCCTGTCCAGTTGTTACAAATTGGTCAATTACATTATCACCGCCACGAACAGCAGAGGTAATTGTGTAAGAGAGAACCATGTTGACATCAGTCTCTTCACAAACAGAGAATGTCCATTCGGTCTCAGGAACAACTGCATCCGGAGTTATGCCACCGAAGTCAACAGCAGGAACAGGAGCCTCCTTAACCTCAATAGTAACCTTATTGAAGCAATCGGCACGTCCAGACTTGAACTTGACAATCAGCTCATATGTCCCGACAGTGGTAGCGACATAGTTCTGAACAAGTGTCTTGAAGTCCTCAGTAGAGATAGCCAGACCATCGAGATAGAAATTATAACCATCGGTGTAATCATAATCCATCTCAGGAGTGAAGTCAACCGTTTCACCTTGGCAAAGCGTAACAACACCGCCAACATTACGATCGACATTCTGCTCATCAAGTGCGAGGATTGTCATCCTGCCATACTTCATGAACTGCCATACATCAGTCTCAACCTCGCAAGTTCCATCGCTTACAATGTAGCTGAACTGGTACTTGGTCATGTTAGGCTCAATTGTGAAATTGAACGTAGTCTGACCAGAAGCGGCATCGTAAGAGGGCTTAATCTGGCTTGTTGCAATGACAGACTCATCAATGGTTTGCGAGAGAGAACCATTAGTATAGGTTGCGACCTTGACGCCATTTGCAATGATGGTCACGATAGAGCCATTCATTGTCATGCTGAAGTCATCGTCAGCGCAGATCTCAAATACTCGTGCATTAGCTGGAGTATCATCGACTGGGAGGTAGCCCTCATTTAACTTCTCCTGAGGGTCCGGCTTAGCATGGAACTTGAAGTTCTCAGAGTAAGGCTTGTAAAGGTTGAGCGTAGCATCTGTCTTACATCCTGTGATGAGGTTAATTACATTGACAGTCATTGTAATGTAGCCATCGGTCACAGAATGGGGACCCTTTACATAGTCTAAGAGATAGTTGCCAGCAGAGTGATCAGACCACTCAACACCGTCAAAGGTGAAAGTGAAGTCGTAGTCAGAACCAGGGGTAATGACATTTCCGTCACCATCATGAATGATTGCGGTATAAGTGTAGTCAATATCAGCGCAGAGGTCATCAGTATTCATGACGTCGCCGTTCTCGTTTGTCACGACAATGTCAACAATCTTGAACTGATTGATTTTAACAGTAACCTCATTTGTCTTGACCTCGCAGTCATCCTCATCAGTTACCAATGCGTAGATTCTAATCTCGGAATCCTCGCCATCGTACTTGACAGAGGCTGGAGTTGTGAGGGGGAGTGAAGAAGAAACATCAACAGTTGAACCGTATTGAGTCTCTCCCTTACTGTCTACAATGAAGAGATTATAGCTCTTTATAGCCCTCAGGATGAAGGAATCATCAGTTACAGACGCAGGCTTCTTGCTTACGATGTCAAAAGTAATATCCTCACCGAGACA
>CAVFBC010000050.1:2181-8599 GCA_963620575.1 Alistipes putredinis | reverse complement strand
GAGGAACATTACATACAGATGATGCTCTACAAGACAATGCTTTCCGTAGGCTTTGGAGACAATGGTATCCATTCGTCACGCTACTTTCTTTACTCAAAATACGAGCCTCAGCAGGGACTAATAAGGGAAGGTGCAAGCATGAGTGACGAGCAGACTAAAACAGTCTTTGCAATAAGGAACTCTATTGTGCATGACCAATTCAGGTATACCAATCCGGCAGAGTTAAGCCAAGACCTTTTAAGTTGGAATGCGGAGCAATTCAGGCAAAGGAAAGTTAGCGACAGACTGTGGCTGCCTTATTCGAAGCCAGAGTTGGAATCAGTTCTTCTGCCAATACAAATGGCGGACCAACTGACGCAAGCATATTTTTTTGAGATGCTCGCTTTCCTCATTCGAGAAGACCTTTCATCAAGAATTGGGGGAACACAGCATGGAAGAGAAGGCTACGCCAACATCTGGAACTCAAGCAACAAAGATCGTGAGACTGCAGGAGAGATGATCATGGGACTTCAATTTGCAGAGATGCGCAGAGACGAAATTGAAGACGGAAAAGACGAGATGAGCATAGTTATATTCTCCAAAACAAATGCGCAAGACTATTGTAACGAACCAAATTTTAGAGTTAGCGACCCCGTGACATTATATGACTATGCCGACGGAAGTGAGCCAAACGTCTTAAAGACCATTGCATATAGAGCAACTCTTATATGCATAGAGGACAAAACATCGGGAGATGGGACAAGAGCCAAGAGGCTAACAATAAAACTACGTTCAGCCCAGACTCCGTCGTTCTTCAGCAAAGCAGATAAGCGTTGGGCTCTAGAACACGACCATTTGGATTCAGGCACAACACGCCAAGCCTCACAAATGGCTAATTTGCTACGCACGACTCAAGAGCGAAAAAATTTGCTGATGGGTTTGCGGCAGCCGGTTGTCAATCCCGACAAACAAAAGCGCATAGGTGACTATGGCGACATGAACGAACTTGTGGACAAAGAGTTAGCAGCTCGAGACATGTTTCTGTTAGTTGGACCACCGGGTACAGGGAAAACATCTGTTGGCCTAATGAACATATTGCGCGAAGAACTTGCACACAAGGGTCACAATGTGTTGCTGCTATCGTACACCAACAGGGCTGTAGATGAGATATGCTCAAAACTCGAAAAAGATGGTCTCAACTACATACGCATTGGCAGCAGATATGCGTGTGCCGAATCATATCAAAAAAGGCTTTTGATATCGGTTGACTTTCCCTCTGTTGAAGCTGTCCGACAAAAGATTAACGAGACTCGCATCTTTGTAGGCACAACAATGTCAATAAGTGGCTCAGCTGGTCTTTTCAAGCTAAAAAAATTCGACTTAGCAATTGTAGACGAGGCATCGCAGATTTTAGAGCCCTCAATTATAGGAATACTCTCAGAGGCAAATAAATACACATTGCACAAAGAGGTCAGCATTGAGCGTTTCGTCTTGATTGGCGACCAGAAACAATTACCGGCGGTAGTTCAGCAAAACAGGTCTCAGAGCGCAGTGAAAGACAAGCGATTGGGCAAGATTGGGCTTACCGACTGCAGAAACTCATTCTTTGAGCGCATGATAGAACTATACGGCAGTGATGACAAACTTGTATATAGCCTCACGAGGCATGGTCGCATGCATCCCGAAGTCGCAAACTTTTGCAACAGGCATTTCTACGGCAACACATTGCGTTCACTCGCCCTACCCCATCAGACGGCCGAACTTGGACTAAAGCCAGAATTGCAACGTACAGATCGACTGACACAATTAATTGCGACAAGGCGCACCCTTTTCATCAACTCACATACTGAAACACCAATCGTGTCTGACGAAGAGCAGGACAAGGTAAATATTCACGAAGCCGACATAATCACAGAGTTGGCGCTTAAAATTCTGGAAATCAGAAAAACAGCGGGAAAGGAGACAAAAGCAGATGTCACATTAGGCATAGTGGTCCCCTACCGAAGTCAGATTGCCGCAATTCGGACGAAATTAATCGGAGCAGCCGGCAAAGGCGAAATGGGCGAGATGGCCCAACACATGACAATAGACACTGTGGAGCGACTGCAAGGAAGTGAACGTGACATCATCATTTATGGATTCACGGTCACCAAGGCAAGCCAACTTGAGTTTCTTAAAGACAGCCAGTACAAGGCACCAGACGGCACTGTTGTGGACAGGAAACTGAACGTCGCCTTGTCACGAGCGAAAGAACAGATATTCGTTGTCGGTGACTTAGACATAATATCACAAGACCCACTTTTCGCCGAACTGTCGCAAGAGATGAACAAGGGATTATAGACCTCATCTGACAACATTGGCTTTTAGTCAAATCATGACGACATCAAAAGAAATAGCGATAATTTAGCGTCATGAAGTCAACTGAAAGCAAAGCGCAACAGAGGGCTGTCTGGCGAGAAATCACCGCACTCAGCATACCCAATGTAGTGTCAAACATAACAGTCCCTCTCATGGGTATGGCTGATGTGGCCATAGCTGGTCATGTGGGTGGCGACATAACCATTGGAGCGACAGCCATAGGCACCACCATCTTCAACATGATATACAAAAATTGCTCCTTTCTGCGAATGGGGGGCAGTGGGGTGACCGCACAGGCCTTTGGTGCCGGCAGACTTGACGAATGTTTGCTCACAGGGGTTCGCTCAATTGGCATGGGATTGATATTAAGCATGTTGCTTCTTTTATTTGGTGTTCCAATACGTGACATCGCTATTAGCTTCATGGGTGGCTCGGCCGAAATCATGTATGAGACTGGCGTCTATGTTGCAGCGCGTTGGTGGGCCATACCTGCTTCCGTAAACCTATTCGCCGTAACAGGGTGGTTTATAGGCATGCAGGACTCCAAGACCCCAATGGTGATGGCCATATTGGGCAACATCATCAACATAGGCACATCAGCCTGGCTCGCAATCGGGTTGGAAATGGGCATTGCCGGAATAGCTTGGGGGACGGTCGTTGCCCAGTGGTCAACATTAGCGTTGGCAGCGATAATATACCTCGTGCGCTATAAGAGACTGATGCCGAGGCTCGATTGGCATCGAGTTATTGAAAAAGAGCCAGTAATGCGACTAATGACAGTCAACAGGGATATTTTCTTGCGCACATTTTGCCTAATTATCGTTTTCACGTCATTTACAGCATATTCAGCCAGGTATGGAGACATAGCGTTAGCAGCGAACTCCCTCATGATGCAAATCTTCACATTTTTCAGCTACCTGATTGATGGACTTGCTTTTGCAGGTGAAAGCATAACAGGCAGATTAGTAGGAGCGAAAGATGCCGAGAGACTAAAGAGGAGCATCGACAGTCTAACCATTGCGGGTTTTGCCACAGCCATTGTTTTCACAATAGCATTCGCTATAGGATGGCACGGCATATTCAGCCTCTTTGGGACATCAGAGGCGGCACTTCAATATGCGGGTGAACATATCGGCTGGGGAATTGCGGTGCCAATAGTATGCTTCTACGCATTCGTCGCTGATGGGATTATGGTCGGTGCGACAAGAAGCAAAGCAATGCGCGACACGATGGCGGCTGCCACAGTGATGTTTTTCATTGTCTATTTGGGGCTGAGGAACTTCATGGGCGTCAATGCACTTTGGCTTGCCTTTTTGACATACATGGCTGCACGTGGTGGGCTTTTGGCATTCATTGTCGCCAAGATTAGAGACAACAAGGCAGAGGGTGAGTGAACCGACTCATTATTTGAGCTGCTTTGCCTCTTGCCATAGAGCCTCCATCTCATCGATGGTAAGTTCATCAATCTTTTTACCTTGCGACCTTGCGCCATCCTCGATATGGTTGAAGCGCTTGATGAACTTCCTATTAGTTAGCTCAAGCGCATTCTCAGGATTTATACCATAGAGACGTGCAATGTTCACAACAGAGAACAACAAATCGCCCATTTCAGCCTCCATCTTATCCTTATCATCACGCTGCACCTCAGCCTTAAACTCTTCAGCCTCCTCCTTTACTTTTTCCCACGCCTCTGAGGGCTCCTTCCAATCGAAACCCACCCCGCGAGCCTTGCCCTGGATGCGGTAAGCTTTAATAAGCGCAGGAAGCGCGCGCGGCACACCACTCAACACACCTTTGTTTCCATCTTTCTCCCTTAATTTCAACTGCTCCCAATTCTTCAGAACCTCATCGGCAGTTTCTGCCTTAACGCCTCCAAAGATGTGCGGGTGGCGATAAACAAGCTTTTCCGATAGAGAATCAAGCACATCATGCAAATCAAAGAAACCATTCTCCTCGGCGATGAGGGAGTAGAAAGCAATGTGTAAGAGAACATCACCGAGTTCCTTTCTAACATCCTTGGCATCATTATCCTCAATCGCTTGAGCAAGTTCAAAAACCTCCTCAATTGTCAGAGGGCGGAGTGTTTCCCAAGTTTGTTTTTTATCCCAAGGACACCCTTTTCGGATACGACGGAGTATATTGTCAAAATTAGACAGGCTATCGATTAACTCTTGCGAGATATGAGAATTTTCAGTCTGAGACATATTTAGCTTAGATTAGGTTGACGCTTAGTCAGTATATATATTCACCATTGGATAAGACAAATTTACTGTTTTAATTGCCAATTGACACCGCTTTTATTAGTTTTGCAGAGCGTGAAAAGCCATATAAGAACAATAGATTTGAACGGTAAAGAGATAGAGAAATTGATATTGCTCGATGAGGTCGACCTCACTGAGTTTTGTGGTGTGTCTAACAACAAACTTGAACAGATGCGCCGCGGCTTTCCGCACATAAACATCGTTGTCCGCGGAGCGTGGATGAAAGTGACGGGTGATGCCCAGTCAGTTGCCGAGTTTGACGAGAAAATGTCAAATCTTTTGGCGTATTACCATGAACATAACGTTTTGCCAGAAGAGACAATAAAGGCCGTCATTGATGGAGAGCGGGTGATTGTGAAGCCAACAGACGCCTCAATAATAGTACATACGGTAGAAGGAAAGCCGGTCAAACCGCGCGGCGTGAACCAGCAGAAGATGGTGGAAAGCGCAGAGGTAAACGACATGGTTTTCGCAGTTGGCCCTGCTGGAAGTGGAAAGACATATTTAGCGATTGCCCTTGCAGTCAAGGCTCTAAAGGCAAAGCAGGTACGCAAAATAATCTTAAGTCGTCCAGCTGTTGAGGCGGGAGAGAAATTAGGCTTCCTGCCGGGCGACATGAAAGAGAAAATAGACCCATATCTTCAGCCTCTATATGATGCGCTCGAAGACATGATTTCGGCTTCTAGACTAAAGGAGATGCTTGAAAATGGCGTGATAGAGATAGCTCCCCTCGCATTTATGCGAGGACGCACACTCTCCCACGCCTTTGTCATTCTCGACGAAGCGCAGAACACCACACTGCCACAGATTAAAATGTTCCTGACCCGCATGGGGTCTGGCTCTAAGTTCATCATTACAGGAGACCCATCTCAGGTAGACTTGCCTGATGGGCAAAAGAACGGGCTTCTCAAGGCATGCGAGATTTTGAGCAACGTGAAAGGTATTGGCGTCATCCAGTTCGACCAAGGCGACATAGTCAGGCACAAACTTGTCCAACGAATTGTGAGCGCCTTTGAGAAGAGCGGAAGCAAATAGAAAAAAACAGTTTAAGCTATATAGCAACAAACAAAAACAAACCTAAATGAGCACAGCTGTAACAACCACAGAGTTTCATCTGCCTGGTCAGAAGAGCGTCTTTCATGGCAAAGTACGCGACGTGTATGATATCAATGGCCAATTGTTGGCGATGGTGGTAACGGATCGCATCTCAGCATTTGACGTCATTTTGCCAAAGGGTATCCCCTACAAGGGTCAAGTTCTGAACCAGATTGCCGCCAAATTTCTTGATGCGACCAAGGACATCGTGCCAAACTGGAAGATAGCTACTCCCGACCCAATGGTCACTGTTGGCACAAAGTGCGAACCTCTGAAGGTTGAGGTCATCATCCGTGGCTACCTTACAGGCTCAGCATGGCGCGAATATAAGGCCGGCGCACGTGAACTTTGCGGAGTGAAGTTGCCCGAGGGAATGAAAGAGAACCAGAAGTTCCCTGAGCCCATTATAACCCCGACAACCAAGGCGGACGAAGGTCATGACATGAATATCAGCCGCGAGGAGATTATCTCAAAGGGCATCGTCGCGAAGGCTGATTGGGAGCAGATTGAGGACTACACTCGCAAACTTTTCGCCCGTGGCACGGAGATTGCCGCAAAGCATGGTTTGATTCTGGTTGACACAAAGTATGAGTTTGGCAAGAAGGACGGCAAAATCATACTGATTGACGAGATTCATACGCCAGACTCATCACGCTACTTCTATTCAGATGGTTATCAGGAGCGTTTCGAGAAAGGCGAGGCACAGCGTCAGCTCAGCAAAGAGT
>CAVFBC010000050.1:0-2171 GCA_963620575.1 Alistipes putredinis | reverse complement strand
AATCGGGGGAGTCTTTTTTATTATGAGTTATTTTCTGTTACCAGTTCCAAGCGTCAAGATCAAGCGAGGCCTCAACCTCAGACTCGACATCATCGCTCAGATTGCAAAAGAAATCAAGGTCAGTCTGCTTTTCGAGTTCATCAATAGATACGGCGTATTTCTTAAGGTCAGCCACAGTGTAGCTGCTACCACCATCAATAGGAGAAAGAGTATCCGAATGAGGCAAAATGAAACCGATAGCCTGATATGCACCACTCTTAACAGAGAGGATTGCCATGAAATAATAAGCGGGGCAAGCGAGGCCTTTAATGGTGAAGCCTTCAGCATCAGTTGTTGGGACAACTTTGTCACTACCGGCCTTAGAACCCGTAAAATTCTTGAGCAAATTATTGAGAGTGCCACCCTTAGCTACAAACACAGTGTCAAACTTACCAGTAGTCGTTGAACGGCCCCAATCTTGAACCTCCTCCTCAAGTCGCTGCCAAATGCCAGCATTGAAGGGATTGAGCTGCGGACTCATATTGCTGAAATAAAAAGTCTGGTCAATTGTCTCTGACGAGTAGTGCCTATCGGCAGCTGCACAGAGGTGACCGCGATCAAAACCGTCATTGGTGAAATATGAGTTATCAATTTGCATAGTCTCAGGAAGGTCAGGGTCAACTTGAAAATTATCCTTCCTTTCTACATTATTTTGCGAATTATACTTATCAAAGAAGAATGCAACCCACTCAGCATGCTTCATATAGTTATTCCACTCCACGGAGTAGTTAATAGCCTGTTTGCCATTTACTTCGGCATAGTGAGAGACAAAGTAGTTGCTTGAGTTTTGTGCGGGGAGTTCAAGACCGCGATAAACCTCGACATAGCCACCTGCCTGATTAAAAGTAATTGCATCGGAGGCGGAACCGCTCTTGAGCGTTACTGTGGCGGAACGCTGCTCCGCGTTGGCATTGACTTTAACTGTTGCAACTATAACCGTGTTCTCTTCCGTTCCATACTCCGCTGACAAAGAAAGCCAAGTGGCGGAAGAAGAGATAACCCAAGAACCATCAGTTGAAATGGATATGGAGACCTTACCTCCCTCGTTAGACAACTCAGTAGTTGTTGCAGTCAGCTTTGCGGAGTCTGATGCATCATCGCTACAAGAGACTGCAAATGTGACCGCAAAGAGAATTAAAAATAACTGTTTAAAAAGTTTCATTAGGTAGATGATATAAGAGAAGGGGTGACCAGCAAAGGCCAGCCACCCCATGATTATAAAGCCTTAACGATAAAAGACATTACTCCGTTGGTTGGAGAGAATCCTCAACGTACTCGAAAGTTGCCTTGTCCACAACCTTATATTGGATTGTGTATACCTTCGTTGTTGGACCATCGAAATATGCAGTGAAATTAATGGTATAAATAACATCGACACCATCAATCGCCTTAGCATCGGGATAGAGTACACCAAGCACCTTACCAACAACATTGATGAAATTCTCTTGCATCTTAGCAATGACCTGGTCATCATCAAGTCCCTCGAAACCTGCGGCATACTGAGCAACAGCCTTTGCGGGACGCCAGTCAACATTGCAATAGTAAGCAGAACAACCTGTGAAGTACTCATTATTTCCATAAGAAGAGGTGTAACCGATTGCGTCGCCCTTCTTAGAAGAACCAAGTTCCTTGTCAATATTCTCCCAAACCCAGTCAACTACAGCCTGATAGAAAGCTACAGAGGTTGCGTTATTTCTAACATAAGGAAGAGTAATGGTCACACTTGGATCATAGACCCAACCACTTGCACTATAAGCGAATGGTTCGGTGGTAGCATTGGGGCTGACCTTAGACCATGCTCCAGAAGTGTAGACATACTTGTCGGCACAGAGTGATGTTGTAGAGCCATCATAGTAGTGGTACGCTACATAAATCTCATCATCCGCACTTGCATAGGGGTACTTGAGTTCAAGGAACTTAGGCAGATAAGTATCAGCTGCATAAGTCTTGCTGAAGTTCGAGTTGCTCAAGCCCATAGTGGTATAGTCGGAAGGAGAGACAACAATGGCATCAGAAGCCTCTTCCCACTTAGAACCATTGTAATAGTAGATAGCGTAGATTGTCTCAGACGCAGCAGCAGCCTTAAGGCTCTTTGTGCCATCAACAACTAAGTCAGTGCCCTCAACATAGTC
>CAVFBC010000049.1:0-8985 GCA_963620575.1 Alistipes putredinis | reverse complement strand
ACAATATGTAATGCTGTATCGCTCATTATGCGCGATTTTGTTGTTAAAAATCAGACGAAGTTAAAAAAAAAAAAACGCCACGCAAGTCTTTTGTGCTTTTCTCCATCCTTACTGCGTTTTTTCCCTTTTGACAAGGCAAAGACGACTTCCCATTACCATTTCGGCCAAGCAGCATGGAGGAAGGCCACGCGATACTCATTTTCAACAAACTCCCCTCCTTTGAGGAAACATCAAAAGAAGACTGGTCACTCTTGAGAAGTGCCAGCCATGACTTTATGACCTTTCAAAAGGCTTTTCGATAGCAATCCCCCCACAAAAAAGCCTTCCAGCCCTAAGCTTTGAAAAACAAAGCTTAGGGCTGGATTTTTTTAATTGATAATCAAATCTGTCATCAACAGCTCATTGCCGCTACAGAGCTATCATACTCACTTTGGGAAACCAACCCGTCAGCCAATGCGAGTGAGAGTGCATGGTGTAAATCTATGCGCATAAGAGACGACTTTTGCTTACCGTCACTCACCATAACTGACAATCTTGGTTATTCCTCGAACATTCTCATCAAGATGCACAATCCTGCCGTATTGCAACCTCCACTGCAGAGCATTGGAAAACTTATCACCACTCACAGCATCGCCTTCTTATAGTTCCTATATCTGTCGATGACGTTTTTCACATAGGCTACCGTCTCCGTGGCGCGGCAGAAGCCGTGTTTGACAACGGGGTCGGAGTAATACGTGGGGTTGGCTTTGAGCAGGATGGCCGTCTCGACGTTGGCATCCCACATTTGGGCGTTCTTGCCGAATTTCCACGCCAAACGGATGGCGTCCATGAGGTGTCCGAGCCCGACATTGTAGGCGGCGAGGACAAACTTGACGCGCTCTCGCGCATCGGGGACATTGGGAGCAAGACGGGCATCAAGCCAAAGGAGGTAGGCATAGCCCGCCTCGATGTTCTGCAGAGGATCATAGAGGTCATCAGAGCCGAAACGCGCCCCCGTCTCGGGCATGAGCTGCATTAGGCCTGTGGCTCCCGCCCAACTGTGGGCCATGGGGTTGAAATGGCTCTCCTGATAGACTACGGACGAGACGAGAAGCCAGTCATACCTGCCATCTTGCGCCACCTCCTTGATTATATGCTCATAAGTAGGCTGATAGGTTGACGCGCTGACACTCTGCGAATTAGAGTGGTGTTCGCGCGGGTCGATGACATACTTGCGGTAGATGCGTCGGAAGAGTGCGGTGCGCTTGAAACTCTTCATCCATTGGGATATGTCGTCACGCAGAGTGGGCGAAGAGCGCCTCACACCCCATGATAAATCGACTTGCGACGAGACCGCCGGCCCGATAAACAGGCTGTCATAGTACCACTGGTTAGCCTTGGCTACACTCTCAAGACAGAGCGTCTTGCCAATCTCACGCTCAGCCACTAAACCAACCAACTGCTCAGAGTCATAGTGCGGGATCTCCTCAATCTCAATATCCACATCGGCCGAATCGACCATACGCTCAAGAGCCTTGGCATAGAACGAATGCGCGGTTACACAGACAGTGTCGCCATCTAAAGCCACAAAGCCCGAGTCGGGAGGGGGGCATTCGCCAAGCCTACCCACGATGACCAAGCGGCTCTGGCCATAGGGCTCACAGAGAAACATGTCTGGCAGCAATGTAGAGTCTGCCACTAAAGACGCAGCCAGCACATCGGCACGACCCGAGACCAGTTTATCATACTCACCTTCGAGCTCATTATCTGCCACAATCTCTAATTTGACCCCGAGATGACGCGCATACTCACTGAGCAACTCATATTGATAGCCCACCGACACACCCTTGTGTACAAAGTAGTCCACCGAGTTATAGTCCGTCACAGCTCGCAGCACTCCACGCGCCCGTATGCTATCGAGGTCTATCTGCGCCTCACCAAACTCAATCCGACCTTCGGCCGTATGGTGGCAAGAGGAAAGGGACAGCAACGCAATGGCAGTTGCAGAAAGAGAAAGGAGTCTGTGAGTCATGATGTTATGAATGTAATGTGGCAAATATAGTCAATTTTAGGGAAGCGATGGGCGAGCCATAATCGTAAATATTCCTTGACTTAGAGAAAGGCGACTAAAAACAAAAGCTCGAGGACAGCACCACACGGCATGACAAAGGGGTAAGGAGAGCACATTAAACGAAAAACTGGCGAGCAGCAGGAATGACAGCTACTCGCCAGAGGATGTTAAGTGTCCTTATGACCATGGCGGCAGAAATCCGTCATAGTCCCTCAGGACTAAAATGAGATTTATTACTTCAGCCAATCATCGAAATAGCGTTTGATGTAGCCCATCAAGTGAGTGCGGTCATGCCCACTGACGTTGTGCGGGTGATTGGGATAGACGGAATAGTCGACATAGATGCCCTTCTCGATGGCGCTGTTGAGAAGCTGCTGACTGTGCTGCCAGACGACAGTGCTATCCATGGCACCATGGATTACGAGCAGACGGGCCTTGAGGTCGCCAATCTTGTTGAGGAGACTCGTGGCGGCATATCCGTCGGGGTTCTGCTGAGGGGTGTCCATATAACGCTCGCCATACATGACCTCGTAATACTTCCAGTCGCAGACGGGGCCGCCAGCGGCTCCAGCCTTGAACACATCGGGGTAGGTGGTGAGGAGGCTGATGGTCATGAAGCCGCCGAAACTCCATCCGTGGACACCAATGCGGCTCTGATCAACATAGGGCAGGCTCTTGAGGTAGTTGACGCCAACCATCTGATCCTCCATCTCGTGCACACCGAGCTGACGATGCACGCTCTGCTCGAAGGCGGAGCCACGGAACTCAGTGCCACGATTGTCCATAGTGAAGACTATGTAGCCCTCCTGAGCGAAATAGAGCATCCAGGGCGAGGCGGCATTGAGCCAGCTGGCATCAACGAGTTGAGAGTGCGGGCCGCCATAGACATAGACGACGACAGGGTATTTCTTGGCGTGGTCAAAATTTGTGGGGAGGATGAGGCGACCTGTGAGGGGGTAAAGGCCATCGGCCGTGGTGAGGTCAACAAGCTTGATTTCGGGCTTGTCAAAATCAGAATAGGGGTCTACAACACGTGAGACAACAGTAGTCTGGCTGCCGATTGTGGAGCAAAAGGAGGACTCCTTGGCAACTGAGGCGCTGCTGCTGTTAATGACGAGACGGCTCTTGCCATCGGCATAGGCTGCCGAAGAGACAGTGCTGTCGGGGCTCAGACGCAAAAGGTCACCATTGAGGGAGAGAGAGCAGACGTCGCGGTAGAGGTAGCCCTCGCGGTTGGTCTGGATGACAAGCCGTTTGTTGGCATTGTCGTAACCATAAATCGCAGTGACACACCAATCCCCAGACGTCAACTGACGGACAAGCCCCTTGGAATCGTAGAGATAGAGGTGGCGATACCCGTCGCGATAGGAAGCCCAGACAAAGTGGTCGTCATCAATCCATTTAGCTGGCTCACACGGCTCAACCCAGTGAGCATTGGTCTCCTCAAAAAGGGTCTTGACCAACTTGCCAGTCTTTGAATTGTAAATGTTGAACCACATGTGATCCTGATCACGGTTCACCTCCGCCACAGCGATCTTAGAGCCGTCGGGACTCCAGCTGATGTTGGTGAAATAGCGGTCGACGGGAGACGCAGTCTTGAGATAGATGGTCTTGGCGGTCTTGATGTCATAGATGCCGATGGAGACCTGCTCACTTGTCTCGCCCGCCATGGGGTAGCGCGTGTTGAGGACAGACCCGACTCGTGTGTTGACATCGACAAGCGGATAGAGGCTGACCATAGACTCGTCTTTACGGTAGAAGCAGAGCCTCTTGCCATCGGGGCTCCAGAACATGCCGCCACCTATTCCGAACTCATTGCGGTGGACTGTAGAGCCGTAGAGGACGCCCTCCTCCTTTGTCTGAGGGTTGACTCGCTTGCTGCCGTCAGGTGTCGCGACATAAAGGTCAGAGCCAGAAGTGTAGGCCACACAGCCGGTGAGCGGGGCGAATGCGAGGTCGTCATGCGGCTCGGAGACCGTGCGAAGTTTTTCCCCCGTCTTAGGGTTGACGAGATATAGGTTGGCACCGTCCGTAATCCAGAGCCGCGTCGTGGAGACCGCCTCAAGTATAGCCACATAGCCGCCCCCTGCGATAGACTGGAGGCTGGAATAGGACGTGAGGGTGTCAACGCCGCCATCGGGGTGAGACGCCACGAGGTGATAGTCGGAAGTGTAGTAGACAATGTCGTCGCCCTCCCGAGTGGACCACGAGCTGAGACTATACGGGTAATAATTTCTCATCTCCCGGCCACCGCCAACAGTATTCTCAAGCGAGAACAACTTGCGCTGAGGCTTAGATTCGTCATTAGACTGCGCTGAGGCCGATGCGCTTGCGGCTGAGAGTGCAACTGTCATGGCCATCAATAGTTTGCTTGTCATTAGGTAAAGAATCGGTGTTAGGTGTTACAATGCGAAGGTAGTTCAAATATATGAAAATCAGAGCCATGAAAGGGTATAAAAGAAAATAGGGGGCAAAAGCCTTGGCGGTGTGTGCATATTTATGTATTTTTAGGGATAAATTCATGACCAAAGAAAAACTTCACTGATGAAAAGAAGTTGCGCGATTGCGGTTTTTGCCGCGCTTTTAGCATTCCTCCCGACCCGCGTGAATAGTCAGGCAGAGGTGGCAGAGGCTACTTGCAGGACATATTTTGAGCATCCATATATAGTGACAGGCCAGCCGTTCAGGAGCATCTTGACGGGTGACGAGGTGGCAGAGTTCCACACCACCCTATTCTCTGGCACCACATATAGAATCGCGGTAGGCAACGCCGCGAGCAGCAAAGTCGTGTTCTCCGTGTATGACATTGACCACAACCTGCTGTTCTCAAGCAAGGACTATGGCAATGCGCCATACTGGGATTTCTCGGTTGACGGCTACATGGAGTGCATTGTCGAGGCGCGATTGGATGACAGCGAGGCGCAGTCAGGCTTCGTGACGGTGATGACCGGATTCAAGCTCAACGAGAGCGCACTATAGTGGCCAGATGCCGAGGAGAGAGAAGACCCGAGCCTAAATTCAGTTAGAAAGACTCAATAAGGTAACATGAGCGACACTATACTCGAAGCGCTCGTCCAGCTGTTCGCAGTCGTGGCATCGGTCCGCGGCTCGAAAGATTTGGGTGAGCGCAGGGTTGTCGTGTACAACTTCTTAGCCTCGCAGCTCAACACCGAGCTTGCCAACAAATACATAGGCAAGTTTGACGAATATTACCGCAACAACATCCGATTAGGACTCAGGAGCGAGAATCAGTACAAAGCCATCTCGCGAGTGTCATCGAAGGTGATGCGCATAGCCTTCGAGATGAACAAGGAGCTCTCTCTATTCCAGAAATACATCATCATAGTCGAGCTGTATGAGTATCTGAACACAGGTCAGATCTCATATGTTGAGCAAGGCCTTGTGAACGACGTCATCGCTGACAAGTTCAACGTGGAGAGTGAGGAGTTCGACATGGTGCGTGACTTCATCCTCAAGACAAACGAAGTGCCGAGCCGCGTGGTGTTCTCGGGGCGCAGTGACTGCGAGGAGATTGTGGAGCCCAAGCACGTCTTCTGGGAAGACCTGTCTGGCGAGATAGCCTTCGTTTACGTCCACAGCGTCAACATCTTCCTATTCAAGTATTTCGGGGAACAGAGTTTGGACATGAACGGCTCGGCGCTTACACCGGGTCGGACATACATAATGCGTGCGGGCAACTCCATCCGCAATGGGGTAAGCTCACCCATATTCTACAACGACATGATGCGCCACGTGGTGGCGGATGGCGCAGTCCCCATAACTATCGAGGCACGCAACGTAGTCTATAACTTCAACAAGAACACCATAGGCATCCACGACTTGTCGTTTGAGTCGCACTCGGGCAGTTTGGTGGGAATAATGGGAGTGTCCGGCTCGGGCAAGAGCACATTCGCCAACGTCATATCGGGCATGGCCAAGCCGACGCATGGCAACATATACATCAATAACATAGACCTTTATGAGAATTCGGAGGCTTTGCAGGGCCTTATCGGGTTCGTGACACAGGACGACATTCTCATTGAGGACCTCACCGTCTACGACAACCTGTACTACAGCGCCCGGATGAGCTTTGACAACCTGCCACGTCAGGCCATCAACGAGCGCATTGACAAGATGCTGCACCTCCTGGGACTCTATGAGGTGCGCAACGTCAAGGTGGGCAACCCGCTGAACAAGAAGATTTCCGGCGGCCAGCGCAAACGACTCAACATAGCTTTGGAGCTCATACGCGAGCCGGCCATGCTCATCCTTGACGAGCCGACATCAGGCTTGTCATCGCACGACTCAGAGAACATCATCGAGTTGCTGAAAGACCTCAGCATCAACGGCAAACTCATATTCGTGGTCATCCATCAGCCGTCGTCGGACATATTCAAGATGTTCGACCAGTTGCTCATTCTCGACACGGGCGGCTACCTCATCTATGACGGCAACCCGATAGAGGCACTCAACTACTTCCGTCTGCAACTGAACATGGTGTCACCGCAAGAGGCCGCATGCCCCAGGTGTGGCAACATCAACGTTGAGCAGATCTTGGACATCATAAGTCAGCCAGTGCTGGATGAGTACGGCAACAACACCCAGTTTCGCAAAGTGACACCAGAGGAGTGGTATGAGAAAGGCAACTGGGGAGCCATAGACATCAACTACGTTGGCGACCCCGAGCCACTGCCGCAAGTGACTTTCAAGACTCCCCCACCCCACAGGCAATGCAGGCTCTACATTGAGCGCGACGTCAAATCTAAGACCTCCAACCTGCAATACCTGCTGCTCAACCTGCTGGAGGCCCCCATCATGGCCCTTCTCGTCTCGGGCATATTGAGATATCACGACATAACCAGCGGCAGCGGCTACACATTTGCCGCCAACGAGGATATGCCCATCTACATCATCGTGTCGGTCATCATCGCCTTCTTTGTCGGTCTGACCGTGGCCGCGGAGGAGATAATCCAAGACCGCCAAGTACAAAAACGCGAGCATTTCCTCAACCTGAGCCGGACGAGCTACGTGTTCTCCAAATGTGCGCAGGTGACAGTGCTGTCCGCTTTCCAGATGTTCGTCTACGTACTGATATCAAACACCATACTGGGCATCAGTGGTATGTATTTGGACTACTGGGTTATACTCTTCACGACCGCGGTCTCTGCCAACCTGCTGGGACTTAACATGTCGGACATGATGAAGAAGACCATAAACATATACATAGTCATCCCGTTCATGGTCATCCCGCAGCTTGTCTTGAGCGGCGTATTCGTCAAATATGACAAGATAAACCCCGACGTCAGCACCCCCACGTCTGTGCCGATATACGGCAACCTAATCACAGCACGATGGGCATTTGAGGCATTGGCAGTCAATCAGTTCTGCTATAACGAATACGAGCAGATTTTCTATAAGTATGACAAGGCCAAGAGCCAATGCTCATTCTATAAAGACTATTGGGCACCGACCATGCAATCAGCACTCAACCGCGCCCTGAAGGCGACCGAATTGCAGGACACCACGGGTCTACGCAAATCGCTCGACTTGCTCCGGAATGAGACGTCGCGTGTTTCGGCCCTCTTCCCATCTCAGAAAGCACCGAGCCTCGACATCTTCACGCCTGGTCTTTTCGGCTACGCCGCCTATAAGGCAGCATGGCAATATGTTGATGAGATCAGGCAGTTGAACATCAGCAGGTATAACCATGTGGACGCGGCCGATGACAATCTGCGCCAGAGCTACGCGCCTGAGTATTTGGACAGCCTGAGACGAGCATGCCACAATGCGAGCATAGCCGACTTGGTGACCTCGCCATCCGGCATCCTGACAAACGTCATTGAGGAGTATGACGGCAGGCTGTGGCAGAAGAACGACATGGTGTTCCAAAGCACGGACGCCTCATTTCGCGCGCCATTGTTCACAGCCTACAAATGTTTCCGCGGACACGCCATAGACACCTATCTTTTTGACCTCATCATATTATGGATAATCAACATAGTCCTGCTGACAATTTTAGTGGACGGCCGCTTGGGCAGGTGGATGCGCAAGTGACGCTAAACGCCCACAACAAAGAGGAGCACCGCCCAAGCCACACGGCAGAGCACATAATAAACCGCGCAATGGACAACGCATTCCACTGCGGGCGCGCCGTGGAAGCTCACATTGAACGAAAGAAGAGCAAGATGGACTTCAGGCTTGACCATGAGCTAAGCGAGGATGAGTTGAAAAGCGTAGAGTCCACAGTGAACGAAGTCATTGCCCAAGATTTGCCAGTGACATTCGCTTTCATAACCCAAGCGGAGGCGGCAAGTCGGTTTGACCTGAAGAGACTGCCAGAAGGGGCGTCAGAGACCGTCCGCGTGGTGTCTGTGGGTGACTATGACGAGTGCCTATGCATAGGCCAGCATGTGAGCCACACGGCCGAGATTGGCAGCGTGAAATTTGCGAGTCACGATTATGACGCAGAGCGGGGAGTTTTGAGAATACGGTTTAAGGTGGGGTAAAGGGGGAAAAATCAAAAAATTGAAGTGATATAAGAGTGCCTCAGGACCTCCTCAAGTGATTTCCCATTAATTTTCAACCCATCCCATATCTGATAACGGTCTTTAAAAACAGCAATAACCTCCACAGGCTCGTCATGGGTGTCATTGTCGCATTGCCAGCCTATATATTCTGACCGGTCCCGGTACCTTGGCAAAACCTTAACCCTGACTGGGTATACCTCCGTGTGGATTCCGTAGAACGTGTCGGTCTCTGGGTAATAGAAAGCCATATCCAAACCGCAGGTCTCAACATGGAAGCGAAAAGCCTCACGAGCCACATAGGTTCTGGCCTCTTCGTACGCATCCTTTTGAAAACCTAATTGATCCTCATAGATATGCTCACCAGGACCATAGTAATCTTTGATGGCGATCACCCTCTCAGGATTATTC
>CAVFBC010000048.1:0-9067 GCA_963620575.1 Alistipes putredinis | reverse complement strand
AGGAGAAAGCCCCGAGCAGGGAGCAGACCACGAACAGAAGAAGGATTATCTTGTCACGCATAATGTGAATTATGATTGAATATTTTTCTCTTAAAAAGGTGTGTTTTAACGCAATAAAATCGCGGTTTTTGCGTTATAGTTATAAAGGTGATTAACTAAAAACAAGACACATGAAGAAATTAATTGTTGCGATTTGCGCTATCGTTGTTGCTGTCACGGCAGTGGCGCAGTATAGAGCTGTGAATTATTTTGACTTTCAAGTACGTTTAGAATTTAATAATTACAAGGGGACTGTTGTAGAGGTTAGTAAATTTACCGATGGCAGAGTATTAGTCAGGTCTCAGATGAAGGCTGAGGATGTTTTTAGCAATCTTGATAAGCTAAGTGATTTTGAGGTCTGCTCCTCTCCGTTCGCCTCTGAGGAAGCCCTCTATGATTATGAGGCAGACAACCTGACAGATGCGGTGAGGCTGCTAATCAAGGCGATAAGGAAGAGTTAGACATAAGAGGGCGGAAAAACCGACCCTCTTTTTTTATTCCCTGCCAAACCATCTATGGCTGTCCGCATCAACCTCTGGCATCACATGAGTGTATGTGACAGGGACTGTAGGCTTAAACTTTATACTGGCTAAAGTCTTGTCATATATGTCAGTGTTTATTCTATCGCCTACTGGGACTGGTGTCACATTCATAAGCCTGTTCACCCAATTCGGCATGCTGTAATCCCAATAGTCAGCCCACCATGCGTTTTTGCCATCGTAGTCATGCCCCATCACGTAGTCGCCGTTGGGTTCATACATTCCCTCCTGCACCTTATATAGCACCTTCTTCCCGTTTCGACTCGGAACAACGTCCGTCGTGTGATATTGGCTTCCGAACCTGTCTCGATTATAGAATGTCTTCTGCATCTCTTCTGGGCTGGAGAAGGTCTGAAGTGTGTTTCGCCCGCCACGCCATCTCATGTAAGTGGCGGCATCCTTGTTGAAATCATACCGCTTCTGAGGGTCGGCGAATGTGTATCTTGGTGTCCCGTCTGACGTGGTGTAATCGTAATTAGGCTTCCATGAATTGTAGAGCTGTTTCTCTCCGTCAAACATCCGCATCTCGTCTAATCTGACACGGAAGCAGTCTTGTAAGTATTTTAATCCGTAGTCGTCAAGCTTCTTCTGCCATCCAGGAAGCCATCCCTTTTGGGATAACGTATAGAACTCGTCATTAAACTTCTGGAAAGTATCAGGGTCTGAGAGGTCGGCAGCAGCTAAGCGGTCTACAAAGTCCCTACCTCTGTCTTTACGCCACAGTGCGCCCCATGCCTTTCCGGGGAGGCTGTGTTCATTTCCCTCACCGTCTCTGTTATAATCAAACGGATATATATTGCTATGAACTCGTCTCCATAGCTTTGGCACGTACTCCTTTGCTCCCTTCATCGCCATTGCTCCTAAGCCGATAGGAAGAGACACCGCAGCTGCCGCCAATGTGTTCAGCCCGCCATACCCCTCTCTCTCCCTCGCCGCCTTTGCCACTCTCATATCGGGTGCTTTGACTACTACATCGTCTAACATGTACGGGTTCGCGTACACCTGCTCGCCGTCCATGGTCACAGGGTTGCCTTTATCGTCAACGGCCCTGCGCACAAGGCCATTCTGCACACCGGACACCTGATTGCCCCTGTGCTGCCCTACCGACTGGGCGTACTTGTCGGCCTCGTTCTGCGTGCCGACGAAAATGTCACCACCGCCCTCATAGCTGTACGGGCGGCTGTTAATGTACCAAGGTATTCGTGCCATATGCATTAATTGATTGTGAATTAAGCGTAATGTATGTGTCGTGTCTTGCACCTTTCTGCTCCCATGCGGTGTTACACCCTGGCTCTCATGACCCAGCGCCGAACTTCCACCCTGCGCGTCGTCGTCAGCAAAGTCGCCTCCGTACACGTCATTCATTGTCAAATCATTCATTTTTTATTCTCCTCCTATGTGAAGTTTCTCTGCGCAAAGGAAAATAATGCTCTTGACTTGTGCAATACTGTAAATATTTTTATAGCACTTAATATTTTTATGCACAATCACATACGCCATAAAGTGGCACTCTTTGGGGCTTCCAGACGATTGCCTGTAGTGTAAAAAGTGAAACACTTTCAAACCCTTTCACTAATTTGCGCTACCTTTGTGCCATATGGAAAAACCGCCAAGGAAAACCAAAGAGTTGGAAGCAAAGACGTTAGACTTTCTTAGGATGAACTTGGACTTCTCTAAATCACACCAGACGGCGATGAAACTACTAAGGGAACTTGAAAACCTTGGGCTGTTAACCCGAACTCGGCAAGGCCGGCGAAAACAGGCTTTCGTCCTCGCCGATACCGAGATTAGCCTATAAAAAAGCTCCTCCCACCCTGTTCTTACAACAAGGTGGGAGGTCTATTCCTCTCAATGGAACTATCTCATTTGCGCCAGCGGGGGAAAATCCCGAAATGTATATGCCGGGTATCCTTCCATCTTCATACAAGTATCCGCGCTCGATTGCACTATCTAATTCTCTGAATAGCTCATATTGCGTATTATCTGTCTTATTTTTTTACCTGAAACTCACCCAGAAAGGAGTTGAAATCTGGGGCGACCTCACCAGATACTTCAAAAAAGTAGTCCTTAGGTCCGCGAGACACATATACTCCATTCCCGCAAAGTCTTTTCTTCGTTCTGTAACAACATACACTCTTATTTTCGATTCTGTAAAAGAATTCCATCGTGGAGTCTATCTTTGACACCATGTAAGCCGTACCTTCGCTTTTTAAAGTATCCTTAATAGCATAGTAGCCGCTAACCATATCTATGGTACAAGTATCCCAAGGATAAAAACTACCCATCGACCTATAACACTCAATCGTGACGCTTCTCTTAAAAATACCTCTCAACCCTCTTCCATAGCAGCCGGTATATGAAAGCTCTCCCAACAGCAACAATATTATAATCGCAATCCTCTTCATAGCCATTTGATTTTTCTTCATATAACGCACTACTCGGGATTTTATTGTGGCTCACGCGAGAGAAATTGTATTTAGCAAATACAGAAGAAGGATTATCTTATCACGCATTTCACCTTACCTCACCGAACGCCCATACATTCTCCGGCTTTCTATACAGGTCTGCCGCCACATAAGAGTCGTAGTTGGCTTTGTCTCCCTCTAAGAAATGCGCATATCGCCCGTTGTCAAGTTGAATAGGGTATGCGCCCCCATTTTTACGGAGAAAGGCGTTGACTAAAGAGTCTTGCCTTGCATTAAACCCGTCAAGATTGTTCAAGAACATTGAGTTGCCGTTGGGGGACACGAGCAACGACTTGTCTCGCCTCATGCCAACCATAGGAACGACTGCGCCGTCTTTGCCCACAAAACCGACGGGAGTGCCGCCAATGCTCTCATATTTGGCGACTGAGTCATTAACCGCCTCTTGCGTCATGTCAGGGTGGGTCGTCTCTCTCCACCATTTGGCTTTATTGTTTGCCGCTACTTGCCCTGCCGCGTCTTGCCTCATAAGTGAATAGGTCAAGTCTGTCTTGTTCCTGACCGGGGTGACAACAGTCTGGTCGTTAAAGTTGCTCAATGAGTCGACTTAAGCTTCCCGTTCTCAATACCCATGTAGAGTTTGAAGTTAGAGAGTGGTATGTATCTGTCACTCAAAAGTTCGTCAGCTTTCGCCTCTTTGAATTGCTTGGCAGGACGAATGGTATTTGTATTAGTCATCTCAATGAATGTGTTGCCAAGGATTGATTTCACATTCTGAGTCTCTGGGGTTATTCTTGAAATACGGGAGTCGGACAAGTCTTTCACGTAAGAGCCCGACTCCCCTATCAAAAAGGGGATGTGCTGGCTGACGTAGTTTGCGGCTGCGCTGGCTGTTTGGGCGGGGTGTCCGAAGATTCTCCGCATCCAATCAGGAATAAAGGAGAGATTATTGCTATCAGTTTGACTATCTTCATCATTGGAATTACTGTTTTTGTAACCATCTACGTAATCGCCACTCGAAATGTTGTCTCTCTCCCTCGCCGCCTTAGCAGCCTGCAAGTTCGGAGCTTTGACCGTAACATCTTCACCTTCCGACTTGTCAAACTCTGTGCTTGATTTTTTTTTTTTACAACAAGGGGGTGCGCATTTTAACATATGCGACCCCCAAAACGGCTTGAGCCAGACTCGTCCCATTCTCTAAAATCCTCCTGCATTGTCTTTTCGCATCTCTTTGCCTATTGCCGTCTGCTGACGGCATATCATAGCGTTAACGCGCCCCCTTTGCTTTTATTTTGCGTCGAGCCGATTTATCTCTCTCTTTTCTCCCGACGCCTCTTCACTGATAAACTGCTTGATGTAGCGGTTCATCGTGTTGCGGTCCACTTTGCAGATGGCGGCCATCTTGCGCTGGGAGACGCCTGCTTTTACCAGTTCGCGGATTAGGGTGTCTTTGCCGTACAGTTTGCGTTTCTTTGGCGAGGTGCGTCTGCCCTTAGGGCGGCCCAGCGTGACACCCTCCGCCCTTTTGCGCGCCAAAGCCTCTTTCGTGCGCTGGCTGATGAGGTTGCGCTCAATCTCGGCCGAGAGACCGAAAGCGAACGCCAACACTTTGCTCTGTATGTCATCGCCAAGCCGATAGCCGTCTTTGATTGTCCATACGCGGCAACCCTTTGACAGGCATTCGCTTAGTATCTCCATAATCATGAAAAGGCTGCGGCCCAGCCGCGACAGCTCGGAGCAAACAATGATGTCGCCCGTGCCTATTTTGCGCAGCAGGGAGCCGAGGTCTCGCTTGTCGGCAGGCTTGGTCCCACTGATTGTCTCGCAGACCCACTTGTCAATGACCATGCCGCGGTCGCTGCAAAAACGGGTAATCTCGAAGCGCTGGTTTTCTACTGTCTGGTGGTCGGTTGACACTCTGATGTACGCGTAGTTCATGTCGTTTTTCCGGCTAATATATGCTCATGACTGCTCCGTCTCGCTCCATTGACTCTCAGCAATATGGCCGCAAGTGTCGCCCATTCAATGAAAAATGGCTATCTTAGTGAAAAAAATAACCCGACCCCATGACTGAAAACAAGCAAGAGAAATACGCGAGGCTATATCAAACCACCACCAACCTTGAGGAATTGTCTCCCGAACTGAGCGATGAGTTCCGGTCGGCGTGTGACGCTATTGAGGACGGCATCGTTGGTGGCTCGGTGGCTGATGTCATCAGGGGTGAGGTCGCCCCGCGCCTTGCCGATGTCAGGCGCGGACTGACACTGATGGTTGAGTACCGCCCGGGGCAACCCGTGCGCATCGCCGTGTCCCACAGGGCCGGGGTGATTGACGCCACAGAGGGGGCGACCGACATCGCTGAGCCCGAGCCCGTGAAGACCGACGAGGACGACCCCGCTGTCACCAATTCCAAAAGTGGAGACATAACCCGCGGTCCCTCGTCCCCCATCTCAGTCTCATTCGCCTCGACGGGGCAGACCATATGTCACCCTGCGGCCATCGATACGATGATTGATGCCCTCCGGGTCATCGGGTTCGAGGCCGTCTCGAATCTCGGCATCGTACACAGTGACTATAACTTGGTGGGCAAGGTCAAGAGGACCGACGAAGGCCATTGGCAGAGGTTGGTTGACGGCTGGTTCATCTATGTGAACATCTCGAACGACGTCAAGGTTAGGGATTTGCGCCTCATCGCCCAGCGGCTCGGCATCGACATGACTGTGACTTGGAAAGGGGAGGAGGAGTAGGGGCAGTTATATCGGCGATTTTTCGCTGCCGAAGATTGTGTGGATTGAGTTGTCCGATGAGCCTAAGTTCTCTTATGCGCAAGACATAATGTTGGTGAATACGGTCTTTTTCTTGACGGGAGAGCATGTGCCACACATATTGGGTCTGCTGAACTCAAAATTAATCACATGGTACTTCAAACACTGCTTAGGGACGACATCAGGTGTTGGCACAAACAGATGGCTGAAGTATACAATAGAGCAAACTCCAATTTCAGCGCCGAGTGAAAAGATAGAGCAACTTGTCGCTCAGATAAATTCGCAATATGACAAACAGTTAGATGCTCAGTTAGATAGATTGGTATGCCATCAATATGGATTGGATAAGATTGAAATAGATTTCATTATTAATCTTTAGGAGGATTTACGTAAAAGGTAGTCCAATTTAAGCACATCAAATTGGACTACCTTTTACATAGAAGTCAGCTAAATTTCTCTTCTATGTATGCAATTTCTTTGGGAGATAAATCGTAGATTTCAAAAATAAAGTGATTAACCTTCGCCTCCATGTCTCTTTGCTCTTCACTACAAAGAATAGCTAAGACCTCTGAACATAGTTCGTTTAGGCCGATGGGTACATTCGGAATGCGAATGGGTTCAACTGCTTGAACGCTTACAAGTAAGTCACCCGTACCTGTCTTTGGCGCTTCATTAAGCATATAATGTCCCAAAGGTGAGTTCAATACGCAACAGATAAATTCTATATTTTTCCCCGTTGCAAAACATGTACTGTCAAGGCATAATGATGCATCTTTGCAGTAAGCAAACCTCAGTATTGACCCGACTCTCTTCCACACAATCTTCGGCAGCGAAAAATCGCCGATATAACTGCCGTAATTATTTTACGGAGCAAGAAAAAGATGAGTAAATTTGCGGCAATTAAACACCTCAAAGACGAAACGTCATGCTGACGAGATTTTCAGTAGCCAATTATCGCGGTTTTGCGGAGAAGATAGAGTGGGACTTGTCTCACCCGAGCAGCTATGCGTTCAACCCGGGCGCAATAAGGGACGGGGTAGTGAAAAACGGCATAATATATGGCGAGAATGGGTCGGGCAAGAGCAACCTGGGATTGGCGGTGTTTGACATAGCCAACCACTTGTCTCACAAATGGAAAAAGCCGGATTATTATCTGAATTACGCCTCGGCTTTCGGATACGGGAGGCCAGTGGAGTTCGAGTATGAGTTCAAATTCGGTGGTGACTCGCTGTCATACAGCTACGCCAAGGTGGCCAAGGACCAGAGGGGCGAGATTGTGAAAGAGCGAATGGCAATAAACGGCAAGGAGATTCTGTTTAAGGATGCCGCCACACTGCGCATTGACAGCAGTTTCGCTCTTACAGATGCGGCCGTGGACAACCTGCGAAACAGCGCGAACAACATCTCAATGGTCAACTACCTGCTTGGCGCAACCCCTCTCCCCAAAGGTCACCCATTGCTCATGTTGCGAGACTTCGTGGAGAACATGCTGTTTTTCAGAAGCCTTGACAACAGGGAGTTTATAGGTTTGAAAGAGGGTGGCAGCAACATTGAGGAGTATATCATCAACAACCATCTGACTGACGACTTCGCCTTCTTCCTGAGCGAGGTCAGTGGCCAAAAATTCACGTTTGCCGAGTCGTCGCTGGGCGACAATGCGCTCTACGCCATCATCAACGGAGTCCGCATCCCATTCCTGCTCGTGGCGTCGACAGGCACCATGAATCTGGAGTTGCAATACTATTGGCTGAAAAAGATGGTGAACGCATCATTTATCTTTATTGACGAGTTTGACGCTTTCTATCATCATGAACTCTCATATTCTCTTTGCCAACGGCTCTTCAAGGGCGACAACCAGCTATTCCTGACGACCCATGACACTTACCTCCTCTCAAACGACCTTTTGCGGCCTGACTGCTTCTTTCTTTTGAAAGGCAACAAGATAAGCGCCATTTGCGACCTGACGGACAAGGAGCTGCGACTGGGACATAATCTGGAGAAACTGTATCGAGGGGGAACTTTCAGCCTATGATTCTATTCGTGTTTGAGGGAGGCAAGGCCGAGCCTACGGTCTTCGACTCGATCGGGAAGCTATTCCTGTCGGGCGAGGAGTTGCGCATCGTGAAGTGCCGACACGACTTGCCGACACTCTACTCTAACTTAGTCCGGAACGGTTACGACCTTTTCCGCTCACTGCCTTTGAAAGAAAATGGCATAACTCCGCCACCCGGGAAACGAGTAGACACACTGTTCTCCCAGATTTTCCTCTTTTTCGACTACGACTTTCAGAACAGGATTGGAACAGGGAAAGTGAACGACATATTGAGCGAGATGCTTGACTTCTTTGACGACGAGACGGAAAACGGCAAGCTCTACGTCAACTACCCGATGATTGAGTCGCTTAAATATACCAAAGAGCCTCCCGACGCCGAATATGTGAATTACGTGGCGACCCGCGAAGAGTGCGTCAACCACAAGTTCAAGGGCAACGCAGAGCGGTTCGCCTGCGCTGAGGCCAAGGCTTTCCGGTTCATCGACCTTGGCAAGACAGAAGCCGAGAGGGTAGCAGAGAACTGGCTGAGCCTTAAGTTTCAAAACGTCTGCAAAGCCAACTTCCTGACCTCCGGCGACTATGCAATCCCCGAAGAGAAAACAGCAATCAATCAAAAGGCCATATTCCAGGCGCAAAGAGACAAGTACGTGGACGTGAATGAGAGCGTCGCTATACTTAACTCATTTCCTATCTTCATTTTTGACTACTTGAAGTAGGGCCGCTTTTTTCACATGACAGCTAAGCCCGATAGCCTTTGACGACTACCGGGCTTAGCTGTTTGATTGTCAAAAAGGAGCAAGATTGTCACTCAAAGATGTTTTTGGCAAACTGACGAAGAAAGGATCTCTCATCATCAGAAAACCCATACACATCGCAGACAAGAGACTCTATTTTGTCCAAGACAGCAGAATCAAACTTCTCATGCAAACTACTGACATATTCACATAGCTCATGCTTTTCTTGCGGGTGCAGCGGGATGGGGAGAATATTTATGTTCTGTGCGCCAACTTGCATGTCACCCACTCCGGTCTTGTTCATGTTTGTGACGAAGCTGTACCACAAAACAGCATTTGAGTTAAGCATAGCCTCAAGATATTCCAGTCCGCCTTTACGACAAGTCAAGATGTAGCAAGCGTTGTTCAAAATCATCTTGTTAGTCTCCAAAGCGAAGCCCAGTCGGTTGCCTATGATTTTCCACACAATCTTCGGCAGCGAAAAATCGCCCCAATAAGCGCAGTTCCTAAGGTT
>CAVFBC010000047.1:0-11117 GCA_963620575.1 Alistipes putredinis | reverse complement strand
GTTTTTCAAATCCACTTGGGAGCAAGTCTGTGTCTGGGTGGATTGATATGATTTATCGTGACTATTTTAATAGTAAAATAAAATCTTCTGGCATTTTAGCCCCATATCTTGATAAGAGGGATTTTAGGTCAGCATTTTATACTTGGGAAAGTCTGGCTGGAGTTTCATCTTCACAACCTTTGTATCTGTACAATACCTTTACGGAAACTACGGTGTCTCTTCGTTGTGCAGGCTCAATAAACGATGAGGTGGGGTATGAATTAGCAATCGAGGATGTCAATCCCGAAGGAGTTTATGATGATGGCCAAGTAAAGACATTCATCAATAACCCCTATCAGGCTCCTATCGATTGGCGAAGCATAGCTGAAACCGCTGGTGACCAGTTTGTAAATGACGTGAAGGATGTGCATCTATCTTTTGTCATGCCGAGCCTTTACAGTATGTACAACCTCAAGACTGGCTTCACCACCTTCGATGCGCCAGGCAAGATGTACTACGGCTATCTCCAGCCGCAAATCTGCAATGCGCAGCTTGTTCACCAGAATGGCAACCAAAGCGTTGTGACTGTTTCTAAGTCTGACGTCTGCAGCTATGCCATGGCTGATGAGAAGTATGGCAAGTCTGATATTGTTGACTACCCGTATATCCGTCTCTATGTTGATGAGACGGACGAGGCCGTCCAAAAGGGTGAGGGACTTCGCAGTGTCGTAGTTCTCTACTTTGTTCCTGAGGACAAGTATGATGAGTTGCACAATAGCGAGACTGCGTCAGACTATGATGCCAATTATGGCATAAACACAGTTTGGGAGACTCTTGCTGAGACTTGCTATAACAGTGAGTTCATGGGCGGCGGCTATATTTTCCCTTATCTCGGTGCGTATGAACCAGGTCAGACTAAGTCTGATAAGGCTGCGGTCATCAAGATGGTTAAGATGCCTACCGAAGTTAGTGAACAGTATAAAGGCTATGGCAGTGCGCTCGCTGATTTTATTCGTGTAAGCGTAGACAAGAATATGTCTGAGGGAGCGGTTAATCTTGGTGTCCTTGATTATAATCTTGGTGACAGCGAGCTCGGAATCAGTCTTGGCGACATAGCTCTCAACTACCCGGGCAAGGATAACAACCTCTCTATGAACATCAATGTTAAGGATGGTTATGTCGAGTCTGAGCCAAGCTCACTCGTATCTATAAACCGTTCTTTCGAGGGAGATAAGGTCTACGACCGTTGGGACTGCAAACAATTGAGCCTCAATCTCAACATTGCGCAGGTTGATCGCACGGCTGATAAAAAGATTGCAACCCCAGATGCTTCTGCCATCAAGTCAGCAAACGGAAGGATTTATGTAAACTCTTCAGTGAGCGGAACTCTCTCAGTCTATGATCTCGCAGGTCGTCTTATCGCAGAGAAATCAGCAGAGGGGTCAGTTTCTGTTTCTGTGCCAGATGGAGTTTATGTCGCCACCTACAGATTTGCCAACTCGACTGTCCGTAGCCGTGTTGCTGTAAAGTAAATAATCCATATAAATTCCCCCACACCAAATGAGTTTAGCAAAGTTACTGCTGTCTCATTTGGTGGATGGGTTGAGTTTTGACTTATCCTGCCTCTTTTATGAAGGTTGATATTAATTATCCTGTGTTATTTTATGTTTACAAACGTTAGTAATTTATTATAATGGATAAGAAAAGAAATTATATTGCACCAGATGCGGATTTATCTGTAGAGATTGATGTAGCTATTGTTGTAGCTGAACAGTCTGGCACTCATGGCAAAGTTGATCCATATGAACCAGAACCTGAAGAATAGTGGTTTCGGGTTTGTAGAGAGAGGTATAAAATGTAGAAATAGAGAGGTTCGCACATTTGTGTGGACTGTTATGTTTTCATTGTTTGATACCATTTGAGTGAAACTTTCCTGTGCTCCTCTTGCAACTTCCAAACAAACTCCCTATCTTTGCATCGCTTTTGAAAAGGAGAGGTGCTCGAGTGGTTTAAGAGGCACGCCTGGAAAGCGTGTAAACGCCCAAAGCGTTTCACGAGTTCGAATCTCGTCCTCTCCGCAGCTTTACACTGAAATGTGATAAGATTAAGGGTCAAGATATATATCTTGGCTCTTTTTTTATGCTCACAATTTACTGAGAGTATGTGCATGATTGGTAGCTGAGCTAACCAACCTATGATGATAAATTGTACCGCTCGGTTATTGCAGAGCTTCCGATTATAATTTGTCTGAAAAATACAAATCCCCCTCCTGTGCCAACTTGAAGAGCAGGAGGGGGATTGTATTTAGTTGGGGCGAGAGTGTCTGTTGTGTGCCGTTTTAGCAGTCGGGCTAATGTATTTGGGGGTTACCAAAGAGCAACTTTCCCGGCAATGCCTAAATCAATGGTAGCTGTCATTACGCCAAGAGCGCGGAACACTCTGCGCATGGTTGGGATGGTGATACTGTAGCCCCTTTCTAAGCGGGAGATTTGCGCCCGTTTAACACCTATGCGTTCACCAAGTTCCTCTTGTGTCATATTTTGTTCAAGCCGTGCTTTCTTTATTGCTTCGCCTAAGCGGTAAGCGTGCAGCGCTTCGTCCACGTCACTCTCGAAAGCGTCACGTTTAGCTGTTCCTTTTTTCCCAAAATGCTTGTCAAGTACATCGTCTAAGGGGGTAAGATTCATTTGCGCCATAGTGTTATTTGTTTTTGAAATATTCTTTCCTTATTGCTTCTGCCTTCGCTATTTCCTTGCTTGGAGTCGTGTCATATATATGCAAAGATAATGTTTCATAAACAAGAAACAATAGAAGATGAAGTTCATTGTTTGCTTGTGTCTTAATCTCTTACTGCATTGCGGGGACCGCAAACGCAATTTATGTTTTTTTCTTTTATTAACCCCTTTGGATGTCTCTTTCGCCATCCAAAGGGGTTAATTTTGCGCCCGATAAAGACTAAAGCATCAAATGCAAACAACCTACAACTCCTCTGCTGGCTTCCGTGCCATGCTGCCCATCATTGTAACTCTTTCCGCACTCCATTTTCTTAATGACGCCATGCAGTCGGTCATTGCGGCGTCCTATCCCATCATCAAGGGTGACCTCGCTCTCTCTTTTACTGAGATTGGCCTCATTTCTCTTGTCTATCAGCTTGCGTCGTCTGTCTTTCAGCCCGTCGTCGGTTTGGCTTTTGATCGCCATCCTGTGGCTAATTCATTACCTCTCGGCTCAGCGTTCACACTTGTCGGCTTGGCTCTTGTCGCCTATGCCAATTCGGTGGTCATGATGTGCGTGGCTGTGTTCCTTGTCGGTGTCGGCTCGGCTACCCTTCACCCCGAGGCGAGTAGGATAACCTCTCTCGCGTCGAGTGGTCACCGCGGGGCTGCGCAATCCATCTTTCAGGTGGGTGGCAATGCGGGCTCATCCGTCGGGCCGCTGCTTGTGGCTGCCTTTGTCGCTCCTTTCGGACGTGGCAACATGGCTTGGTTCTGCCTCATTGCCGTTGTGGCCATCATTATCAGTCGCCCTGTCTGCCACTGGTATGCCTCTTATCTCGCCTCAATCCGTGCCGAGCATGCCACTATGACACCACATCGTGACCGCCCCCTCTCTAACCGCATGACGGTCTGGGCGCTTGTGGTCATCTCCGTCCTCATCTTCTCCAAATACATCTACATGGCTTCGCTGACCAACTACTTCACGTTCTATGTCATTGATGTCTTTGGCGTCTCCGTGGCGCAGTCTCAGGTCATTCTTTTCGTGTTCCTGTTGGCGACGGCCGTGGGAACGCTTGTCGGCGGCCCTGTGGGTGATAAAATAGGCCGTAAGTATGTCATCTGGATATCTATCCTTGGCACTGCTCCTTTCAGCCTCCTTTTGCCACATATGGGGCTGACGGGGACTATCGTCTGTGCCTTCGGTGCTGGCTTCATGCTCTCGTCCGCTTTCCCTGCTATTCTTCTCTATGCGCAGGAGCTGCTGCCTAATAAACTGGGCCTCATCAGCGGACTTTTCTATGGCTTCGCTTTCGGTGTGGCTGGCATTGCGGCTGCCATCCTCGGCTATTATGTTGACTCGTGCGGTCTGGTGCCGGTTTTCCATTTCTGCGCATTCACGCCCCTCGCTGGCATTGTTGCTGGGCTCTTGCCAAATCTTAAGGTGGTCAAGAGGGCATAGGGGTCTCTCTTTTTATATGGCATTTGTTGCCGCATTTCCGCACTTTGGTGTGGGAATGCGGCAATTTTTCGTTACATTTGTTTTGTGCTGCGTCACCTGCGGCTTTGTTGTAAATCACCTCTTTTATATCACCACTTTTTTCATCGCATAATGGATAAGAAAAAAGATGTCGATATGGACATCGCTAATAGCATCGAAGAGCAAATGCCCAAGGCTGTGGCCTATGCTACCCGGCTGATTTCAGACTCTAATGAGAATCCCCAGATTTTATGGTTTGAGAATTTCGCCGTAGAACTGATTGATTACATGGGCGAGGATTTTATCCCATACTGCCGCACTGTCTACAGGATGCTGAAAGTTGTCATGGGTGGCATGGCGAACCTGCAAAGCGACGATGCCGTTGATGCTGTATCCGACGATATGATCGCATATTTTTTCCATAAGCGCAAGGAGGATGATGCAAAACGCAAGAGGGAGGAGGAGTTCAAGGAGAATATTGACGAGTTGCAGTTCCTTGTCAGGCAATACAGGAAGACTGACCGGTTCAAGAAATTGATTAGTTTTGTCAGCGGTTGCCGTCTGTTGTCCCCCTACAACGCCATGTTGGTCTGTCTCCAGAAACCAAATGCCAAGTTCGTCATGACGGCTAAGAAATGGCGAAAATATGGCCGTGCGCTCAAGCCCGAGGCGCAGAATATAGTTATTCTCAGGCCTTTTGGGCCTGTACAATGTGTCTATGATATCAGTGATACTGTGGCCGTCGGAGGGGCTGACTATCCATGTTTGTCTGATGTCGAGTTGATGAACAAGATAGACAAGCAGTTTGTGACCGAAAAGGGGTTGCTGGATGGCTCTATCTTGAAGAAGTTGATTGACGGCCTGCCATACTATGGTATATCTTTTAATCAGAATCTGCGTGCCGCCAATACCTACGCCGGCCGAATCCAAAAGTATAGTTTAGATGAGTTGAAGCTGACTATTGGCGAGGGCGACTACATGTATCACGATAGCGTGTTTAGTCTGAGTGTCAATAGCAACTACGGCTATGCGGATGTCTTCCGAACCATTTGCCATGAGTTCGCGCATCTGCTATGTGAGCATATTGACTATGATATAAACGAGAAAAAGAACAAGAACGGGGTCAAGGAGGAGGGCCAGCCTCGCAGCTCAAAGATGAGCAGAAAAGAGTGTGAGTTTGAGGCTGAGACCGTCGCATGGCTTGTCTGCAAGCGCGCCGGTGTGGAGTCCCGCTCTGTCGAATACTTGGCCATGTACGCCACCGATGATGAAATCCCCATTTGCAGCTTGGAGGCTGTGATGAAGGCTGTGGCAGAGATTGAAAAGATTATCTTCTCAGACGGCAAAGTGAAAATTAAGGATGCGTTGTGGTATAAGAGAGATAAAGAATTTAAACAGCGGGTTGATTGGGAGGTAAAGCAGCGAAAAGAAAATAAACAAGAAATGGGGCGCAATGCGAAATTGTTATTCTAATCAAATTTGGCTTTTCCGCGGTTGGTCACTCTTTATGCTGATATTGCGTTTTTATGATACCTTGCCCTTTTTGAGTTCAATAATGACATCATCCACAATATATTGGTCACTCATGAGGTATAATAATGAACGCTCGTCATGTAGAAGCTCATTTGTTCTGCTCCTTTGAAAGATTTCAAAAGCTCTTTCTGGCGAAATGTCCAGTCGTTTAGCCAACAAGCTGCATATTCTGCCAATCTTCATCCAAAGTTGTGAATCTCTTAACATGTCTGTCCCTCCTTTTTTGCTAAGTCATTTAATGGTTTTGTTGCGATATAGTGTAAATATTTGTCTATTAACTCTTGAGACAAAAGGCAAATCTGATTATTGGGTTGATGCTCCGACAGGCGCTTTAGTGCATATTCCATAGAAATGTCACCATTGAGATAGTCTTCAATGGTTGTAATGACTCGGTCGTCAGCAATTCCCCCTTCGATATAATCAAAGTTTTTCCAAGGTTTTTTGCCGCTCCTGCTGTCAACGATGAAGTTTAGCCATTCCTCATCGTATGCCGTGAAAATCTTGCATCGAGCATCTTGCTTTAGCTGGTCACGGTCTAAATCGTATATGTTGAGCCATTGCGGAAGTCCTATGTTTACAACTCTTGTAGCCCAACTTATTGCTTGCTTCTTGATGTCTGTCTCGTAAAACCCATTACCGAAATCGAGATTGTCTCGTCCGATATGGCAAAGTGGCGATTCTACGATATGGGGTGACCCATGATAAACTTTCAGCATACTCATTTGTTTTAATTGTTGGCGGCTTCCAAGCGATGGAGAGCTTGTTGCAAGTCCGTTACAACATACTCTTTGCTTTGGGTATGCAGGGGGTCAAGTCTTGTGGTCAGGCCATGTATGAGCCCAACCTTTTTCATTCTGTTGAACATCTCAAGCCTTGTACACCCTTCTGCTTCTGCCGTGAGATCCACGCACATGGCTGCGAAAGCTAATGCTTGCTGTGTTTCCTTTGTGTTCATAACTATCTTGTGTTTACATGAAATAGATAGCAAAGTTACGTGGCGGCTGCTTGTTATATGCGCAATTTAATATTCTTATGTCGGCAACTATTTTGCCAATCTATCACCAACCTGTCGTAACTTCCGTCTGCCGGTCTTTCATCACGACGTGAAGCTCCATCCAGTTAGGAGCTTAGTAATTTACTTGATAAAGTTACAAAAATCTCTACGAAAAGCCGTCCTTTGGCAATTTCCCATTTGAATGTCGTGGTTGAGTTGGCGAGCAGACTGGGGTGGGATAAGTTTTCGGGGTGAGAAAAAATGTGGCAGGCGCATAACAGATTTCTTTTGTTGAAAATCATTAGCTTTAAGTGGCGTGATTTTCTGCGCCGTGACGGTACTTCCCTATTTTTTATGCAACCGAAAAAGTTTTAGCGGACGATTATAAATGGAGAATAAGTCGTAAAAAGAAAGTGTATTTTTGGTAGTCCGAAAACGGAGGTAGGAGATAAGGTGAGTGAAATGTCTCCCTCTGTTCTTACCTCTACAATTATACGCTCGCATATAAGTCTGCTGATGTTTTCTGTCCCCGCCCCCGCGCAACGGCCGGCGGCTAATACAAATGAGGTGTAATGGCTTATAGGACAGCGTATATGCGATGTTGTAACAGATGAAAAACAAATGAATAAGGAACTTGTGCCAGACGGAGGCATCCCCCGCAGCATACTCTTTGTGATGGCTGTCACTGGCGGGTTAACGGTCGCCAATCTGTATTACAACCAGCCTCTGCTCGAAGCCATGCGCCACAGTCTTGACGCCACCGAGTTACAGGCAAATCTCATTACTTTTATAACTCAATTGGGCTACGCCCTCGGGCTGGTCTTCATTGTCCCGCTTGCCGACAAGGTGTCGCGCCGGAAGATTGTGTCCATCAACATGAGTGTGGCTGTGGTCTGTTGCATCGCCATAGCCTTGTCACACAGCATTTGGATTGTGTGGGCCGCTTCTGTCATTTTAGGCTGCAACAGTGTAGTGCCACAGATGTTCATCCCTGTGGCTAATCATTTTTCAAAACCAGAGAACAAGTCGCGCAACATGGGCATTGTGCTCACTGGTTTGCTGAGTGGTGTGCTGGGGGCGAGGGTGTTGAGTGGTTATGTAGGCGAATGGGCTGGATGGCGCACCATGTTTAGCATAGCAGCCGTGATAATGGCAATGTGTCTTGTCGTCATCTTGCGAACCTTGCCTACAATGGCGTCAAGTTTCACTGGCTCGTATGGCAAACTGATGAAGTCAGTAGTGCGAATATATTGTGACTATCCGATCATACGTATCTATGCGTTGCGCGGCGGTCTGAGCTTCGGTTGCATGATGGCAATCTGGTCCTGCATGGCGTTTCACTTGTCGGGGGCCCCATTTCATGCGGGAAGTGATGCAGTCGGACTGCTTGGCCTTTGCGGGCTTGCTGGCGCAACAGCAGCCAGTGACATTGGCAAATACATTCCGCGCTTCGGGATTGAGCGTTTCTGCTATGCCGGGACTGTCTTGCAACTCATCGCATGGGCTTTCGCGCTTTGTCTGTCCGATACTTACGTAGGCCTCGTCGTTGCCATAATCCTTGTAGATGTGGGTGCTCAATGTCACCAACTTAGCAATCAGAGCGGTTGTCTCGCCCTGGTTCCCGAAGCCACCAACCGTTGCAACACTGTGTTTATGAGTCATCTTTTTGTCGGTGGTAGTCTCGGCACCCTGAGCGCGGGCGTGGCGTGGGGCGCCATGGGTTGGACTGGCGTATGTCTCGTTGGAGTCTCATTTGCCTTGCTAAGCCTGGTTGTCACATTACTCTTTACCCGTCACAAGAAAATAGCTAAATGACCACGTCAATACTCTCATACCTCATCGTCATTAACATTGTGGCGTTCATCCTCTATGGCATAGACAAATATAGGGCGAGACGCGCACATTGGCGCATATCAGAGGCTACGCTGATTCTGCTCGCCGTCTTAGGTGGCAGCGTCGGCGCTTGGTGCGGCATGAAAGTGTGGCACCACAAGACGATGCACAATAAGTTCAAGTATGGCGTTCCGCTGATAATGCTGTTTCAAGCTATTTTTGCGGCGTATCTGTTAGTGTGATTTACATATGTCAGTGTTATGTCTTTAAATTCCCGATATATACAGCCTTCATTGTTCCCAGAGGAGGAGTCAGGGGCGGAAGAAGCATCACCATGTGTGGAGTATGACCTGACCAACCTCTTTGAGCGTTTGGCTAAGTCTGATTTCCGCAGCAGGTTTCATCTGAGTAAGAAAGATAGGGACTATGTCGTGGCGAAAGGCCTTGCTGTTATCCGCAAGCATGCGGAGGATTTTGTAGCCAAACGGTTGGCACCTGCTGATATTCCTAATGATGGAAAGCAGACACCGATGCGTGGACATCCTGTTTTTTTAGCTCAGCATGCCACTGGTTGCTGCTGTCGCGGCTGCTTTGAAAAATGGCACCATATACGTGCTGGCGTACAGTTGACCCAAGAGGAGCAGCGATATGCGGTGGCTGTGCTGATGGCATGGATTGAGAGGCAAATGAATCTTCCGCAGTAATGTTCTCACAAGATCCGCGAGGTTCTCTAAGTCATTCTCTCTATGCATGGTGAGTTTGATGTTGATGGTGAGAAAACGGAACAGATGATTAGCGTGTTGAAAATGGTGCTGTAAAGACAAGAAAACGGGTTGGACGGTTATTTCCGTCCAACCCGTTTTTTACTGCTGTCTATTGTAGCAGACTGAAAGATGTTCAGCTTAGCTTATTTCCCCGCGTGCTCGCGGTCATACATCTCCTGCAGCTGCTCGTCGTCATAATACTCGGCAAGCTCGCGTGGGCGGCCATAATGCTCGTCATGCTGGCTGCGGTCAAGTCCGAGCTTCTCGTCGTTCTCTGAGACGCGCATCGGCACAATCTTGTTGGTGAGCCAATAGAGGCCGTAGGTCATGACTGCTGTGTAGACGAAGACGATGACGACGGCTATCACGTGGTTGATGAAGAACTCGGCGTGGGTGACGCCCTCGGCTTCCAACTCTGGCTCATATTTGTAGACGAAGACGCCGGTAAGGATGGTGCCGACTATACCGCCAACACCGTGGGTTGGGAAGACGTCCAACGCGTCGTCAACAGAGGTGCGGTTTTTCCAGTGGCAGGCAAGGTTGCAGATGATGGTGGTGATGACTGCTATGAGCATGCTCTCGCGCACTGATACCCAACCTGCTGACGGGGTGATGGCCACGAGGCCGACAACGCCTCCGACTGCGGCTGCCATGGCGGACGGCTTGCGACCCATGACGCAGTCGAAGAAGATCCAAACGAGCATCGCGGTGGCGGCTGCCGTGTTGGTGTTGAGGAAGGCTTTGACGGCTACTCCGTTAGCTGCCAAGGATGAGCCTCCGTTGAAGCCAAACCAGCCAAGCCACAGGAGAGATGCGCCCAAGATGACGTATGGCACGTTGGCAGGTTCACCCTTGCTCTCATGGCGACGGCCAAGGAAGAGGGCGCCCACAAGGGCGGCTATACCTGATGAGGCGTGAACGACGATGCCGCCGGCGAAGTCCTTGACGTGCATCTGGTTGAAGAGTCCGTCAGGATGCCACGTGCAGTGTGCGAGTGGGCAGTAGACCACGATGGTGAAGAGCACCATGAAGAGCATGTAGGCAGAGAAGCGTACGCGCTCTGCGAAAGAGCCGGTGATGAGTGAGGGGGTGATGATGGCGAACTTCATCTGGAAGATGGCGTAGAGGCCAAGGGGGATGGTCAAGCCCATCTTGGTTGAGAACGCGTCAGTGGCGGCGCCGCCAACGTTGTTGAACATGAAGTAGGTCATCGGGTTGCCAATCACGCCACCCAAGTCGTCGCCAAAGCAGAGGCTGAAGCAGACCACAACCCACAGGACGGATATGATGCCCATGGCGATGATGCTCTGCAAGATGGTGGAGATGATGTTCTTCTTGCGTACCATGCCGCCATAGAAGAACGAGAGGCCAGGCGTCATCATTAAGACGAAGATGGTCGATGTGATCAGCCATGCCAAATCTGCCACGTTAATGTTGTCTGACAGTTTCCAAAGCCCCTCTTGCTCGGGGATGAATGAACCTGCCACTGCCGCCACCACCATGATGGCCAAGCAAGCAATCCAACGCGCTTTCATTATCTCAAGTTTTAATTTATTGGTTAGATGCTGCAAATATAGTGGAATTATTACATAAACAAGTTTTTGCCTTACGATTTATGTAAAATTTTCATTCCTGTGTGGGAAAACGTAAGAGGAAGATGGCGGTGGGGTGGGGGCGGGACAGCCTGTTGCCGCTCTCCCCACTCTCGGTTCGGTATGTATAAAAACAAGAAGAGCCGCAACTCTTTTGAAGTTGCAGCTCCTTGTGGTAGCCGATAAGAGAATCGAACTCTTATTGCCAGATTGAGAATCTGATGTCCT
>CAVFBC010000046.1:0-11149 GCA_963620575.1 Alistipes putredinis | reverse complement strand
ATAATTATCCTTATGAAGATAGCTTCTGCGCAGTTCGTTACCAGTAGCGCTAAAATAGATCAGTGTCCTCAGACTTCCGCTCCTGAGTTTGCCTTTATCGGACGTTCCAATGTCGGCAAGTCATCTCTGATTAATATGCTTTGCCATCACAAGGGATTGGCAAAGGTCTCTGCCACCCCAGGCAAGACTCAGCTGATTAACCACTTTTCAATTAACAATGGCCAGTGGATGCTGGTTGATCTTCCTGGCTATGGCTATGCTAAGGTCCCCCTTGGTGAAAAGGCAAAGTTTCAGGTTATCATAACTGATTATGCACTTAAACGAGAGCAGTTAACCATGTTCTTTGTCCTTATTGACATTAGGCATTCTATGCAAAAGGTTGATAGGGAGTTCATGGAGTTTTTGGGCATGAATGGTATTCCTTTTGCTATAATTTTCACTAAAGAGGATAAACTTAAACCTCAAGACGTTGAGCCTCATGTAAAAGCCTATCAGCAGGAGATGCTTCAGTCTTGGGAGTCGTTGCCTCCGATGTTTGTAACGTCTTCTTCAAAATTTCAGGGTAAGGATCTTGTTCTCGATTACATAGAGAGTGTCATTAACAAAACGCAGGGAAAGTGATACGGTTGAGGTGTTTTCTCTCGTTCGTTTTGACCCTTGTGGCACTATCTGTTAGTGCACAAGGCGAGACTGATGCGCAGCTGCGTGAAATGCGCGGCATATGGGTGGCGTCAGTGGCCAACATTGATTGGCCATCGGCTCCGGGTCTGTCAGAGGAGGCCCTTAAGGCTGAGGTTGATATAATTCTTGACAGGTCTGCGGCGATGGGGCTAAATACTGTTTTTTTGCAGGTTAGACCATGCTCGGATGCTATTTATGAGTCTAAAATTGAGCCTTTTTCTTCCTATTTGGTGGGGAATGATTTTAACAGGAAATTCTCTGTTGACATGCTCAATTATTGGATTGATGGGGCGCACGCTCGCGGTCTTGAGCTTCATGCGTGGATAAATCCTTTCCGTGTGACGCAAAAGGCTGATTTCGCTTGTGCTTCTTCTCATATCTCAAATACTCATCCCGATTGGCTCATCAAATACGCCGGCAAAATATACTTAAACCCTGGGCAACCTGAGGCAAGAGCCTATGTTAACAGTGTTGTGCAAGACATCGTAAGGCGTTATGACATTGATGGCATACATTTCGATGACTATTTCTATCCTTACCCGTCCAAGGGTGAGGTTTTTGATGATTCCAAATCGTTCGCAAAGTATAATCCCCGTCACCTCACTCTTGATAACTGGCGTCGAGATAATGTGACGCAAGTGATTAAGGATGTGGCGGATTCAATCGCGGCTCAAAAGCCGTGGGTGCAGTTCGGTATAAGTCCCTTTGGCGTCTGGAGAAACAAACGCGATGATAAGGCTGGTTCTGACACCAAGGCTGGTGTGACTGACTATGATGTTCTCTATGCGGATATTCTCCTTTGGATTGAGAAAGGGTATATTGACTATGTCGTACCTCAAATATATTGGGAGTTTGGAAACAAATGGTGCGACTTTGATGTCCTCCAAAAATGGTGGGCTGACAGGGCTACTGAAAACACAAAAGTATTTATTGGTCACGCCGTGTTCAAAATAAATGACGGCAAAAAGCCCGGCGAAGGTTGGAACTCAAAGAATGAGATGCCTAATCAAATGGAGACTGTGCGAAGCAATAAGAATTTAAACGGCAGTGTCTTTTTCAGCTACAGGCAGTTCAATAAAAATCTTTTAGGTTTTGAAGATTACCTCTCTTCTAAGTTTTATGCCCAAAAGGCAATCCAGTCGCCCTTGGCAAAGGGAAAGGCGGAGCAGATTGATGTCGTTCATCTTGAAAAGGATGGAAGAATATTAAGTTGGGAGGTTGAAGGGGACACTTCTCTTGTCCGCTTCTATATGGTTTTCCGGTCGCCTCGCTCAGAAGCTGATAATATAGGTTCGAATGAGACAGTCATGAGTATTGTAGATAAGCCTTATGTCTACATACCACTCTCTACAGGACGGCGCCAGCGGTATGTGTATAGGGTAGCTGTCGTTGACAAGTATCGAAATATTCATCAGTTGTCGCGCCGTATAACAATTCGAGAGTAAGAGGGTAAGTTATGCTCCGAAGGGATTATATTTTAAAACTAATTCAAGATCTCTTTGCCGCAATTTCCAACCTTCTCGAAGGTGAGGGTGATGAATTGCGACGGCAGAGAGATATTGAGGCTTTGTACACAGAGTTCGGGGCTGATAAGGATTTTTTTCGCTCAGCCTCTGAGCCTGATATGGTATCGCGTGTGGTACGTGTTGCGGCTGAGGGATCAGGAGTCTCTCCCGATGAAGTTCCCAAAGACGAGTTACTTAAGCGTCTTGAACTTCTGGCGGCGCTCATGTATGCCGACTTTAAGGTGTCTAATATTTCAGAAGGCTTACGACATGATGTTGCGATACGCTCTTTAGCCTTATTTCAGAGGGTTAACGACTCGTCTGAGGACTATTCATTTGACAGAATTAACAAGATTAATGAGCTGCATGATTACTTGGCAGAGTGATGTGGCTAAATTTTTTTCATGATTAAGCAGGTTATTCTTAATCTCGCACCAGCCGAGGCTGCTGACGAGAATTACTGCAAAAGTAAAGCTGCGGAAAAGCTTGAGATAGACGCAGGAAATATTGTGGCAATGCGTATGACCCGACGCTCTATTGACGCCCGGCATCGTAGTGTTGCTGTCACCCTTTCTTTTGACGTTTTTGTTGATGAGCAACCTCAACCGCAGGTTCTTGATTTGCCTGGTTACAAGGATGTCAGGAATGCTAAGCCTGTAGTTGTAGTTGGTGCTGGACCTGGTGGACTTTTTGCTGCTCTTAGGCTTGTCGAGCTTGGCTTCAGGCCCATTGTTTTGGAACGAGGAAAGGATGTAAGTGAACGAAAAAAGGATCTTGCCCTCCTCAACAGGAATGAGACGCTTGACCCCGAATCAAACTATGCTTTTGGTGAAGGTGGTGCAGGAACATTCTCTGATGGTAAGCTCTTCACCAGAAGCACCAAACGTGGTTCTGTCCGCAAAATTCTTGAAGTCTTCTGTCACCATGGGGCGACCTCAGACATATTGATAGATGCGCATCCGCATATTGGAACTGACAAACTCCCGTATGTCATCAAAGCAATGCGCGAGACCATTATTGACAATGGTGGAGAAGTTCGTTTTGGCGCAAAGGTAACTGAGATTCTTTCAGATGGCGTCAGGGCGAAGGGTGTCCGATTGTCTAATGGAGAAGCTGTTGATGGCATCGCTGTCATCCTTGCGACTGGTCACTCGGCGCGTGATGTGTATGAAATGCTCGATAAGCAAGGCATAGCACTTGAGCAAAAGACATGGGCTATGGGTGTCCGTGTTGAACATCCTCAGGAACTAATAGATCAAATCCAATATCATTCACCTGAGGGCAGAGGGGAATATCTTCCGGCGGCCTCCTACTCAATGGTTACGCAGGTCGAGGGCCGTGGGGTCTATTCTTTCTGCATGTGTCCTGGCGGTTTCATTGTCCCAGCAATGACAGGCCCCAACCAGCAGGTCGTTAATGGAATGTCCCCTTCGCATCGTGGATCTCCATTTGCCAACAGTGGCATTGTTGTAGAGATTCGTCCGGAGGATATTGGAGAGTATGCTAATATAGGTGTCTTAGGAGGTTTGCACTATCAGGCTGAATTAGAACGTCTTGCTTATGTAAATGGAGGACACGGAGTCGTTGCTCCTGCGCAAGCCCTTGCCGATTTTGTCAAAGGTCGATTGTCTTATGATTTGCCAGAGTGCTCCTATGTGCCCGGGTTGGTCTCTTCGCCACTTCATTTCTGGCTGCCTGATAATATTGGAGCCCGTCTCCGTAAAGGCTTTGCTGAATTTGATAAGCATGCTCATGGATTTGTTACTAATGAGGCTCTTGTCGTTGGCGTAGAAAGTCGCACTTCTTCACCTGTAAGAATTTCAAGGGATGAGGAATCGCTCGAAAGCCTATCGATGGCTGGTCTATATCCTTGCGGTGAAGGTGCCGGCTATGCGGGCGGCATTGTCTCGTCAGCCATTGACGGTGAACTCTGTGCCGAGATGATTGCTAAGCAAAATGCGTTATAACGCTTTATTATTATAGCTGTTGGACTATTCTGCCATCCTTAAACGGTATTGGGGGTACGATTCGTTCCGTTCAATCCAGTTGGATATTATCAATTCGATTGGAGAGGGGAGGGATACCTTGGGTCTGATGCCCACCGGCGGTGGCAAGTCCATTACTTTTCAAGTCCCAGCCTTAGCAAAAGAGGGTGTCTGCATTGTCATAACGCCACTTCTTGCGTTGATGAAAGATCAGGTAATGGGCCTCCGTAAAAGAGGAATATTGGCCCATGCTGTCAATTCATCAATGAGGTCTGATGAGATAATGGCGGCTTATGATAATTGTGTCATTGGCAACTGCCGTTTCCTCTACGTGTCGCCCGAGCGTTTGCAGTCGGAGCTTTTCCTGAATAAAATCATTGAGATGAACGTCTCTATGATTGTTGTGGATGAGGCTCATTGCATTTCACAATGGGGGTATGATTTCAGACCTTCGTATCTCCATATCGCTGAAATCCGGAATATTTTGCCAGATGCTCCTGTTTTAGCTCTGACGGCAACCGCCACACCTCGTGTTGCTGCTGACATAATGGATAAGCTCAACTTCTCGAAGCCAAATCTGTTCAAGATGAGTTTTGAGAGGAAGAATATCGCTTATGTCGTCCGTAAGACTCAGAGCAAGGAGCAGCAGATGATTAGTATATTGCAAAAAGTCCCTGGCTCTGGAATTGTCTATGTGCGCAGCAGAAAACGAACGAGAGAGTATGCCGACTTGCTTAAAAAAGCGGGTATATCAGCTGATTTCTTTCATGCTGGACTGACAGTCAAGGAGAAGGATAAGCGTCAAGAGGAGTGGACAAAGGGTAAGACCCGTGTCATCGTCTGCACAAATGCTTTCGGCATGGGAATTGACAAGCCTGATGTCCGTGTCGTAATTCACATTGATGCGCCTGAGTCTCTCGAGGCATATTTCCAAGAGGCGGGACGAGCAGGGCGTGATGGCAAAAAGTCTTATGCCGTGTTTTTGTGGTCGGGGGCGGATGAGGCTTCTCTGAAACGAAATTTGACAAATAGTTTTCCGCCACTTGATTTCGTTGTTGGTGTCTATAACAGCATCTGCAATAGTAGGGAGATTGGTTTGGGCTGTGGCGCTGAGCGTGTTGAGGAGTTTGATGTTGAGAAATTTAGTTATGACACGCACCGCAATATATCTCAGGTGCTTGGTGCTTTGGCTATTCTTGAGCGTGCGGGATATATGTCATTTGAGCCTTATGTGGAGTTCCGTTCTCGTCTCATGTTTCTCGTTGAGAGAAGACGATTATATCAAGTTGAGGAAGCTTACCCACATCTATCCGAAGTAATTAAGGCTGTTTTGCGTCTCTACACGGGTCTTTTCATGGAGTTTGCGACAATTAGTGAGGAGAAAATTGCCCAAATGCTTAAAATTACGCGTCAAGAGGTCTATGAGCAGTTGCTTGAGCTGTCACGCATAGGGGTTGTGCAATATAACCCCCAAAAGAAAGCGTCTCTCATCACGTGGATGTGTGACAGGGAGCATGAGAAATATATGGTTTTCCCCGATGAGGTCTATTCTGCCCGCCAACGAGATGCGGAAAGACGTTTAGACAGTGTTATTTCATATTGTAAGACAGATGACCGTTGCCGAAGCCGAATGTTGCTTGAGTACTTCGGTGACGATTCTGCTTCAGATTGCGGACAGTGTGACGTATGTCTCGCCCAGAAGAGGACTCTCAAACAGGCTCATGCTGATGCAAAGGAGATAAAAAATGCCGTTATAAATCGTTTGCGCGAGTCTGGTCCACTTCCGTATGATGTGCTGCGTTGTCTTGACGGGTATGACGCAAGAGAGGTCGCAGTCGTTATTCGCGATATGCTTGCCGACCACGACCTCTCGGTCGATGTAAGGAATATTTATTCCCTCAATATTTGACCTATCTCTCTTGTCTTTTCCTTAGTGAGAACATAAATATCAGTCCTCCTCCGCGTCTGTTGTTGACTTTTATTGAGCCTCCATGCAGGTTGACGGCATTTTTCACAATTGCCAAACCAAGTCCTGTACCTCCTTGTGCCCTGCTTCGCCCTTTGTCCACGCGGTAAAATCTCTCAAACAGTCGGTTCAAGTGTTCACTGTTAACACCTATTCCATTGTCTGAGAACTCAAAGAACCATGATTGCTGGGTCTCACGAGCTCGCAAAGCGATGGTAGTCCCTTGACCCGCATACGCTATGGCATTGTCTGTTAAATTCCTGAATATGCTATATATGAGAGACACGTTGCCCTGTATCTCTATTTTTTCTGGTAGCCCATTGTCAAATTTCATCTCTTTTTGAGCAAGTTGTAGGGCTGTCTCTTTCTGGATGTTGTTGACAATTTTACTTATGTCCAACTGTTCAAAAGTGTGTTCTGTGCTTGCGTCGTCAAGCCTGTTGAGAGTCGATATGTCTTGAAGCAGAGATGACAATCTATTAGTCTGAGCGTAACAGCGTTCCATAAACTGCTTATAGGTCGCCTCGTCAATGTTTGGGTTTGTCAGCAGAGTCTCTATGTAGCCATGAATGCTTGCCACGGGTGTCTTCAACTCATGTGCGATATTCTGTGTTAGTTGACGTTTCAGCGTCTCCTGTTGATGTTGCGTCTCTTGCAGGTCCTTATATAGTTTGGCAATACGGCTCGCAATCTCGCCCAGCTCATCATCAGGAAATGTTTCAATCTCGTCATCGGACGGGACGTCTTTACTTGCAATGCGTTGAGCGAATTTTTGTAGTTTGGAGATGTTGACGGAGAAACGGTTTATAAAACGTGCGAGTATTGTCGTCAGAAACGCCAAGACGCAAAGCGCATATAATAAGTAGTGTGTGTCGCCACGAAGCAACGATTCCATCTCTGAGTTGTAGGGTAGGGCGGTGCGGACAATTAGACTGTCGGATGGAAAATAAGTTGCCGAGTAAAAATATTTCTTTTTAAATGTTGAACTTACTCGGTCATAGTCTGAGCCTGATAAGTTTTTCAAAGCTTCTATAATCTCCTCTCTGTCTGAGTGGTTCTCCATCTCCGAAGGCACACTGTCCATGCTGTCATATAGGACGGTGCCGTCTGCGCAAAGCAGTGTAATGCGCAAGTCCTCGTTGCCTACTGCGGAAAGCAGGGCGTGTGAAGCGCTTGCGTATGTGCTGTCTTTTGCCAATGCGCAGTTTATCCTGAAGTTATACTCTTGCAGTTTGGCGTTAATTGCATCTTGCCTGTAGTGCCTCTCTCGACTCTGCTGAAAGAGTATCATGATGGCGGCAAATATGACGAATGAGCTGATTACGCTCACATATAATTTTTTACCTAAGGTCACGTCCTTATATATTTATCTGCTGTTTGAAGTCATTTGATATAGAATTCAACCGTTCATCTGTTTTAAACGCCACACGAGTTGACAAGTCGTCTTATGCCTCAAACAGGTAGCCGAATCCCAATCGTGTCACGATATTGGCTGAGTAGACGCCTATCTTTTTTCTCATCCTTGTTATGTTTACGTCAACTGTTCTGTCGGAGACTAAGACATCGCTCGGCCAAGCACGCTCTATTAATTCTTGCCTTGACAATACGCGGCCTTTCTCTTCGAGCAGCAGTCTGAGTAACTCGTATTCAGTCTTGGTGAAAGGGACGTCTTCTCCATCAATTGAAACGGTCTTGCGGTCTAAGTCAAGAACCATTGTCTCGTAGACAAGCCTGTTTGCCTTACGAGCGGGGGCTTGTTGCGATGTGCGACGGAGTACAGCTTTTATTCGCAATAGGACTTCTTGCAATGAGAATGGCTTGGAAATGTAGTCATCTGCGCCTATGTTCAAACCTGTTATTGTGTCGTTAGCCGAATCTTTAGCCGTAAGAAAGATTATCGGCATACTTGCCGTCTCCTGTTTAGCCTTTAGTGCCTGGGCCGTCTCGAAACCAGATATGCCTCCCATCATTACATCCAATAAGACAAGGTCATACGGATTGGTTGCCCCCTTTATCGCTTGGAGAGCCTCCTCGCCTGAGTTGACTGTGTCAACGTCATAGCCATTTGTCTTCAAATTGAATTGGAGGATGTTGCAGATGTCCTGCTCGTCGTCAACCACCAGAATGTGCTGTTTCGCGTTTTCCATATCTCGTTTCTTTATTCCGTAATGATACACATTATTAATAATATCATGTTTCATTTCGGCTATTTTCTTGCACAAAGAAAGATAATACATCAGACGTGGTGATTAAAAACATGTTACAAAAACATTTCAGGCGCACTCTATGTTACGATTTGGCTGAGTTTGCGCCTGTAACACATTTGTAACACCGGCTTAGTGTCAGTGTAACTCTTAGCAAATAATATTGCACTCAGTAAAAACTGAAAACTAAGATTGTTAATATGACAACTATCTACATTATCATCGTAGCGTTCCTGCTTCTGCTTGCGGTGGTGGATTTGTTTGTCGGTGTCTCTAATGATGCTGTCAACTTCCTCCAGAGTAGTATAGGCGCGCGTGTAGCTAAATGGCGAACTCTCCTTATTCTCGCCTCTGTCGGTGTTCTTGTCGGCGCCATGATGTCTGCTGGCATGATGGATGTTGCACGCCATGGTATTTTGCAACCGGAGAATTACACTTTCCGTGAAGTGATGGTGGCATTTCTTGCTGTCATGGTGACGGACGTGATTGTTCTTGACCGTTTTAATTCCATGGGAATGCCAACCTCAACAACTGTGTCGCTTGTTTTTGAACTTTTCGGCGCCGCTACTCTTCTGGCATTTATAAAGATGTCGGGTTCTGACGGGCTGGCCTATGCTGACCTTATTAATACTGATAAGTGCCTCTCTGTTATTATCGCTATTTTTGTTAGTGTAGCCATAGCATTTGCTTGCGGCATTATTATCCAATGGCTTTCCCGTCTTATTTTCACTTTCCAGTTCTCGAAAGTAAGTTCAGCTGCTGTGTCTATCTTCGGTGGCATCTCTTTTACTATTCTCTCCTATTTTATTTTTATAAAGGGGCTTGGGAAGTCTCCTTATGTCTCCGCAGACCTTCGTGATTGGGTGGCTGATAATACTTCTCTCTTGCTACTTGGCTTTTTTGTCGCCTCTACTATCATTTCTTTCATTCTGCTCATTTGTCGTGTGAGCGTTTTCAAGATTGTTGTCCTCATGGGAACGTTTGCCCTTGCTATGGCATTCGCAGGCAATGACCTTGTCAATTTTATTGGTGTTCCTCTCGCTGGCCTTGATTCGTTTAATGATTGGCAAGCTGCTGGTGCGCCAGATGTCGACACGTTCATGATGAGTTCTCTTCAAGGGTCTGCTAAATCTCCGCTCATATATCTCTTCTTGGCTGGCCTAATCATGATTATGGCACTCGCGCTTTCTAAGAAGGCCATGAATGTGGTTAAGACTTCAGTTGACCTTAGCAGGCAAGATGAGGGTGATGAACTTTTCGGCTCAAGCCGCGCTGCGCGTGTCATTGTCCGCATGGTCGAGTCTTGGCCTGAGACCCTTGGTCGCTTTGTGCCAAACTCTGTAAAAACTTTTGTGGCTAAGCGCTTCGACAATACTGTTGTTGAAATGCCAGAGGGTGCCGCTTTTGATGTGATTCGCGCCTCTGTAAATCTCGTTGTCGCTTCTGTCCTCATCGTAATTGGAACAACTTTTAAGTTGCCTCTTTCCACAACTTATGTGACGTTTATGGTCGCCATGGGTACATCTTTAGCCGATAAGGCATGGGGGCGTGAGACTGCGGTCTTCCGTGTAACAGGTGTACTCTCTGTGATTGGCGGTTGGTTCATAACGGCCGGTGTAGCTTTTATAGCAGCAGCTTTTGTGTGCGCCATCATGTACTACTTTGGCTTTGTCGCGCAGATTCTTCTTATGGCACTTGCTGGCTTTGTCGTCATCCGCAGCAATTTCTTTGAAAATGATTCCGAGACAGAGGCTGCCAAGGCTGAAATTCAAAATGGTGAGTCTTCTGCTACTAAAGAATCTTTCCGAGCTGCCATGGCTAAGGCTGATGCCGCATCTCTTGCATTCTCGTCCTCTCTCTTCAATGACGTTATCGATGGTTTCTTTGATCGTCGAGTGCGTGCCCTCCGAACCATAACTACTGAGATTGGAACTCAACGAGCTGCATTCAATGCCAGTCGTCGACGTGAAATGCAGACTTTCGGCAAGTTGGCGGTAGAAGAAAGCCGTGCAGCTGCAGATGGTGGAACTCCTATTGCTCACCCATTCTCAGAGTGCGGAGTCTGGTTGCATCTTGGGGCTGATTGCCGTCGCCAATATCTTGGCTCACTCCGCAGAATGACAGAGCCCGTGCTCGAACATGTCGACAATGGTTTTAACCCCGCTACTCCAGAGATTGTCGCTGAGTTCTCTCCTCTACGCCGACAAGTTACAGAACTGTTTGCCGAGGCACAAAAGATGATTGAGAACTGCTCTTATGCCGCTGACTATGAGACAATCAGAACTCTCTCTTCTGAAGTCCGTAAGAAACTCAAGGCTCTACGTCATGAGCGTATCGCCAAGCTCCAGCTCGATGATGACAAGAAAAATTTCAAGGTGATGATGGTCTATGTTAATATTCTCCGTGAGACGCAAAACATGGTGAATACTCTCCGTCACCACATCGAGGCTGCAAAATGTTTCACCTCTCCATCTGAATTAAATGAGGAGGAGAAGGAAATTTTTAACAATAGCGAATATTAGACAAATAAAACAGCTATTGCTTCTTCGCACTCAACCTGACGTATGTCGCTGCTTGTTCTGTATGCTCCTTTTTTGTGTATTAGGGTCGATGGACACCATAAATTAAAAGGGTAGCGTGCTGAAAAAGTTAGCGGCTTACGTTTTTTAATATCTAAAGATACACGTTTTTAGCCAAAAGCGTTTAAATTTGTGGCAAACCTAAAATCTCAAGAATGATTATGAAACATGCGAGCTGCTTCGCCCGACTCTCCGGGGTGTTGCTATTGCTGTTGGTTTCAGTCTGCAC
>CAVFBC010000045.1:0-11268 GCA_963620575.1 Alistipes putredinis | reverse complement strand
AACGCCCGACACTCGGTTTTGGAGACCGATGCTCTACCAACTGAACTACACCCGTATTAAAAGTCTTGTCGGGACGGGGACACCGCCCCGACAAAGACTTGAATTATTTTAGCCTGATAGACCGAGGCGTTGAATTACTCAACGATATCGGTTACCTGACCTGCGCCGACGGTGCGACCACCCTCGCGGATAGCGAAGCGGAGACCGACGTTAAGAGCAACAGGGTAGATAAGGTCGACCTCGATGTTGACGTGGTCGCCAGGCATAACGATCTCGGTTCCCTCTGGCAACTTGATCTCGCCAGTGATGTCGAGGGTGCGGAGGTAGAACTGAGGACGATACTTGTTCTTGAATGGAGTGTGACGGCCACCCTCTTCCTTCTTCAAGACATAGATCTGAGCCTTGAACTTGGTGTGAGGAGTGATAGAGCCGGGCTTGCAGAGAACCATACCACGCTTCATCTCAGACTTCTCGATGCCGCGGAGGAGGAGACCTACGTTGTCACCAGCCTCACCCTCGTCGAGGGTCTTGCGGAACATCTCGACACCGGTGCAGGTGGTCTTCTTGCCCTCTGAGTCGAGACCGACAATCTGGAGCTCGTCACCGATGTGAACAACACCAGTCTCGATACGGCCGGTAGCGACGGTACCACGGCCAGTGATGGTCATAGCGTCCTCGACAGGCATCAAGAAAGGCTTATCAGTGTCGCGAACAGGGGTAGGGATCCACTCATCAACAGCGTTCATGAGCTCGATAACCTTGTCCTCCCACTGGGGCTCACCGTTGAGCGCGCCGAGAGCAGAGCCACGGATAACAGGGCTGTTGTCGCCGTCGAACTCGTAGAAGGTGAGGAGCTCACGAAGCTCCATCTCAACGAGGTCGAGCATCTCAGCGTCATCAACAAGGTCAACCTTGTTCATGAAGACGACGATGCGAGGAACGTTTACCTGACGGGCGAGAAGGATGTGCTCGCGAGTCTGAGGCATAGGACCGTCGGTTGCGGCGCAAACGAGGATAGCACCATCCATCTGAGCAGCACCAGTGACCATGTTCTTGACGTAGTCAGCGTGGCCCGGGCAGTCAACGTGAGCGTAGTGACGCTTCTCGGTCTCGTACTCGACATGAGCGGTGTTGATGGTGATACCACGCTCCTTCTCCTCAGGTGCGCTATCGATAGAGTCAAAAGACTTAACCTGGTTAACCGCAGAAGGGAACTTCTTAGAGAGAACGGTGGTGATAGCAGCAGTCAAAGTGGTCTTGCCGTGATCGACGTGACCGATGGTGCCGATGTTTACGTGTGGCTTAGTTCTTTGGAAAGTTTCTTTAGCCATAATTCGAATTATTAGACAATTAGGTTACTTTTCTAAGAAAGAATTGTTCGAAAGACAGCCAAAGGAACGGACACAACTATCCACCTTGGCATGAAATTCAGTCGCAAAGTTAATACTTTTTGCGTGAAAGCGGCAACGGGGTGCGCTTTTTTTGTGTGAAATAATACAAATTAACTCATTAACAGATAGTTGAGACCACCATATGGGATATAAATAGAACCCATTGGCCTTTGGTACGTATAAACAGGTTTGATAATGTCTATGCCCCTAATCCATTCATAATAAATGTCGAGTGAAAAAAAGCATGCGGACCTCCTATTAGGTAACCAATTATGCTTCAGGTTATACAGCGCCAGCCATCTGATAGTCAAGAGCTATACTCCGCTACTTGCTAAGCTCGGGTTGACATACCCGCAGTATTTGGTAATGATGGCCTTGTGGGAGCATGACGAGATGCGAGTGAACGACTTGGCGAAGACCTTATTATTACAGACAAACACTGTGACCCCGCTGCTGAAGCGCATGGAGGCGGAGGGGCTGGTGACGCGGTTCAAAGACCAGAACGACCAGCGGCAGGTGATAGTGAGGTTGACCGACGAGGGGCGCAGGCTTGAGGAGACAGCAAGCACAATCCCGAAGACTCAAGTCGAGCGGCTTCTCTGCAACGGAGCGAAAGAGGAGCTCATCCCCGGGCTGAGCATTCGGCTCGATGCGCTTATTGAGGTGCTGAAACTTATGACAAAGAGCGAATGATAGGGAAGCAGGATAGCGAAGGACTATTAAATAATAGCGAGCCGCCGTCGAGACAGAGAACATGTCACGACGGCGGTTCGCCGCTTAGGAGAGGATTTATTAGAGTTTAAGGATTTGGTAGATGCGCGAATGCTGATGGACAAGAGGTTTAGTGTGGGCGAAGAAGACCACTCCATCTGATGGCGAAGAGATTAATTGGAGCGTCTCGCCGGTGAACGGGTCCAGGATGGACGCCAGAGTGTCACCAAGTCGGACATATTGACCGACAGAGACGCGAGGATAGAGCAAACCAGAGCTCAGAGACGAGACAGTCACAAGCTCATCGGCTTCGAACACGAGGGAACGCGAGCCGGGGTGTAGCGAGACCGATATTGCCCCAAGCGAGCCGAGGAAGCGCAAAATGGCCTGCCAAGACTGCTTGGCCATGTCGTGGGACAGGACATCGGTGGAGCCAGAGTAGAGCGAATAAGCCTTAGTCCCGAAAATCTGCCAATTATAGTTAAGCACGACAGTGTCAAAGGGGGCTGGCTCGTAACGGCACACGAAAGGCAATCCGAAAGCCTCGGCGGCTGACATATCCTCGTAGCCCGTCTTCATGATTCTGACATGTGGCGTGAAATTGCCGTTCATATAATAGGAGGCCAACTGAATGCCCCATTCATATTTCTTGACAGCCTCGAAAAGTGCGGCGGCGATTCGCTGAGTCGTCTCGCCCTGATCATAACCAGGGAACATGCGGTTGACGTCAGTGTTATCCATCGCCCAGAAGCGTTTCTGCACATTGAGGGAGAAGGCGTTGACGGTCGGTATCACAAGGATGCCCATGTCCGGGTTAATCTTCCCCTCAGCATCGAGTTGGCAGAGGTTCTTAACCACCTGTGAGGCCACGAAGAGTTGCTGCACCTCGTCACCTCGCATGGAGCCGACCACGGCGACCGTGTTTTTCTCGCCGCCAAAATGGAAGCCCTCGATGACGAAATCGTCGCGGAAAGGCGACTTCATCCTGAGGATCTCAATACGTTTCATAAAAGTCCTTTCTTAATTGAATTGTTCAACCCTTCGATGGTGAGTAGATGCGGGCTATGAGCGACCCCTCGTAGACAATAGGGTAGCCGCGCTGAGTGAAGAGGAGGCCATCGACAGGAGAGACGACATCGGCAAGGACATCGCCAGTGAGAGACGAGACGACCTGACAGAGGCGGTCACCCTTGCGCACCCATGAAGAGTGGGGGGCGACATTGACAACCACTCCCGAGAAAGGAGAGTTAATCATGGTCACGTCGCCATCGAGCGAAAGGAGGGGCTTACGGATATCGGCAGGCTTAGCCCCGCGCCAGACACCCATTCCATGCAAAAGATTTAAAAGACCTTTGACAAGGCGATCGCCATACTCTTGAGTTATCCTCATCCCGATTCCCATCTCGACAACAAGAGTCGGCGTCCCTATCGAATTGAGAGAATGGGCGATAGTGGACTGGAGAACCGTGGCAGCCTCATGAATCCAGATGAAATCGAGATTGAGCAGCTGGGCATAGGGAATAAGTTTTTCGGAAGTCATCCGACTGATGCGCGCCTGTGGCATCTCATAGAGAAAGACATTAGACGAGTGGATGTCAACGACCATGTCCGCCCCCCTCAAATCCTCGACAACCTGATGAGCGACATGCTCAACCATGTGGCCATCGTCAGAGCCGGGGAAGATGCGGTTCATGTCAAGGTCGAAAGTAGGGATGCCCCTGCACACTGAGTCTACGCCCAAGGGGTTTATGGCGGGCCAGATTTCGACAGATCCGCACACCATGTCGGACTGCGACTTAAGGAGTCGCGCCAGCTCGAAACAGACGTACTGCCCTTCGAGTTCGTCACCATGGATTCCCGTTATGACACAGACCCTCGGTCCTTTTCCATTACCTATGACCAATTTTTTGACCATAAGCCTCTCCGCCACGGGAAGGTCTTCGGAGACGACGGTTTTGACAGATGAGTTCATTTTGGTTAATGTAGTGTAGTAATCTCAAGTTTAGAAGAATGGAGGTGTGGTCAGACATGAATAAGTGCCTCCTCGGGTGACACTTTCCACACATCGACGGAGACTGAGACATTTTGCGAAGCCACACCCCGGAACACGCCACGGGAGATGGAGCAGTCGGCGAAATCGCGTCCGTGCGCCATTTTGACATATTGCCGTCCGACAAAACGGTTGTTAGTCGGGTCAAAAGGGAGCCAGTGTGTGCCGGCAAACACCTCGACCCAAGCGTGAGTTGCCCCCTCGCCCTCCATAAGTCCACAGACATAGCGGGCGGGCAGACCAGCGAGACGGCAAACAGACACGGCAACATGGGCGAAATCCTGACAAACACCCTGATGGAGTTCAAGAGCCTCAGCAGCAGTGGTGTCAACCGACGTGGCCCCTGGCGCATAAGCAAGTTGAGCGGCGAGTGCATCCATGAGGCTGTGAACCCACTGGAGCACATCGGGCTTCGGCGACCCCAGACTTGCAGCCAATTGGGCTATAGCCACATCGGGCATAGTGAGAGGCGACGGGTAGGAGTAGACGGGGTCGGGCACGTCAGCGCACAACCCGCCAGAGGTCTCAACCACGCCGGCGGCCTCATAGGCAAAGAGGTCATGCCTCCGACCGAGGTAGCCAGACGTCACAATATTACCGAAAGCATCGGACGAAGAGGTGAGTTGACAAGATGGCAGAACCGTGAGTTTCTGCCAGACGATCCTCTGCCCCGGCCCCTGCATTGGGGCGCAGCGAAGGGCAAAGGCGTGGTCGGTCACCTTGGCCGAAAATGTTATGAGCGTTGTGTAAGAATAACGGAGGAACACAATATCACTCTGGTTGAGGATGAGCGCAGGGTTATTTTACGCCGCAAAAAGCGAATTAAGCTTGGCAAGCGTATCGACGGAGCAAGAGCCGTAGACTTGCGAGCGGATGAGAGAGAGTGACTGAGTGTCGCAGAGAGCGAGCTCGGCCTTATCAATAGACTCAAGGCGCGCAAGGACATCGGCGACACGCTCAGGCTCATAGCCAAAGCGGATCATGACGTCGAGCCTCTCAATGTAGCGGCCAATGGCGAGAATGTTCCTGACAGACCTTGAGCGGATATTCTCATCGGCGGCGCCCCAGAAAGACATCAGATAGTCGGACACGGGTTGCAGGGCGAAGACTCCACAGCTGTTGGCTTTAGCCTTGGCGAGGATATTGACAGCGAGCTCGACATAGGCGAGAGTCTCCGTCTTGATGTCATTGCGTTCGAGCATGGCATTATTCTTAGCAGCCGCGAGCATATTGGCGACAGAGCAAGGGTTGTCATCCGAATAGAGGAAATCATAGACAAAGTTGCCCGAGGCGAGAGCCACAGTCGGGACTCCCATAAGGGTTGCGAAAGTTTGCAGCGGCTTCTCGTGCTGCGCATCAATATTGACATTGCAGTACTTGCGGAGAAGGTGGAGTGCGAGAATGGCGCGCTCGGTGTAGCGGCCAAGCCAATAGAGGCGATCCGCCTTGGCGGGAGAGATGGCAAGATTAAGATTCTTCATGGGTAGGGAATGAGGTTAGTTGAAAAATGAGCGGTTATAAGAATTGACAAATATGTTTGGTGAGAACGTCGTCATATTATTTGGCGAGCACCCAGGTGTCCTTAAAGCCACCACCTTGCGACGAGTTGACCACAAAAGACTTAGGGTCGCGCGTGAAGCGCGTCAGTCCGCTGGGCCAGACGGTTGTCTGCTTGCCTGAGAGGACAAAGGCGCGGAAGTCGCTCTTTCGCTTGACAGTAGCGTCGCCATCCATTATGTCGAGGTCGATGAAATTGATGACCTCTTGCGCAATCCATCGCCTGGGGTCCTTTTCAATCATCGCGCGGACCTCGGCCAAGCGTTCTGGCGACATGTCTCGGCCGAACATAACCCCGTAGCCACCAGCCTCAGCCACATCTTTGATGACGAGGGACGGCAATTTGTCCATCACATACTTGTAGTCATCGGGGAACATGGGCAAATAGGTTGGCGCATTGCGCAGGATGGGTTCCTCGCCAAGGTAGTACTTGACCATCTTCGGCACGAAATAGTATATGCCCTTGTCATCCGCCACTCCATTGCCGAACGCGTTGACAATCGAGACGTTGCCCTTCCTGTAGGCGGAGAACACATTGGGAATGCCAAGGAGGCTGGACTGCTCAAAAGTCATAGGGTCCATGAACTCATCCGAGATGCGGCGGTAGATAACCCCTACCCTCTCCTTCTTGTTGAACAGACCCTTATAATAGACAACATCGTCCTCGACAAACAGGTCATCAGGGAAAGCCAGCAGCACGCCCGCCTTCTCGGCGAGGTAAGAGTGCTCGAAAAAGGCAGAGTTATAACGACCGGGCGTAAGCACAACCTCAAGTCCGCCAGTGACATTCACATCGTCCATCATCTGACGCAGCAGAGACGGATAATTGCGATTGTCAAGAACCTCAGTATCGGCAAACGTCTCGGGAGAGACTTTCCGTGTAAGATCACGGGCAATAAGTGGGTAAGAGGCACCAGACGGGACACGCAGATTATCCTCGAGAACATACCAAGTGCCGTCATCCGCCTGCACAAGGTCGATTCCCGATATGTGGCTAAAGACACCAGCTGCGGGAATTATGCCTTCGCACTGAGGGAGATAGCCCTTTGAGGAATAGATAAAATCTTCAGGGACGATGCCGTCGCGGACAATAGCCCTCTCTGTATAGACATCTTTGAGGAAAGCATTGAGAGCTTTGACACGCTGAGCCAAACCAGTGGAAAGGTGCACCCAATCGGAGGCTGAAATGACGCGCGGTATGGCGTCAAAAGGGAAAATCTGCTCTTTGAAATTGCCATTCTTGTAAATTCCGAAACGGACGCCGAAACGCTCCATCCATTTGTTTACAGCATCTTTTTGAAGTAGCAGACGAGCATAAATGGAATCATCTGTCATTTTAATATCGCTTTTTGGTCTCAACTTTCATTTACGTAGCTAAGGTAACCCTTTTGCTTGTAAATCAAAAGAACAAAAGCGTTAATTATAACAACAACCCTGTTTTTTAAGGGGTATAAGTATGATATTTTACATTTTTCAAGAGAAATACCCCATTCAATGTAGGGTCTTAAACGAAAAAAAACAAGCAAAAAAGCACCAACACCCCATACCTCAATTTCGGCGCCAAACATCGCAAATGAGATGCACCTGACAGTTTAGGCATAAAAAAGACACCCCCTCGGATTATGAAAAAATCCAAGGGGGCGTCAGGTGATTACACCGACTGCCGTCAGACGATGGCGGCCAATGGAGGAGCTATTGCTTTACTTCTGCTTTACTTCTGCTCCTTATACTTGAGTAACTGCTTGCGGAGAGCCTCACAAGCGAGGTCGATACCCTCCTCAAAAGACTTGCACTGCTTCTCGGCAATGAGGTTGTCGTTTGGGACGACGAGGGAGATCTTAGATACTTTGTTCTCAGTGTTGTCAGCCTTATCGAGGCTGAGGACGACTTCGGCGGAAATGATACCATCGAAAAAGAGGTCGAGCTTAGATACCTTCTGGTTAGCGAAGTCCTTAAGCTGCTGAGATGCATCGAAATGCAGGGACTGGATAGTAAGTTTCATAGTACTGTCCTCCTTTTTAGTTGTCCGCCCTTGGGTGGGCGAGTTTGTAGATTTTGGATAACTGCTCGAAGTCGCTGTGCGCATAGATTTGCGTAGCGGCTAAACTTGAGTGCCCGAGAAGTTCCTTGATGGCCATGAGGTCCGCTCCGTTGTTGAGGAGCACAGTCGCGAACGTGTGGCGAAGGACGTGTGGGCTTTTCTTTGAAACGTTTGACACTGCCTCAATGTGCCGGTGGACAATCTTGTATAACATGGATTGATAGACAGGTCCACCTTTTGCAGTGAGGAAGAGCCTTTCGTTTGGAAGAGCCTTACCAAACTCGGCTTCTCGAATGTGAAGATACGAAAAAATTATAGAATGTAGAGCCTTGGTGATGGGAATTATTCGCTGTTTATTGCGCTTTCCGTTAACAACAATTTGGTTAACGGACAAATCGACCTGATTTACAGAAAGGTTGCAAAGTTCGGAGACTCGCATGCCCGTGAGGTAGAAAGTTTGCAAAATCGCCCGGTCGCGGTGTCCCTCAAAAGTGTCGGGGAAGAACTCAGGCTCAAGCATCAGATTCATTTCGCCCTCGTGAAGGAAGACCGGCAAGCGTTTCGGCACTTTGATACTTTCGATGGCGCGGGTCGGGTTAACATCAAGTTTGCCGGACGAGCACAAGAAGCGATAGAAACTGCGCAAAGCAGCAATTTTCCTGTTTACAGTGGCTGGAGACCTGCCAGACTGAAGCAGGTCCATCATCCAGCGCCTCACGTTTCGCTGCGTGGCCGCCTCGACCGAGCCGAGCGAATGGCGCTCAAGGAAGGCTGAAAAAATGCCAAGATCAGTCTTATATGACTTAATAGTAAGAGGCGAGTAGCGCCTGACATAGAGCAAGTATGCGAAGAAAGAAGACTGCTGGGCTGACATATGGGACTGCTTTATGATTACCAGTACCAATATAAATCAAAAAGCGCCTGCAGCGGATGCCACAGGCGCTTTTTATATCTTAAAGACTCACCTCCTTTGGATAGTCTGAATTTTGCTTTGTGTCATTGGACCTAAGATTATTTTGGAGACGTCACGTCTACCGAGAACAATGTCTTAGGTCAGTTCGCAAGGCGGAGAGGGGAATTAAATCTCCTCGTCGCGGTGCATCTTCTGCACGTAGATAGCCTTGGCCATCTTGTCGCGGCGGATGATGGACTGCTTGGTGTAAGCCTGACGAGAACGGAGCTCTCGCATGATGCCGGTCTTCTCAAACTTCCTCTTGAACTTCTTGAGGGCGCGCTCGATGTTCTCGCCCTCCTTGATGGGAACTACGATCATTTTTTGATGTTAGATTTTAATGGTTAAAAACTGGATGCAAAATTGATGTTTTTCTGCGATAAATGCAAGTGAAAGAGGAAATTATTTTCCTTTAAATGGATGAAAGACTGGTTAGATGAGAGGGGGCTACGATTGCCATTACCAATGGCTACTGTCGATGGCACATGCTGTATACGTCTGAAAAAAATGTTTCCACTCCCCTTGCGGGATAGATAGAAAACAAAATGGAGGTGCGCGCCGATGGACATGACTTATCAGCTTTGGAAGATTAGGATGCTACCTAAGAAGAAGATGTATTAAAACGGCATTATCGCATCTACATTGTTTTTGACGAGCCGCTATAGGAAATAGGCGGACAGCGCACTTGTGCACCGTCCGCCTATTAGGAGGTTATAAATTGGTCAATTGTGAATCCATGGTTTAATTTGGACAACAACCACAAAGCTTTGATTGCAGAAACGACTTGATTAACACGTCACCTCAAAGATTGCTTTTATTAATCATAGTATTCTTCATCAATATAACTTCCGTGATACACAGTTGGGTCTCCCTCACAGAAAGATAGATCAATCTCTACCATGTCATCAGGGAGCTTAACGTCTAATGGCTTCCCGTTTTTGTCTAAAAAGACGAACTCCTTATCGCTCATTTGTACAATGGCATGTTTCCCATCAAGTTCAGAGAACAGCCATACATCTTCATAAGAATCTTCGCCGATTTGGTTGTCATACATATCAATGAGTTTCCATGCTTCGTCTGTATAGCCGTTACCAAATTGCACCCAAATCATATTATCAACATCCAGTTCAATGTCGTTACATTTGGCTCTTACCAGAGTTTCACCCTCCATGTTCATAATTCCCCATTTTCGTTCTCTTTCAAATGTGAACAAATCACCTTTTATTTGACCGATACGCTCGATTTTGACCGAAGGCTTCACAATCTCATTACCATCGAGATCAACAATCCCCCAGGCTATCCCACCATCTCCTCTTACCGCTACTGGTATTTTGCCGTCCAAAACGTCACCTGCATCTTTATATTTGCTCAAGGTTTTGAGCGAAAACTCAGATAGAACCTTTCCACTCTCACTTACCAAAGGAATAGCGAGGTCTAATTTGCCTTTGCTTAATGCCTCGACAGTCATTTTGTCATAGGCCATAAAGACGCCTTCCCCTACAGGTTGCAGTTCGACATACACAGGCTTCAGAACGCAATCACCATCACCATCTATGATTCCATACAGAGAATCGACGGTTTTGAACACTGCGTACCCACCGCTGCTGAACGGCTCCACCTCAGCAACCTCCTTACCTTCAATCTTGTCAAGCTTCTTGACGACATTTCCGTCTACATCAATGATGGCTATGGGCTTATCCACCTCAGCAACCAAAGCCCGTCCATTGCGGAACGCAGTTGCATAACGATACTCAGAACCGACTTTTGGGGGATGCTCAGATGCGGTATACATTTCCCATTCCAGGTTTGAGTTAGAAACAAAGAAACGGCCATCCCGGACAGCCGTAGGACCGGACTCAAACTCATGTTCAAACAGGACTTTTCCATCCGTTGAAAGCATGCCCCACATTCCACTACCGGACTTATAAGGGACATACTCAAAGTCAGCACTCTTCTCCTGCGAGCAAGAAGAGAGCGCAAGACACGCCTAAACCATCACCGACGACGGGCGAAAGATTTCTCTCAGATTCATAGTTATAAAAGTTTCAAGTTATAGCCTAGTGATATTGTAATTTTTCATCACGGATGGAGTGATACACCTCAAAGCGACCTACGGGAAATGTGGGATACATTTTCTCACAAAGTGATTTACGGTGAACCAACCAGCCCCGATGGCGAAAACAGGACAGGAGGCGCAGCTCGGTGTCATCCGCTATGCAGTGAGGATTTGCCAGAGCTCCGTTGTTTCTTATTTTTAACAAAGCTAAAAAAAAAATCACACTACGCAAGAACTTTGCACTTTTTAACCTTTAAACAAGAGAGATTATGCGGCAGATGGAGGGGGGATGTGTTGGCTCGTGGGATGCGGAGTGGATGTGAGGTGAAGTTGATGTAATTTGTCCTCGTGCGATTTGCTCAGAGACGGGGAGTGAAAGTGCGATTAAGGCCTGGGGGATGTGAGGAAGCCAACTTAACTGTAGGTGGCGACTTTTTTTCAGGGCGTGGGGAAATAAAAAATCCGCCCCCCGGAGATGACTCCGGGGGGCGGACTGGTTTAAGGGGCGGC
>CAVFBC010000044.1:12625-13092 GCA_963620575.1 Alistipes putredinis | reverse complement strand
CCTTAGCATGACGCACAAGCGAAATATAACTCTTTAGAGTCGTAACATTACATAGTAGACTATTGTCAACAGCGGAGACACCATATAGGCCTATGCCGAGCCTGACCATCTCCATTTGATGCTGTGGGAAACGCTCAATACCAGCCGAATTGAGTATGTGTCGAATAAATTTATAACCAAGTTTGTTCGACAGCACTTCAACTGCCTTCTGAAAATCATCAATTTGACCAAGTGTACCAGCATCCTTTGTTGGATCCTCGCTTTCAACAAGATGCGAAAAAGAGGACGCTACCCTGAGATTTCCAAGAGACAATATTTGATCTGCAACATGAGCGGCATCTGAAGTCGTGAACCCTGATCGGTTCATGCCCGTATTAAACTTAATATGCACAGGGGCAGACTCAATACCAGCTCGCTTAACCGCCTCTGAATACGCATAGAGAACATCCTCTCCATAGATTTGAGGC
>CAVFBC010000044.1:7179-12615 GCA_963620575.1 Alistipes putredinis | reverse complement strand
AAGCTCATATTTGAGCATCAAGTCGAAACTATGCGCCTCGGGGTTCATCACGATAATAGGCAATGTGATGCCGGCCTCACGTAAGTCATAACCCTCGTCGGCAAAAGCGACACCAAGATAGTCGACCCCTTGTTGCTGCATAAGTTTAGCTATTTCAAAAGAGCCTGTACCATAAGAATAAGCCTTAACCATTGCGAGCAACTTGGTCTCTGGTTTGAGGAAATTGCGGAAATAGGATATGTTGTGCGCAAGTGCAGACATGTTGACCTCCATAACAGTCCGATTTCGCAGGCACTCCAGCATGGTTGTTATCTTCTCAAAGCAGAAAGTCCTTTGCCCCTTGAGAAGTATAGCCTCATTGTGGAAATCAGCAGTTGACATTCGTCGCAAAAAATCCTCTGTCGAATCAAAGAACAAAGAGTTCTTATAATTTGACATGTTGGCAGATATATGCGGGCCTATACCAATAAGCCTATCCACCTTTTTCTCATCAAGAAGCCGACCGACACGGGAATACAGAAGAGCATCGGGCAAACCAGTCTGCTGAAGATCAGAAAGAATGACGGTCCTCGACAATGACTTTTTGCCACCCATGACATAAAGCAGGTCGAGGGCGACCTCAAGTGACGTCACATCGGCATTGTAGGCATCGTCAATAATGGTACATCCATTATGTCCATCCTTTTGTTCAAGCCTCATACCAACACTTTCCAACTCAGAGACTCGCGCTGCAATTCGGTCAGGCTCAATCCCTAAAGCGAGAGCATAAACAATAGCATGAGTCATATCCTCAGCCGAGATGTTATCTGTGAGTTTATGAGACGAGAAAACCATCTCACTTCCGTTGGACTTAACAGATATGTGGAGTCCTTCCTTGTCGAGAGAATAAGACACTTTATATGTCGCGTCATCTCCCTCTCCCCAAGTAATTAGCTCAGTGTTGGGGCAATTACTCCGAATTGCAGAAACCACATTATGCTGATCAGCGCAACAAAATATACGTTTAGCCCTTACGGCAAGTGCCAACTTTTCATTTAGCTTAGACTCAAAGGAAGGGAAATTCTCCTGATGAGCTTGACCAATATTTGTAAAAATGACATCATCAGGTCGGATAACAGACTCAAGCTTAGACATTTCGCCTGGTTTTGACATTCCAGCCTCGATGATGGCGAGTTCCGTCTCCTTTTCAATCTGCAAAACAGAGAGTGGAACACCAACTTGACTATTATAGCTGCGAGGAGAGCGCACAGAGCGCAAATCATCACCAATTAGTTGACTAAGCCATTCTTTTACGATAGTCTTCCCATTACTTCCGCATATGGAAACGACTCTTGCTTTCATAGATGCCCTGTGCGCAGCTGCAATGTGCTGCATGGCAGCAAGAGCATCATCCACTAAAAGGAATGACGCCAAGGGGAAAGCAGAGGTAGAGAAGCCACGTGAGCAGATGAACGCACGTACCCCACGTTCATAGAGGTCCGACACATAATTTTCTGCATTATGTCTTTCCCCCCGAATGGCAACAAAAAGAGCCTCCTCAAGGACAAAGAGCTTTCGACTATCAATAAAAATCCGTGACACTACCCTGTCAACATCACCAACGATGTCCGCATGGCAGAGGGCGGCGACACTACGTAGAGAAAAAGTCACCATAATGAAAGAAACTTTAGTTGGCAGCTTGCGCCATTTGACTATCTTGCATTTCTAAGGCCAGCGCCTTCGCATAGCACGACCTGCACAGAGGCTCGTAGACGTCCTTCTCGCCTAAGACGAGCAACTCAGTCCTATTAGAAATCCTGTGAGAATAATGTGCTGCAGATCCGCAGTGTGCGCACACGGCGTGAACCTTAGTCACAAATTCAGCCACAGCCATCAATTGTGGCATTGGTCCAAAAGGTCTTCCAAGAAAATCCATGTCGAGTCCCGCAACGACAACCCTTATACCATTGTCCGCCAACGTTTCGCAGACTGAGACAAGTTCTGGCCCGAAAAACTGAGCCTCATCAATGCCAACTACGTCGACACCGCATCCATCTCCATCAAGCAGATGCAGAAGTTGCGAAACAGATGCCACCTGCCTGCATGCCAATTGATTAGTATCATGAGACACAACACAATCGGAGCCATAGCGCGTATCTACGAGCGGTTTATAGACCCTGACAACCTTCTTTGCGAATTTGGCTCTTCGCATCCGGCGCATCAACTCCTCTGTTTTACCAGAGAACATTGATCCTGTTACAACCTCAATCCATCCGGACCTTTTAACAGACAAATCTTGCGGTTCGTCAAACATCTCTTAAGAAGACGAAAAAAATTAAACTGACAAGTATTTTCACACAAAAACGCCGGTCTTAGAAGGCCGACGTTCTATCTTTCTAAAATCAAATTAGTTATGACAGATCCTAACGGACATACCACTTGTCGATGAAATCGCCATAAGCCGTATTGGGGTTAGCCGCAACAGTCTCCCTGCAACGTTTCTCAAACACAGCCTTAATTGAGTCCTGTTGTTGATGAAGAGCCTCAATCTCCTCGGGTGATGACTTCTTCAGCCTTCGCTTGATATCTGTAAGGAGACTGTCATTGACATATTTAAAGTCACGCCAAGCCTGCAATGAGTCATTTTGAGGAGTACCAGATGCCGTACTAACTTGACTGAGTTTTGCCCTTATACGGCCTGGCTCCCTAACGATATATAGTTCACCTATAAAAAGCCTCATCATGGGTCTCATTCGCAAAATATACACACCGTCTTGTTCTACTGTTCCCTCGAAGTGGAAACGTCCGTCATGGATAATTGCCGAGTCTGCGTTTTCTTGGACAGACGCAGCGGAGAGCGGGGACAAATAAATAGTCTGGTCCTCGAAATCCCTACCACCATAGACAGAACCCTCAATGACGTAGCGGTTATCATCTTGACAAGAGACAATCGCCAAGGCAAGGCCCACGAAGGCGAACAATGCGGCTTTATTCATATCTGCTTACTTTTGAAGACAAACTTAATCAAAAAAAATGACGTGATTACAAGAGGAAAGGAAAAATCAACTCCAATGTTTCTCTATCAAAGCACGACGGAAATAATGGTAAAGTATGCTGCGGTAGCTAAACCCTCTGTTAGCCATTACGGCTGCTCCGATTTGGCATAGGCCCACACCATGTCCCCACCCCGCCCCATTAATGATGAAGTTGCGCCCATCTTCGGAACGTGACACGACAAAAGCAGAGCTGTACAAGTGAGTTGGACTCAGCAGGCGCCTTATTTCCAACTCCTTGCCGACAATAATAGACATCTTATCGCCGACAATCTTTAATCTTACAATCCTTCCAGACGGGCCTCTTCTTAACGGGATTAGATCAGTGACTACTCCCACATCACAACCGCCTTTAGTATGAATCAAACTCCCAAGTTCATCTCCAGAAGCAACAATCTTCCAACGAAAAAAATCCTTCGTTGTAAAATCATAATCATTCAAGACCTGACTGAGGACAATATCATCCGACGTATTACAAAATGTGTCTGGATTGGACATAATCCACGAACGAGCCTCGTCTTCTGACATATTGCGAGACGGCATATTAGAGGGCGGCCTAAGTGCATCATAGAAAGACTGCAAATATGGGTGCTCTTCTCCAGACCAGCAAGAAGGGAAAACCTCTGTCACACCTCCGCAACATTTGGAAAATCTCGCATCACACACCTCACCATCATAAACCAGCAGTAAGCCGCGGGTAGCATCTATCGCCTTATTAACATTAGGATTAGAAGCCATTGAGATGCCTTGATACCTTTGACAGTGATCATCTGCGCAAACATCGAAAAGGTCATGGTCCTCTCTGTCTCGCCACGTAACAACTTCACCATCCTCCTCTACTTTTTGCTGCCCGTGAAATTTAGACTTACCCCAAACTTGAGCCATAAGCCAGCTTCGGGAAGTAACAGCATGCGCTTTGAGAAGTTCGAGGTCCGAAGTTGCCTTCATCTCTGATGATATCACACACTTCAGATAACTCTCGACACCTATCAAATTGACGGCCCATATTTCGTCTCCCTCAACGACAAACTTTACGGAACCGCCGAAAGTTTGTCGCATACGCCTATCCCAATGGAACCCAATGCCTATCTGAACATTATCAATGCTGAAAACAGAATGGCCATTAGCGGGTTCAAACACAAGGCCCGTCACGTCAAGACCATCTATTGTCGGCGCTCCGTTTTTTAGAGTCACTTTTTTATGCCCAGAACACTTAAGCCCCAAATCCTTGCAGATGAAAGGTTCGGAAAAATCAACTGAGATTTCAGAGGCTCGCAATATTCCGACGGAAATAATTGGCTCCTTAATTAAATCCTCCATAGGATATTCATTTTCTAATCAACTCAGAATCAGAGCTAAAACAGACCTGATGCAATATATCAAATGCTACCGCTTGATCAATCTTATCAAAATCTTCACGCCTTGGAACTATAAGGATGCCAGAAACTTCGACAGAAGCAGGGCTTACCAATAACCGTTCAGAACCTTCGGCAGTAAATTGCCAAGGACGAAACATCCGACGCGGAATGACGAAGAAATCAACAATCGGAGTCCCGTCTCTTCTATGCGCAACAACATTCACCATGTCATCATACAGACGGCGCATCCCCCACAATTTCTCAAACATAAAATTTGCCTTAGCCTCAGATACGCACACAATGTGGTACACTAAACGCCCGGAGGACTCTGATATCAAAATTTTGTCATCGGCATCGGCATATAATTCTGTCTGTGGTCCGCATTCGACATCGACTTGAATTGGAGAAGGGCAGAAAAAGCCATCTCCAGCCTGAAAGTGAGCGTGATCAGGTGCGGAAGCTCCACAGCATGCACCGTTGTAAAATATCGAAAAAGAAGGCAACTCAAGAGCTAATGAATAGAGATCCCCCACACGTCCGACAAGGGTTTGCTGAGTGTGAGTTCTATCCACTATTGTCAAATGACGGCTAAAAATAGGGAACGGATTAACAAGCACATCATAACGCCTCCAAACCAAAGCCCGCTGCTCGGTTGGTCTATTTGAAGCACACAGGAAACATGGTCGCTCGGCAATAGATGCATTGTCGACTTTAGCCATAGTTGAGCGTACGCGCTCGGGGTTAAACATAAGTTTGAGAATGGGCTTATCACATAAGTCCCGGACAAGCACACCCTCAAGCGATTTATAATTCCTATGAGCAGTAGACCATAGGGGAAGCATACCAAATAGTGGCGTAACGTCCATATTGTCAATGTGAAGCCATCCTTACATTCATATCAATTCTCGCACAGATCTCATCTGAGCGCAACTTATCCTTATAAGCGTCATGAGCCACTTGTTTTTGAGGAGTCAACCCAGAGTCTGAATTTCCTTGCCACCGTCGGCACAAATAGAGAACTGAGAAAATTCGCCCAACGTGATAAT
>CAVFBC010000044.1:2408-7169 GCA_963620575.1 Alistipes putredinis | reverse complement strand
GTGGCCATGAGTACGGCCGCATAGTCCTCACCGTAACTGACATTGGGGAATGGGTGCTTGCGCAGCCAAGAGGTGAGGAATGCGCGTGGAGCTCCCATACCATTAATGCGAAGAATATTATTTGCGCCATTATCATCAGTCCATTCCTTGTGGTCTATGACACCTGGCGGGATTTCGTTGAGCGCAAAATCTACAAGTTTATAAGAACCGACAACGAGGGCATAATTCTTCTCGGAGAATTTATCCACAATGGTTTGCAATGTAGACGGCGACGAATATAAGTCATCGCTATCGAGTTGGACAGCATACTTTCCACACCGCACATCATTTATTGCCAAATTCCAACAACCTCCGATACCCAGATCGACCCTCTCGGGCGTCAGCAGAATAACATTTTCGTTCTCTGACGACATTTTTCTCAAGAGTTCGGTAGTCCCGTCACTACTATGGTTATCAACAACAATCACATTGAAATCGAAGGACGTTTTTTGACCCAATGCGGAACGGACAGCGTCTCCAACCGTGTTCACCCTATCCTTTACAGGTATTATGACCGAGGCGCGACACTTAAATTCTCCATGAGGCTTAGCATCGATACGGCTGGATGGGTCAACATTAGCCCTAATAGACTTGAGGAAACTTGTGAAGACCCTCTCCCGCTCTTTCTGCACATCAGCGTTCTTGGGGTCAACATAGTCAAATTGTTTTTCGCCAGAATCACGTTTATCTTCATCAGAAACGAAACCGACAGGCATGCCAGTGTGATATATCGCACCCTTCTTCTGCAAATATAACGCCAGCGCATAAAAGCTGGAATATGAATTGTCATCAGCCTCCTTCAATGCAGAAAGCGCATCAGCAGTCCTCACAACCACCAAGGGTCCGAAATCAAAAGAATCCCTCACAACATACTTCTCGGGGTCCGAGAGCATTGCCAAACGGCTTTTAGCACCAGACGTCACCACATAATCGGCATATACCATAACAGCCTCCTGCCCATCGAGACAGTCTACCATAAAAGAGACGCTCTCTGGCACAGCCCGAAAGGGCAAAACAGACGACGAGATGCCTACATAATCAGTATCAATTGATTCAAGGGCCTCCTTCATCACCGCAGTTGAATGAAGTTTTGGGAGGACTACGCTTCGCAACCCCGTCGCACAGACAGGAGCGAGAGATAGAATGGTTATGCTAATGGACGCTGACATTTGTATCTTGATATATCATACAAATTTACGAAAGATTTGCCGTTGAAGAGAGCTGAGAGGGAAGTAAACTGTCGCCCAAGGATGCTGTTTACTTTGTTTACCGCATTAATTCATTTGCGATAACAAAGAAAAAGTCATCCGCATTTTACCAAATATTCAATTTCAAATTGCCACTTTGGAGGCGAAATGAGCTTCCATCCCCCCCCGTCTCATTCCCCCAGTCCTGCTTATCTCGCACTGAGGTGCGTAGGGTTTCAGCGTGGAGATGTCCGTTTATGAGATATTTTAGCTACCTTTGAAGAACGAGTAGGATAAAACAAATATATCAATGGATAAGAACTTCAAGGAACTCCTACCCAACGTCAAGGCATTCGCATTTGACGTAGACGGGGTTTTATCAACGCAAAACGTCCCAATGTCAGCAGAGGGCATACCTATGCGCACCGCCAACATCAAAGACGGATATGTGCTGCAATTGGCAGTAAAACTGGGCTACAAGATTGCAATTATAACAGGAGGCAAAAGCGACGCCATCAAAAAACGATACGAAGGACTCGGCATAACAGACATATTTATGGGGCAAGCCACAAAGATTGAAGCATACGAAGAGTGGCGCGATTCCTCTGATCTGAAGGACAGCGAGATAATGTATATGGGAGACGACATGCCGGACCTACCACTCTTAAAGAGAGTCGGCGTGCCAGTCTGCCCATCAGACGCATGCATAGATGTCAAAGACGTTTGCCGATACATTTCGCCTTTTAAGGGTGGAGAGTGCTGCGTGCGTGACGTGGTTGAGCAGGTTTTACGGTCAAAGGGCGAGTGGGGGCACGACCACTCTTGGTAAAAACGTCCAAGTAGCATGAATATTAAAGGATTATGCAGGCTCATAAGGCTGCCAAACTTGTTATTCATTATAGTATTTCAAGTGCTCCTGCGCTATTGGCTTATCATACCAAAACTAAGTCTATTGGGCATAGAGCCTGCGCTTAGCACATTTCAGTTTATACTCCTTGTCATCGCCACCACAAGCCTTGCTGCTGGCGGCAATGCCATAAATGACTACTTCGATGTAGAAGCAGACAAGATAAACAGGCCTGACCGATTAGCAATCGGCAACCTTGTGAAACGTAGAACCGCATTGCTGACTCATGTAATAGCAACTCTTGTAGGAATTTTTGCGGGCATCTATCTTTCATTCATGTTACGTCGCCCAGCCTTTCTTCTGCTGTTTGTCACCATACCTGTACTCCTTTGGTTCTACTCGACCCACTTCAAAAAACAAATTTTGGTGGGCAATATCCTGGTGGCGCTATTAGTCGCATTGACCGGATATATGGTCGTCTCTGTAGAGTTTGCCGCATTCGATAGGGTTGTTGGGGGTCCGGACACAGGAGCGGAACCATTGTCTGGCATATGGTATTCTGTGTGCGCTTACTCAATCTTCGCCTTCATCAGTAACCTTGGCCGTGAGATAATAAAGGACATGGAAGATGCCGAGGGCGACAAACTCTCCGGGTGCCACACCTTAGTCATAGAACTTGGCGAAGCATATTCAAAATCAGTGGTCATACTTGTCCAGGCTGTTCTTCTTTGTGGTTGCGGCTTGGCGTTATACAACCAAGACTGCGAAAAGAAGGCAGTTCTTTGGGCATATGCGACTGTTTTCATCCTTATCCCTACCATCATATTGTGCGTGATGGTGGCAAAAGGAAAAACCAGAAAAGACTTCCACCGGGCATCCATCCTAAGCAAAGCTGTTATGGGCATGGGCTTAGCTTCAATCCTACTAAACATATAAACACGAACGCAATGACCATAAATTCCCTTTTCGGACACAAATCAATCCGGAAATACACAACCAAAGAGATACCCCAAGAGACAATAAACAAAATCGTCTCAGCGGGGACAAGAGGCTCCAACACAGGCAACATGCAATTGTACAGCATAGTGCTTACAACTGACATCAAAATAAAAGAGGCGCTCGCCCCCGCACACTTCAATCAGCCAATGATAACATCCGCGCCTCTCGTAGCAACGGTATGCGTAGATGTCAACCGCATGACAAAGTGGTGCGAGAACAGCAACGCAGACAAAGCCTTTAACAACTTCGAGACATTCATCACAGGAGCCATTGACGCCACCATTGTGGCTCAAAACATGGCTATCGCTGCCGAAGAGGAAGGTCTTGGCATTTGCTATGTTGGCACTACCACGTACAACCCCGAGCAGATTATCAACACACTCCAACTGCCCAATGGTGTATTCCCTTTGATAACACTCACAATCGGATATCCAGATGAGCAACCAGGTCTGACAGAGCGACTACCAGACAGGGCTGTCATACATACCGACAAATACAAAGACTACACCCCATCAGAAATCAACGAGCTTCACGCCGCGAAAGAGGCTAATCCCCAAAACAGGAAGTTCGTCGAAGAGAACGGGAAAGACAACCTTGCACAAGTTTTTGCCGAAGTCCGCTACCCACGGCAGTCAAGCGAGATTTTCAGTGTCAAGTTACTTGACGTGCTGAAAAAGCAGGGACTTATGTAGAGAGCAGAAAGAACGAAAGCCCCCGTCTCTTAACTAATTATAGAGACGGGGACTTCTTTTTGCGCGATCAATTAGCCAACAGCTTTCTTTCGATCACAATATCTCTCACATTCCAGACAAATGTCATAGCCTAAGAGTGTGCCAAGAATAAAATCCTCCTCAGGTGTCAATTCATAGAGCGGACGAGAAACAAAGCTACTGACTGCCTTTATACACTGTGGACGCCCGAAATAAATATTAACATTGGAATTTCCGACATCCTGAACAAGATAATCAATACCGAGTTTTCCAATCCGCTCAATGGCGGAAGAGGCCCACTCCTTGCGCAGAGTAAAGAGAACCAAATTGCGGACACCCTTCTGGTATTCGTAGAGGTGATTACTCAAAACCATGAAAGAGGCATTCTCGTTCGCCATGACAATCTTGAAATTTGAGAAATTAACCATATTGACTAAAGCGCAAGAGAGGAGACCCATGCGTTTATACGCTCGTCCGTCTTGTCACTTTCATTGACTTCATCTATAGCAAGGCCAACGAACTGACCATCTGACACTGATGCCGAGCTATCGAAAGTATAGCCATCAACAGAAACATGGCCAATGATAGAGGCTCCGCCTTCCTCCGCTGCCTTGGCTATGATAGACATGGCATCACAGAAAGTGTCTGAATAGGATGAGGAGTCTCCACATCCAAAGACTGCGACCTTCTTGCCACCGAGTGAGGATGATTTTAACAACTCGACACCATCATACCAATCATCCTGTAATTCCCCGCAGCCCCATGTGGACGAACCTAACACAAGGACATCATTAGCAGCGATTACGTCCCCGTTAAAATCAGAGACTGGTATTGCAGTTGCCCCAATTTTTGAAGCGATGCGCCCCGCAACATCCTCGGTTGTTCCGGTTGTTGATCCGTAAACGACTATTATATTGCTCATAATAAACTTTTTTAGGCAAGACAAGCATGACAGACACGTTGTCAAACCTCGTTGACT
>CAVFBC010000044.1:751-2398 GCA_963620575.1 Alistipes putredinis | reverse complement strand
CATGGGGCAATAGACAAAAGTAGGTATATTTAATTCATTCTAAAGAAAACAACAAATCTCACATTACACTCTTAATCAAGAATTTGCACCTTTCCAAGAATAAATGCAGAATAAGTTCAAATAGAAAATATGCAGTAATATACCCAAAACCACCGCACACAAGAATAGGTCCTTGGACACAAAACGTTTTACGCATTGCGCCAATTATCACTAACTTTGTGAAGGAAGAAAAGGGAAAAGATGCGCATAAACATAATAGGCTCAGGCAATGTGGCAACCCACTTGGCAAAGACATTAAAAACTTGCGGTCACATAATAACAGACATAGCAAGCCGAGATATAGATCATGCGAAAAATCTGGCACAAAGTGTTAATGCTAATGCCACAACCGACCTGTCAAGCCTAAGCGCAGCAGACGTGACAATTATATCCGTCTCAGACAACTCAATAGAAAATGTAGCGCAGGCCCTTTGGCACACGAATTCGTCCCAAACAATATTACACACGTCTGGCGCAACCCCACTAAATGTACTGAGTGGGTTCGAGAACAGGGGAGTACTTTACCCTTGCATGACATTTAGCAAAGACGACACGATTGATTTGTCCACATGTCCATTCCTGACCGAGGCTAACACACAAAAGGCCAAAGTTCAAATATCAGAAATTGTCACTTCATTAGGGGCAAGGCAGACAGAATGTGACAGCGAGAGAAGAGCCCATATACACGTGGCCGCAGTTTTCTCAAGCAACTTTACAAATCATATGCTTTCGCTCGCCAAACAGATAATGGACAAAGAGAATTTGCCGTTTGACGTATTGGAGCCATTAGTCTACCAGACAATAAGAAAAGGGTTTAAGGAGCAACCACACGAAGCACAGACTGGACCAGCAAGACGAGGTGACACTCTAACAATCGAGAGCCATTGCAAATACCTTAGTTTCGATAAAAAACTGCTGAAAGTTTACCAAACACTGACAAAGTCAATAGAAGAGTCGTATGAAATTTAGGCTTTTTACAACCATAGCATGCACCTTAGTCGCCCTATTGACTACGTCCAACGCATTAAGCGCAACAGAGGGAGATGAAGATATAACCCGATTTGAATATTACGGAGCTAAAGCGGGCCTCGTGCAAAATGCCATATTCAGCATGATGCGCGACGCAAATGGATTTCTATGGCTTGGCACAACAAATGGGCTCATCAGATTCGACGGATTAGAATTCAAATCATACAATGGTCCAGCCTACGACTCACAGGTCTGCGTGAGCGAAAGGATAAACAAAATGTGGGATGATGCCCATGAGTTTATTTGGATGGAGACATATGATGGCGAAATATGGTACTTGAACCAAAGGATAGAACAATTTGGAGGATTGCCGACCACAACACACGAGTTAAAAGAAAACAACTACGAAACTCCATTTTTAAAACTGAACAAAGACACAATCATAATAGGCGATGGGGATAGAGGTATCCTACTGCTCTCTTACAATTATGGTAAGTGCACATATGACATGCGACAAATCGCAATTTGGGGGGCGGAATCAAAAAACGCAATAACCTCATTGTCATACGACAAGAACACTGGAATATGGATTGGTAGCGAAAATGGCATTTTTGCAGTCAACTCTGACGAGATAAAACG
>CAVFBC010000044.1:0-741 GCA_963620575.1 Alistipes putredinis | reverse complement strand
AAACGTGCTCAGCCACAAATAGCAACTATTGTCGAGAATGCCCAAACGACAAACGCTACGTGCCAGACAAAAGAAAGGATATATTTTGGCACTGAGAGTGACGGCATAGTGTCAATAGAGAAAAAAAGCCATAAGGTTAAAAGAATAAAGCCCCGCTCGATAATAGGCCAAGCTACAACCTTTCTGAGGCACATAAATGGCCGCGGCGTGCTTGCCACGACAGACAAGTCGGAGTTGTTCCACATAAACAAGGATAGTTGCACACAAATACAACTATCTAAGGAACACACATTTGGCAGTATAACGTCAATATATATAGACAAATTTGACCAAGCATGGGTAAGTTCCGGAAAGTACGACCTGATTCGATATGACCCATTTAGCTCGAATCTGCACTTTTACCCAATAGACATTCCAGATTCTCAATCCTCTAACGAAATAGAGCCGCCGTGTTATTTAGAAGATAAAGATAATAACCTGTGGGTTGGTTTACATGGTGGAGGTCTGCTTAAGTTCAATCGGAAATCAGATAAATTCACACAGTGGACAAACGAAATTTATGAGGAACGCAGCATCCAATCAAACGACATATTCTGCATGACAGAGGACAAGGCTGGCAACCTATGGCTTGGCACGAGTTCAAACATGGGTAGTGTGATAAAAGTAATTGGTAAAAACAAAGCTTTCTCAACATATCAGCCATTACCAGAACAAAGAAATTGCGATGCAGCCAATCTTGTC
>CAVFBC010000043.1:6483-14962 GCA_963620575.1 Alistipes putredinis | reverse complement strand
TCTGCGGGGGGCGTCATAAGAGATATTTTTCTTAATGACGTGCCTGTCATCTTTCAAAAAGAGATATATGCAATGGCGAGCATTGTAGGCGGCGCTGTTTATTGGCTTCTTGTGACGGTTTGCGGGATCAATATCATCGTTGCTGCATCTGTAACTTTTGTCTTAATCTGCGCCATTCGTTTCTGGGCTGTTTACTATCATGTCTCGCTTCCTTCTCTTCGGTCTGATGAGGACGATGCCAAGAATTGATAAAAATGTTATATTCGCATAAAATATGAATAGTATGATAGTCTGCATAGTTGTCGTTACGTTTGCAATTTTAAATGGCTTTGTTGTCTGGCTTTTCCTCCGCGAGAATGATAGGAAAAGACGATATGAGTACAGAAATAAGGCTTTGTCTGAAATTTTACCCAATCAACTTCAAGCTTACGAAAGGTTTACCCTCTATTTGGAGCGTATATCTCCAGAGGAGATGGCTCTGCGGGAGCAGGCAAATGTCTCTTCAGCGAAGGATCTTTATCTTGCAATGCTCAATTCGGTAAGGCAAGAGTTTGAGCATAATGTGGCAATGCAAATCTACATAACGTCGGCATCTTGGAAGAGGATTCTGAAGGCTCGGGAAGAGGTCCTTAAGACTCTTCAGGAGTCTATGAAGCAGGTGCATCCCAATGCCTCACCACTCGAGTTCTCTGCTGAGTTTATCGAACTCGCTAAGAATACGTGTGACTTCTATGTCGAGCGCGCGAAGGAGGGGATTAGGAAGGATATTGCAGGGCAGTTGTTTGAAGAATAGTGTTTCGCTGAATTTTTACCCTTGCAGTGTTAAATTCGCATATCGTAGTGTATATTTAAACGATATTTTTTTATTTTTGCACTCGAAAAATCTGAGATGCTGTGAAACCTTTGGGTTTTCTCCATTTTTCGGGTGGAATAGGAAATAAATTTTAATCAGATAAAGGACAAAGATGAAAAAGCACAATTTCTACGCCGGACCTTCTATCTTGCCTCAGTCTACCATTAAGGCTACAGCTGAGGCTGTGTTGGATTTTGCAGGAACAGGACTCTCGCTTCTCGAAATCTCGCACCGTAGTAAGGAGTTCCAGGCTGTGATGGATGAAGCTCAGTCACTCTTTAAGGAGCTTCTCGATGTTCCCGCCGGCTACGAAGTTGTTTTCCTCGGTGGCGGCGCAAGCCTCCAGTTCTGCATGGCTCCATATAACCTCATGAACAAGAAGGCTGCCTACCTCAACACGGGAACGTGGGCAAATAAGGCTCTCAAAGAGGCCAAGGCTTTCGGTGAGGCTGTAGAAATTGCGTCGTCCAAAGATGACAACTATACCTACATCCCCAAGGGTTTTGAGTCTAAGGTTCCTGCTGACGCTGAGTACCTCCACATCACGACTAATAACACTATCTACGGAACAGAGCTGCATTCTGACCCTATTGTCAATGTTCCTCTTGTCGCTGATATGTCCTCAGATATTTTCAGCCGCCCCGTAGATGTCTCTAAGTATGAGTTGATTTATGGTGGCGCTCAAAAGAATCTTGCGCCTGCTGGCTTGACTTTCGCTCTTGTCAAGGTTGATGCTCTCGGTAAGGTTGAGCGTCACATCCCGACAATGCTTGACTACCGTACCCATATCGAGAAGGGGTCTATGTTCAATACCCCTCCTTGCGTGGCTGTTTATGGAGCACTCATGACTCTTCGTTGGCTGAAAGAGCAAGGTGGTGTGGTTGCCATGCAGAAGATTAATGAGCGAAAGGCTCACAAACTCTATGATGAGATTGACCGTAACAAGCTCTTCCGCGGCACTGTCACTGATACTAATGACCGCTCGTATATGAACATTTGCTTCGTGATGAGCGACGAGTATAAGGAGCTTGAGAAGGAATTCCTCGACTTCGCAACGGCTCAGGGCATGGTTGGCATAAAGGGTCATCGTTCTGTCGGCGGTTTCCGTGCATCGACCTACAATGCGCTTCCTGAGTCAAGTGTTGATGCGCTCATTGATGTCATGAAGACTTTTGAGCGTAATCACTAAAGGGTATCTTTGAACGTTATGGACTTCGGCACTGCGAACCCAGCCTCGCATTGAAGTTGGGTTTGTAGTGCCTTTTTAATTCATATATAAAAATGACAAAAGTATTGGTTGCAACGGAGAAGCCGTTTGCCAAGGTAGCTATCGATGGTATACGACATGAGGTTGAGGCTGCTGGCTTTGAACTCGCTCTCCTTGAAAAATATACAGAGAAAAAACAACTTCTCGATGCAGTAGCAGATGCAGACGCTCTCATCATCAGGTCTGACAAGGTTGACTCGGAGGTGCTTGACGCAGCTAAGAATTTGCGTATTGTTGTACGCGCAGGGGCTGGTTATGACAACATTGACCTTGCTGCGGCTACAGCCCACAGTGTCGTAGCGATGAATACTCCAGGTCAGAATGCAAATGCAGTCGCAGAGCTTGCACTCGGTCTCCTCGTTTATGCAGTTCGCAATTTCTTTAACGGAACAAGCGGCACTGAATTGATGGGCAAGAAGCTTGGCATCCACGCTTTTGGCAATGTAGGACGCAATGTGGCCCGCGTCGCTAAGGGTTTTGGCATGGATGTTTATGCTTTCGACGCATATTGCCCGGCCGATGTGATTTCTGCAGCTGGTGTTACACCCGTGAAGTCTGTTGAAGAACTCTATGAGACCTGTCAATTCGTCTCTCTCCACATCCCTGCGACGGCAGAGACCAAGGGTAGCATAGGAAAGAACCTCGTCTCTAAGATGCCAAAGGGCGGCGTGTTGCTTAACACCGCGCGTAAGGAGGTCATTAATGAATCTGAACTTATCGATCTTCTCTCAGAGAGGACTGACTTGCGATACATTACTGATATTAAGCCCGATGCGGATGCTGAGTTCGCTAAGTTCGAGGGGCGCTATTTCTCAACACCCAAAAAGATGGGCGCCCAAACTGCTGAGGCTAATATTAATGCTGGAATAGCAGCGGCTCGCCAAATTGTCGGCTTTATTAAAGATGGGGTCGACAAGTTCCGTGTTAATTAAGTCCTCTATCGATGAAATAGTCGAATAAGGCTAATTTTTAGGCAGGCGTGAATTGTGAATATTTATGCCTGCCTTTTTTGTGTCTGCGCAGATTATTCCATTGGGGCATGTCACCAGTAGGTGCTCAATTTTCTGGTAAGAAAAGCTCATTTCCTGTAATCGCTTTGCTCTTACTCGCAAAGAGCTAATAGGTATATAAACGCATTTTGAAATCACGAACTTTAAAAATGGTCGGTGTAATGCGTAATAGAGAATTTTTTCTTTATTTTTGCGCTGTATTAACCGAAGTGGGTTCTCTGTGCGTGTGTACTTTGACCCGATAACAAATAAGAAATGAACTTTTTAGTAGACCTTTTTTCGGGCAATGGCATAGCGACGTCGCTTTTGTACATCTGCCTCACTGCTTTTGTCGGCTCAGTGGTCGGCAAGATAAAGGTCGGCAGTGTTAAACTTGGCATCGCCGGTGTGCTTTTCACCGGTATTTTGCTTGCGCATTTTGGTGCGCAGGTTAATCATGATATGCTCCACTTCGCTCAGGAGTTTGGACTTATCCTCTTTGTCTATGCGGTCGGCATTGATGTTGGCCCTCGCTTCTTCAGTTCGTTCCGTAGCGACGGACTTCTCCTCAATGGACTCGCTGTGGCGATTATCCTGCTTGGCTTTGGCATTTCACTAAGTTTCCACTACTTTGGTGGTATTGATGCGAATGTCATGGCTGGCGTTATGTGTGGCGCTGTCACAAATACACCTGGTCTTGGTGCTGCACGTCAAGTTATTTCCGACTACAACGCAAGCCTTGCCCCTGGGCAGACACCTATGGATGGTGATGTGTTAGGTTCAGCGTACGCCATGGCGTACCCCCTCGGCGTCATCGGTATACTCGCAACAATGCTTCTCGTTCGTGCAATCTTTAGGATAAAGATTGACAAGGAGGTAGATGCGTATAATGATTCTCTTTGCTCTGGTGGCCAGATTGAGAGTGTGGTCGTTAAGATCACCAATACCAATCTTTTTAATCGAACGGTCGAGTATATCAGTAGCTTCGTTGATTCTGAGTTTACTTTCTCCCGTGTTGAGCGCAATGGTGAGTTCCTTATTCCTACCGCGAACTTCGTAATTATGGAGGGTGATGTTATTCACGGTGTTGCGAATAGCAACAATATCGAAGACATCCGCTTGAAGCTCGGAGATACTGAAATTGGTCAGAAACAACCCATAGATGGTGACCTCGTCATGATGCGTTTCATGGTTACCAACTCGAAGGTTGCTGGTCGTACGATTAACCAGATAGGTATCTTTAGGCGTTACCCTGCTAATATTACTCGTATATATCGTACTGGTATCGAGATTCTTCCAACAAAACAGACAACACTCGAAATTGGTGATCACGTCCGTGTCGTTGGAAAGAAGGATGTGATGAATGATATTAAAAAGGAACTCGGTGATTCAATTCATGAGTGGTCGCATCCTAATATCATTGCGATATTTATGGGTATTACCTTGGGTCTTATTGTAGGCTCTATACCCATCTTCATCCCAGGTCTCCCAGTGCCTGCTAAACTTGGACTTGCGGGTGGTCCCCTCCTTGTCGCTATACTCCTTGGTTGGAAGGGACGTGTTAAGAAGTTCTCTTTCTACATGAATACAGCTGCGAACATGATGCTTCGTGAGGTCGGTATTTGTCTCTTCCTCGGATGTGTAGGTCTCGGAGCTGGCGGAACCTTTGTTGAAACTTTCGTTAATGGAGGTTATTGGTGGGTTCTCTATGGTTTTGTGATAACTGTTGTCCCCATCTTGCTTGTCAGCATTGTTGCAAGGCTTCTAAAGGTTAATTATTTAAAGATATGCGGTTTCGTTGCTGGCTCTATGACTGACCCCCCCGCGTTGGAGTTCGCTAACGGCCTTAGCCCCGTTCAAGCGCAGTCTACAGCATACGCTACAGTATATCCTCTGACTATGTTCCTTCGAATACTTTTAGGACAAACGCTTATACTTATAACTCTGTAAATCTCTTGCCCAAGCATCCTATGGCTTCGGCACATGGGTGCGCTTATACCTGGGGTCTTCGGATTCCAGGTATAAGTGTGGCTTTTTAAAACATACTTAATGGGAGTAGCTTACGATAAGTTTTTAGAGCGCCAGGCTAAGCAGGCTGAGCTCTATAACGAACAATACTACGAGAAGCAGCATAATCGCGGCAAGTTGACTGCTCGCGAGCGTATCCTCATGCTTTTTGATGAGGGGTCTTTTGAGGAGTTTGACGCCTATGTGCCATCCGCTGGTGCTGCCTTTGGTAAGAGCAAGTCTGTAATGGGCGATGGTGTCATCGCTGGTTACGGTACAATTGGTGGCCGTCAGGTCTTTGCCTATTCGCAGGACTTCAATATGATTGGTGGATCCCTTGGTGCGGTTCATGCTCAAAAGATTGTTAAGGTTCAGGATATGGCGCTTAAAACAGGTTGCCCTGTTATTGGACTCATTGATTCTGGCGGAGCGCGTATTCAGGAGGGTGTTTCATCTCTTAACGGCTATGCGAATATTTTCCGTAGGAATGTTTTGGCATCTGGCGTAATCCCTCAGATTTCGGCAATCATGGGCCCTGCTGCTGGTGGTGCTGTCTACTCCCCTGCAATGACTGACTTCATTTTCATGACTGAGGCCACCAGCTATATGTTTGTGACTGGTCCTGATGTGGTCAAGCAGGTTCTCAATGAGCAGGTGACGACAGATCAACTTGGTGGAGCTAAGGTTCACAGTTCAAAGTCAGGCGTAGCTCAGTTTGTTTACTCTGATGATGCTAACCTTATCCTCGGAATAAAGAAACTTCTGACGTATCTGCCTTCAAATAACATTGAGAACGCACCCTTTGTACCCAATGACGACCCGACTGATCGCGTAGAGGATAGCCTTCGTGACATTGTACCGGAGGATCCTGATAAGCCATATGATGTGCGTGACGTCATCAAGCTTGTTGTCGACAAGGGACGCTTCTTTGAGGTTGCTGAGAATTTTGCCCAGAATATTGTTGTTGGCTTTGCTCGACTCGGTGGATACACTATTGGTGTCATTGCAAACCAGCCTAAGGTCATGGCAGGCTCACTTGACATTGACTCAAGTGTAAAGGGTGCGAGGTTCATCAATTTCTGTGACTCTTTCAATATTCCTATTGTTACTTTTGAGGATGTTCCCGGCTTCCTTCCTGGTACTGATCAGGAGCATCAGGGCATTATCCGTAACGGAGCTAAGTTGCTCTATGCGTATACTCGCGCAACTGTTCCAAAGATAACTGTTATTCTCCGCAAGAGTTACGGCGGTGCTTATATCGTGATGAACTCTAAGGGAATTGGTGGTGATTATAGTTTCGCTTGGCCAACAGCAGAAATCGCCGTTATGGGACCTGATGGAGCTATTGCAATCCTCTATCGCAAGGAACTCGCAGAGGCTGAGGATCCTGTTGCTCTCAAAAAGGAGTTGGTGGCCAAGTACCGTAATGAGGTCAGCAACCCTTATAACGCTGATGAACGCGGTTTTGTCGATGAGGTTATCGACCCGGCCATGACACGTGTTAAACTCTATAAGGCACTTAAGAGCTTAGACAAAAAGTCAGTAAGTTTGCCTCGACGTAAGCACGGAAACATACCTCTTTAGACTTGAGGTTACATGTATAAACTCGCCTTCCTCACCCGATGCATCTATAAGGCATGAAAGTGGGAGTCAACTGGCGACAGAAAGTATACTATGATTAAATCGTTACTTATTGCTAACCGTGGTGAGATTGCCATCCGTATTGCTCGTACTGCAAGTAGGATGGGAATCAAAACCTACGCAATCCGCACCAAAAAGGAGCCCAATGCAGTTTATCTGCAAAAGGTTGACCATGTTGTGGATTTCCCTGACACAGATTCTGGTATACCAGAATTCCTTGATATTAAGAATTTGGTAAAGCTTGCCGTTGATAATAATATCGAGGCGATGCACCCTGGTTATGGATACCTCTCTGAAAATCCCGACTTTGCACAGGCTTGTCGTGACGCTGGTGTCGTATTCGTTGGACCATCACCCGAGATTATTCATGCTATGGGTGACAAGATTGTCGCAAAGGGTATAGCTAAGCGAGGTAATGTGCCTATGCTTGGAGGTGACCTTGAAGGTGTCCCCACGGCAGAGGCTGCTGTCGAGGAGGCAAATAGACTTGGGTATCCAGTAATCATTAAGGCTGCAACTGGCGGTGGCGGACGTGGTATGCGCATCTGCCGCAAGGAAAGTGAGGTCAAGACAAATTATGGGCTCTGTACCCATGAGGCTCTGACTGCTTTCAATGACCCAACTGTATTTATCGAGAAGTATCTTGAGAACCCGAAGCACATCGAGGTGCAGATAGTCGCTGATAAGTACGGTAATGTCATCCACCTCGGTGAGCGTGAGTGCTCTGTTCAGCGTAAGCATCAAAAGCTTCTTGAAGAGGCCCCATCTCCAGCACTTGATGATGAGTTGCGCGAGAGAATTTGTGGTGCTGCTGTTCGTCTTGCAAAGGAGGCTAAGTATGAGAGCCTTGGCACTGTGGAGTTCCTCCTTGACAAGGATCATAATTTCTTCTTCATGGAGATGAACACCCGTATTCAGGTTGAGCATCCTGTGACTGAGATGATTACTGGTCTTAATCTTGTTGAGCTTCAGTTACTCATAGCATCAGGAGAGAAACTGCCTGTGACCCAAGATGACGTCAAACTGAATGGTTGGGCAATTGAGTGCCGCATCAATGCGGAGGATGTCCAAAGTGGTTTTACTCCCAGCATTGGCATAATCAAGAACCTTCGTTTGCCTTCAAATAACTGCATTCGCATTGATTCTGGCGTTAGGGTCGGCACGGAGATTACTCCATTCTTCGATTCTATGATTGCCAAACTCATTGTACATGGCAAGGATAGAATGGACGCTATCAATATCATGCTTCACTCTCTTAGCCATTTTGTGGTCTCAGGTGTGAAGACAACGATTCCCTTTGACAAGGCCGTTATGCACAATGAGGTTTATCGAAGCGGAGATTTCAATACATCATTTATTGAGACTTGCATGGATAGCCTTGTTTGGCGTGAGGAACATGAGGAGTTGATTGCTGCCCTTATAGCTGTTTCAAACTACAATCACGATAGTGATTTCTCTGGGGATCAGTTAGAGCAGGTTGAGCCTAATGTTGATCCATGGGTTCTCCAAAAACGTATCCGTCACCTTTAAACCCTAAACTCGAAATGGACAATAGTCAAAATATTCAAAACCGTACGCTCATTGCTGTTGGTGACAATGGTGAGCAGAATTACGAGTTTCAGGTTCGCAACCAATACGAGTTTAGTTCTAAGGGACGCAAACTCAAGGTTGAGGTTGTTGAGGAGGCCGATGGAATCAATCTCTTCTCTTGTGAGGGTGTTC
>CAVFBC010000043.1:0-6473 GCA_963620575.1 Alistipes putredinis | reverse complement strand
AAGCAGAACACATACGAGATTGTTGTTAATGGTGTAAGTTATCACTACACTGTTGAGACTCCGTTCTCGCTCAAGAGAAGGGAAATTCTCGCTGCTCAGCGACCTGTTAATGAGAATGAGGAACTTACAGCTCCCATGCCAGGCAAGATTGTGGCAGTCCATGTCAAGCCAGGTCAAGAGGTTATGCCAGGGGATGCGCTCCTTGTCCTTGAGGCCATGAAAATGCAGAATACTCTCACGTGTCAGTCTAAGGGTGTTGTCGTTACTGTCAATGCCAAGCAAGGTCAAAATGTCAGCAAGGACGACCTCCTGATTGAGATTAAGAAAGCATAGTCCCAAAACCTTCTTTTGAAGGTATAGAGTACAACAACACCACATCTTCTCTCAAGATGTGGTGTTTTCTTTCACAGAGGTTAAAATATGGCGAAAAAGAATACTGGCGCACCAAAAGACTCTGACTCTGTCGCTGCTTTTGCTGCACTTGGCGGGAAAATGCCACCTCAGGCTGTCGATTTTGAGGAGGCCGTGCTTGGTGCTATCCTTGTTGATAAAGACGCACTGCAAGATGTTGTGGGTAATCTTCAGCCCGAAAACTTCTATGTGGAGGCAAATCAACGCATTTATGCTGCCATGTTAAGGCTTAACACACTCATGGCTCCAATAGATATGTTGACTCTTAAGGAGGAGCTGAAGAAATCTAATGAGCTTGAGGCTGTCGGTGGTTTAGCGTATATCGCTAAATTAACAAGTAGAGTCGGTGCGGCTGTCGATATAAAATATCATGCGCAAATCATATTCCAAAAATACATTCAGCGTTGCCTAATCCATTTGGGGGGCGATATGATTACAAGCGGATATGATGAGAGTAATGACGTTGAGGATCTATTGGAGGAGGCCGAAAGTAACCTCTTTGAACTTTCACAGGGTAGCCTTAAAAATGACGTGGTTCAGGTTGCTCCTGTGGTCGATGAGGCTATTGAGCAGATGAAAATAGCGGCTAAGCGTGAGGATATGCTTAGCGGCATCACAAGCGGTTTCCACGGAATTGACGCTATTACTAATGGTTGGCAGCCATCAACTATGGTTGTCATTGCGGCGCGACCTGCCATGGGTAAAACGGCATTTGTGCTCTCCATGGCAAGAAAGATGGCGATTGACCACAACATCCCGATAGCCATGTTCTCTCTTGAGATGAGTAACGTGGAGCTGGTCAAACGTCTCATGACGGCCGAGACGGAAATAACCTCTGAGAAAATCAAAAATGGTCGACTTACTCCAGAGGAGTGGGACCACTTTAATAATTCCATCGGTCGCTTGACCAGTGCACCTATTTACGTTGACGACACCCCCGGCCTTTCAGTCTTTGACTTGAGGTCAAAGGCTCGCATTCTTCGTAAAAAGTATGGAATACAGTGCATTATCATCGACTATCTCCAGCTGATGACCGCATCTGCCATGAAGCCTGGTAGCCGTCAGGAAGAGGTGTCTATGATTTCGCGCTCGCTTAAAGGTTTGGCAAAGGAGCTGAATATTCCGGTTATTGCCCTTTCACAGCTTAACCGTAGTGTGGAGCAGCGTACGTCAGAGAAGGGAGCCCTCGATAGTAAAAGGCCGCAGTTGTCTGACCTCCGTGAGTCTGGTGCGATTGAGCAGGACGCTGATATGGTATGCTTTATACATCGTCCTGAGTATTATCATATCACAGATGATGGTAAGGGCAATTCGCTCGTTGGAATGGCTCAGTTTATTATAGCAAAACACCGTTCCGGTCGAATTGATGATGTACTCCTACGCTTTCAGGCTGAACTTATTAGATTTGAGGAACCCGAGGCTGGTGCCAATTTGCTAATGCAAGATGACAATCCTGCTTCCACTCAAATAATTATGTCTGGCGCAAATATAGGTGGTGATGGTGGAGTTATGCCCGACTTCTCCCAAATGGGAGGTGACACTCCTTTTTAAGGTTAAATGGAAATTTTTGTGTAGTTGTCCTTGTCCCAATAATCTGCGAACTCTTTCTGCAACTGTTATTTTCCTATTTGGCTGGTTCATAATTACTTTTTAAGTATAGAACCTAAAATGTTAAGTGAAACACCTAAATAGCTAACGCTGATGTTGTAAGTTATACTGATTTGTGTAATTTAGCAATCAAGAACAGGAAGTAACGTTCGCAAACGAAAGTATAAATTACAGTGAATTTGTGGACGGTGGATAATTACAAAATACTATAGTTATGGCTAACATTGAAGCAGAGGTCAATGAATTCATGACCAAGATTATCGCCAAGAACCCTGGCGAACCTGAGTTCCATCAGGCTGTTAAGGAGGTGGTTACATCTCTCATGCCCTACATTGACGAGAACCCCCAGTACAAGACAGCGAAGATTCTTGAGCGCATGGCAGAGCCAGAGCGTACAATCATTTTCCGAGTACCTTGGTTAGATGACAAGGGTAACATTCAAATCAATCGCGGCTTCCGTGTTGAGATGAATAGCGCAATTGGCCCTTACAAAGGTGGTTTGCGTTTCCACCCAACTGTAAACCTTGGTGTCCTCAAATTCCTTGCTTTTGAGCAAGTACTTAAGAACAGTCTTACCACTCTCCCCATGGGCGGTGGCAAGGGCGGTTCAGACTTCGACCCTAAAGGCAAGAGTGATGCTGAGGTTATGCGTTTCTGTCAGAGCTTCATGACAGAGCTCCAGCGTCATATCGGTCCAGATACAGATGTTCCTGCCGGTGATATTGGTGTTGGTGGCCGTGAAATCGGCTACCTCTTTGGACAATATAAGCGTCTCCGCAATGAGTTCACCGGAGTGCTGACTGGTAAAGGTCTCGGCTGGGGCGGCTCTTTGATCCGCCCAGAGGCGACGGGTTATGGTGTGGTATATTTCTGCACTGAGATGCTTGCAACTCAGGGTAAGGATTTCAAGGGCAAGAGGGTTCTCGTCTCAGGCTCTGGAAATGTTGCCCAGTTTGCTGTTGAGAAGGCAAACCAGATGGGTGCGAAGGTTATCACAATGTCTGATTCTAATGGATTCATTCTTGATGAGGATGGCATTGATGCAGAGAAACTCGCTTGGGTCATGGACCTCAAGAACATCAAGCGTGGACGTATCAAGGAGTATGTCTCAAAGTATCCTAATGCCAAATACTTTGAGGGCGAGCGCCCTTGGAGTGTTAAGGCGGACATTGCTCTCCCCTGTGCTACACAGAATGAGATTAACGAGGAGGATGCTAAGACCCTTGTGGCGAATGGAGTGTTCTGTGTTTGCGAGGGTGCAAACATGCCCTCTACAAACGAGGCGGTCGACGTATTCCAAAACGCTCACATTCTCTATTCTCCAGGCAAAGCCTCTAACGCTGGTGGCGTAGCAACCTCTGGTCTTGAGATGACTCAGAACAGTGAGCGCCTTTCTTGGACTCGTGAGGAGGTCGATGCTAAGCTCCATCAGATTATGGTTGGTATTCATGCAACTTGCGCTAAGTATGGCAAGGAGAAGGATGGCCACATCAATTATGTCAAGGGTGCAAATATCGGTGGCTTTGTTAAGGTTGCCGACGCAATGATGGCGCAAGGTTTGGTATAGTATTTGCCAACTTTGTAAATATAACTCTCGAATCGGCATATGTCGGTTCGAGAGTTTTCATGTTTGAAAGACTATGCTAAAAAGCTAATACCAGGAAAGAACTAAATTTTATTTTTACTAACTTTATAGCCGTGAAAATATCTACGACTATGAAAAGAACCAATTTTCTCATTCTCATCGCATCGTTAATGCCAATGCTTTTTATATCATGCGATGAGACGAAGGATTCACCTGATATAAGCGGTTCAAACATAAAAGTTGAGCCGCAAGAGATTACTTTCGCAAAAAGTGGTGGCTCTAAAAGTATTACTGTTGAAGGTGGGGCGACAGTCTCAGCTGAGGCTGACGTTGATTGGTTGTCTGTTTCTTGTTCGCAAGGAACACCTGCGAGCGTTGTCGTCGTTGCTGAGGTAAACTCATCTTATGACAGCCGCACTGCTACTGTAACCATTCACTCTGGTGGTGCCGAGGCCACTGTGCCAGTATCTCAGTCCCCTGAGGATTTGCTTGAGCCTGATGACGACACGAACAAGAGAATTGTGCTGCAAGCTTACATGCCCAATGGTGATGGCGCGACTTTCTTCGCCTCGTATTACGCCAATGGTACACCAGAGATTGAGTTGCCATGGTGGATTAAGGAGGTAAGCACAGTAGACGCCGGAGATACTTATAAGTATAAGACAGAGTTCCTTGTGCTGAAAAATTATGGTGTCGAGCGTTCAGGAAAAGTCATATTCACCCTTGGCGATAAAACTTTTGCTTGTCAAGTTCAGCAAAGTGCAACAACATTTGATTTTTCTGATGTGAGCAAGACTGCGATAGAGGTAAGCGATGCGATTAAGTGCGGTTGGACTTTTACAGGACTTGACGATCTGAATGCCGTTGCAAGCCTTGAGCAAGGTGTTCTTGACACTGTCGCACTCGCTGGGATTAATGCAGTTCGCATCCCCTGCAATTTCCTCTCTTCTGATAATTCAGTCAGTAGCCTTACGCTAAGCAACTTGAGTGCGGCTGTGAAATCTATTACCTCACATAAAGTGGGTGACGACGCAATGTATGCCATAGTGTCTATTAAGGATGACGGCTGGCTCTCTGAGCATGTTAACTCTTCGGATATTGATGACCTCGTCAAGACTTTTGACCTCGTTTGGACTCAAATAGCTAATGAGTTGATGGAGTGTGACTATCACGTTATCTTTGAGGGGTATGACCACATAGATGTGACTGAAACAAGTACAGATGCCATGTTTAAGAGGCTAAACGAGGCTTTTGTTGATGCGGTTCGTCATACGGGAGCTAATAATTTTAAGAGATGTCTAATTATCCCATCTGGCGATCAAATTCATGGAGTGTATGTCTCTCAGCCTGAGAATGATGAGAACCCGGATCGTCTGATGGCATCGTTCAGCCTGTCACACCCACTTGATTATACTCTCCCTACTTTCACAAAGAAATTCTGGGGTGATGAATATAAGACGATAGGTGGGGATGATTGGTCTCAGACATTTACTGAGGAGAACATAACCAGTACATTCTCTTATATCCGGACAAAATGGCCTCGCATCCCTATCGTCCTTAACTCATGTGGGACTGTGGCGCATAGTTCACTTAACGGAAAGGATGATGCTTGCGTATCTTCTGAGGCTTCGTACATCAAATATGTTTCAAGCGCAGCTGCAAGTCAATATTTTACTCCTATTTTGTATGATGATGGCATTTGTGCTGTTAAGTCATATGGAGTATTTTCTTTGACTGATCCTTTAAATCGAACGCAAAGGCAGAAGTACGTGCAAGCTTTTGTTGAGGGTGCTGGTGGTACATATGCATATACAAAGTAGGTTAATTTCTTTGACATAGAGATAAACACGGGGTGATGTCGTCTTGCAGGCGGCACCTCCCGTGTTTTGTGTCTAACCGTTTATTATTGAATACAACAATTCGCATGGATAGAATTCAGGAGCAGAAGCCTCTCATTATGATTTCTAACGATGACGGAGTTGCGGCTCCGGGCATCAAGGTTTTATCAGATGTGGCATTGAAATATGCTGATGTCTTGATAGTTGCTCCAGACGGCCCAAACTCTGGCAAAAGCCACTCTTTTACGGTTATGGATGAATTGCGAGTACGTGAGGTGTCTGGTTTTGGTAAAGCGCTTTGTTTCGCTGTAAAAGGAACTCCTGTTGATTGCGTTAAGTTAGGATTCTATGGTTTGGCCTCTCGAAAACCAGACCTTATCCTCTCTGGAATTAATCATGGAAGCAACACTGCGACAAGTGTCCATTATTCAGGAACGCTCGGGGCTGCTCGTGAGGCTGCCATGTTAAGAATACCAGGAATAGGCTTCTCTTTCGCCAACTCTGATGAATCTGCTGATATGACTGAGGCCGCTCGTGTAGCCGATGCTGTGTTAAGCTCATTTTTCACAAGTGAGTTGCCATCATGCGACTATATGAGTGTGAACATTCCCCGAGGCACTGTGAAAGGCATCAAATTTGGACGTCTTGCAATGGGAAGATGGATTGAAAAGCCAACCCACTATCGGAATATCTTTGGTAATGACATTTATTGGCTCGATGGCAAATTCGAGAATGATGATTTAGGCGCGCAAGATACAGATGAGGGTCTCATTGCAAATGGGTGGGCATCTATTACTCCACTCAAGCTTGACGTGACTGATTATGACGTTCTTGACGATGCTGTAAATTTTAAAATCAATCTTTAAAGGAAAGGCATGAACAAGATAGATAAAACATGGGTAGGCTTTGTTATCGGCCTTCTTTTCCCTGTCATTACATCACTGCTCTTTTTCAAGTTTGCCTATGGCGGTGAACTAGAGTATATTCCTTTCCTTAATCAGATGGTTTTCATTGGAGGAGCAGGAATGCTT
>CAVFBC010000042.1:15209-15906 GCA_963620575.1 Alistipes putredinis | reverse complement strand
GCCTTACACTATTAAAGTAGCTCATGACAATAGACTATGGATAGGGACCAAAGGCAGCGGCATATTCGTCTCGAAACTGCCAGTTTCCCTAAACCGCCCGGACATAACAAATCTCACTTTCGATCAAATCACCCATAGTAACACGAAGAAAGGATTAGACAACGTCTACTCGTTAGAGGAAGAATCTGATGGCACTATATGGGCAGCTACATTTGGCGGTGGACTCCTCAGAATCAAGACCTATAGCGATGACATTGAGATAGACACAATTAACACCCAAAATTCAGAGTTAGCAACAGACAAAACACGATTTCTGCACATAGACAAAGATGGAAATCTTTTGATAGCGACAATAAGGGGTGTGCAAGCCATTGCAAAAGACCAATTAAAAGAAGAGAGACCCAAAATCTCGTATTATAAGGACGCCCCCAAAGTAGACATCTGCCACATTTCCGAGGATGCGAATGGAACTATATACTTAGCATCTATAGGGAATGGGCTCACTTGTATCCACACAAATGGCGAAAGTAGGACATATCGTAGAATCGATGGCATTGCGGACAACACTGTATACGCTTCCGAGCAAGACAAACATGGTGACACATGGGTATCTACAGAGAATGGAATTTCAAAACTTACGCTAAACAACGGGCAAATAAAAACCTTCAATGACAACAGAGGGTTAGCGTTCAACAGC
>CAVFBC010000042.1:13923-15199 GCA_963620575.1 Alistipes putredinis | reverse complement strand
CAGTAACAAGCAGACCAGATGGCTCTGTTATATTCGGAGGTCGCAATGGCTTCACCATAATTAACCCGCAAGGCTTAAATCAACCATCAAACATAGAAGAGATAAACATAACAGACATTTGGGTCAATGGAGAGAGACTGAAGCCTGAACAAGAAGGCATTATCACAGAGAGTGCGACTTTCACAAAAGCCATCCACGTAGGCAGCGAACAAAACAACATAGTCGTCCGCTTCGCCTCAATGGACTTCACAGACCCACATTCAATCAACTTTGCATACAGGCTAAACGGATTAGAGGATAACTGGAAAAATTCGGGGAACTCGAACTATGCGACATATACAAACCTCAGCGCTGGCAGTTACAAACTTGAAATTTGCGTAGTAGATGGCAATGAAGATTGGACGCCAAGCAAAACTCTTGACATAATTGTATCGGCACCATGGTGGAAAAGATGGTGGGCAGTGGCATTATATGTAATAGCTGCTTTTAGCGCAGCTGGACTCGCACTTCAATCATGGGTAAGGCTGAGTAGGTATAAGCGGCTCGTCAATCAGCTTCTTGAAATAAATATGACAGCCACGATGCGCAATGACGGTTTGTTTGACATTGAACCAACAGATAAAAATCTGTCTAAAGACCAGCAACTCAGCCAAAATAATACGCAAATAACATCAAAAGAAGATGAACTAATATCCGCAATTATCAAATATGCCGAAACCAACTACAAGACGGTTATCGGCATGGACCAATTGGCGGAACACTTCGGAATGAGTAGGACCACCCTATTCAATAAGGTAAAATCAGCTACGGGACAAAGCCCTCTTGACTTCGTGAGACAAGTAAAACTAAGATTAGCCGCAGAGATGCTGAGAAAAGGGTATAGCGTATCGGAAGCTGCTTATGAGATAGGGTACTCAGACGTCAAGTATTTCAGTAAACTCTATAGACAAATATTTGGATACAATCCGAGCGAGGAAAAAAGAAACACAGGCGGGAGCAGATAAAAATAACAGAAGGGTTACCGCAGAACAGTCACCCTTCTGTTATTAACATATAATAAAACGTGGAGCTGTGGGGGATCGAACCCCAGTCCAAACATTGAAGTCATACGCTTTCTACATGCTTATCCTACCTTTAGTTTTCGAGCTGGGTTTGGGGATTGGCGCCCAACGCACAGCCTTATCTCTTTAAAATCTCGCTCTTGGTGAGGAGCACACCTCAAGCCATCCCTGAAATTTCTGCGCCTCCAGTTCAGACCGCCTCAAGGAGTGGGCAT
>CAVFBC010000042.1:12465-13913 GCA_963620575.1 Alistipes putredinis | reverse complement strand
CGAACCCCAGTCCAAACATTGAAGCCATACGCTTTCTACATGCTTATCCAACCATTAGGTTTTCGAGTTTGGTTTGGGGGAAGGCGCCCAACGCCGCACCTTATCTCTTTAAGATCTCGCCATTGGAGAGGAGCACCCCGCAGGCCATCCCTGATTTATCTGCGTCTCCAGATCAGACCGCCTCAAGGAGTGGGCATCTGGGAGACGTCTCGTCGAAGTCACTATGACAACGATGAAGCCGACCTACTGTACTTCGGTTAGGCAGCGAGAGCGTAAGAATTGTTGCCAGTTATAGGTTAGTACCCGAGATTAAAGAGCCGGCATACCGATGCTCTGCATGCTTACGTACCACTTTGCAACGCTGTCAAATCCAGTTCAGCCCCGCAATATTTAGATTACAAATTTAGGAACTTATTCAGAAAGCACAAACACAAATCGCACTTTTTGTCATTTTTAAACAAAAGCCTAAATACAGATTAATTATATACATAGACAGTCCGCTGACCCAATAAAAAATGGCTCCCAGTTCTACCAAAATCACCTATAAAGGCTCGAGCGACAAGGTATCCAGAATAAATAATTTACAATTTTAAGACGGCAAGTTCAAAACTTAACCTCTTTTTATAAAACTTTGAACTAATATCGCGTCACATATTGAAACTGGCCCTACGGGAGGCGGTAATTAACTTTAAACTTATGAAAAAGAGAGTTTCACTCGATTTAGGTAAGACAAAAGTAACTCGCCTCTTCGCAGAGTACTTCTTCCCTACCCTTCTCAGCCTTTTATTTTCGGCTGTACTCAACGTCACAGACGGAATTTTTGTCGGACGTGGTGTTGGCAGCGATGCACTTGCCGCTATAAACATAGCAGCACCTGTCTTTATGATTGCGACAGGCATTGGATTGATGCTTGGCAGTGGTCTTTCTGTGGTGGCCGCTATCCATATGAGCAGGGAAAACAACGAAGCCGCTAATAGATCAACGACATTGGCATTTGCAGCAACATTGTTGTCAGGCGTACTTCTGTGCCTTATGGTACTTATACTGCCAAACCAATTATGTTATGTTTTTGGCGGCTCTGATGTTCTACAACCTTACGTTTATGACTATTTGACGAATTTGTGGGCAGCCATGCTTTGCGACACAGCCATGATAACAGGCATGTTTGCATTAAGACTTGACGGTTCGCCAAGGTTTGCCATGATGTCCAACATAATTCCCGCATTGGCGAATATCGCATTGGACTACCTATTCGTATTTCCTTTGGGAATGGGGATAGGAGGAGCTGCTATTGCCACCTCTATTTCAACAGTTATAGGAGTTGTCATCATAGCCATATACTTCATGTTTTTCTCTAAAAACTTGAAGGTTTGCAGGATAGAGACAAACAGAATTGCCCACAATTTGAAAGAAGTCATCGGAATGTGTAAGATTGGCCTACCTGCATT
>CAVFBC010000042.1:11394-12455 GCA_963620575.1 Alistipes putredinis | reverse complement strand
GATGGAGTTGCCGCATTCAGTGTTGCATGCTACTTAATGCCAATGATATTTATGTTTGGCAACTCCATAGCGCAATCGGCCATGCCCATTGTGAGCTACAACCACGGCTGCGGACAAACAGAGAGAGTAGATAAGACTTTTAAACTAAGCATATGGGTTGGAATTGCCACAGGAATACTAATTACGGCATTTATATTCTTCTTTGGCAGCACATTGGCAAAAGGTTTTCTTTACCCATCAACAAACGCCTACCATATAGCAGAAAATGGCTTACCATTGTTTTCTCTTGGCTTCTTGTTTTTTACTCTAAACATAGTTTTAATCGGTTACTTCCAAAGCATAGAAGACAGTCGCAGGGCAACAATCTTCATGATACTGAGAGGTTATTTATTTTTGTTGATTTTCAGCCAATTAATACCTCGACACATGGGAGAGCCAGGCTTGTGGCTCACGGTGCCAATCTCGGAGGCTACTACCTTAATATTGATAATTGTCACGTGGAAAAGAGGACTCACGAAGCCCGACAATTGATTTAACCTATTTTAGTCACCTCCAAGCGTATCAATGGAATAAATTTGCCCTGTCAACAAACAACAAACAGGCAAAATGATAATCACCATTGCTCGCCAGTGCGGAAGCGGAGGCTTGATAATAGCGGAGAAGTTGTCAAAGCATTACAAGATTCCATTCTACACTATTAAAAAACTCGAGGAGATGGCCCAGTCACATGGTATCCTCGACAAGATGTCGGACTTTTTTGACGAATATCCAGTCAACACGTTACTATTCGCCATTACTCAATCTGACAACATAGGTCATGTGACGGAACAAACACGGGACGCCTTACAAGAATTGATAGGCGAGACCGATTGCATAATTGTCGGCAGATGTGGCAACTATGTCTTCCGAAAAAGAAGTGACCTCGTTTCTGTTTTCCTAAAAGGTGATAGAGACGCGCGCATTAACTTCATGACTGAATACAAGTCGATAAACCATACACAAGCGGAAGAGTTGGTTGACTGCAAAGACGACAGCCGAAGAGCTTATCACAACTATTACAC
>CAVFBC010000042.1:0-11384 GCA_963620575.1 Alistipes putredinis | reverse complement strand
GTTGATAGCGATGTATGCAGACAACTCCTTAGTCAACAAAAAAGAGATGTAATTATGAAACTGATAAAGCAATTCCTCATAATAATAGCATTCTCTTTTGTTGGTGAGGCGATGCACGCAGTTCTTCCTTTGCCAATTCCTGCAAGCATATACGGCATAGCCCTTTTGTTTTGCGCTCTTCAGTTCAAGTTTCTTAAAGTCTCAGATATAGCAGAGACAAGCGCATTTCTTATTGAGATTATGCCGATAATGTTTATCCCAGCCGCAGTCGGACTATTGACATCATGGGACGTTGTCAAGAACTCCATATTGGCCTATGCATTAGTCACCATTGTCAGCACTTTTGTTGTGATGTATGCAGCAGGTTCCGTAACGCAACTTATAATAAGGCATAGCAAGAAAAATAAAGGAGAAAATGCGTGAATTTATAGAAAACTCTGTTTTCTTCGGAGTCATGGTGACATTCTTGTCCTACGGGATAGGGATGATTATGAAAAAAAAGTTCAAGTCGGCTATATGCAACCCACTTCTCGTATCAATCGTCTTGATTCTGATATTTCTCATTGTCACAGGCGTGAGCTACGATAGTTATGCGAAGGGATCTGAATATATCTCATATCTTTTGACACCAGCTACGATATGCTTGGCCGTTCCCCTCTACCAGCAGATGGAACTTCTAAAACAGAACTATAAAGCTGTTTTAGCAGGGATATTGGCAGGAACACTATCAAGCATGACGTGCATCCTTCTATTGTCACTATTATTCCACTTCAGCCACGAGGCGTATGTCACATTTCTGCCCAAATCGATTACCACAGCCATTGGCATAGGAGTGTCAGAAGAATTGGGAGGATACATATCAGTGACTGTAGTAGTTATAGTTGTCACTGGTGTTTTAGGAAACATTTTTGCAGAACAGGCGTTGAAAATAATGCGGATAAAAGAACCTATAGCCCGCGGCATCGCAATTGGTAGTGCATCGCACGCAGTAGGAACTGCCAAGGCTATGGAGATGGGGCCCATTGAGGGTGCTATGAGCAGCCTTTCAATTGTCGTAAGCGGCATACTAACTGTGATTGGCGCACCATTCTTCGCTGCAATAATATAAATGGAATCAAGAGATGAACGTAAAAGACGCAATTGAGGCACGCAGGTCTGTCAGAGATTACAAACCGGCAGTGCCATCAAAAGAATTATTGACAGAAGTGCTTGAGGCAGCAAGATTGGCACCGACAGCAGTCAACAAACAGCCTTTCAGCGTTCTTTGTGTCACAGACAAGGAGCTATTGGCAGAGCTTCAGAGAACATACTTGCGGGATTGGATAAAAACGGCGCCATGCATCATTGTCGTGATAGCAAACCATGAGCAAAGTTGGCACAGGAAGTTGGACGGGAAAGACCATGCGGACATAGACGCGGCGATTGCGACCGACCACATGACCCTCCGTGCGACAGAACTTGGGTTAGGGACTTGCTGGGTATGCAACTTTGACGCTAAAATGGCTCATGACATTCTCAAACTAAATGAGAAAGAAGAGGCAGTGGTACTATTGCCGATTGGTTATGCGGCAGATGCAGAAAAGCCAAAGGTAAGGAAAGAGGCTGCAGAGATATACAAATATATCTGAGATTAGTCCAATAATATAAACAGAAAAACTCGGTTCACTTAGACTCAAGTGAACCGAGTTTTTTATTAATGCTTTACGATAGGGGTAATCAATGTGATTGATTAGAATTTGAGGATAACAGCATCATGAGCCGGAATTTCAACCTCAAGTCCATTCTCCTTAATGTTATTGACAGAATCACGCCCAATAAAAATGGCATTGCCAAGTAAGTCAGATGGTTGAATGCACTCATTCCAAGAACTACCCATCAATTTCCAGGCATCATCGGGGATACGCAACCTCTGTCGGCGCGGAGTCGCAGCAAAATTAAGGGCTACCAAGAAACGATCATTCCCACTATACCGCAAATAGGCATAGACATTTGCTGCATCTACCCAAATATGCTGGTTTACCCACATGAGATCATAGAAATCTCCAGTAGAAAAAGACTCGTATTCCTGAATAGTATTATTAACCTTTGAGTACCAGGCACGCAACTCTCGTTCACTGGGGAGCAAGTTTGCTCCATCATAATTGAAACCACTCACATTTCTCCTCAGCGAACCGACTGACCAATAATCGAAAATAGTCGTTCGCCCGTCAACTCCACTAAAACCAGAGTCATCCATTCCGCGCTCACCCAACTCCTGACCGGCATACAACATAGTAGCGCCACATCCCATGGTGAGAGCTGCGATATATGCTGGACGAGCCTTGAAAGGATCAATGGCAAACGAATCTGAGGCTATACGCTGCTCATCATGGTTCTCCAAGAAATACAGCATATTCTTCCCGACATTTTCAGTCCGGCGCCAAATATGAGTCATATCACTTGCCGGCATTGAACCGCACACAACAGCACGGACAATGTCGTAGAAGTTCATCTTGTCGTAGAGGATATTAAATCCGGCATTCACGAAATCCTGATAACGAGATGTGTCATAAATCTCGCCCATGAATATAACGTTCGGGTGGCGACTTGTGACTTGCGATATTACCCAGCTCCAGAACTCAACAGGCACCATTTGCGCCATGTCGACCCTGAAACCATCTACTCCTGTGGAAACCCAAAAGAGCAAGATTTCACGCATCTTTACCCATGTGTCTGGTCTCGGGTCAAAATGTTTGGTCCCGCCATTCTGATAATCAACTCCGTAATTTAACTTTACGGTCTCATACCAGTCATATTTGGAAGGGCAAGCAGTAAACGCATCATTTCCCGATGCTTTAGCAGGCACTTCTGAATAAGCGACATCCTTGTCTGCTTCAGGAGCCACAAACTCCTGCCCTGGCAAATAATAGAAATTATTCTGAGGGTCAAAAGACTTAGTGGTGTCATCAGCAGCGCCAAACATTGGGATGTCAGGCCTTGCATCAGAATAGTAAGTACGGGCGACATGGTTTGGGACGAAATCCATAAGCACTTTAAGACCATGCTTATGCGTGCGCTCAACAAGGGCCTTCCATTCATCTAAGCGATGATCGACGTCAACTGCCAGATCAGGATCCACGTCATAGTAGTCGCAAATGGCGTATGGACTGCCCGCATTTCCTTTAACAACATTGGCATTGGCGGGATGCGAGATGAACGGATATTTAGTTTTTGAAGCATGACGCACCACACCTGTGTACCAAACATAAGAGGCACCGAGAGATGCTATGTTATCGAGGGCGGCATCATTAATCTCATTTAATTTGCCACACCCGTTCTCATTGATTGTTCCATTTATTTTATTCACCTCCCGAGTGTTGGAGTAGAGGCGGGGAAGCAGCTGATAGATAATCGTCTTAGGCATTTGACGTGAATTATTTGTTGTCTTATCTCGACATGAGCAAAAAGAGACCGAAATAGGCAAAATTGCGAAAAGCAGACATAAAATCCGCATATTCATACGCACAGCATAAATAAATCGTTTCATATTGCTCAACAGCCAAGGTAAATCAGACCTAACTCAAATTTATTCAGGTTTTGCAGAAGACACCTTCTTTGATGAAGACACCTTAGCCTTTCCTGCACTCTTTTTTTCAGCCGATTGCGAAATGAAGCCGCGATCTTTCATGAGATACTCCATGTTGGGCTTAGCACCACGGAAGCGCACATACTGCTCCATAAGGTCACCATCACCGACTTCACTAAGCGCATACTTACGGAATCGGGCTACAATCTCCTTATTGAATATATCACCACTCTCCTTAAAAGCAGCAAATGCGTCGCAAACAAGCATTTCAGACCAATCATAGTCATAGTATCCGGCAGCATAGCCACCATCAAAAATATGAGCGAAATAGGAGGAATGATACCTCGGCTCTATCTCTGATATGAGGCCAATTTTCGAAAGCGTCTGTTTCTCAAACGCATCAACATCTGGAATATTATTCTTATCTGTCAGCATATGCCAATGCAAATCAAGCAAAGACGCTGCCAAATATTCGGTCGAAGCAAAACCTTGATTGAAAAGCGACGCTCGGCGTATTTTCTCAAGAAGCACATCGGGGATAACCTCGCCCGTCTTATAATGACGCGCAAAAGATTTTATGACAGTAGAATCAGCCGCCCACTTCTCATTTATCTGCGAGGGCATTTCCACATAATCTCCCGGGACATTGCCAGCCGTCCTGACATAGTAACCTTTTGTGAAAAGTCCCTGAAGGGCATGTCCGAACTCATGGAACATGGTCAAATACTCATCATAAGTAAGCAAATCGGGCTTACCCTGAGCACCTTTCGTGAAATTGCAAGCTATTGAAATCTGACCTTCAGTGTGAGTCCCGTCAAAATTGTCAATGGGGTTTCTGAATGCAGTGCACCATGCGCCCCCACCCTTTGTTGCTCTCGGATGCCAGTCAAAATAGATTACGCCAAGGCTCGATCCGTCAACATCAAGCATTTGCCATACCTCATTGTCAGAGGTATTATAAAGAGGGGCATCCTCAACCTTTGCGAAAGAGACCCCATAGAGCTTAGACGCTGTTTTGAACATGCCATCTCGGACAGAGTTGAGTTCAAAGTATTGAGAAATCTCAGACTCATCGAGGTCGTATTGCGCCTTTCGCAATTTTTCGGTCCAATAAGCCCAGTCGCAACTTTCAATAACTGTTGTCTTATCGTATTTATAGGCGAACTTCTTGAGTTCATCCAGCTCATTCTTTGCCTTAGCAAGTGCAGGAGCCCAAACCTTGGCGAGGAAAGAATCAACCACCTCAGGGGTAGCCGCCATGTTTTCCTCAATGGCGTAATGGGCATATGTCTTATATCCGAGCATTTGCGCCTTCTCAATACGCAGAGCGACAATTTGCTTTATTACGTTGCGATTGTCGTGCTCGCCACCATTTCGTCCGCGATTGCAATAGGCTTCATAAATGGCTTTTCGCAGGTCATGCCTATCTGAATTTTGCAAAAAAGGCATAATTGAGGCATTGTGAAGGGTGAATACCCACTTGCCCTTAAGCCCCAACTCAGAAGCCTTCTCCGCGGCAGCCTCTATCAGATTGTCGGGAAGACCAGAAAGATCTGATGCAGAATCGATTACAAGCTTATAGCTGTCATTGGTCTCCGATAAAAGGTTTGCGCCAAACTGGTGGGACAATAATGACAAACTCTTGTTAATCTCGCGCAAACGCTCTTTTTGCTGAGCAGACAATAGAGCTCCCTCACGGATAAAATCCTTGTAATATAAAGTCAGGACACGAAGCTGAACACTGTCAAGATTTTCAGACTGACGATTGTCATAAACATGCTTGACCTTCTCAAAGAGCCTCTCATTAAACGATATGTTGTCCGAGTGCTCCGTGAGCATTGGCAGGATTGTCTCCGCCATAACATTCATTGTATCCGTCGCATCAGTCTCAAGTAGATTAAAGAAGATGTTAGAGATACGATCAAGCCTTTGACCAGAGCGGTCAAGAGGGACAATTGTATTTTGGAATGTTGGTTCAGCCTGATTTTGAACAATCAAATCAATTGCATGGTTCGCATCATTTATGGCATCCTCAAAAGCAGGGACATAACAGTTGTTCCTGATTTCAGGGAAAGGAGGCAATTCATGCGGTGTGTCAAAGTCAGAATCAAGCAACGGATTATGCTCGACATGACAAGCAGAAAGAGCTAAAGAGGCAGACACTGCAAATAATATTTTTTTCATGTTGATTTTGGCTATAAGGTTAGTAACGGAAACGCTTTACGACATCGCCATACTCATCAATTCGACGATCACGCAGGTATGGCCAAATACGTCGAACATTCTCCGACCGTTCAAGGTCAACGGGCACAATAACATTCATCTCCTTATCAGCGGGCGCAGAGTACAGAAGCTCACCCTGCGGACCAGCGACAAAACTATTGCCCCAAAAATAGATGCCGTCAGAGGAGCCAGATGGGTCAAGTTCATGCCCAGTCCTGTTGACCGTCACGACTGGTATACCATTGGCCACCGCATGTCCACGTTGCACCGTCACCCAAGCTCCAAGCTGACGTTCTTGCTCGTCTCGCGTATCCGCAGAATCCCAACCAATAGCAGTAGGATAGATTAAAATCTCAGCTCCAGCAAGAGCCATCAGGCGAGCAGCCTCGGGATACCACTGATCCCAGCATACAAGAACTCCGAGCCGGCCAACCGATGTGTCAATGGGTTCAAAACCAAGGTCTCCGGGTGTAAAGTAAAATTTCTCATAGAAACCAGGGTCATCTGGTATGTGCATCTTGCGATATTTGCCAGCTATCGACCCGTCGGCATCAAACACGACCGCCGTGTTATGATACAGACCAGTTGCACGTTTCTCAAATAGAGAGGTTACAATTACAACATTTAATTGCGCGGCAAGCTCTGAGAAAAAATCAGTCGATGGGCCAGGGATAGTCTCCGCCAAGTCAAACATGCGAGTATCTTCAGTCTGACAGAAATAGGGGGTGTTATGCAACTCCTGGAGGACAATGAGCTTTGCACCTTGCTGGGCAAGAGCAACAATACTCTTCCCTAATTTCTCGACATTCTCTCTCTTGTCAGCACTACACGTCTGCTGAACCAAACCAACATTTAATATTCGGGGCATCGATTAATAGTTATCTCGTTGTTCTTCAAAAAAGGCCGTCCCCACAGAGGCTGGGAACTGCATGATAGAGCAATGGAGTGACCCGTGTTGTCTGATAAGGATTCTAGAATCAACAGGGACGATGTCATAGTCAGGAAAAGACTCGGCCATGACATTCAATGCTATTTCATCAGTTTCTACACCATAGACAGGCAACAATATCGCACCATTCACAAAGTAGAAATTAGCATACGTTGCGGGAAGGCGCTGACCATCAGCATCATAAATTGGCGGAGTCATTGGCAATGCGACCAACCGATATGAATCACCAGTGGGAGTCACAAAATTTTCCAATTGAGACTCCATCTCCTTTAGACTATCGTAATGTTCATCATCGGTATCATCACAACGGACATAGACTATAGTGTTGCCCGGGGCGAAACGCGCCAACGTGTCAACATGGCTGTCTGTATCATCGCCGGCAAGATATCCACTTTCAATCCACAAAACATTTCGACACCCCAAAGTATCCTTCAGGCACTCCTCTGCCTCCTCGCGAGACTTGAAACAATTCCTGTTTGGAGCGAAAAGGCATTCTTCTGTTGTCATGACAGTCCCACGACCATCACTCTCAATACTTCCACCCTCAAGGACAACTCGTCGCAAGTCGCGATAAAGCAAATCAGGCAGAAGATCCTCATGGATGCATGAGTTTATCATATTGTCATAACATGCCGCGAACTTCATGCCCCATCCATTAAACTGAAAATCAGACAAGACTGGCTCGCCATCATCAGTCAAAGTTGTTATGAAGCCATGGTCTCTCGCCCATGTATCATTGACGGGACATTCATACACGAACACGTTATCTGACCAGTCCTCACCAAAGGCGTCAAAGAGGACAGACTCGACATGCTCAACATCATCGGTTACGATGAGAAGAGGCTCATAATCGGTTATTGCCTTCACAATTCCGAGATAGCACTCCTCAACATCTGAGAGAATTGAGTACCAATCGGAATCAACAGATGGCCACGTAATCTGCGAAAAGGCGTGTCGCTCCCACTCAGCAGGTAACCTTAGTTTCATATAGACCTCCTTATTGAAGAGTTTGAACCCTATTCAAGTTTCTTAAGTAATTCCTCGGCTTCTACAATACCAAGATCTCTTGCTTGGGCATAGCATAACTTTGCATTGGCAATATTCTCGGGCGTAGGCTCTGATTCGCAATAAAAATTACCCATCAAAAGGTAAGCAGTGGCACACCCCGCGTTTGCGGCATCCGCCATCATGTTTAAACCTTTTGAAGGTTCAGCCTCGGTACCCATGCCATGCATTAGCATATAGCCGGCACTCGCCTTCGCCTCATTGTTGCCATTATCAGCCAAACCTACGTAGAGTTTGAAGGCCTTCCGGCGGTCTGGCTTTGCCCCTGCTATTCCATAGGAATACATTTGCGCCAAGATAAAGGAGGCATCAGCGTTACCGCCTTTTGCCGCCTTTACGATATCCGCTCCAAAAATGTAACCATGAGCTGTGTAGATACTGTCTAACTTTCCATCGGCATCAACAAAGACCGGAAGGGAATTAGAGGTATCAGCATCAGACACGGCAGCCTCAGAAAGAGCATAGTCATTTGCGTTGTCAATTGGCTCATTCCCACCGCCTGTAGAGCAGGAGACGAGCCCACACCATACAGCCAATGGGAATGCGATCCACAAAGTCTTTTTAAGAATCATGATTATAGCTGACTTTCAGACTTTCACATTCGCTTGAGCAACTCAAGAATGAATATCCAGAACTTGTCCACGCTTGCGATATCGACAGCCTCATCTGGAGAGTGAACGGCACGAAGTGTGGGTCCGACAGAAATCATGTCCATGCCAGACTTCTTTCCGCCAAACAATCCACACTCGAGACCTGCGTGAATCGCAAGTATTTCAGCATCTTTATTGAAGAGTTCACGATAGCACTCTGACGCAGTTCGGACAAGTTCAGAATCGGGGTTAGGCGTCCAACTTGGATAACCCTCACTCTCCTCAACTGAAGCTCCAGCCAACTCAAACGTCGCAGCCACAGAGGCCTGAGCGCAGACCTTTCCTGCCTCAACAGAACTACGTTGGCTTGTCACAATATTAATAGTAGTCTCATTTGTCCTTACTGACGCAAGGTTGGAAGACGTCTGAACGAGATTCTCCATGGTGTGAGACATCTCAATGACACCATGCGGACAAGCCACAAGAGCATTGATGAGCTTGTTCTGAAGATCTTCCGTCATAAGCTTGTCAGGAAGATTATCTGATTCCATCTTGAATTTGATGCCAGTCTCGACGCCCTTAAACTCCTCCTCGATGTCTGCGACAAAACAGTTGAACTCAACACGCAAGTCCTCCTTGTGACTTAACGGGATTGCGCATAATGCAGTCGCCTCACGAGGTATGGCATTGTGCAAATTACCGCCATTGAAAGAAGCCAAGCGTAATCCGAACTTGTCGCTTGCAATGCGGATGAAACGAGCCAATACTTTATTTGCATTAGCACGCCCGAGGTGTATGTCACCGCCCGAATGCCCACCAAGAAGTCCACTGAGTTTGAATGAGACACCCATCATATTTGGCGACGAGGGCTCCATGCTGAGGTCGAACGAAACCTTGGTGGTGCAACCACCAGCACAGCCTATGAAGATTTGACCCTCATCTTCTGAATCAAGATTTATAAGCCTCTTAGCTGGCAGAAAATCAGCCTCAACATTATAAGCACCTGTTAGCCCAGTCTCCTCATCGACTGTAAAAAGGCAATAGAGAGGACCATGCTCAATTTTGCCTTTCAAGCCGCCATCCACAATAGCGAGAGCAAGAGCCACCCCGAGGCCATCATCGGCGCCAAGAGTGGTTCCTCGCGCACGAACCCAACCATCCTCGACATAATAGTCGATAGGGTCAGTCAGGAAATTTATATCCCTGTCAGAATTCTTTTCACACACCATATCGACATGCGCCTGAAGAATGACAGGTTCTGCATTTTCGTATCCCTTTGTGGCTGGCACATTCATCAGAATATCACCAACACTGTCGGTCTTTGCCTCAAGTCCTCTCTCTTTTGCAAAATCAAGCAGGAAAGCAATGATTTTCTCCTCATGCTTTGAGGGGCGCGGGACTTTGGTTATCGCATCAAAGAAAGGCCAAACGGGACAAGTTAACTGAGAATCCATTTTAGTTTAGAGGTTTGAAAGAACATGACCAATCAACTGCTTGATTACAGGCTTGTAATCTTTAGTGGCAGTTCCACTTGTGCGACCTGCGATAATGGCACAGACAGTTGCGGGCTTGTGGCCTAAGAGTTTTGACAAACCATAGATGCAGGAACATTCCATCTCGTAGTTGGTCACACGGCGCTCACCGTAGCGGAAAGCTGTAATTTTCTTGTTGATATCGGGGTCTGCAAGTTGAAGACGCACAACACGGCCCTGAGGTCCATAAAAGCCTGGGGCAGAAATTGTCGTTCCAATATGGATTGACGGGTCATTCTTGAGCCTATCAATGATTTCCTGTGAACCATTAACGACGTAAGGCTTAGCGAGAAGCGGGTTCCAATTGGTGTGCTCCTCAAAAGCATGCTCGAAATCAAGATCTGAGATCTCATTTCGACCAGCATAGTAATTTAGGACCCCATCAAAACCAATTGCAGCCTCAGAGAGGAGCCAAGAACCGACAGGAAGGTCAGGTTGCAATGAGCCAGACGTACCAATTCGCACAATCTCAAGGGTTTTGTGTTCAGCCTTGGGGAGACGAGTCTCAAAATCTATATTAACAAGGGCGTCAAGCTCGGTCATGACAATATCAATGTTGTCAGTGCCAATGCCTGTTGAAAGGACAGTGATGCGCTTTCCCTTGAAAGTACCGGTTGCACTAACGAACTCACGGTTTGAGTTCTCGCACTCAATGGTGTCAAAGAAATCTTTGACTGTTGCGACACGACCTGGGTCCCCGACGAGAATAACCTTGTCAGCCAACTGACCAGGTTTAATATGAAGATGGAAGATAGAGCCGTCGGAATTGATGATAAGCTCCGAGTCGGCTATAGGTTTAGCGATACTCATGGTTTTCTTATTTTTTCCAAAGATACGAAGATATGCCCTAAATTATTGGCCTTAGGGTTAAAAAACACATCAGATGGCTCCCAATTCGTTCAGGAAAATAAGGGCGATACATACAGGTGCGACAAAACGAACAACAAATCGATATATGTGGTATAGGGGTTGCTTTATAGTTCCATTATTAGTCAACTCGTTGCGCAAGACTTTTTCATCGACGACCCAACCGATAAAGAAACATATTATGAATGCACCTATCGGCATCAACAATTTAGCCACAAGAAAATCAAACAGGTCAAAGATATTAAGTCCGAAAACCGTGACATCTTGCCATGGGCCAAACGCCAAAGAGCAGCAGCTACCGAAAACAAAACATATTACAGAAATTATGACGCAGACCCATGGACGCGAAAAATTAAATTTATTCACGAATATGGCCGCTGACATTTCGAGCATCGACACAGAAGACGTAAATGCCGCCATGACAAGCAAGACATAAAAAAGAACCGAGAACACATAGGCAATGGCTGGTGCACCTGCGAAAACTTGCTGAAACACATTTGGCAAGGTTATGAAGACAAGAGAAGGGCCTGCGTCAGGAGACAGACCATCGATACTATATACCGCAGGGAATATTATCAAACCAGACATTATAG
>CAVFBC010000041.1:0-16776 GCA_963620575.1 Alistipes putredinis | reverse complement strand
TTGACTAACGGGGCTTACTTTTTGAAAAAGCGAACCCGAAGCCCTATTTTAAAGGACTTCGGGAGTAATGTTTATGACCTTTTGTGTTTTAGCGGACAGCAATAAAAAAATAAAGATTGTTCACTAAACTTTCTCAATGCTTTCGCAATCAAACCCAAACGCCCAAAGAGACATACATCCCCTTAATGGAACGGGGACTCCACACACAAAACGCGGCGCCAAGCAGAGGCCCATGAGAATGAGCCGGACTGCTTGGCGCCGAAAACGTTTTTCGTGATTAGTGTGAAACAAGACCCGAGACCGGACATGACAGGCGGCTCGGACAGGATATAGATTTTCTTTTACTTGACGTGGAGGCCGCACTCGCGATGCTCGGGGCTCTCCCACCACCATCGGCCGGCGCGGACATCCTCGCCAGGCTTGACAGCGCGCGTGCAGGGCTGGCAGCCTATGCTGGGGAAGCCTTTGTCGTGAAGGACATTATAAGGCACACCGTTCTTCTTGACGAAAGAGATAACCTCCTCCTCGCTCCAATCGATGAGAGGGTTGATCTTGAAAAGGCCATTCTTCTCGTCCCACTCCACGAGCTGCATATCCTTGCGAGTGAGCGACTGGCCGCGGCGCAACCCACACACCCATGCCTTAAGCCCCTTGAACGCCCGCCCGAGGGGCTCAAGTTTACGGATCTGGCAGCAGCGATGGCGGCTCTCTATGCTGTTATAGAAGAGGTTGATGCCCTCCTCGCGCACCATGCGCTGCACCTCCTTATAGTCCGGGAAAAAGACCTCTACATTGATGCCATAGGTCATATTGGTGCGGTCAATGAGCTGATAGGTCTCAGGGAAAAGGCGACCAGTGTCAAGCGTGAAAACCCGGTAGGCGTCTCGCGCCTCACGCGACGAGGCTATCATATGTGTGATGGCCTGATCCTCATAACTGAGACTTGACGAGAGGGCAATCTCACCCTTGAACTCACGCCCGAAATATTCAATGACCTCCTGCGCACTCTTGCCACTAAGCTCGGCAAGAAAACGATCTATTTGCTCCTCATGCATAAGAGTGACTCTGTTTTTTAAGGGTTTGAGGCTCTTAGGCCTTTATGGCCTTGACCATGGCGGCACCGATGGTCTCGTTGGTCGCCTCGTCGATGAGGATGAAGCTACCAGTTACACGGTTCTCGGAGTAGAGGTCGACAACAATAGGTTGCGCCGTGTGGATCTCAACCTCGGCTATGTCATTCATCTTAAGGCTTGAGATGCCGGTCTCCTTTTCGAGCGTATCAATGTTAATGCGGTAATTGATGCCGCGGACCATGGCAATGGTCTCATTCGTGGCCTGTCGGAGGACGTAGCGCGTGCGGGTCTGCAAATCGTTCTCATTGAACCAGCAGATGTCCGCCACCACGTCTTGCGTCACCTTGGGCTGCTTCTCATCGGCCTTGACAAGGACATTGCCGCGCGAGATGTCGATCTCGTCAGTCAGTCGCAACTGGACGCTCTGTGGGGCTGTGGCCTCATCGAAAGTCTTCTCAGCCTCGCGGATCTCCTTAACAGTGCTGGTCTGCCCACCAGGGAGCACGGTCACCTTGTCGCCGAGCTTAATCTTGCCGCCTGAGATGCGACCAGCATATCCGCGGAAATCGTGGAAACGCTCATTGATGGGACGGATGACGTACTGGACAGGGAAACGGAACTCGCCCGCGCCGGTCTTGTGACCTACGGAGACAGTCTCAAGGTATTCGAGCAGGGCTGGGCCATCATACCAAGGCGTGTTCTCTGAGCGGTTGACCACATTGTCGCCGAGCTTGGCGCTCATGGGGATGAAGACCACATTCTTGATGCCAAGGGTTGACGCCATCTTGTTATAGTCCTCGATAATCTTGTCATAGGTCTCACGGCTCCAATCGACAAGATCCATCTTATTGATAGCCACGACAATGTGCGGAATGCCGAGGAGCGACGATATATAGCTGTGGCGCGTAGTCTGCTCAAGCACACCATGGCGCGCGTCGACAAGGATGATGGAGAGGTCGGCAGTGGAGGCGCCAGTGACCATGTTGCGCGTATACTGGATGTGCCCCGGGGTGTCGGCAATGATGAACTTGCGCTTGGGGGTGGCGAAATAGCGGTAGGCCACATCGATAGTGATGCCCTGCTCGCGCTCGGCACGCAAGCCGTCAGTGAGGAGGGCGAGGTTGACCTCGTCATTGCCACGGTTTCGCGAAGCCTCCTCAACGGCCTCAAGCTGATCCTCGAAAATGGACTTGCTGTCGTAGAGCAGTCGACCAATGAGGGTGCTCTTGCCATCGTCCACGCTACCCGCTGTCGAGAAGCGGAGCAGCTCCATATCTAAATATCCTGACATTATAATCTTGTTTTTGAGTGTGTCGCCAATGGTTGTTCGCAGAGGTCGATATTATGGTTGTGAACAGTCATCCGCCATGGGCGATATTTTTTTGAAAGTATTTGATAGACAGCCCATCGTCAGCCAAAGGGTTGGAGGCATAGTGGGCATTTTTTGGGGAGAGGCTCGGGAAGAGGAGCTTTAGAAATAGCCGGCCTTCTTGCGGTCCTCCATTGCGGTCTCGGAGCGTTTGTCGTCAGCTCGTCCACCTCGCTCTGTCACGCGGGTTGACGCTATCTCGTCAATGATGTCCTCGACAGTTGCGGCATGAGAGAGAGTGAGACCGGTGCAAGTGACATCGCCAATGGTGCGGCAGCGAGCCACTTTTGTCTCAATCTTCTCATCGGGTTTCATCTTGATATAAGGTGACGCGGCGAGCCATTGCCCATCGCGGAGGAAGCACTCGCGCTCATGGCTGAAGTAGAGGCTCGGCATCTCAATGTTCTCAAGCAGGATATATTGCCAGACATCCATCTCCGTCCAGTTGGAAATGGGGAACACGCGGAAATGCTCCCCCATGTTTTTGCGGCCATTGAAAATGTTCCACAGCTCGGGACGCTGGTTCTTGGGGTTCCACTGGCCAAACTCGTCGCGATGGCTGAAGAAACGCTCCTTGGCGCGTGCTTTCTCCTCGTCGCGGCGCGCACCACCTATTGCGGCATCGAACTTATATTGCTCAAGGGTGTCGAGCAAGGTGGTGGTTTGCAGTTTGTTGCGGCTGGCGTAATATCCCGTCTCCTCCTTCACGCGGCCCTTGTCTATGCTCTCCTGCACAGAGCCGACAATCAGCTTGGCGCCAAGTTTCTTGACTAAGTCGTCGCGGTAATCAATCGTCTCCTGGAAGTTATGCCCCGTGTCAATGTGCAGCAGGGGGAAGGGGATGTGACCGGGATAGAAAGCCTTGTAGGCCAAATGAGTTATGACAATTGAGTCCTTGCCTCCCGAGAAGAGGATGACAGGCCGCTCAAACTGCGCGGCGACTTCGCGGAGGACGTAGATGGACTCAGCCTCAAGCTCTTTCAGGTGTGTAATTTTGTCTTGTGTCATGTCAGTGTTACGTTGTCAGTTATTATGCTCTTGTTTCACGATGCTAAATTACCGCACCCACAGAAGGTAGGACAACCCCCATTTGTGGCAAAAGGCATCCCACGTTTTTGGTATTAGGCTACGCCACAAAAGACTTTTCTTTTACAAAGCACTGAATATCAATATATTTACAACCTACCATATATATAATTGGAAAGGAGGCTCGGAATAGCTAACTTTGTGGACAAGCATAGGCATAACATGAAAAAAGGCATAGTCAACATAGCATTGGCCATGGCGGCAATCGCCATGACGCATTGCGCACCCGGGCCACAGGGACCAGGCTCGGCACACTTCGACAACTTTGAGCTGAGATGGGTGGACCACCTGAACGAGGCCATCACAGACTCATTCAACACCAACACACTCAGCCCATTGTGGGGATATAACAAGGAGACAGACGACTCGCTGATATCAACCTCAGCCCGCCCCGGATGGCTAAGCCTGAGAGACGCCACAGACCCCACCACAGGCGAAAGGAGGGGCGCACGGGTAACGACAAGCGTGACTAACCTTCTGTTTGACAGCAGGGTGAAGATGAGCCTCGCCATGACAGACACCACAGAAAGGGCAGGAATAGCAGTGATGCGCGACAGGGAGCACCAATATAAGATATGCGCAGGCCCGTCAGTGGATGGCCGCACATCAGTGGATGTGATAAAAGTGTCTGATGGTAACACCCATGGCACCAGAGTAGCCCAAGAGATAATAACATGCGACAGCCTGGAACTTCGCATCCTGTCGCCCAACGGCCGAAACATGGTCTTCTGCTACGCGCCCGATGGCAACGCCTGGGTAGCCTTGAGCGAGGACATGCCGCTGAGCTACCTCACCGGTGACTACTTGGGCCGCGACCCGCAAATCTCACTGTTCATCGAGTGAAGACGGTTAACCTGAGAGGGAGTGCAGGCCCAATGCGGTTTTGCTCTTTTTTAACGTTAACAGCGTAACATTCATCTATATGCGGCGTAATAAAGGACAGAATGATTTGAGATTTGTCTGTTTTTCATAACGCGTGTAAAGTCCCAGTTTCAGCGACCGACAGGAAGCGAGATTGGGGCTTTGTCTTTATTATCCGGCCATCGGGAAAATAAAGCGACAGACAAGACTTTGTAAAGAGGAGCATATATAAGTCGGCCATCATGATAGGCGAAAACAGAATAGTCAGAGTGATGATACATTGGCGATGGGGAGTCAGGCTCCTCATCACGTTCTTTGTCATCATGATAGGTGTCCACACTTCACGCCAAGAGCCACTATTCAGCCAGCCCGTCTCCTTGGTGGCATTGGCAGAGGACGGCAATCTGCTCTCGGCGCGCATAGCCGCTGACGGGCAATGGAGGTTTGAGGAGATTGACAGCGTGCCCAGGAAATTTGAAGAGTGCGTCACAGCTTTTGAGGACAAGAGATTCCGTTATCACTGGGGCATAGACCTCTTGTCCACTGCGCGCGCGGTGGTGGCGAACATAAGGGCGGGTCACGTCGTGGAGGGTGGCAGCACACTGACCATGCAGTTGGCACGAATGGCGCGCGGAAACCAGAGCCGGACAATAGGTCAAAAAATAATAGAGGCGGCATGGGCTGTCGATATTGAATTCTCGCTTAGCAAAGACAAGATTTTGGCGCTCTACGCCTCGCATGCGCCGTTCGGTGGCAACGTGGTCGGCATTGACGCGGCGTCATGGAGGTACTTCGGCAGAAACCCGTATGACCTGTCGTGGGCCGAGAGCGCATTATTAGCCGTCTTGCCAAACGCCCCGGCGCGCATCCACGTGGCACGTAACCGCGAAAGCCTGAAAGCCAAGCGCGACAGACTGTTGGACACACTGTTTGCCAATGGCACAATAAGTGAGACCGAGCATGAGTTGGCCAAAGAGGAGTCCCTACCCGACCGACCATTCGCCATTGAGAACAGCGCGCCTCAGCTGATGCAGAGAATAGCGTCAGACAACGCAAGAAAAACGGATAGAGAGGCAAAGGCCACGACAAAGACAACCATTAACCAGTCACTTCAAAAGCAAGTCCAGACTATTGCGGACAATTACAGGCAGCGGTACACATCCAACCACATATATGACATAGGCATCCTTGTGGCAGACGTGGAGACGGGTCACGTGACGGCCTACATTGGCAACGCCACACAGAAATCGCCCACAAGCATGGTGGACATGCTCTCTGCAGAGCGCAGCACGGGCAGCATCCTCAAGCCCTTCCTCTTCGCCGCCATGATGAGCGGAGGTGAGACCACTCCGCGCAACATTGTGGCCGACACGCCACTCGACCTGAACGGCTTCACACCCGAGAACTACAGCCACAGCTATAGCGGTGCAGTGCACACCGACGACGCCATAATCCGCTCTCTCAACGTCCCGCTCGTCCGCATGCTCACAACCCATAACATTGGCCGGTTCATGGCGGATCTACGCCAATTGGGCATGACGACGCTCCACTACTCCGACGATCACTACGGAGCCTCACTCATCCTCGGCGGAGCGGAAGCCACGATGTGGGACATGTGCGGAATGTACGCATCCATGGCACGCCGACTTAATGCCTACAACGCACAGACCAACCACACTGACCTCACAGCCACTGAGTGCATACACCCGCTCACACTGACTGACGGGCCTACACCCGCCCCCCCAGCCATCGAGCCATCGGCCACACCGCTCACACCATCCGCCATTTGGCACACATTCAGAGCCATGACCAACCTCAGCCGCCCTGAGGAGGAGGCCGACTGGCAATCATTCTCTTCCATGACACAAGTGGCATGGAAGACAGGCACGAGCTTTGGCAGCCGCGACGCATGGGCCATAGGAGTCACGCCGCGCCACGTGGTGGGCGTGTGGGTAGGCAACGCCACAGGCGAAGGGCGCGCCGGCATGACGGGTGTGGGATTTGCCGCCCCCGTGATGTTCGACGTATTCGGACTCATTGAGAGAGGCGGAAGGTGCGCATGGTTTGAGGAGCCGGTTGAGGACGAGGACCCTATGGACATATGCCGCCACTCAGGCATGCGGGCTTCAGAGGCCTGCTGCGTGGTGGATGAGGTCCTGCTGCCAAGGCAGTGCGCCGAGACGCCAGTGTGCAACTATTGCAGACTTGTCCACCTCAGCCCCGACAGCGCATGGCAAGTGAACAGCTCATGCGAGAGCGTAGCGGACATGGTGACTGAGAGCAGATTCATCTTGCCCCCGGCCATGGAGTACTACTATCGCCAGCAACACTCTGACTACAAGCCTCTGCCCCCAGTCCGTCTTGACTGTGACGACGCGTCGAGTAAGCGCATTGCCATCATATACCCCGAATGGGGACAGACCGTGGTGCGCACAAAGAATTTCGATGGCGAATTGCAAGGCATCGTGTGCCAAGCCGTGGCTCCTCAAAATCAGCGCATCTATTGGCATTTGGATGGCACATTTATTGGAGAGACAGTCAATGGTCACACTATGCCCATACGCCCCGAAGTCGGAAGTCATAAACTTGCCATTGTGTCAGAGAGTGGGCAACGAGTAGTGGTAGACTTTAAAGTTAAATAAGTCAAAAAACACAAGAACCTCCACACAACATTGTGGAAATACAAAAGAACATAAATATTTAATCATCAAAGAAATGAAGAGCCCAATCAAAACATTGCTGTTGTGGGCGAGTGCGGCAACCGCTCTTGCCTTAGCATCGTGCAGTGGAGGGGAGGCCTCGCGGACAAACAGCCACGTCGAGACCTTCACCACAGGCACAGTCTCGCGCACCGAGACCATCAAGCTGTACCTGAACCAAGACATCCCTCAAGATGTTTGGAAATCAGTAGAGTGGGAAGACGTAATCAGATTCTCGCCAAGTGCGAAGGGCACATTCGCAAGTCAGTCACCCAACCTCGTGACATTCACGCCCGACCCTGAATTTGACCGCGACACGGAATACACTGTCACCGTCAAAATGTCCAAGCTATTCGCCGACCTGAAAGACGGGGAGAAGAAGTTCGCATTCGACTTCAAGACCCTCCCTCTTGATTTCATGGGCAGCTTTGAGACCCTCTGGCCATCGGATGACGAGAAAAAGTATACCATAGCCTTCAACATCACCACGGCGGACAAAGAGACCCTCGAAACCGTAGAGAAGTCAATCACGGCATCGGAGGGCGAACTGGAATGTGAAAAAGAGAGCGACCAGAGCTTCACGTGCCAAGTCACAACAAAGGCGACAACAGAAGAGCGCCCCCTCAGCATCACATTTGGCGACAAGGAATTAGCGACAGCCCAGATTCCAAGCATCAATACACTTAGAGTATGCGATGTCAAATATGTGAACGGCGACCAAAAATATATAGAGGTCACATTCTCAAAAAAACTTGACCGCAAACAGAAGATGAGCGGCTTGGCCTACATAGAGGGCAACGGCAACACGACAGTAGACGTGATTGACAACAAGCTCCGCCTCTATCCCGACATTTCAGCGGGCGACGTCACCGTGTTTCTCTCAGCCAACATCAAATCGGCCGACGGCAAATTATTGGGCGAGGACAAGTCTATGGCTGTAACCTTAGAGCAGACAAAACCCGCAGTCCAATTCACAAGCAAAGGTACAGTGATCCCAGTGGCGGACAAGGTTACCATACCATTCCGCAGCGTGCACTTGAAAGCCGTCCGCGTCCGCGTGTTCCGCATATTCAAGAGCAATATCGGCTCCATGCTTCAAGAGAACGAGCTAAATGGAGCAGGCAACTTGGCGCGCTATGGTCAACCCGTGGCCGTCAAGACGATTTTCTTGGACGAGAGCGAGAAAAAAGACCTGAGCCGCTGGCACACATTCGCCATCGACATGAGCCAGATCATGAAGACGGAGAAAGGCGCGATGTACCGAGTCGAATTGGCTATGGACCCGAACTTCTCGACATGGCCAGATGTGGAAGCCGACTTCGACAAGGCGAAAATAGAAATGGAGGACCAACGCATTTTCGACAAATTAGTCTCTAATTTCAATAGCGGCGAGACATGGTATAACCCCAACGACAACGGGTATGACTATGACTATGATTGGCAGAAGCAAGAGGACCCCGATTACGCCCAATATTACTATAACAGGTATGACAGCCGCAACGTCCTGACCACCAACATCGGACTGACATCCATATCTAATGGCGATGGCAAGATTCGCGTCTTCGCCCTGAACATTCCCGACTCCAATCCATGCAAAGGCGTAGAGCTGACGCTATTCAACCTCCAGAACCGTGAGATGACCTCAGGCAAGACCGACGATAACGGAATTGCCGACCTGACTTACGACACCAAGTCGGGCGCCCCGCTGTATGTCCGCGCGTCCGATGGAGGCGACGTGTCCTACCTGCGACTGCGTGAGAGCCTGTCTACCAGTTCATTCGACGTATCTGGCGACGAGGTCCAACACGGAATGAAAGGCTACCTCTATGGTGAGCGAGGCGTCTGGAGACCTGGCGACACCATTCATGTCGCACTCATGATCCAGGCCATTGGCAATGAACTGCCAGCCAACCACCCAGTGACACTAAACCTGACCACACCCGTGGGGCAACTTTACGCCACCAAGACATCGACCAATGGCCCGATGGGACTCTACACATTCAACATCCCCACCAATGCTGACGCCCCAACAGGAGTATGGACCGCCACGGCAGTAGTCGGCTCAACCAAATTCACCAAGAGCATACGCGTCGAGACCATCAAACCCAACCGGTTAAAAGTAAATCTTGACCTGCCATCGTCTATAACCAGCGGCAACAACAAGTTCAACCTCCACACCGAATGGTTGACCGGCGCCAAGACGCACGACCTCAAATATGAGATCACGGCCACAATGCTGCCAACCAAGACATCCTTCAGCGGCTATAAGGACTATGTGTTTGATGACCCGACAAAGAAGCATTTCTCAGTAAAAGACGAGAAAGTGACTGAGGGCGTGACTGATGGAGACGGCAACGCCTCTGTCGCCATCAACTACGACATAAAGGACAACGCGCCCGGCATGCTGACAGCAGCCTTCACAACCCGCGTGTTTGAGCCAAGCGGTGAATTTAGCACAGATCAGGCTCGCACAACATACTCGCCTTACAGTCGCTACGTTGGCATCAAGAGTCCACAAAACGGCTCACATCAGTTGGACACTGACAAAGACCACACATTCCAAGTGGTCACAGTCAACTCGGAAGGCAAAGCCGTGGGGAACACAGATCTCGACGTGACAATCTACCAAGTTGAATACTGGTGGTGGTGGAGCTCGTCAGATTATGACATGGCCAATTACACAGCCAACTCATGGAACAAACCCGTCAAGGAATACACCATCAAGACCGACGCCAAGGGTCATGGCTCTTTCAAATTCAGGGCCAACTATAACGATTGGGGCACATACCTCATCATGGTGAAAGACAAGAACGGGGCACACTCATCCGGCCTGCTCGCCTATTTCGATTGGCCCACCGGAGTAAACAGAAGAGCCGGAGGCATGAACGCAGCCGAGGCCCTGTCCATCTCGACCGACAAGAAGGAGTACTCTGTGGGTGACCAGATGAGCATCTCATTCCCATCGGCAGAGGGCGCACACGCATTAGTCAACATCTGTCGCGGCGGCTCTATTGTCAAAACCATTGTAACCGACTGCAAGAAAGGCACTACGCAAATGAGCGTGGACATCACGGAAGAGATGCTGCCAAACGCCTATGTGGTGGTCAACCTCATCCAACCCTACGCCAACAGCGCAAACGACACCCCCATACGCCTCTATGGCGTGACACCTGTCACTGTCACATCGGCCAAGAGCCATATCACTCCACAGATAAGCTGTGCTGACGCAACCCGCCCACTGCAAAAAATGAGCGTGACCGTCAATGAGAAAGACGGCCGCCCCATGACTTACACTCTTGCCGTGGTGGACGAGGGACTGCTTGACCTCACTCGCTTCAAGACTCCTAACGCTTGGGGACTGTTCAACGCCCGCGAAGCCTTCGGCCTTAAGATTTGGGACCTCTACCGCGATGTGGCAGGAGCCTTTGGCGGACGCATAGAGCAACTCTTCAGCATAGGTGGCGACGAGGGGCTCAACAACGGGCCTAAAGCCATCGTCAACCGCTTCACGCCAATGGTTCACTTCTCTGGCCCTTACACCATTGGTCAAGGCGAAAAGAAGACCCACTCCATTGACATACCTAATTATAATGGCCGCGTGAGAGTCATGGTAGTGGCCACCGACGGGCAAGCCGCAGGCAATGCTGAGAAGAGTGTCAAGGTCTCCAAACCTCTTATGCTTCTCGGCACCATGCCGCGCCAAATTGGAGTCGGAGACAAGTCCACAGTCTCAGCTACAATATTCACAGACAGGGCAATGGGCGACGTCACCGTCAACATATCGGCCAAGAACGGGGTCAAAGTTGTCGGCAACAGCAAAAAGACTGTCAAGATAAACTCGGCGACCGACCAAACCGTCTCATTCGAGATTGAGGCTGGAGCCAACGAGGGCGAGGCCATCGTCAGCCTTTCATGCTCAGCCAAGGGCGAGAAAGCCGACTACACAACCAAACTGAAGATTCGCAAAGAGTCGCAGCTCACCCCCAGAACAGAGATTGCCACCATCAAGGCGGGCAAGGAGTGGACGTCATCCAAGGTGACCATAAACAACGGCGAATATGTCAAAGGCACATTTATTGACATCTCATCCACTCGCCCGCTCAACCTCTCGCAACGCCTGAAGTATCTTGTCAGCTATCCGCACGGATGCGCAGAGCAGACCACTTCAAAAGCCTTTGCGCAGCTCTACTTGCAAGATTTCGCCCAACTGTCAAAAGAGCAAGCGGCAGATATAGAGGCCAACATCAAGAGTGGCATCAGTCGCCTGAACAACTTCACGACAACAGATGGCGGCATGGCATATTGGTCAGGCAACCCCAACTCTGACCTTTGGTCCTCCGCCTACATCTACCTCTTCCTCTCCGAGGCCGAGGCCAAGGGATATTATGTCTCAAAGACAGTCAAGACCAACTTGGCGCAATATCTCCGCAACCAAGTGCGCGGCAATTGGAGAAAAAGCACATGGTGGTATATAAACCGCGACATCGCCCTTGCTCTCTACGCCTTGGCCAATGACCAAAAAGCCGAAAGCTCGGCAATGAACAGGCTAAAAGAGGCCATAGAGGGCAAGCAAGTGAGCCACGCTTATTCAGAGACATGCAACCTTTTAGCCGCCGCCTATGCCAAGATAGGCTCAACAAAAGTGGCTCGCGATTTGGCTCTGAAAGGCAAAGAGAGCGGCGACAAGGCCACATGCCTATTGGCGCAAGCCCTCCTAAATGACGCAGAGGTCGCCCAGACGGCAGAAAGCCTTCGTCAAAAGATTGCCGAGCCAAACAATTGGATGTCAACCTACGAAACGGCCATGGGCATCATGGCATGGAGAAACTACATCCAGAAACGCGCCACATCATCGCATCTTAGCGCATCTGTCTCAATCGATGGCAGCAATGACAAGACAAGCATCGACACAGACAAGTGCACATGGCGAAAAGAGCTCAATGACTCAAAGGCGCACTCCGTTAAAGTCGCCAACACAAGCAAAGGTGACATTACGGTCCTCGTGACAACATATGTGAAGCCCGACCAAGGTGACGTGAATGCACAAAACAACGGGTTGGAGGTGAAGACGGACATGCCAAGGGAAGCCACATATACAGCAGGCGAGCCTGTCAAAGCCACAGTTACTGTCACCCCAACCTCACTCCGCAGTGACATTGAGAAAGTGGCCATCACATTCGCAGTGCCGGCAGGCATGGAGATCCTGGGCGTCAGCTCAGAGGCAGGCATAGACCACTTTGATGTACGCGACGACCGTGTACTCGCCTATGTGACGGACAATCTTAAAAAAGACGCCAAGTTCACAGTAAGAATGAGTGCCACATACGCCGGCGAGTATTACGCCCCGGCAATTGACGCTCGCATGATGTATGATGACAAGGTACAGGGCAACACTGCAAGCGGCCACGTGACAATTAAATAACCGGCGCAGGTCAACCTATCGGCTTGTAATTAAAAAAACGGCACCCCGCCCTCGGACTTTAAGCGAGGACGGGGTGCTGCTTTTATAACAAACCCAGCAAGAGCTGTGAGCATAAACGTATTTTACACATAAAGAGTCAGCAAACATCAGCAATGCCCACCCAAAGGACATCGTCATGAAAAAAAGCCAAGCCCCAACAATCATAAAAGATTGCCGGGGCTTGGTCTTTCTCTTTCACATCATCCGCCTTGTTCTGCTGCGTCTCCGCATCTCACATGACAGATGACTCCGTAAATGGACTCAAGACTTACGCATAGAGAGTCTCACGCTTGGCGTGGATAGTCTCGTCCTGCATATAATCCTCAAAATCCATGTACTTGTCAATGGTTCCATTGGGTGTAATCTCAATGACGCGGTTGCAGACCGAGCGGATGAACTCGTGGTCATGGCTGGTCATGAGGATATTACCGGGATAGGACTTCATGTTGTTATTGAAAGCCTGGATGGACTCCATGTCGAGGTGGTTGGTCGGGTGATCAAGCATAACGACATTTGGGTTGGCCAACATCATCTTTGAAATCATGCACCTCATCTTCTCACCACCGGAGAGGACATTGCACGTCTTCTTAATATCCTCGCTGCCGAAGAGCATCTTGCCAAGATATTGGCGAAGGAAGAAATCCTCTGTGTTCGGCGAGAACTGCGCAAGCCAGTTGGTGAGGTCAAGCTTCTGGGTGAAGAACTCAGTGTTGTCGAGAGGCAGATAAGCCATTGAGATTGTAGTACCCCAAGAGTAAGTGCCTGAGGTGGGCTTAATCTCACCATTCAAAATCTTAAAGAGGGCAGTTGTCGCACGGACGTCATGCGAGAGGAGGCAAATCTTATCGTTCTTCTCCACGTTGAAAGAGACGTCAGAAAAGAGCTTTGTGCCATCCTCCATTGTGTAAGCGAGGTCGCGAATCTCAAGCACCTTGTCACCCGCAGGACGCTCGGGCGTGAAGATGATGCCCGGGTAGCGGCGCGTAGAAGGAGCAATCTCCTCGATGTTGATTTTCTCAAGCATCTTCTTGCGGCTGGTCGTCTGACGGCTCTTTGCCACATTGGCAGAGAAACGTGAGATGAACTCCATGAGCTCCTTACGCTTCTCCTCAGCCTTCTTGTTCTGCATGGCCTGCTGACGGAGGGCGAGCTGCGAGCTCTCATACCAGAAGGTGTAGTTGCCGGAGAACATGCGAATCTTGCCGTAGTCGATGTCGACGATGTCCGTGCAGACATTGTCGAGGAAGTGGCGGTCGTGGCTGACAACGATGACAGTGTTGGGGAAGTTGGCAAGGTAGTCCTCAAGCCAGAGCACAGTATCAAGGTCAAGGTCGTTGGTAGGCTCGTCAAGCAACAGGTTGTCCGGGTTGCCGAAAAGAGCCTGTGCGAGAAGCACCTTCACCTTCTGCTTACCGCTGAGGTCCTTCATCATCATGTAGTGAAGATCCTCCTTGATGCCGAGGCCACTGAGCAGGTTGGCCGCATCGCTCTCCGCGGTCCAGCCACCCATCTCGCCAAACTCCTCCTCGAGCTTGGCAACCTCCGCGCCATCCTCGTCATTGAAGTCCGGCTTGGAGTAAAGCTCATTTTTGCGCTGCATGTTCTCCCACAGCTTCTTGTGGCCAATGAGGACAGTGTCGAGCACAGTATGGTCATCGAAAGCGAAGTGATCCTGAACGAGGACGGAAAGACGCTCACCTGGCGCCATCTCGACATAACCCTTGGTAGAGTCGAGCTGACCAGAGAGAATCTTAAGGAAAGTGGACTTGCCTGCACCGTTGGCGCCAATGACGCCATAGCAGTTGCCTGGCGAGAACTTGAGGTTAACGTCCTCGAAAAGTGGTTTCTTATTGAACTGAATCGCGAGATCGGTTACTGTAATCATTCCGCTATCTGTATATATCTATTAGGTAAATTCTTGCCGCGAAGATACTAAAACAAAATGAGATAAGGAAATAGCCCCTTCGCACAAAAGATTTAAAGGGCCGAGAGCTCACCCGTCTCCGAGTCCATGATGTAGCCCCGGACCACAATATCCTTTGGCATCAACGGATGGTTCTTGACGAGATCCACTGTCTCAAGCACAGCCTTGTCAGTCTCGTCAAAGCCATGGAGCCAGGATTCGAGGTCAATGCCGCAGTGCTTCATAAGGTTGATATGCTCGTCATCGACACCACGACTGCGCATGAGTGACAACATCTCCTCGCCATCCATGCCCTGAACACCGCAATGCGTGTGACCAATAATCATCACCTCATTCACCCCAAGCTCATAGATGGCCACAAGCAGAGAGCGCACTGTTGAATCAAAGGGATTGGTGATCACGCCGCCCGCATTCTTGATTATCTTGACATCTCCGTTTTTGATGCCAAGCGCGGCAGGCAACAGTTCGACAAGCCTTGTGTCCATGCACGTGACTATGGCTATTTTCTTGTCGGGGTATTTGGATGTCTTGAACCGCTCGTAGGCTTTCTCCCTTACGAATTGGCGGTTATATTCAATCATTTGCTCAATCATAGTGGCAAAGATAGGCAGAATTAAGTGAACTTGGCTCAGGCCGTCACTCCACAAACAAACCTGACAGACACGGCAAAATTAAAGCCCCGTCCGTCTTATGACGTCGGGGCTTTAATCAACAATAGACAACAACAGATGAAAATAATCTCGTCATCACGACGAGAAATATATCTTGGACCGAACGATGATATTTGGCTTCCGTCATCGTTTGCGGTACTTTGTTCTTGTTTGACATTGCAATATTAGGCATTATTTAACAGGTGTGCAAACTTTTCCTAAATTTTCTTTAATTGTTTGCGTCTTTTTTTAGACTCAAATCCATATATTATTAAAACTCAGCATTTTAACCCAAATGCGTATTTAAGGTACTTTTGCGTTTGGGTGTCAAATAGGATTTGCGGCATTATTTCACTATTTTCGCCGCAAAATATGCGGCGTTATTTAGTTCATATCGCCGCACAGAGGAGGAAAAGCATGTATATACACGAGAAAGACAAGTGGACGGAGTTTCGCTGGGACGACAAAAAGATCGCCCTTGCACTTGACCAGGCCTCCCGCAAACAGGGGAAATTATATGGCAAATTGAGTTGCCTTGGCTTCGACGGGCAACTCAACACTATGGCAGAGAACCTGACTCACGACATGGTTCATTCATCAGAGATTGAGGGCATCAAACTGAATATGGACGAAGTTCGGTCATCCATTGCCAGAAGACTTGGCATCGACAATAAGAAGAGCATTCCATCATCGCACTATATTGATGGTGTAGTCTCCGTAATGATTGACGCTACGGAACATTACAACCAGCCATTGAGCAAAGAACGCCTGTGCGGATGGCAGGCTGCATTCTTCCCTACAGGCTTTAGCGGGGGCGAGAAAATAGAGGTGGGACAATATCGCACGCACGAGGAGCATATTGTCTCAGGTGTTTTAGGACGTGAGCGTGTACACTACGTGGCGCCATCTCCCGACCGAGTCGAGCATGAAATGGAGAATTTCATAGACTGGTACAACAGCGAGCAGCCAATTTCTCCCATAATACGCTCCGCGATAGCACACTTCTGGTTTGTCAGCATACACCCATTCGAGGACGGCAATGGTCGTCTGTCACGTATTCTCGGCGATATATTCCTTTCGAGGGGCGACCAGAGCAGCATGCGTTTCTACAACATATCGTCCGAAATAAACCGCGACAAAAAGCATTACTACGAAATCCTCGAACGGGCGCAACATGGGGATGGCGATTTGACCGAATGGCTCTGCTGGTACATTGAAAAACTCAGCAATGCATTGGATGAGGCTAACATATTAGTCCGAAATGTGCTAAATAAATCAATATTCTGGCGGCATGCAGCATCCACACCATTGAGTAAACGTCAAATTGACACGTTGAATTTGTTTCTTGACGGATATGAAGCAAAATTGACATCAAAAATATGGAGTGAACTCAATAAATGCTCCAAAGACACAGCAAACCGCGACATACAGGACTTAGTTCAAAAAAACATCCTGCGTGAAGAAATTCCAGGAGCAAAACGTCCAAGTTACTCGATAGTTTACAGCGACACCCAAACATTAAATAACGACTTCTCTGACATCAAGATTACGAGTCAAAATAATGATTTCTATCTCACAGCGCGCTACAAAGGTGTGACGAATGTGCGAGAACGCATTCTTCGCCTTGACGCGGAACGGTTTGAACGTAATGAC
>CAVFBC010000040.1:0-17410 GCA_963620575.1 Alistipes putredinis | reverse complement strand
CCAATATGTCAATGTGCTTGCGCTTCGTCTTTGATCTTGCCACTCGTTTTGTGGCAGCGAACCAAGTTGCAAAGTTAGGAGGTTTCTCCGAGTCTCGCAAGAAGTTTTTTGTTTTTCTTCTCCGCCGCCTTGAGGCGGGGTCGGTTCGTTTCCGAAAGCGGGTGCAAAATTAGGGAGAGTTTTTGGATTTGCAAGGGGTGGGTGGGAAGATTTTGGCGATTTTCTGATGGAGTGGCGGATAGGATGGTGGGTTTCAGGGGGTTGGGCGAGGTTGTTAATGGGTGTTAAAGAGAGAGAGATACGGTTATTGACAACGTTATAAATAAACAGAAGCCAGCAGGGTGCTTCCCTACTGGCTTCCGTTCAGATTTGTGAATTTATAATCGGTATCCGATTTAAATTATCTCATTGGGGTCAACAATGATGTCATTCATCGGGACAAGCCGCCAATTGAATGAATTGACAAAATTGGCCAGAGACATTGGGTGCCAAACATTTTGAAGTCCTGCCCATTGGGCTACAAGACCTATAAGCTCGTCGGGTTTGAGACGCTCGCGAATCTTATCCATAGCCAAAGACCTCTCACGTTTGCTCAGGCGGCTGCCGTCGGGAGCAACAAGGAGGGGGAAGTGACAATAGGCTGGCACGGGAAAGCCCAACTGACGGAGTAAAAAGCTTTGCTCATGCGAAGCAGACATAAGGTCACGGGCTCGGACAACCTCAGTCACACCCATGAGGGCGTCATCAACGACAACAGCCAACTGGTATGCGAAATTACCATCGCCACGGCGGAGAATGAAATCGCCACGCTCCGTGGAGAGAATGGCGCGCTGCTCTCCATAATGTCCATCAGTAAAGACACTGACCTCATCGGGTAGGCGCAATCGCCAAGCCGGCTTACGCGTCTGCCTCAAAAGGGCCTTTTCGGTTTCTGAGAGATTGAGACAGGTTCGGGCGTAGATGGTGTGACCATCTGACGCATGGGGGGCGGAGGCGGCAGTCAGGTCTTGTCTGCGGCAAAAGCACCCATAGGCGAGTCCCGACTCACGCAATTTGTCAAATGCCTTGGCATACACATCATCCCTGAGGCTCTGATAATAAGGTCCATGACCGCCATCGAAGGCAGCTCCAGCACCCTCGTCAGCCACAAGTCCGAGCCAAGCCAGATCATCAACAATCTGCTCAGAGTACTCAGGTCGGCAGCGTTGACGGTCGAGATCCTCGATGCGCAAAATCCAACGCCCCCCTTGCCTTTTTGCAGAAGCGTAGCTCATGAGCGCGGCGAAGATGTTGCCGAGATGCATACGCCCACTTGGCGACGGAGCGAACCGCCCAGTTGGTCTAAGCATTGCGCTCGGTGCGGGTCTCGCCCTTGACAGTCAGCTTGTTTGCCTCAAGCTCGACATTAACCTTACGGTTACGCACGATATCCATTGCCAAATAGATGGCCTCGCGCATGGAAGTCGGGTCAGCCTTGTCAAGTCCCGCAATGTCGTAGGCCGTGCCATGGTCGGGCGAAGTGCGGACAATGGGCAAGCCAGCAGTGAAGTTGACGCCACTCGTGAAAGCGAGCGCCTTAAAAGGAGCAAGCCCCTGGTCATGGTACATGGCGAGGATGGCATCGAACTTGCCGAGTGAATCACTACCGAAAAGGCCGTCAGCAGGATAGGGACCCATTGCGCAAATGCCCTCCTCTTGAGCTTTGACGATGGCGGGCTCTATAACCTCCTGCTCCTCACTGCCGAGCAGACCGTGGTCTCCCGAATGAGGGTTGAGTCCGAGAACAGCGATTCGCGGCCCGTCGATGTTAAAATCCTGCTTGAGAGACTTATTGAGGATACGGAGCTTACTGAGGATACGATCCTTAGTGATATACTCCGCCACCTTGCAAATGGGCACATGGCCAGCCACGACGCCAACGCGCAGTTTGCCTGCCACAAGAAGCATGAGTGCGGGAGCCTGCGCAGCCTGCTCAAGATATTCAGTGTGGCCTGGGAAATGAAAATCCTCGCTTTGAATATTCTTCTTGTTGATGGGGGCGGTCACCACAGCGTCAATGAGGCCATCGCTCAAGTCGCGGACAGCAGATTCGAGAGCAGCAAAAGCGGCCTGCCCTGCAGCCTCGGAAGACTTGCCGAGCTCGACCTTTATGTTGTCATCACCGCAAGTGAGAATATTGATGCGCTTGGGGTGCGCCTCATCGGGAGTATTGATATTATTGAGACTGAACCCAGCCACGTTCAGTGCCTTGCGGTGATAAGCCGCAGCCTTGGGTGATCCATAGATTATGGGGGTGAGATCGTCAATAATCTCCATGTCTTGCAGAGCCTTCATGATGACCTCGTAGCCAATTCCATTGACGTCGCCCTGCGTTATGCCTATTTTCATATATAATATGTCTTTTTAGTGCGTGTGAAAAGATTGGGGTGGGGTTAGAACGAGAGCGTGTACATGATGGCTTCGAGCTGCCTGATGTGGTTTCTCTTCATCTCTCGCCGAGGGAAATAGACATAACCGTCAGTCACCAGAACCCTGTCATGCTCATGGTCAAGCACGGCTCGCATGATGAACGGTCCACCCATTGCCGCGCCATCCATTCGCCACAAACCGCGCAGCTCGGCCACGTCATGCCCGTCTTGCATTTTTTCGCCATACTTGTAAACAAGCTCATCGAGTCCGTAGCGAGTCTCAGTACACATACGCGAATTGTGGGGGCCGATAATGTTAGCCTTCAGAATAGTGTCACGATGAGCGACGAGCGCCTCCTTGGTCATACTCTCAGGTCCTGTGTAGGGATAGGAGTAAACAATAAGTCCGTCAGAGTACTCCTCTGTGTCGCTCATGTACCATGAAACCTCATTTTTACGAGCAGGTTTACACTTCTCATACATATTGGGGATAACCAAATTGACGCCCCAAGTCTGTTTGACATCATTAATATTGGCCCCGCTCTTGATTCGGCCGTAGTACTTAATGAGCCTGTCTCGCTCAGCCTTAGCGAAGAAACTTACAATCTTGTTCTGGTTACGGACAATGACATCCGCCGCGTTAAGACTTGCCGAGGCGTCAATCTTGACAACAGCCTGCTGGCGCGCCCAGGAGTCCTTATAGAAAGCTATAGTATCAGTAGAGACAGTGTCAGCCACCTCGACGATGACAATATTTCGCAATTTGTGCATATTGACATCGGAGTTAAACATTTGCGGCGTAACGGCACTCATCTCAAAAATTGGCTCATCGGTAGGGAGGCCAAGGTATTGCTGATGCAAGACAGCGCGAAGCGAGCCACCCACCGTGTCATTAAGATCAGGACGAGAGAGGACAGCCAAGACCTCACCCGCGCGACCAGTAATATCTGGCTTGAAAGCTTTCTTGGTGTCATTTTCTGAGCAAGAAGCTAAGGTCAGGAGAGAGAGAGACGCAACAGCCGCAAAGGCCATGTATATTTTATTTTTCATGACTCCGTATCTTTTAATTTATTAGACAAAAGGAGAAAGAGAATATCAGTCAGCGTTTAAAACTCAAGTTACCTCCTCGACGACAAAGAAATAGGGGGAGACCTCGCGGTCATAGAAGATGGTGAGCCTCTGCCCAATCTTAATATCCTTAGAGTCCATGCCGTTCCACGCCATTATATTCGCAGCCGTAGTTTGATATTGCATGGCAATCTTGTGGAGATACTCACCCTTCTCAACCACATGGATGAGCGTATCGGTCACTATTTTCGGAGTGCCGAAAAAGCCGGTGAGGTCGGGAGCCACGTCAGGGCGGAGCATACGCTCACTTCGCAAATAGCGCGGGATGTTGTTGCGGGGCAACGTGAGTCTCTTAGGAGTCCCGTCATAGGCTATAAAATCCTTGATGTACTGAGGATTGAGTTGCTGAAGGGCATCTCGTTTCACACCAGAGGCGCGGCTTATCTGGTCGAATGAGAGATTCATGTTGACATAGACAGTGTCCACGTCATCAAGGGTGTAAGCAGGCTTGGCAGGGCGGACATTATGCTGAGTGTAGTAGTTCATGACATAGTTGACCGCAATGAAAGCCGGCACATACGAGCGCATTTCGGGCGTCAGATATGGGGATAACTCCCAAAAAGTCTTCTTCGTCCCGCCAGCGCGCTCTTGCGCCTTTTGCACCTGTCCTAGTCCGCCGTTGTAGGCAGCGAGAGCTAACTGCCAGTCGCCAAGGTTCTTATAGAGATATTGCAAGTAACGGCAGGCGGCATCAGTGCTTTTGCGGACGTCACATCTCTCGTCCTCATAACTTGTCACCTTGAGATTCATCATGACGCCAGCATGGTAGAGAAACTGCCAAAGTCCCATCGCCCCACTCTTGCTCTTGGCCTTTGGGTCCAGCGCACTCTCAATGACCGCCAGATACTTGAGTTCCTGAGGCAGATTATATTTACTCAGATACTCCTCAAAAATGGGGAAATAGAGTTCAGCCCGTCCCAGGATATTTGCCAAATGGTCACGTCGGCGTTCGAGATAGACATCAATGTAGGCGCGGACCTGCGTGTTATACTCAAGCGTTATGGGGGTGAGGTCGTTGAGATGCTCCATGCGTCGCGCATAGATGTAATCCGGCACCTGGGGATTGGTTCCTGCGCCTTGCGCGGAGGCATTGGGACACAGCACTATGGAAAGAAGAGCAACAAGTGCGCTGAGCAACGGCCAACGACCGGAGCTCCAGCAAGTCGCCACAACGCGACGCACGCCACCGCAGGATATACCAGCCATTATTTCAACTGACCACTAAGGGTATAGTTCTTGGCGGACGCACTACTACTGGCCCAAGAAGTGTCGCACAACATCTGCGCCATTGGCGTAAACCACCAACAGGAGGATTAGAACCATGCCAATGGTCTGCGCGACCTCAAGGACACGGTCTGACGCCCTGTAGCCTGTTATCATCTCGATAATGACGAAGAGGAGGTGACCGCCGTCAAGAGCCGGGATTGGCAACAGATTCATGACGCCAAGAATTATAGCAAGGAAAGCCGTGTTGAACCAGAAGGTCTGCCAATTCCAAGTCGGAGCGAACATCTTGGCAATAGTACCGAAGCCGCCGACCTTCGTTGCGCCCTCCTTGGTGAACAGCATTGGGATTTGGCGGCAATAATTAACAAGCAACTCCCAGCCTTTGACAACACCAGCGGGGAGAGCCTCGAAAAAGCCGTAAGTCACAGTCTTCGTGGAGAGCCAACGGGACGGGTCACAATTGTAGAAACCGATTTTGCCATCGGCGCCGACACTGACAGAAAGCGTGTCAACGCCACCCGCGGCATGAGCAACGACAAGAGGCACGTCTGTCCCCTTGAGGCTGTCAAGCTCAGTAGCCAACTCATAGAAAGAGGGATTATGCACCCTGCCGACGCTGATGACAGAGTCGCCACGGGTCAGACCACACTTCTCGGCCGGGTAGCCAGGCATGACGGAATCGACAACCACAGGCACACGGAACGCGAAGAGAGCCTGATTGTCCTTGCCTCTGAGAATCTCGCGGAAAAACTCGTGCGGCAACTGGATAGTCATGGGTTGACCATTGCGAACGATGTCAACGGAGCAGGAGTCCTCAAAAATGATGGCGTTTGCCACATCCTTGTACTTATCGGCCTTGACACCATTGACGCCAACCACCACATCGCCATTTTGGAAACCGACGCTCAGCATAGGCTCGCTGAAATCGAAGCCATTTCGACCCTCGGACATTGGCAGATAAGTGTCTCCGTAGGAGAAAGCCATGAACCAGAAAATGATTGGGGCAGTGAGGAAATTGACAATGACACCACCAGCCATAACTAAAGCGCGTTGCCAAGCCGGTTTGGCACGGAACTCCCACTCTTGCACGGGCTGAGCGAGTTGATCCTTATCCATCGACTCATCGACCATTCCGGCAATCTTGACATAACCGCCGAGGGGCACCCAACCGATGCCATACTCAGTATCACCTTTCTTGAAAGAGAAAAGCGAGAACCAGGGGTCAAAAAAGAGATAGAACTTCTCGACCTTAATTTTAAACAGCTTAGCGAAGAAAAAATGGCCGCCCTCATGCGTCACGACCAATATAGACAGGCTGAGCATGAGCTGCAGCACAATGATTAAAATATCCATCTGATTTGTTAGAGTCTGAACATCAAGCGGTGATGCCATTGGCGCATAGTCCTATTGGCATTCCCCGCACATGAGTGCGAAGTTAAACAAAATCCTTGAAACTTCGTTTAAAGAAGGGATGAGCGGAGAGTGGAAGCGGACATGAGACAAGACGTAAACAATAATTAATTTGACGTCATCACTTCAAATTGCTCATCTTGCTTAATTTCGCGGGTCGCTCAAAGACATAGCCCACAAGAAACATCCAATTACGCCACAACCCAATGCTTGCCAAAGACAGTCGCAACACATGGATACGCACGCTGATAGCTGCCGTGCTGTTCGCACTTGCCATTTTGCCAGCAAAGGCGCAGCGAGCCTTTGCGTTCAGGCATGTGGGCATAGACGCAGGCTTATCTCACGAGCGCGTCAACAACATCACAATGGGCTCAAGGGGCTTCCTGTGGGTCTCGACGATGTGGGGGTTAGACAACTACGACGGATATAGCATATCGAGCGTAGCCCCGCCAGACTCGCTACTTTGCGATGGCGAGTTGCTTGGCGCACAGGAATTTGGAGGCGACACAATGATTATCCGCCACACGCAGGGCTACTTCCTATTCATAAGGAGCAAAATGTCATTCACCCCGGCCGAGGACTTTCTTCGCCGAAACGGAGCGGAGAACAAGCCGGACGAGGTTTGGGTTGACGGGCGCAGGAACCTGTGGATGATGGAGGGGCATGACGTGATCTACTCACAGAGGGAATCGTCGCGCCCGATGCGCATTCACCTGCCCGACGGGGCCGAAGTGTCGAGCGTTTGCGGGTCGCGCTATGGGATAGTGGTATTGCTGCGCGACGGGCGATTGCTGCGCTGTTTTCCTCCAGCTGACGGCCATAAGCCCATACCACAATTCTTCTCGACTCCATTGGCCTCCGGGGCCCGCGTCATGCGCACAGACATGGCAGGCGACTTGTGGGTTATCACGTCAAATGGTGACTCATTGTGGCACAAGCCGATGTCACGCCGTGAATGGGAATTGATAAACGGCCTCAAGGTGTGTGGGGGTGGCTTGCCCAAAAACATGAATGACGTGTGCGTCGACACGAAAAACCGCATATGGATTGTCTCAGAGAACGACGGAGCGGTCGTTATTGACCCCGACGCTGGCAAATCATATAGACTCCGGCGCGACATAACAGACATATATAGTTTGCGCAGCAACCAGTGCACATGCGTTACCGCCTTTGGCAATGGCTCGGTGGCGGTGGGCTACACACATTCAGGCTTCTCCATATACAACCCGTCGGCATTTAAATTCCTGCCAGTCGAAGTGGAGCCAGTCACGGCACGAGGCAACATGACCGACGTGAGGAGCATTGCGACCGACGGGCGAAAGTACGCATTTGTGGGGACCAATGGCGGCGGCCTCGTCAAAGTTAACATTGCCACACGCGAAGCATCAATACTGCCATTTCCCAACACAGACGTGATAGGCCACGTTGCCGCTCTGCGTGACGGCTCCGTCTGGGCCTACGTCAACGGCAGGGGCTTCGCCCGCTATGGCTCATCATGCTGGTCTACAGCGCGGGAGAACGCCGTCTGCTATTTTGGAGAGACAAAAGGCGCGCCAGCCCCCCTTGGGAATTCTGACATCCCAGGAACCGTTACCACATCGCTTAATGGTTGCTTGTTCGCAGCTGCGGGCAGCGAGATATTGGCACTGCCAAACGCGGGGGACCACAACAGGGTCTTGGAGGGCAGAGTGAGAATGGACATAGGCGAGAACGTCATAACCATGCGGACGTCGACCGACTCATCCGCCATAATAGTGTTGACACGCGACTCATTTTATAAAGTGAGTATGCGAGGGGGAAAAATGGAGATAATCCGCTTGACCGACTACACTTTGAGACATGAGCGTCCTTCTGACATTTGCATAGACAAGAAAGGGCACTATTGGGTAGCCACGTCGCAAGGCGTCTTGCTCTTCGTTGGCGGAGAGACCGATAGCGGCACGGAATTAATAGACAGGAAAATATTCCCACAGCCACCTGTCTCGATAGCTCCGGGCGGTCGAGGAGGAGTAGTCGTGGCAACCCCGACTGACCTTTACATGCTCCGCGCACTTCCGTCAGAAGACAGCGACAGCATAAGAATATTGACGGGCCACTACCGCACGGCCGACGGCAGGTATAGCGGCGTAAACAGTCCTCGCGCAGCATGCAGGATGCCAGACGGGAGCGTATGGATAGGGGCCGAGCTGGGCGTCAACGAGTACATCCCGGCCTCAAGCGGAACAGGGCAAAACGTATCAGTTGAGTTCAGCCAACTGATCCATAAGGGCAAATACATGCTGCCAGGTCAGGAGATAGACGGCGTAGTCGCAATGACGAGGCCACTGCCCGCGAACAGGCACATCACCCTGCCCTACTCCGAATCCTCCTTCTCCGTGACATTCACCGCTATCAACACCCCAGCCCCATTCGCCATGTCATACTCATGCGAAGTGCTGGGGCTGGGACAAGCCACAGTAATCAAGAGCGAGCCGCGATTCGCTCTTCATGACCTCACCCCAGGTCACTACACCCTGCGTGTGACAGCGATAGACCCGGATGGAGGAAAAAGCGCACCGGCCGACTTGGAGATTGAAGTCGTGCAGCCATGGTACGCAAAGACATTGACAATCGTCATGGCTATCGGCCTCGCAGTCATCATCATAATGGTCGCCACTTTCAAGGGAGGCACACGGCGTGGAAAACGGAAAGGTCTGAGAGATTCAGAATATGCGGTTGCAGGCATAGACACCAAAACAGCCACAAGACAGAGTGCGGTCAAGAACGACGGGATGAGCTCAGTAGTGCTGCACACCGTTGCAGCCAACGTGGCGACCTCCATAGGAGTCTTGTCAGACGACCTTAGATCCGTGTCACAAACCGCCGGCATATCGATAGCCGACTCGCTCACCATGCGCAACTTGGCCGACAGGCTCAACACAGCTAACTTAGCCTTAGCCTCTGTGGCCGAGCAGATTGGAGAGAACACTGTGAAAACAGGCTCACAATTCGGCGGCATGGGTAGACACGACCTCGTGGCATCGGCACGCTCGATAGTGAAACAAGTCTCCCTCGTCACGCACACACAGGATTTCGTAGGATTCGCCACACCGCTCCGCCACTGCGTTTTCGACTTCGATATAGATGCGCTCCGCTCTCTTCTCGTAGATGTGATAGTAGAAGCCATAGTCTCGACCGCAGGACAGGGCTTCGTGCGCATAAAGGTAGAAAAAGGCAAATATGCGCCGGGAGCAGCCACCGTCACAATCAGCATAGGGGGCACGCAACCTGCATCGAGCATCTACTTCACAGCGGACTCGGAGAACTTAGCATTACCACCCAACATAGAGAATTGCGCGAAATCATTGGGCGCTGCCATTATCACGCGCAGTTTTGGAGACGGCATGACGCACCTCCTTATCAACATCCCCATGAAAGAGGCGTAATCACGCGCAAGGGAAATATTCAGGTGAAAATTTGATAAAAAAATAGCAACTTAGTATATTTGCGCCCTGATTGTGTATATAGACTCGACTTATGGATAATAAGTCGGGGCGACACGCACGGGAACACAAGAACCTCTCCCTAACGTAACAAACAAAATTCAAAAATAGAGCTATTCTTTCAAAATGGCAGCACTACAAACCCTGAGGAATAAGGCCGCGGTATTCATCACCGCCCTTATCGCACTGGCGCTCCTCGCATTCATCCTCACCGACCTGCTCGGCAGCGGTAGCAGCATCTTCATAGACCGTGAGACCGTTGGCATCATTGATGGCCAGAAAATAAAGACTTTAGAGTACCAGCAGAAGATTGAGACAGCTGAGACCATCTATAAGATGGAGAGCCAGTCGGCCTCAATTCCCGAGCAGCGCCAGAACGAGATTCGCGAGAATGTTTGGCAGACAGAGATAGCTCATATCACATTCGGAAAGCTTTTTGAGGAGGCAGGCATTGAGGTTACCGATGCCGAGATATTTGACATGGCTGCCGGCAACCACGTCGTTCCCCAGCTCCGTCAGATGTTCACAGACCCTCAGACTGGCGTATTCAACCGCGAGCAGGCAATCAACTTCCTGACCGTTGGTCGTCAGCAGAGCCCAGACGTCGCTTTCTACTGGTCAGACCTTGAGGGCAAGCTTCGCTTCAACCGCTGCATTCAGAAGTATGGCGCACTTTTGGCTAAGTCGGCATATTGCAACAAGGCGCAGGTTGAGGTTGCCAAGACCAAACTCGCTAACAACTACGATGTTAACTTCGTAAACGTACGTTACTCACTCATCCCCGACAGCACCATCACTGTTTCTGATTCGGAGATTAAGGCTTACTACAAGAAAAACCAGGAGCTCTATCGTGTCAGCGACGGCCGCGACATCGATTACATCACATTCCCCATCCGCCCGACCGAGCTCGACAGGGAGGACACCCAGAAAGCACTTGAGGCCATGAAGGCAGACTTCTCAGCACCCGAGACCAACGCTTTCGAGTATGCTCAGATGAACTCAGAGTCTGATGTAGACAATCGTTACTACTCAGCAGCCAAAATTAACGGTGCGCTCAAGAGCTTCATCGAGACCGCACAGGTTGGCGATGTATACGGCCCTTATCAGGAGGGTGAGACATTCAAGCTCTCACGTCTTGCTGACGTCACCATGCGTCCAGACTCAGTAAAGGCTCGCCACATCCTCATTCAGGAGAGCAAGGAGTTGGCAGACAGCATCTTCAAGCTTGCTAAGAACGGCGGTGACTTTGCAGCGCTTGCCCGCCAATATAGCAAAGACCCAGGTTCAGCCATCAATGGCGGCGACCTCGACTGGTTTGTAGACGGCACCATGGTCCCCACATTCAACGAGGCTTGCTTCACAGGCCATGCAGGTGACATTGTAATGGTAGAGAGCCAATATGGCTACCACATCATCAACATTCAGGCTCGTGGCGCAGAGGTAAAGAAATACCACGTTGCCACAATCGAGAAGACTGTTCAATACAGCTCACGCACCGAGCAGCAAGTTTATGCTCAGGCACAGGCCTTGACTTCAAAGATTAAGGACGGCGCATCATTCCAGGCTGTTGTCGATACCGGAAACATTGTTAAGCGAGTAGGTCGCAACATCGAGTCAAACGCACAGTCCATCAACTCAATTGCTCACGCACGCGAGCTTGTAAAGTGGGCGTATGACGCCAAAGAGGGTGATGTATCACCGCTCTTCCATTGCGATGATGAGTTCGTCCTCGCAACCCTGACCAAGGTTCAGGAGCGCGGATACGCTGACGTTGCAGAGGTGTCACAGGGCATCGCCTCACATCTCCGTCTTGGCAAGAAGGCAGCAGAGGTCACCGCAGCCACCAAGGGCATGAGCCTCGCTCAGATTGCTGACAAATATGGTGTTAAGGTTGACTCAGCAAAGGCGGTCAGCTTCAGCAGCAACAGTGTAGCTGGCGCTGGCATGGAGCCCGCACTTGTCGGCAAGATTGTCTCAACCCCCGCAGGCGAGGTTTATTCAGCAGTAGAGGGCATCAATGGCGCATATGCCATCGAGGTTACCTCAGCTAACCCAAGCGAGGCTGACGATGCAGCAGTGAAGAATGCCTACTCCGCACGCATGCGCAGCATTCCTTACTATGTCCAGAACGTAGTCACAAATGTTGACATTGAGGACAACCGCATCAAGTTCTATTGATTAACGAAGCCCAAGCCGATGGACAAAGTCAAGAGGCGAAGGTAGAAAATAGAAAAGCCGTCGCAGCCCAAATGGGTTTGCGGCGGCTCTTGTGTTAATAGCCAAAACAGAAAGACGTGTCAATTGTCGAAACATACATATCAGATCCGCGCGTCATTGCGCTCCGCAATTTCATAGCCTCGGGCACCAAAGGCTCAGTAATGACAGTCAAGTCGCTCGTGGCATCTGCCCGTGCGGTGGCGGTGGCAGCCACAGGCGCATCTCGCAACGTGGTGGTATGCTCAGACAGGGACGACGCGCCATATCTGTATCATGACCTGTGCTGCCTGCTTGGCGAGCAAAAAGTATACTTTCTGCCATCGTCATTTCGCCATTCGCCCAAGGCAGACGGATATGACGCACAGAACGTGCAGTTGCGCACCGAGGCTTTGGCACATTTTGCGCAAGATGAAGACGTGACCATCGTGACCTATGCGGCCGCCATGGCTGAGAAAGTCCCCGCGTCACGTGACTTGAAGGCAGACTTCCTGACCTTGCACAGAGGGGACAAGTTGAGCCAGTCGTTCTTAGTGGAGACACTTAACGAATATGGGTTCACAAGAGCAGACTTCGTATATGCGCCAGGACAATATTCGGTACGCGGCAGCATAGTCGACCTTTTCTCATTTGCGGCAGACGCCCCATCACGAATAGACTTCTTTGGTGATGAGGTGGACTCGATACGCTCATTTGAGATTGACACGCAGCTGTCAAAAGACAAAATTGACAAGGTCAACATAGTGCCAGACCTTGGCAAAGCCAGCAAGCCCTCCGCACTGACACCCCTCACACAGTCAATAACCCCAGACACGGCATTGTGGTTCATGGACCGAGAGCGATGCATGGACCTGCTCAATGGCCAGTATAAATCGGTGGTAGAGACAGACGCGGACCATGATGGCGACAACAAAGTGACACTCGAGGCTTTTTGCACAGCCGATGATTGGGAGAAAAGCATAAACTGCCCCATCATTGACATTCGAGACGGAAAAAAGGATGCCGACCTTGACTTCCATATAGCCCACCAGCCACTCTTCAAGAAAAACTTCGACCTCTTGGAGGACGACATATACTACAAATCGGCAGACGGATATGTTGTATACATATTGTCAGACAACTCACGCCAGTTGCAACGCCTGCGGACCATATTGAGCGAGCGCAAACGCAAACTGAAATTTCAGGAGTTGCAGATGTCTCTCCATGCCGGCTTCATTGACAAAGAGAGCCGCATCTGCTACTACACGGACCATCAGATATTTGAGCGATATCAGCGATTCACACTGCGCAACGACAACATGCGCCAGCAGCAACAAAGCATCACGCTGCGCGAGTTGGCAGAGTTGAAACCGGGTGACTATGTGGTGCATATGGACCATGGAGTGGGAGTGTTCGGCGGCCTCGTCACCCAACATGTGGCAGGCAAGGCATACGATGCCATACGATTGACATATCAGGGAGGCGACACCCTGTACGTCAACGTGCAGTCAATGCACAAAATATCCAAGTATAGAGGTCGAGATGGAGTCGCACCCAAGATAAACAGATTAGGCTCAGCTCATTGGGACAAACTGAAAGAGAAGGCCAAGAGCCGTGTAAAAGACATAGCGCGCGAGCTAATAGCCCTCTACGCCCAGCGGAAAGAGGAGCAAGGGTTCGCATTCTCCGCAGATTCATACCTTCAGCAGGAGCTCGAAGCCTCATTCCTATATGAGGACACGCCCGACCAGTATAAGGCAAACAAAGCCATCAAGGCAGACATGGAAAAAGAGGCGCCAATGGACCGCCTCGTCTGCGGTGATGTGGGATTTGGCAAGACAGAGTTGGCCGTCAGAGCCGCATTCAAAGCCGTGTGCGACAACAAGCAAGTGGCAGTCCTCGTCCCGACGACTGTGCTCGCATTTCAGCATTACAACACATTCCGCTCTCGCCTTGAAGGATTGCCATGCAAAGTTGAGTACATATCGCGACTGCGCAAGCCGTCTGAAGTACGCGCCGTGCTGAAAAAATTAGAGGCGGGCGATGTGGACATCATCATAGGCACGCACAGGCTGATTGGCAAAGACGTCAAATTCAAAGACCTCGGGCTTCTCATTGTAGATGAGGAGCAACGTTTTGGCGTAAGCGTGAAAGAGAAATTGCGCCAATTGAAAGTGAATGTAGACACACTGACATTGTCCGCGACGCCCATCCCCCGCACCCTCCAGTTCTCACTGATGGGCGCGCGCGACCTGAGTGTTCTATCAACACCACCAGCCAACCGTCAGCCCATTGTCACCGAGGTGCAGACATTTAGCGAAGACGCCATGCGCGACGCTGTCAACTTCGAGGTGGCGCGCGGTGGTCAGGTGTTCATAATAAACAACAGAATAGAGCACCTATTGGAGTTGCAAAACGTCCTTCACCGCATGATGCCAGACGTGCGCACCGTCGTTGCCCACGGGCAAATGGAAGGCACGACATTGGAGCGCATAATGCTCGACTTTATCAACGGGGACTATGACGTCCTGTTGGCCACCACCATCATAGAGAGTGGATTGGACATACCGAACGCCAACACGATAATAATAAACAACGCCCACCTGTTTGGTCTGAGCGAACTGCACCAGCTGCGCGGACGCGTTGGCCGAAGCAACAAAAAGGCCTACTGCTATCTGTTCGCTCCGCCCTTCTCCACATTGACGCAAGACGCCCGCCGCCGATTGCAGATTATAGAAGAGTTTGCCGACCTTGGCTCGGGCTTCAACATCGCCATGCAGGATTTGGACATTCGAGGCGCAGGCGACGTGCTTGGCGCTGAGCAATCAGGGTTCATAACCGACATGGGCTACGAGACATATCAAAAAGTCTTAGCAGAAGCCATTATCGAGCTCAAGACGACTGAGTATAAGGAACTCTTCGCAAGCGACAACGTTGCCCAGAACGACGCAATTCCCCAGTTCGTCACCGACACACAGATAACGACTGACGACGAGGCCCTTCTGCCAGACACGTATATATCCTCAATTCCGGAGAGGATGCGCCTCTACAGGCAACTCGACTCAATGAATAGAGACGAGGAGATTGCCCAATTCGAGAGCGAACTCGTGGACCGTTTCGGAGCATTGCCACAAGAGGCGGTCAACCTCCTCGATGTTGTAAAGATTCGCAACAGGGCGCAGCAAATTGGCGTTGAGCGAATAGTGGTCAAAGGCGGAGTGGCGACATTCAACTTCGTTTCCAATCAAAACTCGGCATTCTACCAGTCGCCCGTCTTCATGAACATAATATCTTGGATACAGGGACATCCGCGCAAAGCACAACTGAAGCAATCTATTGACAAACTCAGCATGGTCATAAAAGGAATAAGTGGTCTTGACGAGTTGCGAAACCTGATTGACGAGATAATCGCGATGAAAGCTCCGGAAAGGGTCGCATAGCAATGCCATCCAACCAAAGTGAAACAAAATACGCAATCAAAAAATACGACATGCACAATAGCGAAAACCTGATAACCGTCATGTGCACAATGGCAATATTTGCCGCATCTAACAACCAAGGCTTAGCGCAAGAGGGGATAGACACAACCGGGTGGAGACATCATGAGCTGTCAGTAGGATTCGGCGGTGGCTTTCACTGCCTTAACCCCGACATGAGTGGCGGCACAGTGGTTGTCGGGAATCACGGAGGTGTGACATTTAATGTGCGATACGACTATCTTTTTTCGCGGCACTGGAGCGTAGGCACGGGTGTCGAATTGACCACATACACATCAGACACTGAGACCAACGAATATAGGATAACAAAGGGAGCGATAGACATAGACGGCGAGAAGTATGAGCATCGGATGACACTATCGGCTGTAAAAGAGGCTCAGAGTGCGCTTGTCGTGGATATTCCCGTTGGTATGGGATTTAGGACAGACGTATCGGAAAACTGGATTTTCAAGATGGGCGTATCGGCACACCTTTCTCTTATTGCCAAAGACAGGTTTGAGACACAAGGCGGAACGATAACGACAAGGGGGTATTACGAGAACTATGGGGGACTGCTGATTGACGGAGACATTCCCGAGGCAGGGTTTTATGTCATAGAGCCTGAGTTCTCGGGACGCATAAGGCTGTGGAGACCAACCTTTGGGATTGGGGCGCAAATAGGGATGGAACGCCAGCTGACAGACTGATTTAATCTGGGAATGACAATATATGGCAAGTGCGCAGTGACAGACGTAAAGGGGAAGACGAGGTATGCCCAGCAATATGACCCAGACTGTCGAAGAGCAGACGGATATATGGCAGAATATCACAGTTCTGTTGCCACAACAAGCTGTTCGAACGTCAAACCCATGTCAGTAGGTATCATGGTGAGACTTGGGGTTAACATGGGCAAGAAAAGGGCTTCACGCAGATTGAGAAATAGAACAACTGAGGAAGTTTTGCCGACTGCCGATAATTCGACGAACGAACTGGAGGAGATAAGGTCAGTAAAAGCTGAACCCATAAAATTATCTCAGGCAGAATTGGCGGCATTGGACATAAAACGGCGCGACAGCATTGCGACAAGCCTTGAGCGCGACATACAAGACATGATAGATGAGGCTGGAGGCATACATTTTGACCTTGGAAGCGGCGGATTGAACCAAGAATCGACCGCCATAGTAAAACGTATTGCCGAATTACTTAACGCCCACCCCGATTATAATATAGACGTGACAGGGCATACGTGCGACATGGGCACAAGGGAGGTCAATGAACGCATAGGCCGAGAGCGAGCCGAGACTGTGGCTCATTGCCTTGAGAATAACGGGGTTTATGATGGTCGCATACACGTGTTCTCCATGGGAGACACAGAGCCGATAGCACCAAACGACACGGAGGAGCATAGGAGCGTGAACAGAAGGGTGAAGATAACGATCAGGAGGTAGCTGCTGCTTCTGGATTGAGGTCGGAGCGCGCACATGGGTGCTTAACTCGGTGACCTTTTCAGACCTTGAAAGCGATAAGGCATATTACATTTACGCCAAGTGCATAAGAGAGGTGGGCAGCACTGGTGTGGCGGTTATTCTTGACACGACACAAAGGGCCGTGCAACCACTACTTCCGTAAACGGCTTCATGCTGTCAACAGCCTCAAACAAGTACCTCGCTGCAAGTTCTGCGGCAACGGACGGCAACATCATCCAAGCCCGCTCCACATCCGCCCTCTTCAAGTTCACCGCCAACGGGCTGTTGCAGTCGATGACGTGCGCAAGCCCTTTCTATCGGGTAAACCCGCTCGTATCAATCTTAAAACTCGCTTACAACGCGGCTAATAGTAGTGAGTATAGAGCCAGCTATCTTTACAGGATAAAAGGCGACACAGACCCAACGACCAAACGAGAGGCGACAGGCAACGTGATACTCTACCACAATCTTTACATTAACACAGGCGTATCATCCTACGCAGTTTTATTTCGGGGTACACATCAGGGGTATACACGCAAAAAATCCGCCCCCAGAGATAACTCCAGGGGGCGGACTGTTTTAAGGGGCGGCAACCTACTCTCCCACACTCGTGTGCAGTA
>CAVFBC010000039.1:0-17749 GCA_963620575.1 Alistipes putredinis | reverse complement strand
GACAGGAATGAAACACTTATTGCTATTGTGCACGTTTGCCCTGTGGTCGGCCTTCGCGTCGGCTCAGACGCATACGGTCAGCGGCACAATCCGCGACGCCGCTGGCAACCCGCTGCCAGGCGTCGCTGTCGTCGTGCCCGGCACGACCCATGGCACAGTCACCGACATGGACGGCAAGTACACCCTCAAAGCCGATGGGGCCAAGACCCTCCAAGCCTCTTTCATTGGCTACCAGACTGGCGAGATTGACCTCGCAAGCGGCAGCGGCGACATAGTGCTCTTCGAGGACAACAAGGAGATGGAGGAGGTTGTAGTCGTGGCATACGGTTCAACCCGCCGCGAGGCCAAGACAGGCGCCATCACCACCGTCCGCGCTGACGAGATTGCGGATGTCCCCGCCTCATCTGTCGACAAGATGCTCAGCGGCAAAATGGCAGGTGTGCAAATCACGGCCAACTCTGGCCAGCCAGGAGCGTCGACCGATATCCGCGTGCGCGGCACATCATCCATCAACGCAGGCAACGACCCTCTCTACGTCGTTGACGGTGTGCCCATCTTGGGCACCGACGAGAGCTCGGCTTTCACTAACACCGGCAACGCCATCTCGGCCCTCAACCCTAACGACATCGAGAGCATCACCATCCTGAAGGATGCTGCCGCCACCTCAGTCTACGGTAGCCGCGCAGCCAACGGCGTCGTCATCATCACGACCAAGAGCGGACGCGAGGGACGCAGCACTGTGACCGTCCGCGGCAAGTGGGGTGCTTCTCAGCTCGCCAACGACAACGACTTCGGCGTGATGAACGCTGAGGAGCTCCTCCAGTACCAGCGCGACGCAGCTGTCAACGCAGGCTACGACCCTGACGACCCAACCAGCACATACTACCTGCCCCTCACCAAACTCGAGGGTCAGCTGACCAACTGGATGGACCACCTCTCACGCACCGGCAAGATGCAAGACTATGAGGTCACGGCAACCGGCGGCAACGCCCGCACGTCATACTACTCCTCTATCAACTTCCACAAGAACGAGGGTATCTTCTACGGCATCGACTACTCCAAGTTCACGGCCCGCATCAACGCCGACCACCAGATTAACGATTGGTTCAAGAGCGGCGCACGCGTCAGCGGCACCTACTCGAAGATGAACGACGTACCTATGCAGGCGCTCTACTACTCCAACCCAATCTTTGCCGGCATGACCATCTGCCCTTGGGTAAAGCCCTACACCGAGGACGGACTCCACAATGTTGACATCCCATCCAACAGCAACACCAACCCCCGCGCCACGGCCGAATATGACGAGCAGAACGAGAAGCAGTGGCACGCATCTGGCAGCCTCTACTTGCAGGCCGAGCCCATCGAGGGTCTTGTGATCAAGACCACAGACGCCGCCGAATACACCTTCAGCAGCGGCCGCCGCTACTGGGACGTCTACACCAACGAGGGTGAGGCCACACTCCAGACCATCCGCTCAATGCGCTCCCTGCTCACCACCTCCAACACCATCAGCTACGAGCACAACTTCGGCAAGAACTACGGTCGTATCCTTGTAGGTCAGGAGGCAAGCAAGAACTTCATGGACGAGCTCTACCTCAAGAGCGGCAAGGTGGACCCAACCATCCCCTACCCCTCAACCTCAACCCAGGCAGATGACGCAGGCGACTATGGCGAGGAGACCTCGACCATGCTCTCTTTCTTCGGCATCCTCGACTACAACTACGACTCACGCTACTACCTGACGGCATCCTTCCGTCGTGACGGCAGCTCTAAGTTCGGCAACGACAAGCGTTGGGGCTCATTCTGGAGTGTCGGCGCATCTTGGAACATCAGCTCAGAGAGCTTCATGGAGAACACCTCCGACTGGCTCGACTTCCTCAAGCTCCGCGTCAGCTATGGTATCAATGGTAACGACAACATCTCCAACTACATGGCGTTCGGCACCTACACCACATCGGAGTACAACGGCATCACTACCATGCGCAAGAGCACCCCGTCTAACCCCGACCTGAGCTGGGAGAACAACAAGAGCTTCAACGCCGGCGTGGACATCAACTTCCTCAAGAAGTTCACCCTGAACGTCGACGTCTACAAGCGCAAGACCACCGACATGCTCCTCAGCAAGCCAGTCTCTATGACCTCAGGCTTCAGCAGCAACACTTGCAACATCGGCTCTATGGAGAACAAGGGTCTTGAGATCCAGCTTGCCGCCAACATCATCATGACTGGCGACTGGAACTGGAACGTCAGCGGCAACATCTCTTTCAACCGCACCGAAATCACCGACCTCGCCGGCCAGAGCGAAATGGCGTACTCAGGCGACTCTCGCCTCCGCCACGTTGTGGGCAAGAGCATGTTCACCTTCTACCTCAAAGACTACTATGGTGTCAACCCGACCAACGGCGAGGCTCTCTTCGTCGCAGAGGACGGCAGCCTGACCAACAGCTATGACAAGGCTCGCTACGTCTACGCAGGCAGCCCAGAGCCCAAGTACACCGGCGGCATCAGCACCGACCTCTCATGGCGCGGCATCAGCCTCTCGGCCCAGTTCGAGTTCAAGGGCGGCAACGACGTTCTCATTATCGAGAACCGCTACCTCCAGAGCGATGGCAGCATGATGAACATGAACCAGACCAAGGGCGCACTCAACTACTGGAAGAAGCCCGGCGACACCAACTGCAACCCCAAGCCCGTCGCTGGCAACTCGACCAACTCATATAGCTATAACACCACCCGTTTCCTTGAGGACGGCTCATACACCCGACTCAAAGACGTCACCCTCAGCTATAACTTCCCCCGCGAGCTGATTGGCAAGATTAAGCTCAACTCCGCCCGCGTCTACGTCTCCGGCCTCAACGTCTACACCTGGCACAACGTCAACTTCTGGGATCCCGAGCGCGGCGTAACTGGCATGGGCGCAGGTGTCTACCCGATGACTAAGACCTTCGTGGCTGGCATCGACCTCTCGTTCTAATCCACATTCATAAGCATCGACAAAATGAAATCTAAATATATACTTACAGCCGCCACGGTCTCGGCTCTCGCCCTCGCCTCGTGCGAAGACGACTTCCTCAACGAGGAGCCCAAGCTCAAGCAGAGCACCGAGATAACACTCAGCAACATTGACGGCATCGAGAAGGCCATCTCGGGTTCTTACGCGCCCCTCTACGGCGCAAGCTGGTATGGCTCATCATTCATCTACAACTGCGAAATGCGCGCCTGCAACGCCCGCAAGCCTAAGGCTGGCAGTGACTGGGACTCAGGACGATGCAAGACTGCCAACGACTGGTCATACTCAGCCGACGCCACCATGGGCGGTCTCTGGAGCTACGCCTACTATACCATCGCCAACGTCAATGACATCCTTGACAATGTAGACGGCAAGGCAGACCAGACCACTGTCGACGGCATCCGCGCCGAGGCTCTCTTCCTCCGCGCCCTTGCACACTTCGACCTCGTCCGCACCTTCGGACAGCCCTACACGCAGATTGACCCCACCACGTCGCTCGGCGTGCCCATCATGCTCCACACTGTCACCGGCACCCCGGCTCGCAACACCGTAGCCGAGGTCTATGACCAGATTGTAGCCGACCTCACTGAGGCTGAGTCCATCATCCCCGAGGACTACAACACGTCTGACAAATACCACCAGTCTTCAGTTGTCGACTACAAGGCTGTAGCGAGCCTTGAGGCCATCCAGGGTCTCCTCAGCCGCGTCTACCTCTACATGGGCGAGTGGCAGAAATCGGCAGACTACGCCACCAAGGTCATCAACAAGATGGGCGCATCTAAGCTTTGGAGCACGAGCGACATCCTGACCGCCTACACGTCAGAGACCGGCACATCGGAAGTTATCTTCGAGGTCTATGGAGCAGAGGGCAACGACCGCTTCTCAACCCAGAACTGGGAGTTCCTCATGTGGCTCTCAAGCCCACGCGGCTCAGGCGACTTCGGTGCCTCTCATGACGTATATGACCTCTATGCAGACAATGACGTCCGCAAGCAACTCTACACCACCGACAGCAAGGCTGTCTTCGGCAGCTACACCCAGTACTGGAGCACCAAGTACGCAGGCAAGGACAACAGCTCGCCCTCTTACAACAACACCATCGTGCTTCGCCTCTCCGAGATGTACCTAAACCGCGCAGAGGCTCAGATCCGCGGTGCGGTTGTTTCTGGCACATCGGCTCAGAGCGACATGGTGACACTTGCCACAGCCCGCGGCACTCAGCCTGAGGCCACCACGCTCAACGGCATTTTCAAGGAGCGTCGCAAGGAGCTCGCCTTCGAGGGCCACATTGTCTATGACTACGCCCGCTTCGGCTACTCGCTCACCCGCGACGACATCGACGCCGAGCTCAAAGAGGTTCCGTTCCCCAACTACCGTTGGGCCCTCCCCATCCCCAAGGATGAGATTGACGCCAACCCAAGCATGGTTCAGAACCCAGGTTACTAAGCTATTGTCTGCACGCTTTATTCAAACAGGTTTATAATTATGAAACATACATATTTAGCCATCAGCGCCATGGCTCTCGCCTTCGTCGCTTGCGACGACAATGAGCAGCCCGGGTTCTCAGACTCAGACGCATTTGTGGCATTCTCCTCATCATCCGCCAGTGTTGACGAGGGCGAGGAAGTGGAGATCCCGGTCTCGTTGGCATCAGTAGCCGGACTCAGCAAGAGCGCCTACGTAGAGGTCATCAGCGACGACAGCTATACCGCAGTAGAGGGCACGGACTTCGAGATTGTCGGCTCTAAGACCGTCAAGTTCGACGCAGAGAACCGCACCGCCTACATCACCATCAAGTCTATCGCCAACGGTGTCTACACCGGCGATGTCAAGATTGGGCTTGCGCTCAAGTCTGACGAGATTAATGTTGGCGCTCAGAACGAGTGCGTAGTGACCATTGCTGACACCGAACACCCACTCCAGCCTATCCTCGGCTCATACTCCGCATCGGCTGACAGTTACTTCTCAAGCCGTGGACACTTCGACTGGAACATCGTCCTCAGCAAAGACGAGTCTGACGTAAGCAAGGTCTACATTGACAACCTCGACCCGTATTTCGCATCGGCAGGTTACACTGGCCATGTCTACGGAACAGTAGAGTCCGACGAGGATGGCAACTTGACGCTCATCAAGGTCCCCGCTCAGCAGGGTTATGGCTACGAGTATAATGGCAGCGAGGCTGTCCTTGCCGTCTTCTCGACCGCAGACCCCGATGACGCAAACGCAAAGGAGCTCACCGCATCCGAGAACTTGGAGATTGAGATTAAGGATGGAGGCAAGACGCTCGTCGTCAAGAACTGCTTCGGCATCTACGCCTCTGGTTGGTGGAATCTCATGTATGGCGACCTCACGTTGACCAAGAAGTAGTCAGAAACAGAAATCACTCACATGCGCCGGGGGCTTTGAGCCTTGTGCCCCGAGCCTCCGGCACTTATAAATGATTGAAATGAAAAAACTAATATACAGTCTCGCCGCCGCCGGCCTCACCCTTGGTGCTTGCACCGAGTTCGACGACGAGGTTTCAAAAGTCTACCCTGATGGCCCGGCTGTCACAGTCGATGTCACCGTGTCGTCAGACAATTCGATATCATACTCGGTAACCCCCGCATCTGGTGCGCAGGGCTATGCCTACGCCATCGTTGAGAGTGCCGAGGACGAGACAGTGTACACGGCAGATGACATCATCAGCCTCATTGACACCAAATCAGACTTCGGAGCCGGCAACGCCCGCTACGTCAAGACTTCAGACGCGGCGTCTGTAACTGGCGAAGTGGAAGACCTCACCCCTTATGGCAAGTACGTCTTCCTCGCTGTGGCTTATAACGAGTATGACAAGGCAGGCGCTGTTACAGCCAAGGAGTTCCAGTTGAGCGACAGTGGCGCACCCGAGATTGAGGGCGCAGTGGCAAGCGGCACCGCTGTTGTATTCACCTTCTCCGAGAATGTGAAAGTTGACGAGACCGGTGCTGACGCGGGCAAATACACCGCCTTCACAGCCCTCCTGTTATCTCCGACCTCAGGCACGATTACCGAGAGCTACGTCTCCAACATCAAAGTATCTGGCAATGAGGTTTACTTCTACATCGCTGGTGCGGAGAGTGGCATGACTGCCTCAATCGGCTGGGAGAGTGACAACGCCATAACCGACCTCAAGGGTAACGGCATCGGTGCACTCGAGGCAGGTTTTGATGAGGACGATATCTTCGTCCCATTTGAAAACGAAAATGTCAAGTTGAATGTCGAGAGCATCTCGGCAGAGGGCGTTAGCGGCAGCTACGCTGACATAGACAACTTCATCCTCACCGTCAAGACAAAAGAGGCTATCTACGAGGGCTATGGAGAGGGTAAAGGATCACTCACAGCCACATTCTCAGCATCAGACGACAACATGTCCTCCACCATCAAGACGAGTGTCACCATTGTGGACGAGCACACATTCACTGTTACAATCCCGGCAGGCGTCTTGGCCGGTCAGGCCATCACAGCAGTTCTTGAGGACGGAGCGTTAGTTGACGCAAACGGCAACAGCTTTGCCGGCATCACACTCATCAGCGAGGACGATACCTACACTGTCGCAAAAGCAATATCAGTCAGCGATGTCATCGGCACATACAACGCAGGCTTCTATCTCTACACGGAGATCAAGGCTCAATCTCCAACCGTTCACAGCGAGACTTGGACCATTGCCGACGCCGGCAAATCAGAGGGATATGTATACAATGTGACCATCTCCGGCATCACAGCAGGCGGCTACACTGACGCATCAACAGTGACTGCTGAAGGTACTTACAATGCACTCACTCACATACTTTCCATTAACTCCGCAATTGGATCCGCCAACCTCGAATATAAGGAAGGCGAGGAAAAAAAGACTGTTGAGGCAGGTGTATATCTTCTCGACTACGATTCTAACGGAAATGCGATGGCAATGCTCCAATTCTCAGCAGCAGGCGCAGCGACAGCGACCTCTTACTGGATTGTCTACGCTGACGACGAAAATTATGGTGGGGTCATGGACTACATGATGCAAACCACCATCAGACGCCAATAACAAAGGCGCAAAGTCATAATGCGATAACAAAGTAAAGCGTCATGACCATGAGCCTCTGAAAAAAACACAACAGAGCGAGGCCGCTTCTCAACCACAGAGGAGCGGCCTCTTTCACATTTTTCAAAAGAGATAAATATGAGGAAACGACTTACACTAATGTTTGCGGCAGCCATGTGCGCGGCGACAATCTCGGCATCACCTGTGACGCGGTCAGAAGCCGTGGCATACGCCAACGCCTACCTGAGCAACATCCTCAATGCGGGGAACAAGGCTGTCAGCGCAACGCCCATCATGTTCGGCGCCAATGCGCCAATATACGCAGTGTCACTCGCACCGCAAGGCTGGATGCTCATCGCAGCCGATGACGTCATCGCCCCAATAATAGGCTATTCACTGACAGGCAGCCTCGAAGCAGACGACATCAACGACAACATGTATGCCTATCTCGGGCATTACGCTTCGGACGTAGAGGCTGCCACAGCACGTGGCGACGGAAAAAATCCGTCATGGGCCACTGATACCATAGCATCAACAAACAAAGCGGCCTCAGCAGTCGAGCCTCTCATTGACGTAGAGTGGAACCAGAGCGGCAAATATCGTCAGAGCTGCCCATCGTCCGCCTCAAAAGGTGACGCCATAGTAGGCTGCGTGGCTGTTGGCATAGGTCAGGCCATGAGCCACTACAAGAGCCCCGAGCGCCCCACAGGCTACATGAGCTACAACAGCGCAAACTATGGCACGCTGTCCATCGACTATGACGCAGAGGACGCCTATGACTGGCGCGCCATCATCAATGCGCAAAATGAGAGCAGCGACGGCAAAGAGTGCGCACGTTTCCTCTACCACTGCGGCGTGGCTGTCCAGATGGACTATGGGCCGGACGGGTCGGGCGTGTCATACATGGGCAATGTGCCATACGCCCTCAAGACCTTCTTCGGATACTCCAACAAAGTGACCAACGTCAAAAAAAGCAGCTATACGCAAGACGAGTGGATCGCCTTGCTGAAAAGTGAGCTGTCGGCCGGACATCCCATAATCTATGCCGGATATAGCACATCGGGCGGACACTGTTTCAACATTGACGGCTATGACAAGTCCGGACTCTTCCACTTCAACTTCGGGTGGGGTGGAAGCAAAAACGGATATATGAACATCTCGGCCCATGAGTATAACTCGGGCGAGCTTTGCACACTCAACTTCGCCCCCGCCACGGGCGCTCCACTTTCCATCGCAGTCTCAAACAGCTCGGTCTCAAAAGGGACTGCCGCCGGCACAGTAGTGGCAACGCTGTCGACAGAGACCGACAAGGAAGGGTGCGAGTTCACATACTCAGTCTCGGGCGTGGAGAATGTCCTGACACATGAGATTCCTGACCCCGTCTTTGACGTTGATGGAGACAAACTCATAACAAACAGCCTCTTTGCCACTAAATACCCAGCCTCGTCAAAAGCCCGCTCTGTGTCAGTCAACATCACCTCAACCAATACTACCTCTGGAGCATCAACGACCACCCAGACCTCTTTCACCCTGAAGGCGGCATCGACAGCCCTCACCGCCATCGAGACCGCGGGCATCCGCATTTCGCAAACATCGGGCGCAGTCACCATCACGGCAGGCGGAGAGAAAATTCTCGCCACAGTTTCGTCCGTCTCTGGTGTGGCTCTTGGAGTCCAAGAGATAGAGCCTAACGCCTCATACTCTTTCAAGGGTCTTGCGCCAGGATTCTACATCCTGTCAATAGCAGGTCCAGGCATATCAGAATCAACACGTGTGCTCATCAAATAGGCATACCGATATAATCCATTTATAAGCCAATAACCATGGCACAACTAAAGACAACCCTCATAGCCTTGACCGCTGCTTTCTCAGTCAACATTTGCGACGGCATGGCCCAGCAAACCTATAAGCCCACCACCCTTTGGCCCTACGTCAACTCGGACTTCCGTCAAGGCACCATCTACCAGTCCGGTGGAAGGACGACCGACGCAACACTCAACGTGCACCTGATGAGCGGTGAGCTGCACAGCCTGAAAGGCGACAACATATCAGCAGTCACCCTCACGGAGATTGACAGCGTGCGAATCGGCTCAACCACATTCATCAAAACTGACGGATGCATGTGCGAGGTCCTGGGGCACTGCGGCCGCGTGTTCGTCGTCAAGAAAATCATTGGCGACTTCAACAAACTGATGTCTGGCACCGGAGCCTATGGAACAACTCTCAGCACATCGGGCCGTCGCGAACTCACGTCACTGGAGATTGGCGGCATCAACCAGACAAACCACGGACTGTTGCGCCAGAACCGCGAGCAGTCTCAAATCTTGCCCGTCAAGACGAGCCGCCTCGTGGTAATAACCTCAGCCGACGCAAAGGCAGCGCCTCAAGTCTTTGATTGCACAGCGCGATCAGTCAAGGAACTCATCGCTGCGGACAAACAGGATGAGTGGAAAGCTGCTGTAAAGTCAGCTAAGATTAAATGGTCTAAAGACGAAAGTGCAGGAGAGGTTGCCGCACTTGTGGACCAATTTACGCAGGAATAGTCTGAATACACTGACACAAATCCGCCCCCCCATTCATTCAGTCATGATGAATGGGGGGCGGATTATCTTTTTCCTCTCATTTCAAGCGCTTCTTCTTTTGGGGTGCATTAACACCACCCCACCCTTTTACTGATGCGAGGATCGCAAGAAAAGGCAGACAAGCTAATTATAAGACATCTCCGCTATCAGTGCGAACACGAGCGGAGCGTTCCAATTGATGGCCACCTCGTTGGTCGAGTAGCTGCACTGCTCATCGGCATAGGCACGGGCTGGATACTGGCTGCGTGTCGGCACGGGGCCGCAATCGGTTGGCACGACTGTGTTAGGGCCGCCCACAAGGAAACCGGGGACAGGCTCAACGATTGTGTCGGCCGCTGAGGGGCGATGATGGATGTGCATGGGGTATTTACTCCCCACTCCTGTGACAAACGAGTAGCCAGTGGCGTTACGGCCAAAGATGTAGTGCAAATCATTGCGGAGTGACTGGATATAGGCAGCGGGCTTGTCTGCCGAGGCCTTATAGGCCATAGCCTTGAGCATGGCGGCATTAGCCACAAACGAGTTACTGCCCCAGTCGAAATCGTCTATGCTGACACCCATGGGGTTCTTTTTCTCCGTGGCGAGGAGCGCATCCGCCTGCTTAGTGAGCTCTAAGGCGGGATTAATGTCCGGGAGAGACTTACCGCAATCCACCATTGAGTAATAGGCCAAAGTGCCGACATTGCCCCACGACGGGAGCCCGTAGCCACCCTTGTGAGCGAGGGCGTCATCGGCATAATCATCGTCATCCGTGGCGAGCCACATCTCTGTGGCGGCCCAGAACCACTCGTCATTCAGGTCGTTGTCACCATACTCACCCGTGGAGACGTCATCCGGGTTATGAAAGATGACATCGGGATTTTTCTTGGCCCACTCATAAGCCTCCTTTGCCGCACGCCCACATTGGAGCGCCAACTTCCTGAGTTCGGGGGAGCGGCCGCACAGAGTCCGAGACGCATAGGCCATTGTAGCAGCGAAATCAAGCGCAGCTGCCGTGCCCTTTGTCACCACATAGCGTTTCTGCTGGCACTCCGACGGCATGATGAATCCCTCGAAATTGAGAGTAGTGAGCTTATGGTAGACGCCACCGTCCGCCGAGTCCTGCATGGTGAGCATCCAGCGGAGGTTGTAGAGCGTCTCGCTTGTCAAGTCGGGGACGGGCTGCGAACTCTCGGGAATGTTGAGAGAAAGCGTATCGGCCACCTTGGCGAAGGTGTTGGACGCGAGCATGAGCGTATAGGTCGTGATGGCACTGTTGACGATGTACTTGTTGTAGTCGCCGGCGTCATACCAGCCACCGGGGGAAGAGAGGACTGCGCCCTCGGGGCGCTTGGGTGAGGCTGCCGACTTATGGACATACACCACGTCATCCGGATGACCAGCCGAGCGGGCCCACTCACCGCCATATTGCTTCGCGATGGGCATAGACGCACGGTTATAATAATAGGCTCGGGCGGCTTTGCGCAGCGCATCATAATGGACATTCTCACCTATCTCAAAAGGAGCAGAGTAGAGTTGACCATCGACAACTATCATATACTCACCAGACTCGGTCAATGCGGAGAAGTCAATCACTTGGACGGAGTCGCCCGACTCAGCCCAATAGACCGGGTCGCCAAGTTTGCCAGACAGGGCCAAGGTGTTATCCTTATTGTAAATCTCAAAATTCTTCCCTGAGAGCCATCTCTCGGTGGCAGGCTTCACCTCCTTGGGTTGTTCCGCTGCTTTCGTCTCACCAGACTGGACGGGCGACGAGTCTGCGACGGCAGCCGCCTCATCACAAGCGACATCGCTCTCCTTCAGCATGATAAAATACGCCCTCTTGGCCTCGTTGGGCGCATAGCCGCTCTGGTCGATCTTGATGGCGTCAAGGGCACAGGCAGCCACTCCGTCACCATGCCGAAGGTTGCCATCGCATGACGTAAATGCCACCACCGCACACGACAGGGCGGAGAGTGCTGATATTTTTGTAATTCTCATATGGACACCTTTTTGTGTGAAAGTATTTGAATGACTCGTGAGGGGGAAACACTAAAACTTATGCCAGGATAGGGCAAGGGATTTTAGAGGGGGGAAAGAGTATCCCACACAAGGATGGTGAAGTTATTAATAATTGTTTGTATGAGCAAATTAATGTTTAGATGATTGTCTTTTCTTTGCGTCACGATAAGGATTCGTGAGTTGCGGGGGGAGAAAGTAATTGCCACCATAAATTAGCTTAGCAAGCAACTTTTTTTGATTAGCGACAGAGAAAAGCTCACTAACAACTGATGTCCTCCGTGATTGTGATTCATAAAAGTCACAATCAGTGCATAGTCTAAAAATCAAACTTGCCATAGTATTAACGTCATCTGCGTACAGCAAGCCGGAATCATGTGGCAGTATCCGCTTGAGACACTCCAACCTGTTCAACACAACGGTCGGCAGCCCGCCAGCCAACCCTTCAATTATTCCGCGCCCAAAGGTCTCCCAATGAGAAACAGAAATATTTAAGTCAGAACAGGATATTACATTCGCAAGTTGACTTTGATGTAAAACACCTACGAAGGACACATGTGAACCCAAATCATAATCATTAATCAATTTCTTACATCGCTCATATGTCAACATGTTTTGGATGCCACCAACTATATTTAAATGGACATCTAAGCCTTTCGCCTTTAATAGCCTAACCAGCTCAATGGATTGTTCTGTATTTTTCTGAGTTTTTATTGACCCGATATAAATGATATTATGGTGGGCAGAACAAGAACGGACTTTATTGGTGATGCAAGGCGAAACTGCTCTGGGGACAATCACAACTCTATCAGAATCAATATTATAGTTTTTAATAAGGTCTTCTTTTTCAATGTAAGTGGGTGTAATTATTGTCCTAATCCTCGCAATCACCTTCATTTCCAACATTGTGTATTCCGCGGGAACGATATCTCCAGACAATTTGTACGAAGAACTAAGGAACATAGGAAACAAAATAACCTTGCTGATTTGTTCATCTGGCAACACATCCAGCCCGAAAGCTTTAGAGCAATGTATAATGATCACTTTTTCATAGCGGGGTATCAGTAGAGAGATCATACCGCTATTCCAATACACATTTTTAATGCGACGAGAGAATTTGTTTTCATCCCTGTATTTGCAAGGATGAAAGTAGACTTTATTAACCCCATTAATTTTGCAATACTCCCCATTGAATGAACGCGTAAAGAGAACATCTAACAAAGCCTCATTGCCAAACATTCCAATAATCTGACTGACCATTATGCTCCCCCCATCCATGTCAGCAGACACACCAGGAAACTTACCAGTCACTAACAATATTTTCTTTCTGCCCATAACTGAGAGTATATTTTGAATATATTGGAGAAATCGAACAGAGATACATTTATAATCCTCTCAGATTCATTAATTTGGGAGAATCTTAGCACATTCGATACCGCCTCAGCGAAAGCTCTTTCATCACCTTTGACCAATACCCCATTCTTATTTGTGACGAACTCGTGTAATGCGCCACAATCAGTTGCCACTACCTTCACCCCACAACAAATCGCCTCAATTATGCTTCTGCCCATGCCTTCAGTGTGCACATAACTTCCACCTTCAACCTGAACTTTCAGATTTGTACTCGCTTGACAATAAACATCAGAGGCTGCTATCAGATTCAAGGCTTCCTCCTGACTAAGCCGCCCCAGAAACTCAATATTATCCATTTTAAGACGAGCTGAGTAATTTTTCACCTCATCGAGTAAAGGCCCGTCACCAGCCAATACTACTCGACATCTGTCCTCTAACAAGGCAAACGCCTTTAAAAGAAACATAGGCCGCTTATATTCCACAAACCGACAACAACAGACAAGCAGCTTTTCATTGTCAGGACAATTTATTGATTTACGTATGTGGGACCTATTCGCTATTGAAAATTCTATTCTCTCTGCATCTATGCCGCCCGATATAATCTTAATAAGCTCATCACGAACACCCAAATCCAATAACCTCTTTCTTGTGAATTGACTATTTGCAATAAGCACATCGATGTTTCTGTTCAGCGTGTCAACCCAAAACTTTTGCCTATCCGCATGGATTGGGATAGGGAGAGATAACGGGGCTTTTACTATCTCATTTCCTCCTGTTCGATAAAAGAACAAGGCGTGCGGCAATATTTGTTTGATTGTGGCAAAGCACTCAATCCATCTCCCACTATTATAAAAAACGACGCAACGCTCACCTCCGAACGGCTCTAAAAATGGAAGCAAATCAATCTCAGTATACGTCAGCAATGAACTGTCGACAAGATAATCCGAGTTATCCCTCTTAGTGATTATCGTCAACTCACATTCCGAATCGAAATATTGTATGAAATATTTCGCATGAGTTTCCATACCACCAATTTCGGGAGGAAGTTTATCTGCAAATAAAATTAGTTTCATAGTTCATAATGGTTAATAGCCCAAATCACGCCATTCTCTCTTGCGGACTTAGTTGTATAAGTGGCAATATTCTTCAACTCATCAGGGGCTGTCCCCATAGCAACAGACTTAGAGCAAAATCTGAACAACTCAACATCATTAAACCCATCGCCAAAAGCAATGCAGTCTTGCGGCTGAACATTTAGACGTCCACAAACAGCCTCCAAGGCATTTCGTTTTGACACTTGTTTGGCATATATATCACATGACTTTCCTCCTTCCCATACATGGTAAGAGAATCGCCCATGCATGAATTCGGCCAATTCATCAAGAATATGATGAATGTCAAACAACTCCACTACGTAGACAGACTCCTTGATTTTGCTTGATAGAGGAATCGCTTCGTCTTTTGCGTGCAATAGACATTTAATGTTGTGGAATGAGGCGAAGAGGCAGATTTCACGCAGTTCGCTCTCCCTTAAGGGTTGATCAGAGATTATATCATTCCCAACCTCAACATAAGAGCCATTAAGTCCTATGCAGAAATCAAACAGAATTTCATTTCGCAGACCATGCAACTGCCGCCTGTTGCGCATTGACGCCACACCAACGAAATTTCCTTGTGCTTGTAAATAGCGCAGACACTCTACGGTTTGGGCATTGACAACATTGCCTGGCTTCACCAGGAGAGTGTTTCCCACATCAAAAACAAAAAGTTTATTTGCCATAGAGTATGTCTCTCAATAATACTTTGGGGACATTATTCGACTCACTCCAATTATACAGATCCTCAAGAATGTTATTAATCCCGTATTTAGGCCCCCGCTTCTTATTAATGAAGTCAAAATCAATATTCTGATATTCCTCAATCGACAATGATTGCTTTAGCTGCCTCATCGTTGCAAAATTGTCGCTATTAAAGGCAATATGCATGGGATGAAAGAGAAACACTATAGTAACGTCATCATCCAGGTTGCGACATGAGTGCAAATTGGCTAAAACTGTATCCAAGTCCAGACTGTGACCTTGGAACAGAAAGCCGCCATCCTCCATATAAATGGGAATTTCTAATAATCCGACCCTGTTTCTGAAGGGTTTAACATATTCAAGATCAGTACATATATTTGACGAGAATAGCATCCCTTGTCGCTTATAGTGTTCGTATATGTCATTATTGCAAAAGAAACGATGACACCGGAAGCCTTTGCCTTCTGATGCAATCTTGTCACAATTGGCAAAGACGTCTGCATAGTTTTTTCCATGGGAGCTATTATGGCAGAAATTAGGGTGTATCTCAACTTCAATATTGCCGGTTGATTTAGCGGAACTATTGATATAAGCAGAATTATGCGTCGCGAACAAAGTGATTGGGACTTTAGCCACAACAAGTTGGCGAAGCGAATATTCCATGACTGACTCACTCGCCCAATCATAATCCATAGTGAAAGCTAATTTTAATTGACTCATAAACAGCTTAGCTCATTAAAATTATTAATGTATAAGTCACAAACAGACCTCATTTGCATTTGTCTGCTCATCGTATGTCCGTCATTGACCCCCACAACAAAAGCTCCACATGCTTTCGCCGCGACGCAATGCTCAAGCGAATCGTCGACACACACCAAATCGCTCACTTCACAACCGGCATTGACAGCACATCTTTCATAGAAAAGTGCGTTCACCCTGCCATTGTCCTTGTCTTGTTGAATGGAGAATACCTTGTTGACCTCCCAATACGTCAAGTAAGAGTCTATCAACCTAACCTCTTCCCTTGATGCTATTAAAATCTCATCATTTTTATGCTCTTCTATAAATGAAACAAAACCATCATTAGGTCTTATTGAACAATAAAGCCTTGTTGCCACATCATACATGTCCGACAACACAGTTTGATAATCATCCGATGCGATATGACCATTTCTTATAGATAGAATCCAATTTTCAAAAGGGACACGTCCATGCGATTCAATCACCGACTCCAATGGTTTAGTATTCTTTAAGGCGCAATATTCAAGATACACGTCATCCCAGACTCCATCAGAGGCGACAATTGTTCCATCAAAATCCATTATTATCAATCTCTCGGTCGCCATAACTCAAAACGGATTATAGAGATGATACTTTTCAAACAACCTAACATCAATGTCGTTTGCCATCAACATCTCGTTTATTGAACCATACCCTAACAGACTTTTAGTTCTCCGGGTGGTAGTCCACGTGTCACCTTTTTTTCGGTACTGGGCAACACCTGTAGCCAAAATATTAAACAGGGATTCATCCATCTCATCCGCAGATTTGAACTTCAACCCCAAGTCGAATTTATTTAAGGCTGTTGTCACCCTACGAGCCGCTGAAGCAAACGACTCATCCGAAATAGCATGAGCCTCATCTTTATCTGGATTATCATACGACATATATTGATAAAACTTCCACTGCTCAATCAAAGGGTTGGCATTCCTCATTACGTGCAAGATTACAGGAGCGTCCTCTTCAATACTGTTACAATTTAGTCTGCTAATCACTGTATGAAGTTTGACCTTGATGCCATACTTATACAGCAAACCAATAATTTCTATGACTTTTTCATAGTAGCTCCCATTATATCTATTAGACCGCCCGATCACCTGCAATATACTCTCATTGCAACTGTCTATGTTGATTGATACACAGTCTATCACACCTTGCATGGATTTTACTATATCAGCCGTCAATAACAACCCATTGGAATACATCTTTACGACGAGGTTTCTTTCATTTTGCGACGACTTGAATTGCCTCAGGAAAAACATTAGCTCAATAAAATCCTTCCCCAAATTATTGCCTATGCATATTGGCTCCCCACCCGATATGGTCAACGAACGGACTTTGAAATTATCATACAAATGACCGATGAGCTCCTCTTTCTTATTCAATGGAAGTTCTTGCGCTAATTGAGAGGCTGAATTTTCCAACACACAGTAAGAACATGATAAATTGCAGTGCGCAGTCATCATATAATATGCAGAGTAGTATTTATTCATAGCGTTATAATTTTAGCAAGACATCCACAATGCGATCTGCCGCTTTGCCATCCCACAATGCGGGAATCGCACCCTCTTTCCTACCACCAGAAAATAGTTTATTCATTGCCAAAGCAATCTTTGATGGCTCCGAACCAACAAGTTCGTTGGTACCGACTAAGCAAGTCTCTGGGCGCTCTGTATTGTTTCGTAACGTCAAGCATGGTATTTGCATCACTGTTGCCTCCTCGGTCACTCCACCAGAATCAGTAATCACCGCCATTGCGTTTTTGACCAAATAGTTGAACTCAAGATAGCCTTGTGGTGGTATCAGAAAAAGATTGTCAAGGAGGGAATTAAGCTTAGTAAGCTTTGTTGCCGTTCGCGGGTGCACAGGGAATACGACAGGGACGCCATTTGACGATTTTACAATTTGTGCAATCACCTCCATTAGCTTCTTATCGTCATCAACATTGCTTGGCCGATGCAATGTAAGCACAATATATTTATGAGGCTGAAGACATAAATGTGCATAATCCGCTCCTGGCCTGAGATTGTTTATATGAGCCAATAGAGTGTCAATCATCACATTTCCGACAAAAAAAATCCTTTCATCGCCAACGCCTATCCTCTTTAAATTTGCGTTAGCGAACTCAGATGTCGTAAAATAATAATCTGCGATTGCATCCGTCACAACCCTATTTATT
>CAVFBC010000038.1:18214-19233 GCA_963620575.1 Alistipes putredinis | reverse complement strand
TCTCCATGGCGCTAACTTGATGAAGGCTCTCCGCGAATGCGACCACGAGGCTGATTTCCGTTTTTGGGGTGGAGACTTAATGGCTGCTGTTGGCGGTACGCTTGTGCGTCACTATCGTGACACTGCTGTCATGGGTGTCTGGGACGTTTTGACCCACCTCGGGAAGATTAGGAAGAATTTTGCCTTTTGTCGTAAAGATATTCTTGAAAGCAAGCCAGATGCACTGATTCTTATAGATTATCCAGGCTTTAACCTGTCTATAGCAGAATGGGCTCATTCGCAAGGCATAAAGGTTTTATACTATATCTCACCAAAAGTGTGGGCATCGAAGGAATATAGGATTAACAAAATGCGTAAGTGCATCGATAGGTTATATTCTATCATGCCATTTGAGCCGAAGTACTTCGAGGAGAAAGGACTAACGAATGTATTTTATTCAGGCAACCCTGTAATGGATGCATTGGCGCAGCGTGAGCATGCTGATGAAACTGAGGTTGATTTTAAGAAGAGGTGTGGACTGGATGATAAGCCTATTGTCGCCCTTTTGCCTGGAAGTAGGGTGTCGGAATTGAAGTATAATTTGCCCGAAATGCTCAAATTAGCCTCTGATATGCCTGATTTCCAGTTCGTAATTGGCGGAGCGCCCTCATTTGCGGCAAAAGAATATGAGCGTTATATTAAAGATACTCAAGTCAAGGTTCTGTTTGGTGAGACATATCAGTTAGTGTCAGCAGCCAAGGCCGCTATCGTCACATCAGGTACTTCGACTCTTGAGACAGGCTTACTCAATTGCCCACAAATTGTCATATACCTAATGTGGGGCGGTCGTTTCAGCGATTTTATTGCGCACCTGTTTATCAAAGTCCCCTACATAAGTCTTGTCAACCTGATTTTAGGAAGAGAGTCTGTCTCCGAACTGTTTCAAAATAAGTACTCATATAGCAAGATGTTGTCAGAACTAAGGGAATTGGCTTCGGATTCCGCACATCGCAGCAAGATGTTGTCTGATTACAAAGAAC
>CAVFBC010000038.1:0-18204 GCA_963620575.1 Alistipes putredinis | reverse complement strand
AAGAACTTCGCAGCAGGGTGGGGGAGTCTGGATGCAGTAAGCGTGCCGCAGAAGACATGTTCCGTTATATCAGAGATTCACAATAAGAAATTGTTAACCATGTTCGATCTATACAAAAAGGAGATTGCAACTTTTTTTAGCTCGGCAATGGGCTATTTGGTTGTGGCTGTTTTTCTTATCGCCACATGGCTTTTGCTATGGGTAATCCCTTCTGATTTTAATGTTATATATGGCGGCTACGCAACACTTGATTCCTTGTTTGACATTGCTCCATGGATATATCTATTCCTCGTCCCGGCAATTTCAATGAGGCTTATTGCCGAGGAACGGAGACTCGGTACTCTTGATCTGTTGTTGATTCGCCCCTCATCATTGTGGAGGATAATTGGAGCTAAGTTTGCTGCCGGCCTTTCGCTTGTACTTATTTCCATTGCACCAACTTTTATTTATGTGCTGATTGTCTGCTCGCTGGGCTCACCTCAGGGAAATATGGATATGGGAGGAACTGCAGGGTCTTATGTGGCATTGCTTCTTTTAGCCTCCGTCTACATGTCAATAGGGGTTTTTACATCTTCGCTCACAGATAACCAGATTGTCGCCTTTGTTTCGGGGGCTGCTCTTTGTGCGTTGCTTTATGTCGGCTTTGACATGGTTGGGGCGATTTCTCCTCAGTCAGAGTGGTCTGCTGTTATAATGAATTTAGGCATAGCTGACCATTATGCGTCAATGAGCCGTGGTGTGATAGATAGTCGAGATCTCGTATATTTCCTATCTGTCTGCATGATTTTTATTTCAGCCACTGCTCTCAGATTAGATAAGAGCATACGTAAGTTCAAATCATTTTCGATATCATTAGGCATTGTCATTGCTCTTTGCGTAGTTTCCACCATAAAGCACTTCCGCATAGATTTGACTGAGGAGGGACGATATACTCTTTCTGATGTGAGCACTAATTGTGTCAACTCATTAGATAGTAAGGTTATTGTTAAGTTATATCTTGATGGTGAACTGAATCCTGGTTTTCGGCGGCTAAAACGTCAAACAGTCGAGCTTTGTCAAGAGTTGTCAAGTGAGTCAACAGAAGGGGTGCGTGTTCTAACCTATGACCCTGCAGAAATGTCTAAGGAAGAAGCGAAAAATTTCTCTTCCGAATTAGATAAAGTGGGATTTGCCGGGGTGCCTGTTTTTGAAACTAAGGAGGATGGACAAAAAACACGATCTATTGTTTATCCATATGCGCGTGTGCAATTGGGAGAAAAATACCTTTGGCTCAACCTGCTTGAGAATATTCCTGGGCTTTCTGGAGAGGAATCTCTGAACAGGTCAATAGAGGGACTTGAGTATAAATTTACTGAAGCTCTTTGCCGTCTGACAAAAGATACTGTGCCCAAAATAGCTTTTCTTGAGGGGCATGGGGAACTTGAGGATATTGATGTAGTAGAGGCGACAGAGGCGCTCTCTAAATATTTTGACGTAGACAGAGGAGTTGTAGGGTCTGACCCATCTATTCTAAGTCCCTATAAAGTACTTATCATTGCCAAGCCAACAAGCAAGTTCATTGAAAAGGATAAGTATGCCATTGACCAATACATTATGCGTGGAGGCCGCGTTCTCTGGCTTGTTGATGCGGTATCGATGACACTCGATTCGTTGCGTGAGAGCCCCCAGACTGTCGGAATGCCTCTTGATTTGAATATAGAGGATATGTTGTTCGTCTATGGTGTCCGCATACGTCAGTCCGTCTTTGAGGATATGAATTGCGGTATGATTCCCATAAGCGTGCCAAGTTCAGACGGACAATCTCATATCGTGCCAATGCCTTGGCTCTTCGGCCCTCTCCTCGCCACCAACATGAACAGTCCTGTGACGCGCAATGTTAATTTTGTCCGTTCTGACTTTGTCAGCCCGATTGATACAGTTGGACTTAACTTACAGTTGGCCCGTGTCCAGTTGTTACGCAGTTCCGCATATGCAAGGGTTTCACAAGCTCCTGTTGTGGCAGAATTATTTTCAATTCATCGTCAGCAAGATCCTTCACAATTCCCCAATAGCTACTTGACGGCAGCTTTGCTTGAGGAGGGGGTGTTCCCATCTGTTTTTACGCATAGGAGAATACCCAATGGCGTCAAGGCAAATGGTAAGACTATAGAGACAAGTGTCCCAACTAAAATGATTTTTGTGGGTGATGGTGATATTATTAAAAATAGTGTCAGATTCAGAGACTCTGATAATCCCACCATTGTCCCTCTCGGCTACGATGATATAACTCGTCAGACCTATGGCAATAAGGATTTTATTGTCAATGCAGTCCAATACCTTGCAGATGACGATGGATTAATGTCTTTGCGCAACAGGTCGTTTACACTTCGTCTCCTTGATAGGCAAAAAATTTCTGAGGGGACAACGATTTATAAGGCTGTCGCTTTGGCTGTTCCTTTGGCCTTTATAGCTCTGTTCGGCCTGTGTGTTGTTGTTGTCCGTAGGTTGCTTTTTGTTGGGAGTAGGAAATAGGAATTGTTGATTATTTGACAGAAATGGCGGAGCATAACGAATTGGGACATGTCGGCGAGGATATAGCGGCAATTTATTTGTCTCAAAAGGGGTTTATTCTGAAAGAGCGTAATTGGCGCTGCAGACACAAGGAGGTTGATATTATCGCCATGGATGGTGCAACTTTGGTTTTTGTCGAGGTTAAAACACGCACATCTGATGCTGTATCCCCTTCTGACCTGATAACTTACCAAAAGATTCGTTTCCTTGAGACAGCGGCGGAATCCTATATTCGTCGCACTGGATTCAATGGCGATGCCCGCTTTGACGTTGTCGTTATTCATAAAAAACGTTCGGGATATGATATAGACCATATCCCGAACGCTTTTAGGTGACTAAACTCGTGGCCAATCCTGACCTTCTATTTTACAGCAATCGCCTCAATTTCAACAAGTCCACCCTTTGGCAAAGATTTTACAGCAAAAGCACTACGGGCTGGAGCGGGATGTCCATCCTTTGCCCCGAAAAATTTTGCGTAAATCTCATTAAACTTGCCGAAGTCTGCGATGTCAGCCAAGAGGCAGGTTGTCTTTACGACGTCGGTGAGTTCATACCCAGCTTCAGCCAGAATGCTCTCTATGTTGGTGAGAGATTGCTCTGCTTGAGCCTCAATCCCTCCTTCGGCAAGGTTACCTGTTGTCGGTACAATGCCAAGCTGACCTGATACATAGATTGTCGATCCTGCCTTTATAGCCTGACTGTAAGGCCCTATGGCTGCAGGGGCTTTCTCTGTTGCAATTTGCTCTTTCATTTGTAGTTATATTGATTTTTTTGCTTCGCTAAATTGTTGGTTTCAAATTAGTCCATGGGTCTATCGTGATTACCACACCTTTTGCTAAACTTTGGGCGACATCTATAATTCTCTGGTTTGTGCTTCCTCTGAATAGTAAACCCTCCTCTTTTTTTGTCTGATCGAAACGCCCGTCAACCAATACGTCTACGCTTTCCAATAGTTTTCTTTTGTCGGGTTCGTTTGCGCATTTTTCAAAAGTGTACCCCGTATAGCACCATATGTTTTTCTGCGTCTCGCTTTTTATACGTCCAGCCAATTCGGCGAAGGCGTTAGCTTGAAACATGGGGTCTCCACCAGAGAAGGTTACGTTACAAAAATCTTCCGCTATGATCTTTTCCATGATCTCATCTATCGTCATGCGTTTGCCACCGTTAATATCCCATGTGTGAGGATTGTGGCAGCCAGGACAAGCATTTTCGCACCCGGCGCAATAGATGGATGTGCGCAACCCAGGCCCGTCAACTGTTGTTGATTCTTTGATAGCTATAACGCTTATAGTAGTCATGTTCTCCTTATCATGAACATCGCACGGAATCACAATCCAATTGCGTCCGTGCGATGTCTTTGTGGTCTCAATTCATTGAGGGCTAATCGTGCGTCACTCTGTCACGCAACTCAGCGAGCTTAGCTTTATTCCATCGGTCTGTGGTTCCCACAAGATAGCCGGTTATTCGTTGCAGCTTATCTATGTTTGTACTGCCGCAGTGAGGACACTTCTGAAGGTCGGCCGATGCATCCTCATATCCGCATTGCATGCAACGGTTTCGGTTGTGGTTCACAGAGCCATAACCCATGTTATACTTGTCCATAAGGTCGACAAAGTTCATCACGGCTTGTGGGTTATGTGTCGCATCACCATCAATCTCAATGTAGAAGATGTGACCGCCGCGAGTTAGTTCATGGTATGGGGCTTCTACTCGCGCTTTGTGGGCTGCGCTGCACTTGTAGTAGACTGGCACGTGGTTTGAGTTCGTGTAGTATTCCCTGTCGGTTATGCCAGGCAGAATGCCGAAACTCTTCTTATCCTTTGCCGTGAATTTGCCTGATAGGCCTTCTGCTGGAGTGGCAAGAACGCTGTAGTTATGTTGGAATTTCTCACTATACTCGTTCGCCTTGTCACGCATGTGGCTGATAATGCTGACTCCCAACTGTTGAGCCTCCTCGCTTTCGCCATGGTGATGACCTGTGAGGGCTACGAGGCACTCTGCCAATCCGATGAAGCCAATGCCCAAGGTTCCCTGGTTCAAAACAGATTCAATCGTGTCCTCAGGGCCTAATTTCTCGCATCCGTTCCATAAGGCCGACATGAGAAGAGGGAACTGCTTGACGCGTGCCGTTTTCTGAAAGTTATACCTGTCGTCAAGCTGGCGTGCAGTGACATCCATGACCTCGTCTAAGCGTTTGAAGAAGTGCTCAATGCGCTCAGCCTGGTCGACATAGCCCATGCATTCAATGGCTATTCGGACGATGTTTATCGTTGTGAAGGACAAGTTTCCGCGACCGATAGAGGTCTTCTCGCCAAAGCGATTCTCAAACACACGCGTTCTGCATCCCATCGTGGCAATTTCCCACTTGTACCTCTCGGGGTCATCTGCCCGCCACTTATCGTTTTGGTTGAATGTGGCGTCGAGATTGAGAAAGTTGGGGAAGAAGCGACGTGCAGACACTTTGCAAGCTAACTCGTAAAGGTCATAGTTGTGGTCGCCGGGGAGATACGATACGCCCCTTTTCTTCTTCCATATCTGAATGGGAAATATGGCTGTAGAGCCATTTCCAACACCCTGATAAGTCGTCTTAAGAATCTCACGGATTATGCAACGTCCCTCCGCTGAAGTGTCTGTTCCGTAGTTAATTGAACTGAACACAACTTGGTTGCCTCCTCTACTATGGATTGTGTTCATGTTGTGTATGAACGCCTCCATAGCCTGATGGACTCGCCCAACAGTGCGGTTTATGGCGTGCTGTTTTATTCGCTCCTTTCCTGTCAAACCATTGAGGTCCACACTTATATAGTCTTCAATTGGAGCTTCAAAGAGGTCGGAGTAGTCCTCGCCATTTATGTCCTCCATTATCTTGATTTCCTCAATGTAGCTCTTGCGTACGAAAGGAGCAAGATAGAAGTCGAATGCGGGGATTGCCTGTCCGCCATGCATCTCATTCTGAGCAGTCTCCATAGATATGCAACCCAAAATGCTTGCAGTCTCTATCCTCTTGGCTGGGCGGCTTTCGCCGTGTCCGGCCATGAATCCGTTTTTGAGTATCTTGTCAAGTGGATGTTGCACGCAGGTGAGACTCTTGGTAGGGTAGTAGTCTTTGTCATGAATATGGATATACCCTTGCTCGACGGCCATGCGAGCCTCTTCAGACAATAGGAAGTCATCCACAAAAGGCTTTGTCGTCTCTGACGCGAATTTCATCATCATGCCGGCAGGTGTGTCGGCATTCATGTTCGCATTCTCTCGGGTGACATCATTGTTCTTGGCTTCGATAATCTCCAAGAAGATGTCACGAGTCTTTGCCTTTCTTGCTACATTACGTTGGTTTCTGTATGCTATATATCTCTGAGCCACTTCTTTGCGTGGGCTACGCATAAGCTCGAACTCTACGTAATCCTGAATATCCTCGACCGTCATCTTCTCCTTGCCGCTCACTTCTATGCGATCCGCAATTTTGCATACGAGTGCCTCATCTTCACCCTTTTCTGTGTGAAGCATTGCACGCCTAATGGCTGCGCATATTTTCTCCTTGTTGAAACCGACAATGCGACCGTCGCGCTTGATGACTGTCTGAATCATTTTTTTCGCTTTATTTTTTGTAATCCCCCATGGGGATGTGTGTCATAAATTTTTCTTCTGGTAAGGCGTCTAAGCCATCCCGTTTGCAAGGCGAAAGTATGTAAAATCGCGCAGTCTCAAAAATGACAAATGTGACAAGGCGACGCATATGCCGCCTATTGACACTCCTTGCGAATTGCAAGTTTATATGTTTCCAGCACTTTACGCCAGCCCTCTTAAATTTACTGACATTATATGAACATCAACTCTCCACATCCACCTCTTGTGATTTCACTATGCGCACATACATGAGGGCGTCACACATTCACGTAAAAGATGTTTTTGGTACGAAAGCGCATGCGAATCATGTTAGTTCTCGAGTTTCGCTTAACGTGCTATTGTGGCTAAGTTTGCAAGCCTCGTCTTTTACTGACAAAAGGTTAAAATCCTGTCAGTAGTCGTTGCTGCTGCGGAATTGACAACTTAGTTTTGCATATTGCTAATTTCTATTGCCATTGTCCAATCAAGTCATATATGTCGCGCTGAGCCCGGACTTCCTTATCGCCTGTTTTTCGAACAAGTTTTATGTTGTTCAAGTTTGAATCAATGATGTGAACCTTGCTGTTGTCGTTCATGATCATGTCCATTATTTGCATTAGTTCACGTTGCAAGGCGGTGTTGACAATAGGCACGGCGATTTCGAGTCTTCTTCTGATGTTGCGATTTTGCCAATCTGAGGAAGTTATGTAAACGCCACGACATCCATCTGGGCCAAAAGCCCAAATTCGTCCATGCTCCAAGTAATTGTCAACGAGTCTAACTAATTTGATATTCCGACTGTATTCCTGTCCTGGCACAAGGCAGCAAATTCCCCTGACAATTAGGTTTATCTGCACACCAGCCAAACTTGCCTCATACAGGTCGTTTATGAGTGGTCTGTATTGCAGCCCGTTCATTTTTAGTGATATCGCACCCATGCCGCCCTCTTTCGCAATCTCAGTCTCTCGCTGTATCAATTCATGGAGTTTCTCCGCCATGTTGAATTGTGAGACAAGCAGCTTTTTGAGGTTTGGCTTCTCTCGTTCTTTCGTTTCTCTCCAATCTATTGAATGTGGGGGCTGGCTGTTCTCTAAACAATGAAACACTTGTGCGAGGTCTGTAACAATATCCTTGTCGTCGGTAAAGTATCCATGGTCGGTATATACTTTTGCGGTCTGCTCATTGAAGTTGCCGGTAGAAATGTATGCCACCGATTCACTCCCAGCTTCACCCCTTATGATGAGTGCGGCTTTCGCATGGACTTTAAGTCCCGGTATGCTGTAGATTATTTTGATTCCGGCTGCTTTCATACGGTCGGACATGTCCAAATTGTTCTTTTCGTCAAATCTGGCCTTTAATTCAACAAACACAGTCACCCTTTTGCCTGCTGTTGCTGCGGAAATGAGGGAGTTTACGACAGCTGAATTTGTCGCTACCCTATATTGGGTTACTTTAATTTCCGTCACTTTAGGGTCTTTGGCTGCTTCATTCAGTAGGCGAATGACGTAGTCGAAGGGTTGATACGGGTAGTGAAGAAGAAAGTCTCCGCTGTTTATCACATCGAAAAGCGATGCGCTTATCTGTAATTTCCTGGGGACAACTTGAGGCCTGTTTATGGATGAAGAGCCTTTGTCCACCGGCAGTTTGGACATGTCATGCAAGTTGAGGTATCGTCCGCAGCTTACCATCTCACTCTCTGCAAACCCGTAATTCTTCTTGAGGCATGACATTACATCATGTGGAATTTGGCTGTCGTGATAAAAGCCAGATGGAGCACCAGTCTTGCGCATGACTAAGTTGTCGCGGATAGCTTCGGCTATATCGATATTCTCGTCCTCATCAATTGGCAAGTTTGCGTCACGCCTGATTTTTATGCTCCATGCTCCCTCGACAGTATATCCAGGGTATAACTCGCTGATGTTTGCGCGTATGATGTCGTCAAGGAAGGCGATGTGTTTAAGCCCGTCGCCAATGTCAGGGAGGGTGACAAAGCGCGGGAGTTCTATGATTGGAAGCTTTACAACAGAGTAGCAAGCGCGTTTTACTTCGGTAGCCTTACTATTCCCTCGCCTCTTTGAAAATAGTTTTGTTACGAAGTAGGGCCTGTTGTCACGCAGAAAGACTAATGTACCCTTGTTGAGCAGCATAGGCTGTATGTTTGGTATTACTTCACGCTCGAAGTAGTTGTGCATGAACTCAATATGTCTTGAGTCCGATGGTATCTCGTCAAAATGAAGCTTAACCCCATGCGCGAGAAGTCTGTCACATATGGTTGTCGACACAATCTCTGAGGCTTCATGCATTTGGCTGGACACTATCATGTTTATGCGCTGAATCATTGCTGCCGGATTTGTCACCTCCTCCATGTGCAGGTCTCCATAAGCGGCACGGCGATAGTCTGCCATCCTGACTCCGTAAAACTCATCGAGGTTTGACGAGTGGAATGATACGAAATTCAGAGCCTCCCCTATGCTTATGTCTTCCGCTTCGGCAGACTCCAATACTAACCTGTCGTATGAAAGCCAACTTATGTCGCGATTGAAATATTTATACCCCTTTGCCATGCCCCGCTTTTTATTAGATTAACTTATGTCAGCCTACAAATATAATCTTTTTCCGCTCCTCTGCGTGAATTATTGCCATCTTCTGAGGATGTAATAAAATCACCACTTTTGCGCTGTCTTGACTAAAAAATCACTAAGTTTGCCCTATTCAACTTGAAGTGTCATTATTCTAAATAACCAACATTATGAGTGATAATAAGTTAGTCCCTACCGTCGGCTTTGGCAAAGTCCGTTTCGGTATGAGCATTGATGAGGTTAAGGCGATATTGGGAGAGCCTGATGAAGAGGTAACAGAGCAGCTCGGTGAGTCACCTGACGACCTTTCCACGCAGCTCACTTATGATGAGTTTGGTTTGTCTCTCTCCTTTGACAAGGCTGTTGACTTCAAGCTCGTTGATGTCATGACTGATGACGACTGCAAGTTCTCGCTCGGTGAAAATATTCGTCTCGGTGACAAGCGAGATGATGTTTTTGCTGCAGTGCTCAAAAATGACTGGGGCCCAATTGAGGAGCATGACATTGAGGACGACCTTGACGGTGATGGCCTTGATGAAGAGGAACTCGAGGAGGCTAAAGGACTTACTGAATACGAATTGCCTGAGGTAAGCGTCAACCTTTGGTTCCGAGACGGTGTCCTTGATACCGTACAGATTGGCCCTGAGTATGATGATGATGATAACATCCTTTGGCCTAAAAAGTAACAGTCTAAGAGAGGAACGGTTATGATATTTAAAAGGTTATGTCTAATCTTTGCGGTTGCCGCCATTGCTTCGCCTTCTTTTTCACAGGAGGTCAAGGGAAAAATTGGTGACAATGTGGACTTCAAACTCAAGTTTGGAGGACGCGTCAATATCGACCTCGGTACCTACCTCGGCGCAGATGACGGAAAAGCAAATCGCAATGGTATTTCTGCCAATGATTGTCGCCTCGGCGTGACTGCCGATATTGATACTGTGTGGCAGGCCAAACTTGAGGTGAGCTTTTCTGCGAAGGCCATATCATTCAAGGATGTATATATCAAGCGCACTTTCCTGAATGCAAGCAGGGAAATTCAGTTTGGTAACTTCTTTTTCCCATTCGGTTTCAAGCGCGCCGGATTAGGTTACAAGTTTGTGGACACTGCTCCCACTGATGCCACGTTCACACCTTGGCGCAAACTTGGCATAGCATACCAGTCATTCTCTCCTCACTTCAACTGGGGTGCCGGAATTTTCTCGGCTGGCGATGTCGATAATGGCAAGAAAACTAATCAAGGGTATTCGTTTAACGCCTATGCTCTTTTACGCCCCATAGATTCTGGTGCGAATATTCTTCATTTCACTTTGTCAGGAATATTCACGCACCCGTCATCAAGCATGACTTTCACCACCCCGATGCCACTCATGTACATGTCGTCAACAGCTATTAAGACGAATGCCTTGGACATCTACAATTATGGCATGCTCGAGGTAGGAGCCCTTGGCATTGTGCGGCGTTTCTATGCTGAGGCTCGTTTTATCAAGATGTGGGCTAACACCCCAAATCAGGTAGCGAACGGTACAACCGATGATGGCCAAGTTATCTGGATGCCACAGGATAATTTCAATGGCTCGTACGGTGCCTATGTGCAGGCTTCTTGGCGTATATTTGGTGAAAACCAGAACTATAACAGGAAGACTGGCCTTGGTGGAAATCCGAATAAGAAGGCAATGGAGGTCTTGGCTCGCTTTGACCATACGGACCTTGATTATTTCGGCTCAGTCAACAACACTACTGTCGGTGTAAACTATTTCTTTAATAAGTACATAAGAGTGAGGCTGAATTATGTCCATGCCCACATAAGAGGTGGTGCTGACCTTGATGCACTTTGCTCTCGTGTTCAATTCTCTTTTTAAAAGTCAATCAATTAATAATTAACTAAATAGCTATGTCTAATTTACGAGAGCTCAAAAAGGATGTGAACTTCCTTGCTCATGATTTGAACTCAATCATCTCTGTCAAGGTTCTCATCGAAGGTGTTGATGTCGCTAAGTTCCATGACGCTATCGCCAAAGTCGCTTCTTTTAAGAGCGCATTCCTCGCTGAGGTCAATTCTCCTGCTGTCTCTGCTCCTAAGTTTGCTGACAAGAAGGCGACTGCAGAACAGAAGCAAGCTGTCAAGACGGCTTATGCGAAGTCCGTCAAGGCTGCCTACGCAGAGCTGAACAAGAGGCTGCTTGAAAGTTATGCAAATCTCGCAGAGGAAATCTCTAACATTAAGTAAGCATAAGACAATTGCCCACTCACCCTCAGTCACATTATTGTGAGGGTGGGTGGCAATTCGTGTCTTTTTTCGCCAACACTCTTAACGCTTTAAGCACGCCCCATATGTAAATCGGGGAGTGTTCAATATTTATGGACTGCTTGCCTCCTATGGTTTGGACAGTCACTCAATTTAACCATTAAGGTCTATACGTATTGCGATGTCTCTAAGCAGGCAATTCATATATATGGCAGTGATGTCGACCGTCATAACTTCTTGCGCGCCCCAAAATGACAAAGTGGGCGAGACTTTTTGCGCACCCTCTGTCACGGTTGACAACGGAGTCTTTACTCCTGAGGTTTTGTGGAGCTTTGGCTACGTCGGCGCCCCATCTGTTTCTCCGGACGGGCAAAGTCTACTTTTCTCCATATCATTTGCGGATATCAAAGAGAATACTCAGTCTTCTGAGGTTTATTCGATGCCCATTGGTGGTGGCTCAATAACCCAAATCACAGACGGACATGGAAAGTCATCATCAGATCCTGTTTACCTCAGTGATGGGCGAATTGCCTTCCTCCGTGAGGATGAGGCAGGCGTATCACAAGTCTTTGTGGCGGATAAAGATGGCAGAAATGCGCATGCGGTAGTGTCTGATGCTGACAACGCAAAATATGGAGTGGACGCCTTTTTGTTTTCTCCCGACTCAAAACGCATCGCTCTTATCCGCTCTATAAAGATTGATAAGGACATACATGACCTCTATCCCGACCTGCCAAAGGCCAACGCACGTATAGAGACCGATCTCATGTATCGTCATTGGAATCAATGGTCTGATGGCGCTTACAGCCACATCTGCGTAGCAAACCTTGTCGGTGATAAATTAACTGATGAGGTTGATATTATGGATGGTGAGCGTTTTCACAGCCCTCTGCGTCCCCATGGCGGAATTGAGCAGGTGGCCTGGTCGCCAGACGCTTCCCAAATAGCCTACACGTCTAAGAAACTAACAGGTCGTGAATCCGCTTTGTCGACAAATTCCGACATATATCTCTACGACATAGCTTCTGCAAGGACTGAGAATGTCTCAGCACCTAACCCAGGATATGACACAAACCCAGCTTTTGACTCAAATAATCGTCTTTTTTGGTTGAGCATGGAGCATGATGGGTATGAGAGTGACAGAAACCGGATTATGTGCAAAGATCTGTCATCTGGTGAGTTGACTGATTTCACAGAAGGCTCTGAGTTGTATGTGTCTCAGTTTGTTCTGTCCGCAGGCGGCAATGAATTGTGGTTCATTGCTGACAAGGAGGCAAAGGATGCTATTTTCCATGTTGATCTTGCATCTAAGACAACATCACAGCTCACCCATGATTGTGCCGACTACACTTCGCTCGCCGTGGCTGGTGAAAATCTGTTGTCTGTGCGCACTTCTATGTTCTGCCCCCCTGAAATATATAAGGTTAACAAAGCCGATGGTGTGGCAAGTAATCTATCCAATGTTAATACTGAAACCCTGTCAAAGCTGAATATGGGCAAAGCCGAGGAACGTTGGATTACCACGACTGATGGCAAAAAAATGTTGACCTGGGTAATTTTGCCGCCTGACTTCGATTCTAATAAGAAATACCCAGCTCTCCTTTATTGTGAGGGTGGACCACAAAGTACCATCAGTCAGTTCTGGAGCAAACGTTGGAATTTTGCGTTAATGGCTGCTAACGGTTACGTGGTTGTAGCTCCCTGCAGGCGCGGAATGCCAGGTTTTGGAGTTGAATGGAATGAGCAGATAAGCAAGGACTATGGCGGTCAAAACATGAAAGACTATCTGACGGCCATTGACACCCTCGCGTCTGAGAGTTTCGTGGATGAAAATAGACTTGGTTGTGTCGGCGCAAGCTATGGCGGTTTCTCAGTTTATTGGCTTGCTGGTCACCATGAGAAGCGTTTTAAGACTTTCATTGCTCATTGTGGCATCTTTAACCTTGATCAGCTCTACTCAACGACAGAGGAACTCTTTTTTGTCAACTGGGATTTAGGTGGTGCTTATTGGGATGCAGACAACGCTGCCGCTCAAGCCAGTTTCGCGCAGTCTCCGCACCGTTTTGTCGGGAAGTGGGACACGCCTATACTTGTCATCCATGGCGAGAAGGATTTTAGAATCCCTTACACCCAAGGCATGGGCGCATTTGATGTTGCTCGCCTGAAGGGTCTCGAAGCCGAGTTTCTTTACTTCCCTGACGAGTGCCATTGGGTCCAAAAGCCTCAAAACAGTATATTATGGCATAGGGAGTTCTATCGTTGGCTCGATAAATGGCTTAAATAGTAGTTCGTAGAACTTCATAACTTATTTATTTAGCAAGTGAAGAGAGTTCTTCTTGTGTTTGCGGCTTCCATTGCGATTGTGATTGCGACTCTTGGTTATTCGAGGTCAAGAGTTGCGTCTGCGCCGCAACCCGTCTTGATAGATGACACGAGTTTCTGCCTAATACACATAGATTCTGTTATTCAGACTGATAGTCTTATTGAGTCTTATGTCCGCCCATATCATGATAGCATCGAGGGCAAAATGTCCCAAAAATTATGCATCTGCGATGTTGAAATGGCGGCTCGCCATCCTGAAAGCGAATTGACTCGGCTTCTGTCTGATATCTTGTTGCATGAGACGCAGTTGATTGCGAAAGAGAAAAAATGGCCAGAGCCCCAATTTTCGCTTATGAATGTTGGTGGAATGAGGAGCGCATTGCATTCAGGTGATGTAACGATGTATGATGTCTTCCAAATATCACCTTTCGAGAACAAGTCTGTTGTTGTAAAACTCGATTCTGCAGGCGTTATGGCAATGTTCAAAAGACTAGGTGAAAGAGGAGGTGAGGCAATTTCTGGAGCTACGGCTACATTAGCTACCGACGGCTCGATTTCAGATATCCGAATTGCAGGTAAGCCAATATGTGGAACTGAGACATATAGGCTTGCGACGATAGATTATCTCGCAACTGGTGGTGAGGGCTTTGACTGCCTTGTTGATAATGTTGAATACGAAACGGGTGTTCTCTATCGTGAGCTTTTAGCTCAAAGCTTTATTCGCTCTGGAAATTCAGGGGTGCATCTGGTTGCACCTACTGATGAGCGTCTGCATTTAATTGATAATAAAACAACAGATAAGAGAGAAGAGTAAATGAAGGAAGACAAGATAAGTCGACGCGGCTTTCTGAAGAGGCTCGGTGGGTTTGCACTTGCTGCATCACCTATGGCTGCCGCGGTTTCCTCTGTCTCTACATTGACATCATGTTGTGAGCCTAAGCGTGGAACTTCTCCGCTTATAATTCTTCACACAAATGATGTGCATAGTCATATAGATCCGTTTCCTGCTACAGACCCAAGATATGCTGGGCTTGGCGGATATGCGAGGCGGGCATCGATTATAGAAGACGCCATTCGTGAGTACGGAGCCGATAATGTCATGGTTTTTGAAAGTGGTGACATGTTTCAAGGCACACCATATTTTAATTTCTACAAAGGCAAATTGGAAATCCAACTCATGAACATGATGCACGTGGATGCTGTGACTATTGGTAACCACGAGTTTGACAATGGCGTTGACAGTCTGTGCGACTGCATGGAGATGGCCAATTTCCCATTTTTGTCGGCTAACTATGTTTTCACTGATGCTCGCGGATCTAAGCTTGTAAAACCTTACAAGGTATTTGAGCGTGCTGGATTTCGCATCGGTGTCTTTGGCCTCGGTGTACAACTCAAGGGTCTCGTTGCTCCTGTGAATTGTGATACAGTGAAATATGAGCCGCTTGTCGAAACTGCGCAAAAAGTAGTTGACACTCTGAGAGATGATGAGAAATGTGACATAGTCATTGCTCTAACGCACATCGGTCATAATGATGGACCCGATGGTGAATGTGATGTCACGTTGGCTCAAAGAACCCACGGGATTGACTTAATCCTTGGTGGGCATTCTCACACCTTCCTGCCAGCTCCTGAGCAAGTCAATAATATATTGGGAAAACCAGTTTTCATTAATCAGGTCGGTTTTGGTGGCATAAATGTTGGCAAAATTGAGATTAATAGGAAAGAGGACAATATGGTAAGTATGGCTTGTTGTGATAATATTCAAGTCAAATGATGATGATTGGTCACTACATACGCAGAGTAAATGTCTATGTCATGATGGCGTGGGTCATCATGTGCTTATTTGCGGCTTGTGGTGAACAAGATAAAGCAAACTTGAATGACTCCTCTGATAATTATTCTGAGGAAAACCAAATTCTTGATGAGATCCTATATAATGTTGAAAACTCGTCGGGAACAATTGAGGGAATCCAATATGCGCAGGAACTCTATGACGTTGCTAAGCGTTATGAGAGGCAGGAGTTTTGCAACTATGCGTTAGTTCAGAAGTTATCATGCTTGCATGCCTTAGGGCGTTACACTGAGTGTATTGCGCTTGCCGACTCTCTTGACGAGCATACTAATATCCGAAATGAGAACCTGACTTATTATTACCTCGCACTCTATATTAAGTCGGCAGCAAATGTTGACTTGGGCAAGTATAAGACTGCCATACAACTTGCGCAGAGAATTTATGACGAGAGCAAGGTTCCATTGATTGATGAGCAGGGCAATGACATAAGCCTTTTTGTCAAGTGTAATGCCTTGATGAGTCTCGGACTCGCTAATGACGAGATGGGCCGCCAGTCGGATGCCATAGAGTATTTCACGGAGGGTATAAATTCGCTTTTGTCTGGCGACAAAGAGGGGAAGCATCTCAGTCAGCTGCTTGAAATTCAAACGGCGCGAATGATGGCTGGCCGTAAGGTCAAGGACAAACGTAAGGCCTTGAGCTATGTAGTCCACTACAAGCATGAACTCGATGAGTTCAACAGGAAAAAGGTGGGGACCTTTTTTGACGATGTTTTTGTAGAGGATTACTCTTTGTTCATGTATGCGTCATTTATTGACACATATACGGAATTGGAGAGGTTCTCTGATGCTCAGATGTCTGTCAATTCAGCAGACTCGCTTCTCAGCAAATATGAGTTCGCAGAGCAATCTGTGGCTGAACTTAATTCGTCAAAGGCTCATTTCTATGCAGCACTTGGTGATTATGATAAGTCGATGCAATACGCTGACAGCGCAATGACTTATTTTGCTGCAAATGACAGGCGGACTGGCGAGATCGAGATGCTGAAGACCAAATTGAATGTCTGTCACATGATGGGGCTTCTTAAGTCTGAGTATCCAATATCTCAACGGATCATATCTCTCTCTGATAGTATTTATCACGACCGTATTGACAGCCAAATTGAGGATATGCAGACGGTCCTTGAAGTCGATAAACTCGAAAGAGAGGCTGATGTCATGCGTGCGCAACGTCAAATGTGGGTGTTTATTGCAATTTCCGTATTCCTCCTCAGTATGACTATTCTAATCTTTTTCAAAAGGAAAAAGGAAATGGATGAGAAACGGATATTGAGCAGCCAAAAGGAGATGCTCCAACGTGAGGTTGAAAGGCAAACGAAACAGTTGCGTGACCAAAATGAAGAGATTGAGAAGGCTAACGAGGACTTGGCGCAAAAAAATGCCCAAATTCAGAAGCAAAATAATGAAATAACAGAGAGTATTATTTATGCTCAGTTTATTCAAAATTCAATATTGCCTAATCTTGACTGGTTTAAGGGATTTGGCAATGGTGGATGTTTTGCGTTCTTTGAGCCATGCCATATAGTGTCTGGAGACTTTTATTGGGCTCGAAAAAAGGACAATCTTGAAATATTTATCTGCGCTGACTGTACAGGTCACGGTGTCCCGGGAGCATTCATGACAATGATTGGAACCACAATCATTGGTGACCTTTGTGACCACTCGAACATAACGGAGCCGGCAAAACTCCTTGAAAACCTTCACCTCAACTTAATTAGTGTTCTTCAACAAAATGGTGAGGCGAAATCGACTGATGGAATGGATCTCTCTGTCGTTGTGTTTGACAGTTCAAGGGGTTTAATTTCTGTCGCTTCCGCCAAACGACCTGTTTTCCTTTATCATAATGGGGTGGGGGAAGAGTTGGATGGAGTGAAAGTAAAGCGCAGCATCGGAGATCGCGATTACAACTCGCAAAACAGGCCTTTTGTGCAACAAAGTTTTGATGTCGTCCCAGGTGACACATTGTACATGTTTTCTGATGGAATGACAGATATCTTCGGTGGAGACGGAGTCCGACCGAGACGATTGGGGTCAGCCAATATTAAGAAAATGATGGATGAGTTGATAAAACTGCCTCTTGGAGAACAGAGAAGCCATGTGGAGCAGACTTTTACCAATTGGATGTCGCAAGGTGGGAAGCTGCCTCGTGAGGACTGGGACCAGCCTGATGATGTCTCTTTTATCGGTCTGCGTTTTTGATTTTTTTATTCTGGCTTTGTTTTTATTAGAAGGCTAATTCATAAGCAGTCGCTACTTTTGTGCGTTAATTTTTTAGCGATTGTATGTTGGATAGAAAGAAGGCTTTGTGGAAAATCCGCATTGCTGTGAGTTTTTTCTTTTTTGTGCAAGGCGTTGTTTTCGCCTCGTGGGCAAATCGCATACCTGATGTAAAGGATGCGCTTGGTCTGAATGAACGGGAGCTTGGCACTGTCTTATTCGCAATTCCAGTGGGGCAGTTGACTGCAATGATGCTGTCAGGCTGGCTTGTGAACAGGTTTGGCAGTAGGCGTATGATTATCTTAGGGTCTATTTTATACGCTCTATGCCTCATGCCGCTTTCTTTCGCAACCTCTGCATGGACACTCATGTTAGGCCTCTTTTTCTTCGGAATGGCGGCTAACTTGTGCAACGCTTCTTCTAATACGCAAGCGATAGGCGCTGAACGCCTTTATGGAAAGACTATAATGGCTTCTTTTCACGCTCTGTGGAGCATGGGCGGTTTCCTCGGTGGACTTATAAGCATGGCTTTTATTGGTGCCGGGGTAAGCACAAAAGTTCAGTTCTTCTGCGTCTTACTGCTTGTCCTCATCTCCCTCAACTTTTTTCGGGGTCAGCTGGTCTTAAGTGACGTTAATGCAAAGCCGACTCAAGAAACGGAAACCAAAGGTAGATTGTCATTTGTCCGGAAGGTTGACCCGTTTGTCGTATTCCTCGGATTTATGGCGTTCTGTGGTATGGTCTGTGAAGGCTGTATGTATGATTGGAGTGGCGTCTATTTCAAAGATGTAGTCAATGTTGGTGATAGCTTGGCCCAATTGGGCTATGTTGTGT
>CAVFBC010000037.1:0-19558 GCA_963620575.1 Alistipes putredinis | reverse complement strand
TCGGGGTGTAGCTCAGCCCGGTTAGAGTACACGTCTGGGGGGCGTGTTGTCGCTGGTTCGAATCCAGTCACCCCGACTCCGAGTTTCAGTAAAAGGACTTGCAATGTAAGTTGCGAGTCCTTTTTTCGTTTTTGAGTGTTGGGGTCGCTCCGCCTAACTTATTGTGGCAAAAAGTTAACGATAATGGCTATTTTTGCACTACCATGCAAGAAAAGCATACCAACAAGCCGGCAAGTCACACAGTGATGTACAGACTGCCGAGCCGACGCACATTCCACACATTAGACAGCGAGGCCACAGAGATGAGCGACGCCTATGAAATGGCATGTCGCACAGGCTTCGCATTTACACCATTTGAAGCAAATGGGGGGGACTGCCCCACCCTCTTTTTTGAAGGCTGTGGGCAAGAGCATGAGTTTGACTGCGGAAAGTGGACCTCGCCACGGGAGACCCCAGCAGACAAGTCAAGCCCCAAAGCAGAGATGCCAGTTAACAGAGAGAGATACGAGAAGGCCTTTGCCGCCCTGCACAGAATGGTGGCAAGCGGGAAATTAGACAAAGTGGTACTGTCTCGGAAAACAGAGATTGAAGTAGAGAAAGTCAACCCGCAAGACATATTCTTTCGCGCATGCGCACTCCACCCCGACGCATTCGTGGCCATGGTGCGCACCCCACGCAACGGCACATGGCTGTGCGCAACGCCAGAGCTACTGGTGGAGGTCAAAGGGCAAAGCGGCCGCACGATGGCCTTGGCGGGGACGATGCCGGCATCAGACAATAGAATAGTCACGTGGAATGAGAAGAACCGGGCCGAACAACGCGTGGTGGCCAAGTATGTCAGAGAGCGAATTGACAGACTTGCCACAGATGTAAATGAGACAGAGCCAGAGACTACAAGGGCAGGCAACGTCTGCCATCTGCGCAGCACATTCACATTCAGCGTAAAAAAGGAGGTCAGCATTGGTCACTTGGCCAGCGCACTCCACCCCACCCCGGCTGTCTGCGGCATGCCGCAAGCCGAGGCAATGAAAGCCATATTGGCAAACGAGGGCTACGACCGCGAATATTTCAGCGGATATTGCGGCCCAATAAACATGAATGGCGAGTCTCACCTCTTTGTCACACTCAGGTGCATGAAGATGAGCGATGGGAACGCGACGCTATATGCAGGCGGCGGCCTAATGCCGGGCAGCAACGCAAGTGACGAGTGGGACGAGACCGAGGCCAAGATGCAGGCAATGAGAAACTTGCTTCTTACCGAAAGCGGACAACAATAAAAAAAGCGCACCATGTATAGTGACAACAAGATAATCAACATGCTGACTTCACTCCTCATTGAGCATGGGGTGCGCCATGCCGTCTTGAGCCCAGGAAGCCGAAACGCACCCATATGCCACAACATCAAGGAGTCGGGTGAAATAACGTGCTACCCCGTGACAGACGAGCGGTCCGCCGGGTTCTTCGCCATCGGGGTCAGCCAAGCCACCAACTTGTCACCAGTGGTTGTTTGCGTCACGAGCGGCTCGGCCATCCTGGATGTCGCACCAGCCGTCGCCGAGGCGTTCTATCAGCAGATTCCCCTGATAGTCATAGCCGCCGACCGCCCCGCCGCATGGATTGGACAACTTGATGGCCAGACCATGCCACAAGCAGATGCCTTCGGCAAGATGGCGAGACGAACCGTGTCACTCCCGGCCGGCAACACCGACGAGGAGATTTGGCACGCCAACAGACTAATAAACGAGGCGATGATGGATGCCAATGGACCAGTCCGCGGCCCTGTCCTCATCAACGTGCCACTCTCCGAACCTCTATATGAGTTTCACACAGAACGTTTGCCAGAGGTCAGAATCTGCAAAAGGATTGAGACAGAGGGGGCTGACGCTGCCAAGATTGTGGCGGACAAACTCCGCAAAGCCCATCGCCCGATGGTTGTCTTTGGGCAAACGCACGATTTTGCCACAGCACAGAAATTCGAGCGGCGACATGGCGGACAGTTTCCAATTTTGGGTGAGGTTCTCTCTGGCACAAATGAGCAACTCGACCCGACCATACACGTGCTTCGCAACGCAAAGAGCATCAACGTAGGGGACTTTCGCCCAGACCTCATTGTATATGCCGGTGGGACACTCGTCAGTAAGGAGACCAAACAGTTTTTGCGCTCATGCACTGACGCTGAGACAATACTCATAAGTCCCGATGGCGAGCTGCATGACGTGTTTAAGAACACGACACTTGTGGCACGATGCTCAATAAAAGCTTTTGTTGAAGAGTTGGCGGACAATGAGAGCCTCAATGTTGACGAAAAGTTCCGGACAAATTGGAATGAGCTGTTCGACAGGATAAACGCCCTTGACATTCCGAACAGTTCAACACCCGGTGCCCCCATATCCCAATTATTCGTTTTTGAGGTTGTCGCCCCCTATCTAAGCAAAGCGCAGATTGCCAACAGCACATCCATCCGCTTAGCCGACATCGCCTTAAAAAATGCCCGCCATATTGACGTCATGACAGGTCGAAGGGCTTTTGACATGGTCTACTGCAACCGCGGGATTAATGGCATAGATGGTTGCCTCTCCACAGCGGCAGGATTCTCGGCTGCTGACAATTCGGGAGAGGTTAAACTGTGCGTCATAGGCGACCTTAGCTTCTTCTATGACCAGAACGCACTGTGGAACATCAACATTGACGGCCGCCTGCGCATACTTCTGCTCAACAATGGCGGGGGCGGCATCTTCAGCCGCTTCAAAGGCCTCAAGGAGAGCCGAGCTAAGGACGACATAGTCATGGCCAAGCATCACGCCACAGCGCACGGGATATGCGAGCAAAACAATGTGGAGTATCGCACGGCAAGCAACCTCAGCGAGTTAATGAATAGCGTGACTTGGCTTACCGAAGAAAAATCGACGACCGCCCGGCCGCGCCTGCTTGAAGTTTTCACAGACATGGACGTAGACTCCAGTGCGCTAAATGAATATTACGACAACATAGTTATCAGTTATGACAAACGATAAAGAGACAGCCACAAGGGAGTGGAAAAGCATTGAGGGGTTCAACTTCAAAGAGATACTCTTCGAGAAGTATAACCACATTGCCAAGATAACCATCAACCGCGAACGGTGGCGCAACGCCTTCACGCCCCTCACAACGTGGGAGATGAGCCAGGCCTTCGCCTACTGCCGCGAATGTCAGGACATCCGCGTGGTCATACTCACGGGAGCCGGCAAGGTGGCCTTTTGCGCCGGTGGCGATATGAACGTCAAAGGCCGCGGCGGATATGTTGGTTCAGACGGAGTGCCACGCCTCAACGTGCTCGACGTGCAGATGCAAATACGCCGACTACCCAAGCCAGTCATCGCCATGGTTAACGGATTCGCCATTGGCGGCGGCCACGTGCTTCACATCATGTGCGACCTCAGCATCGCAAGCGATAACGCCATCTTTGGTCAGACCGGGCCGCGCGTTGGCAGTTTCGACGCGGGCTTTGGTGCATCATACCTCGCACGCATTGTCGGGCAGAAGAAGGCCCGCGAGATATGGTTCCTCTGCAATAAATACTCAGCCGCAGAGGCTCTCGAAATGGGTTTGGTGAACAAAGTGGTGCCACAAGAGCAGTTGGAGGACACTTGCGTCGAATGGGCTGAACGCATGATGGAACACTCGCCCCTGGCGCTCAGGATGATTAAGGCGGGACTCAATGCCGAACTGGATGGACAGGCAGGCATACAAGAACTGGCTGGTGACGCCACAATGCTCTACTATACCATGGATGAGGCACAGGAGGGTGGCCATGCGTTCCTCGAAAAGCGCAAACCCGATTTTGACAAATACCCCCAGTTCCCATAAGTTCCCCAATAGCCAATGCTACACACCACCATCGAGCGCCGAGACCTGCTCTTCAAGACGCCAGCCACGACAAGCCGCGGCACATATAAGAAGCGCACGATACGCCTCATCCACCTGACCGACGACGACAAACCAGGCATTGAGGGCGTTGGCGAATGCTCACCACTGCCCGACCTCTCGTGCGACGCCATGGATGCCACAGACTTCGACATGCTCATCATAGCTGTGTGCGAGGACTTGTGCGAGACTGGCGAAATAGACCGCGATGCGTTGCGCCCCTACCCGTCCATACTCTTCGCCTTAGAGAGTGCCATGTGGCAACTGGAGCGCGGCGGCTCGCCGTTCCTATCCGACACGCCTTTTGCCCGCGGAGAGGCTGGCATCCCCATCAACGGGCTTGTCTGGATGGGCTCGTTTGACCAGATGATGGCTCGCATGAACGAGAAAGTGCAGGCCGGCTTCCATTGCGTCAAACTTAAAATTGGCGGCATAGACTTCGACCATGAGCTCCAGATGGTGCAAGCGCTTCGCAGTTGCTTCGGCAAAGAGCAAATAGAGTTGAGGCTCGACGCCAACGGGGCTTTTTCGCCATCTGACGCTATGCATAGACTTGAGGCTCTGTCGCAATATGACATTCACTCGATTGAACAGCCCATCCGTCAGGGGCAATGGGAGCAAATGGCCGCGCTCTGCAAAGACACGCCCATCCCTATCGCGTTAGACGAAGAGCTGATAGGCATCAATGACACTGAGCGCAAAGAGGCTATGCTTGACTCCATCATGCCGCAATACATAATTCTCAAACCCACCCTTCACGGAGGCCTAAGCGGCTCAAAGGAGTGGATTGACATGGCCCGCCAACGAAATATCGGCAGTTGGATAACCAGCGCGCTTGAGAGCAACGTGGGACTGAACGCCATCGCCCATTTCGCGGCAGAAGTCTATGGGCCAGACATCAAGATGCCACAGGGACTCGGCACAGGGCAATTGTTTGAGGAGAACATACCCATGCCAATCCACATCAACGGACAGAGGCTCTACTCGGGCTGCAAGGCCCAAAACTAATCTAACAAAAACTTAGGCGATGGAACTTGATGAGTTTTTGGCAGAATGGAGGTCCGACAGTCCCACAGTGTCAGTCCGCACAAGCGGCTCAACTGGCGAGCCTAAGCCTATGATGGTAGAGAAGAGCCGCATGAAAGCCAGTGCTAACATGACGTGCGATTTTCTGGGTCTACGGGAGGGTGACAGCGCTTTGCTGTGCATGCCGTTGGACTACATTGCCGGCAAGATGGTTGTGGTGAGAGCTGAGGTCAGGGGGCTGCGACTCGTAGCCGTACACCCCTCATCGCACCCTTTTGCCACGCTTGACAGCCCCACAGACTTCGCAGCCCTCACCCCCATGCAGGTTTTCGAGACTTTAAAAGTAGAGAGGGAGAAGCGGCTGCTCATGGGCGTCAGACAACTCATCATAGGCGGTGGGTCAATAAGTTCCGAAATGGCGGCAGAGCTTAAACCCTTCCCTAATGCCGTTTGGAGTACATATGGAATGACAGAGACATTGTCACACATAGCTTTGCGAAGGCTGAGTGGAGACAAGGCGAGCGAGTGGTATACACCTTTCAAGGGAGTCAATCTCACAGCCGACAGCCGCGGCTGCCTTATCATTGACGCGCCAGCCATTTGCGCAAAGCCCCTCATCACGAACGACATTGTGGAATTTGACGCTGACGGGACACAATTCAAGATTACAGGGCGCGCTGACAACGTCATCTGCTCGGGCGGGATTAAAGTTCAGGCCGAGGAGGTTGAGCGGATGCTGGAGCCATACATCAAAGAGCCGTACGTCGTGACGTGGGAGGCGGATGAGAAACTTGGCCAGGCCGTCACACTCGTCATAGAGTCGCCAGATGGCTCAATAGACACTGAGTCCCTATCTGCCATTTGCCACTCTATTCTGCCCAAGCATTGGGCGCCACGGACAATAAAAACAATGACCGAGATACCACGGACCGCCACCGGCAAACTAAAACGGAACTTCCTGACATCCGGAAAGAAACAAAAGAACAGCAACACAAACCAAGAGAACAATGTGGCACGTTAAGACATTCCAAGAGCTGACCACGGACGAGCTTTACGCCCTCCTGCACGTCCGCAGCCAAGTATTCATTGTTGAGCAAAACAGCATCTATCAGGACCTTGACTACGACGACCAAAGCGCCATACACCTGTGGAAGACAGAAGGTGATAAGATTGTAGCCATGGCACGCGTAACCCCAGCCGGCAAACATTTAGAGGAGGACTCGATAGGGCGCATCATCACCACCGAGCGCGGCAAGGGTCTGGGGCTCGAAGTAGTCCGAAAAGCTTTACAAGTGGCAAAAGAGAGACTTGGGGCCAAGAAAATCAAGATACAAGCCCAGCAGCAAGCTAAGGGGTTCTATGAGAAACTGGGCTTCGTGGCCATCTCTGAGCCTTATATGCACGAGGGGCGCCCACACCTTGACATGATAGTGGAGATATAATTTCACCTATTGCCGTCCCAAGAACCTTTTGGAAACGGAAAAACTTTAGGGCTGACACCTCTCGCGAGATGCCAGCCCTTTTATTTCACATAGCCTCACTTAGAGAGGCATCGGTACAATCTTAGAACTTATATTTGAACGCTATTGAGAAATTCTCCTTAATCTGGAAACGGTCGCTCTCATTGTCAAAATAACGCAACTCGACAAGAAGACGCGTAGATAGAAACCTGTTAATCTGGACATCAATTATATTCTCCCAGTCGAAGCGCTTATTGCCGTCCTTCTTGAAATACTCATAGAAAAGCTCAAGCTTTGTGGTGTAGTAAATTCCATAGACAATAGTCTTCTTCCAGTTGGCCGTAACAGAGAAACCATTGACGAAATCAGCCTTCTTCCCCTCATCAATGCCATAGGATGTAGGGTCAACCTTGGCAGTGTCCGCCACAACCGTTATGATGCCAGTGTATGGAGAGAGCAGCACAGAGAGGTTATCCTTCTTATAATCCATACCGAAGATGAGCTGGATATAGGCAGGAGAGAGGAGTGTGGACTTGACATTCTCCTTATTTATGTCGCTGCTGGAGTAGTTGCGGAACAGCTGGGTCTTGAATGTGGCAAGGAAAGAGTAGTACCACGTGTTGACAGCGTTAAAGCCGTATTTCGAGCTGAGGTCAAAAAGGTCGTCGGAGACACGCCCCTTGAGCGTGGACGTATACGTCAGACCGAGTTTGCTGGTCAATGAGGTTTCCCACTGCGAACGGCCTTGAGCGAAGATAGCCTTCCATCTGAAATCATGCAGAAGTGACGCTGAGTTTTCGCCACCCTTAATCCAATTATTCACAAAAAGTTGCGAGAACTGCATATTCTCCTCGCCCGACAACTTCCAGGGGCTCTCTTTCTCCTTGGGCTTTTCAATCAAGTTTTCTGAGAAAATCTCCTCATCTGGGCGGAACAACTTAGCAATCTCGCGATGCTCACTACCCGAGTTATGGATCTGCCTTCCCTCGCGAATGTCCTTAGTCGGATCAGGAATTTCATCCCAGACATATTTTATCTGATCGGGATGAGCCACCATGTAATCCATGCGCGCCTTGTCAATCAGAGAAAGCCCGTTAGTGTTCAAGTCTTGAAATTTCACACCAAGAGGATTCTGCTTTTTCAGCAAGAAAGAGTCACGCCTTGCCTCTGGTGAATATTGCGAACTCTTGTCAATAGACAAAGAGAGCGGCTTGTACGACAAATTGTAGCTCAGAGTGTTGACGGGCTTGACAATCGAGTCGAGATTTAAAGCAGGTGCTCTCCGTGTAGAATCAGGCACACAAAGGCGCAAAAAGATGGTATCGCCCCCCGCAATGACAGAATCAGCAACCTCAATCGTCTTAGTCGCATAAGGTCGCAACGTCAACCAAAGCGACTGCGATTGCGCCGCAGCAGACAAAGAGAAAAAAAGGAGCAGGGCCAAAAGGCCAAAATATTTGCGATACATCTAATTAATCTGGTTGTTGTCTCAGTATGCGCAAAGATAAGTCAAAAAAAGGATGGGCGTGCCGTGACATGACAAAAAGAAGTCACCCCGCCGCCTTTGTCAGGCAACGGGGTGACAATATTATTTTAAGTCTTGCTCTTAATCAGAACTGACTAAGCCTCTTGGCTCTCAAGGACTTCAAGTTCCTCACGCGAACCGACGAGGTCATCGCCTAATCCGCGGGTACCAGTACCGGCAGGGATGAGGTGACCGCAAATGACATTCTCCTTAAGGCCCTCAAGGTAATCAACCTTACCCTGAATTGCGCTTTCGTTGAGCACCTTGGTCGTCTCCTGGAAGGAAGCGGCAGACATGAAGCTCTTGGTATGGAGAGCTGCACGCGTGATGCCCTGGAGAATCTGGTTAGCAGTAGCGGGGATGGCGTCGCGGACAGTGATGCCCTTGAGGTCACGGCGCTTGAGCTGAGAGTTCTCGTCACGGAGACGGCGAGCTGTGATAATCTCACCAAGGTGAACAGCAGTAGAGTCACCCGGATCGGTAACAACCAGCTTGCCCCAGATGCGATCATTCTCCTCCTGGAAGTCAATCTTATCGACTGCCTCACGCTCAAGGAAGATAGTGTCACCCGGATCCTGGATCTCAACCTTACGCATCATCTGACGGACGATAACCTCAAAGTGCTTGTCGTTGATGTTCACACCCTGCAGGCGATAGACATCCTGAACCTCATTGACAATGTACTCCTGAACCTTGGTAGGACCGAGGATAGAGAGGATGTCGACCGGGGTGATGGCGCCATCGGAGAGAGCGGTGCCAGCATGGACGGGGTCCTTAGGCTGGACGAGAATCTGCTTGGAGAGGGGAACAAGATAGGTCTTGACCTCGCCAGTGGGAGCTGTGACGATAACCTCACGGTTACCATGCTTAATCTTACCGAATGAAACCTCACCATCAATCTCAGAGACGACGGCAGGGCTGCTCGGGTTGCGAGCCTCGAAGAGCTCGGTGACGCGTGGCAGACCACCAGTGATATCACCAGCCTTACCGACGGCACGGGGCATCTTAGCGAGAGCAGAACCCTGCTGGACGGTATCGCCCTTCTTGACAGAGACGTGTGCGCCTACAGGCAAGTTGTATGTATGCTCCTCGTCGTCGCCATTGACAATGCGGATGGTGGGAGACTTGAGGCGGTCGTGGCTCTCGATGATGACCATCTCGTTAAAGCCGGTAGCCTCGTCATTCTCAACCTTGTAATTGACGCCCTCCTCCATGTTCTCGAACTCGACAACACCAGAGTACTCGGTGATGATAGGAGCGTTGAATGGATCCCAGTCGAAGAGTTTGTCACCCTTGGCGACCTCTTGACCAGCCTTGACATAGAGCTTAGAGGCGTAGTGGAGTTCGTGGCGGACAAGCTCATTGCCAGTGTTCTTGTCGATGATGCGAAGCTCAGCGAGACGCGAAACGACAACATCGCAAGTAGTGCCATTGTCCTCGGTGTAAGGAACGGTGCGCTCATCCTGAAGTTCGACAATACCATCGTACTTAGATACGAGCTCACTCTGGGCAGCGCTACCGCCTGCGACACCACCCTGGTGGAACGTACGGAGCGTAAGCTGAGTACCAGGCTCACCAATGGACTGAGCCGCGATGACACCGACAGCCTCACCCTTGTGGACAAGACGGCTGGTGGCAAGGTTACGGCCATAGCACTTGGCGCAGACACCCTTCTTAGACTCACAAGTGAGAACCGAGCGGATCTCGACACTCTCAATGGGAGAATCCTCAATGGCCTGAGCCTTAGCCTCGTTAATCTCCTCACCAGCAGCAACGATAACCTCGTTGTTGAGGGGGTTGATGACATCGTTGACTGCTACGCGGCCAAGGATGCGCTCATAGAGGGTAGCGATGACGTCATCATTATTCTTGATGGCCGTGCAAGTGAGACCGCGGAGAGTGCCACAATCCTCATCAGTGATAATGACATCATTAGAGACATCAACAAGACGACGGGTGAGGTATCCTGCATCGGCAGTCTTAAGAGCGGTATCGGAAAGACCCTTACGTGCACCGTGAGAAGAGATAAAGTACTCCTGGACGGAGAGACCCTCCTTAAGGTTTGCAATGACAGGGTTCTCAATGATCTGTGGACCCTCGGCACCTGCCTTCTGAGGCTTAGCCATAAGACCACGCATACCGCAAAGCTGCTTAATCTGGTCCTTAGAACCACGAGCACCAGAGTCAAGCATCATGTAGACAGAGTTGAAGCCCTGCTGATCTGAGCTAAGCTGCTTCATAAGGATGCCAGTAAGCTCAGCGTTGACATGTGTCCAGATGTCAATAACCTGGTTGTAGCGCTCGTTGTTCGTGATGGCACCCATTGAGTAGCTCATCATGACCTCATCGACGTCAGCGTAGCCCTTCTTGATGAGCTCCTCCTTCTCCTTCGGGATGAGGACATCAGAGAGGTTGAACGACAGACCGGCGACGAAAGACATGCGGTAACCCATGTTCTTAATATCGTCGAGGAAGTCAGCTGTGCGTGGAATACCGCAGGCCTTCTGAACCTTGGCGATAATGCCGCGGAGAGACTTCTTAGAGATGAGGCAGTTGATAAAGCCGACCTCACGCGGGACGATATTGTTGAAGAGAATACGTCCCATTGTAGTCTCAATGAGCTTAAGCTCAGGTTGTCCCTCCTCATTGAGGTCATAGGTGCGAACCTTAACCTTAGCGTGGAGGTCTACCTTCTGCTCATTGTAAGCAATCTCAGCCTCTGCGGGAGAGTAGAATACGAGACCCTCGCCGAGAGCACCTGGGCGCTCCTTGGTGATGTAGTAAAGACCAAGAACCATATCCTGTGAAGGGACAGTGATAGGTGCGCCATTTGCGGGGTTGAGGACGTTAAGAGAGGCCAACATAAGGAGCTGAGCCTCAAGAACCGCAGCATTGCCGAGTGGGAGGTGGACAGCCATCTGGTCACCGTCGAAGTCAGCGTTGAATGCGGTACAAGCGAGCGGGTGGAGCTGGATAGCCTTGCCCTCAATCATTCGGGGCTGGAAAGCCTGAATGCCGAGACGGTGGAGGGTCGGGGCTCGGTTGAGGAGAACTGGGTGGTTCTTCATGACATTCTCAAGAATGTCCCAAACCACTGCCGACTTCTTGTCAACAATCTTCTTTGCGGACTTTACCGTCTTGACAATGCCACGCTCAATGAGCTTGCGGATTACAAACGGCTTGAAGAGCTCGGCAGCCATGTCCTTAGGCAGGCCACACTCGTGCATGCGGAGCTCAGGGCCGATGACGATAACCGAACGGGCTGAATAGTCGACACGCTTACCGAGAAGGTTCTGACGGAAGCGGCCCTGCTTGCCCTTGAGAGAATCGGAGAGAGACTTGAGAGGGCGGTTGGCGTCTGACTTAACAGCCGTAGAGCGGCGAGTGTTGTCGAAGAGAGAGTCAACAGCCTCCTGAAGCATACGCTTCTCGTTACGGAGAATAACCTCAGGAGCCTTAATCTCAAGAAGCCTCTTAAGACGGTTGTTACGGATAATTACTCGACGATAGAGCTCGTTAAGGTCTGATGTCGCAAAACGACCACCATCGAGGGGCACGAGCGGACGCAAGTCGGGCGGGATGACCGGGATGACGGTCATAATCATCCACTCGGGCTTGTTGCGACCCTTAGAGGCGCGGAACCACTCCACAACCTGCAAACGCTTGAGGGCTTCAGCCTTACGGGCCTGAGATGTCTCACGATGCGCCTGGTCGCGGAGTTTGCCTGCGAGAGTGTCGAGCTCAACCTTCTGAAGAAGGATGTAGAGAGCCTCGGCGCCCATCTTGGCGATAAACTTGTTGGGGTCGTTGTCGTCGAGACGCTGGTTGCCCTCTGGGAGCTCAGCGAGAACCTCCATGTACTCATCCTCAGAGAGAAGCTCAAGCTCCTCGCGTGAGGATGCGCCCTTCTGGATGACGACGTAACGCTCGTAATATACAATAGAATCGACCTTCTTGGTAGGGATGCCGAGAAGGCTGCCAATCTTGTTGGGCAGGGATCTGAAATACCAGATGTGGGCGATGGGGACAACAAGCGAGATGTGTCCCATGCGCTCGCGGCGCACCTTCTTCTCAGTGACCTCGACACCGCAACGGTCGCAGACGATGCCCTTGTAGCGGATGCGCTTATACTTTCCGCAGTGGCACTCATAGTCCTTGACGGGACCGAAAATGCGCTCGCAGAAAAGGCCGTCACGCTCGGGCTTGTAGGTGCGGTAGTTGATGGTCTCGGGTTTGAGGACCTCGCCGCTCGACATTTCAAGGATCTCCTCGGGCGATGCGAGCCCGATGGTTATCTTTGAAAAGTTGTTCTTTTTTTGATCTCTTCTAAAAGCCATTGTTAATAGGATTAGAAAGCCGGGAGCCGGGTATTCAGTCGGCGTAGGCTTGTCTCTATATTTTTTGTTTGTGGGGTGCCGGAATCACTCCGGCACCCTGAAACATTAACTTATTGGTTTCCGCGGCTACAAGGCCGCGGCGGCAGAGGTCTACTCGAACGCGATTGAGAGGCCGAGACCCCTCATCTCGTGGAGGAGGACATTGAGCGACTCTGGGATACCCGGGGTCGGGAGGTTGTCACCCTTGACGATTGCCTCGTAAGCCTTAGCACGGCCGACGACATCATCAGACTTGACGGTAAGAATCTCCTGAAGTACGTTTGCGGCGCCGAAACCCTCGAGCGCCCAGACTTCCATCTCACCGAAACGCTGGCCACCGAACTGCGCTTTACCGCCGAGAGGCTGCTGAGTGATGAGAGAGTAGGGACCGATGGAGCGGGCATGCATCTTATCATCGACCATGTGACCAAGCTTAAGCATGTAGACCACACCAACTGTTGCAGGTTGGTGGAAGCGCTCGCCCGTGCCACCATCATAGAGGTAAATCTTACCCACGTCAGGCACACCGGCCTTGCGGGTGAGCTCAGTAATCTGGTCAAGAGAGGCACCGTCGAATACTGGTGTCGCGAACTTAACGCCGAGCTCCTTGCCTGCCCAACCGAGGACAGTCTCGTAAATCTGACCAAGGTTCATACGAGAAGGCACACCCAGAGGGTTCAGGACGATATCGACAGGTGAGCCATCGGGGAGGAATGGCATATCCTCGAGGCGGACAATGTTAGAGACGATACCCTTATTGCCGTGGCGGCCTGCCATCTTGTCACCTACACGGATCTTACGTTTCTTGGCGATGTAGATCTTAGCAATCTGCATGATGCCCTGTGGGAGCTCGTCACCGATAGTCTCATTGTAAGTCTTGCGCTTGGTCTCAGCCTCGAACTCCTTGTACTTCATGCGGAAGTTGTGGATGGTTCGATAGATGAGCGCATCGATAGCCTCATCGCCAGACCAGTTAGACGGGTCGACAGTCTGATAGTCGACATCGGTGAGGACCGTACGAGTGAACTTGACACCCTTAGAGATGACATCTACGCCATCATAGTCCTTGACACCATTAGAGACCTTGCCCTCGAGCTTAGAGAAGAGCTTAGTGATGAGACGGTTGCGAAGCTCATCAACATTAGCCTGAAACTCCTCTTCGAGGCTGGTGACCTTAGCCTTCTCAGCAGTGCGTGAACGACGATCCTTAACAACGCGTGAGTAGAGGTTGCGGCCAATGACGACACCACTGAGAGATGGGTTAGCCTTGAGAGAAGCATCCTTCACATCACCGGCACGGTCACCGAAGATGGCGCGGAGAAGCTTCTCCTCAGGGGTAGGATCGCTCTCGCCCTTAGGCGTAATCTTACCAATGAGAATATCACCGGGCTTGACATGAGCGCCAATGCGAATGATACCATTCTCATCGAGGTCCTTAGTGGCCTCCTCGGCAACATTAGGAATATCAGAAGTGAGTTCCTCCATGCCGCGCTTGGTGTCGCGGACCTCGAGAGAGTACTCATCAACGTGGACAGAAGTGAAGATATCCTCGCGGACAACCTTCTCAGAGATAACGATTGCGTCCTCGAAGTTGTAACCCTTCCAAGGCATGAACGCCACCTTGAGGTTACGTCCGAGAGCGAGCTCGCCATTAGAGGTAGAGTAGCCCTCAGTGAGAATCTCACCCTTGACAACCCTTTGACCGGGCTTGACAATCGGGCGGATATCGATACAGGTGCTCTGGTTAGTCTTTTGGAACTTAGAGAGAGGATACTCCTTGGTGTCGGGGTCGAACGAGACGAAGCGCTCGTCATCAGAACGATCGTAACGGACAATAATCTTGTCAGCGTCAACGTAGTCGATAACACCATCCTTCTCGGCAGTGACCTGAGTACGAGAGAAACGGATGACAGGCTCCTCAAGACCTGTGCCTACGATAGGAGACTCGGTGCGAAGCAGAGGTACAGCCTGGCGCATCATGTTGGATCCCATGAGCGCACGGTGTGCATCGTCATGCTCGAGGAACGGGATAAGCGAAGATGCCACAGAGGCGATCTGGTTAGCCGCAACGTCAATGTATTCAACCTCAGACTTGTCGACAACGGGGAAGTCGGAATCCTGACGGGCCTTGACATGCTCTTCAGTGAAATTGCCCTCGTCATCGAGAGGAGAGAGAGCAGCAGCGATAATCTTATGCTCCTCGTCCTCGGCAGTCACATACTTGAAACCATTCTCTGAGAAATCGACCTTGCCATCGCGGACGATGCGGTAAGGGGTCTCAAGGAATCCGAGTTTGTCAATCTTAGCGTAGATAGTAAGAGAAGAGATCAGACCGATGTTCGGTCCCTCAGGGGTCTCAATTGGGCAGAGACGGCCGTAGTGGGTGTAGTGGACGTCTCGGACCTCGAAGCCTGCGCGGTCGCGAGAAAGACCACCGGGGCCGAGTGCGGAGAGACGGCGCTTGTGGGTCACCTCGGCCAGAGGGTTGGTCTGGTCCATGAACTGAGACAGCGCATTAGTAGCGAAGAAGCTTGTGACGACAGAGGCCAGCGTCTTGCTATTAATGAGGTCGGTAGGCGTGAACGTCTCATTGTCACGGACATTCATACGCTCCTTGATGGTACGAGCCATACGCGCGAGACCGACAGAGAACTGGTTGGCGAGCTGCTCGCCTACAGTGCGGACGCGGCGGTTAGAAAGGTGGTCGATATCATCGACATCGGCCTTTGAGTTGAGGAGCTCGATGAGATGCTTGATAATCTCAATCATATCCTCCTTGGTGAGCGTGCGGACGCTCATGTCAGTCTTGAGACCGAGCTTCTGGTTGAGACGGTAACGTCCGACATCGCCAAGGTCATAACGCTTATCAGAGAAGAAAAGCTTATCGATGGCGTCTCGTGCGGTTGCCTCATCGGGTGGCTCGGCATTACGGAGCTGACGATATATGTAGACTACGGCCTCCTTTTCGGAGTTGCAGGGGTCTTTCTGAAGGGTATTGTAGATGATGGCGAAATCAGCGAGATCAGTAGACTCCTTGTGGAGGAGGATGGTCTTCGCTCCCGAGTTAATAATTGCCTCGACATCCTCCTCAGAGAGGACGGACTCACGCTCAACTACAACTTCATTGCGCTCAATAGAAACGACCTCATTAGTATCCTCGTCGACGAAATCCTCGACCCAGGAACGGAGGACGCGCGCAGCGAGCCTACGGCCCACGCACTTATTGAGACTCTTGTTGACCTTTACCTCATCGGCAAGGCCAAAAATTTCGAGGATATCCTTATCGGCCTCGAAACCGATAGCACGCAACATAGTGGTGACCGGAAGCTTCTTCTTTCGGTCGATGTATGCGTACATGACATTGTTAATGTCAGTTGCGAACTCGATCCATGAGCCCTTGAAAGGAATGATACGAGCAGAGTAGAGCTTAGTACCATTGGCATGGACCGACTGTCCAAAGAACACGCCGGGAGAGCGGTGGAGCTGTGAAACCACGACACGCTCGGCGCCATTAATAACGAAACTGCCCTTCTCGGTCATATAAGGAATCATGCCGAGATAGACCTCCTGCACGGTGGACTCAAACTCCTCGTGCTCGGGGTCATTGCAGGACAGGCGAAGCTTAGCCTTCAGCGGCACCTGATAGGACAGACCCTGCTCAAGACACTCTTGAATGGTGTAACGAGGAGGATCGACGCAATAGTCCAGGAACTCAAGGATGAAATTATTCCTCGTGTCAGAGATGGGGAAATTTTCTTGGAAGACCCTGTAGAGGGCTTCATCTTTGCGTTGTTCGGGAGTAGACCCAAGTTGGAAAAGCTCCTTGAATGATTTTAACTGAACTTCCAGGAAGTCGTTGTAGTCCAACGGATGCTTCACGGAAGAGAAACTAATCCTGTCGGCTTTGATTGGATTCATGAATCGAGAAGATTTATTGAACTTAATAACAGAGAAAAAGAGGTTTGGAGCCCGCGGAGCATACCACGGGTTCCAAACCAATTCCTTAGCAGGAAGAGCTGTTATTACTTAAGTTCAACCTCAGCACCAGCCTCTTCGAGTTTAGCCTTGAGAGCCTCAGCGTCAGCCTTAGAGAGCTTCTCCTTGACGGTAGCGGGAGCCTTGTCGACGATCTCCTTAGCCTCCTTAAGGCCAAGACCGGTGTTCTCCTTGACAGCCTTAACGACTGCGAGCTTGGCAGCGCCAGCGCTCTTGAGAACAACGTCGAACTCGGTCTGCTCAGCAGCGGCAGCAGCGCCACCAGCAGCGGGAGCAGCGACAGCTACAGCAGCAGCTGCGGGCTCGATGCCGTACTCGTCCTTGAGGACGGTAGCGAGTTCGTTGACTTCCTTGACAGTGAGGTTAACGAGGTCCTCAGCAAGTTTCTTGATATCTGCCATTTTATCGAAAATTAAAAAGGGTTCTGTTTAAGATGAAATTTATTTGTTGGAAAGTGTTTCCAAGATACCGTGTATCTTGTTGCCAGCGCTGCCCTGGAGCGCGCTGATGACGTTCTTGGCGGGAGACTGGAGGAGAGCGACGATATCGGCGATGAGCTCCTCTTTGCTCTTGATAGCCACGAGCGCCTCAAGGTCGTTAGCACCGTAGACAGACTGCTCGACGTAAGCACCTTTGAGGACGGGCTTCTGGTTAGAAGCGCTGAACTCCTTGATGACCTTAGCGGGAGCGTTGCCAACGTTGGAGAACATGACCGCGGTGTTGCCGCTGAAGCAGCTGTCGAGGTCAGAGAGTTCACCATCGACGGTGTTGATGGCCTTCTTGAGCAGGGTGTTCTTGACAACCTGGAGCTTAATCTCCTTCTCGAAGCAGACCTTGCGGAGTGCGCTGGTCTTCTCGGCGTTGAGGCCTTCGATGTCAACGAGGTAGAAGTGGCTGTAGCTCTTGACTGTCTCGACGAGCTGCTCAATGAGAGTGGCTTTATCTTCTTTTCTCATGATTCCGTTTTAAAGTAGTTAAACAATACTTAGGCCTCGCCGCCGACCTTGAAGTCGACATGGACACCCGGGCTCATGGTGCTGGAAAGATAGACACTCTTGACATAGGTACCCTTAGCAGTAGAGGGCTTGAGACGTACGATAACGGAGAGGAACTCCTTAGCGTTCTCAGCGATCTTCTGGGCGTCGAAAGAGACCTTGCCGATAGAGGCGTGAACGATACCGGTCTTATCGACCTTGAAGTCGATCTTACCAGCCTTAACCTCCTTGACAGCCTTAGCGACGTCCATAGTGACGGTGCCACTCTTAGGGTTAGGCATGAGGCCACGGGGACCGAGGACACGGCCGAGTGCACCTACTTTAGCCATGATAGAGGGCATGGTGATGATGACATCAACGTCAGTCCATCCGCCCTTGATCTTATCGATGTACTCATCGAGTCCGACATAGTCAGCACCGGCTTCTTTCGCCTCATTCTCCTTGTCGGGAGTGCAGAGGACGAGTACTCGTACCTGTTTGCCGGAACCGTGAGGGAGCGTGCAGACGCCTCTCACCATCTGGTTGGCCTTGCGCGGATCAACGCCGAGACGTACGTCCACATCGACAGAGGCATCGAACTTGGTGGTGGTCATCTCCTTGACGAGAGCAGCAGCCTCGTCGAGGGAGTAGAGCTTACCGTCCTCTATCTTTGACAACGCCAACTTACGGTTTTTAGTTAGTTTCGTCATTGTTGCAAATAGGTATTACGATTATTTATTGCCGGGGAACTCACCAGTGACGGTGACGCCCATAGACCTTGCGGTACCAGCGATCATCTTCATGGCAGACTCAACGGTGAAGCAGTTGAGGTCTGGCATCTTGTCAGTCGCGATAGCCTTGACCTGATCCCAGGTGATAGAGGCTACCTTCTTACGGTTAGGCTCCGCAGAACCGCTCTTGAGCTTAGCGACCTCCTTGATCTGCACTGCTGCAGGGGGAGTCTTGATGATGAACTCAAAAGACTTGTCATTGTAGACCGTTATGACGACAGGCAGGATTTTGCCAGCCTTATCTTGCGTACGAGCGTTGAACTGCTTACAGAAATCCATGATGTTCACGCCCTTGGAGCCGAGAGCCGGACCGATTGGGGGTGAAGGATTCGCAGCACCACCTTTAACCTGAAGTTTGATAAAGGCTTCTACTTCTTTAGCCATTGTAGCAATTCGATATTAAAAGTAAATATAGTTTCGGCAGCCCGTATAATTCCGGCCGTTGCCAGATGGAAGCATTCGATACTTGACTGCCAGGACTATTCGTGTATTGGTTGTTTTTATCTTAGTTTGCCTCTTCACAGAGGCAGATGTTTTCCTTAGGCCTCCTTCTCGACCTGATAGTAGGCGAGTTCGAGAGGAGTCTCACGGCCGAAGATCTTAATCATGACAGAGAGCTTCTTCTTCTCCTCGTCAATATCCTCAATCTTGCCAGAGAAGCCTTGGAATGAGCCGTCGATGACCTTTACTGTCTCACCGACAATATAAGGTACCTCTTCCTCCTCAGTCACGTCGGCCACCTTATCTTGACGGCCAATCATGCGATCAGCCTCAGCATCGCTCATAGGCATTGGGACTGTGCCGTTGCGCTGTGCGCTGAGGAAACCGAGTACATTAGCCGCACTGAGCAGGACTGACTGGACCTCGTCGGTAAGGATGCACTCAACAAAGACATATCCGGAATAGAGGATATGCTCCTTCATGACCTTCTTGCCATTCCTTTGCTGATAGACCTTCTCAACAGGCACTACAACCTGAGTGATGAGATCACCGAGTTCTCGTTTCTGAACCTCATCCTCGATAGCCTCCTTCGCCTTAAGTTCCTTGCTCGCAATGGCACGGATGACATACCAGCGACGGACTATAGTCTTCTCGCCGTTAGCTGACTTGAGCAACCTCTTGCCGTCCTCACCCTCAACAAGAACATACTTCTTGCCGTTCTTTGACTTAAGGACATCAGACGCTTCTTTCTTAATAGCCATAAGTTATGAAGTTGCGAGGTATTAGCCGAGAAGGTTATAAATTGCGGAGAGACCGTATTTGAAAATGAGATCCATCACGAGGATGACAAGAGCGATGATTACAGAAGCAATCATCACGATACGCGCACTGGAGAAAAGCTCACTCCAAGTGGGCCACGTAGTCTTGACAACAAGCTCGTTATAAACGTCAGAGAGATATGTTGATACCTTATTCATCTTAAAAAGGATATTGCACGGGTGGAGCGACTCGAACGCCCGACACTCGGTTTTGGAGACCGATGCTCTACCAACTGAACTACACCCGT
>CAVFBC010000036.1:12679-20525 GCA_963620575.1 Alistipes putredinis | reverse complement strand
CCGGAACATATAATGCTGGCGATGGCGGAAGACACAAGCTGCTCGGCAATGCAAGTATTGGAGCGTTTCAATATTACGACAGATGAAGTTATTTCTGCCATGAAAAACATATTGGACAGTGCCACGCCAGACTTGAAGGGGGATAGTGGTTCTTACGGGAATAATGTGGCAGTACCCCTACAATCAACAGAGAGAATAATGCGTTCTGTTAAACTGGAGGCGCAGTCGATGAAGTGCGACCAAATACACACAGCGCACCTTCTGTTAGCCGTGATGCGTGAGGACTCGACAAAGCTTAGCTATTTCTTTGCGGAGAAAGGGGTTTCTTACGAGAAGGCGAAAGAGGAAGCCGGACGTTTCTTTAACGTCATTGACAATGGCGATGACGATTCTGACGGACCTTTCGCATCCTCAAATAGTGAGGACAACAGGAAAAAGCCGAATCAAGACACGCCACGAAAAAATGTGGCGGGAAGCGACACCCCTATGATTGATGGCTTTGGCATTGACATGACAAAGGCAGCCGAGGAGGGACGACTGGACCCTGTGGTAGGTCGAAAAAACGAAATAGAGCGACTTGCGCAGATATTAAGTAGAAGGAAAAAGAATAACCCCATCCTGATTGGCGAACCCGGCGTAGGCAAGTCCGCCATTGCAGAGGGCTTAGCTTTGCGCATATACGAGAAAAAGGTTCCTGCCGTGCTGTTTGACAAGCGCGTTGTCTCACTTGACGTCGCATCTATGGTTGCTGGCACAAAGTACCGAGGACAATTTGAGGAACGTGTGAAGGCCTTGCTCAATGAGCTCAGCCAGCATCGCAACGTAATTCTTTTCATTGACGAGATTCACACCATAGTAGGCGCCGGAAGCGCACCCGGCACCCTTGACGCCGCCAATATGCTCAAGCCAGCATTGGCGCGAGGGGAAATCCAGTGCATCGGAGCAACAACTCTCGACGAGTATAGGCAAAACATAGAGAAGGACGGCGCACTTGAAAGACGCTTCCAAAAGGTCATGGTTGAGCCGACATCTCACGATGAGACCTTGCAAATTCTGAAAAATATAAAGGACAAATACGAGGCACACCACAACGTCACCTATACTGATGACGCATTGGAGGCTTGCGTGTCTCTCACAGAGCGCTACATTAGTGACCGCCAACTGCCCGACAAGGCTATTGACGCACTCGATGAGGCTGGGTCGCGTGTTCATATATCAAACGTCATTGTTCCGCAGTCCATCACAGATTTGGAACATGAAATCGAGTCGCTGAATAGCAGCAAGATGAATGCCGTCAAAGCTCAGAATTTCGAATTGGCCGCCAGTTTCCGAGATAAGCAGCGAAAAATGGAGGAGGAACTCGAGAATGCCAAGAAAGATTGGCAAGAGAGCCTTAAACAGCATCGCGAAATAGTTGATGAGGCAAAAGTCTCGGAAGTTGTAGCCATGATGACAGGCGTGCCCGTCCAACGTGTGGCTCAAGCAGAGGGGCAACGCCTGATGAAAATGGGCGATGAGCTAAGAGGTTCTGTCATCGGACAAGATGACGCAATACAAAAAGTGGTAAAAGCCATATTGCGAAACAGAGCAGGGTTAAAGGACCCCAACAGACCTATTGGCTCTTTCATATTTTTAGGTCCGACCGGTGTTGGCAAGACCCACTTAGCGCAAGTTTTGGCCAAGTACCTTTTTGACACGACCGATGCTCTGGTGCGAATAGACATGAGCGAGTACATGGAAAAATTCTCTGTGTCTCGCCTTATTGGAGCGCCTCCAGGATATGTAGGATATGAGGAGGGCGGTCAATTGACAGAAAAGGTTCGCAGGAAACCATACTCTGTGGTTCTCCTCGACGAGATTGAGAAGGCTCACCCTGATGTCTTCAACATGCTGCTGCAAGTTCTCGATGAAGGCCATCTGACTGATAGCCTCGGGCGTAAAGTCGACTTCAAGAATACCATAATCATTATGACTTCCAACATCGGAAGCCGTGAATTGAAAGATTTCGGGCGTGGAGTCGGCTTCAGTCAAGCCGGTGGGACAAGTGACGCAGAACGTTCTGCGTCTATCCTCCAAAAAGCTCTACGCAAGGCGTTCGCCCCCGAGTTCATCAATCGAATTGACGACATTATAGTATTCAATGAGTTGACACGAGACAACATATTGGATATCATTAACATTGAGTTGCGTGGACTTATCTCCCGCGTCGAGGCTTTGGGCTACACAGTAACATTGACCGACGCTGCTAAATCATTCCTCGCAGACAAGAGTTATGATGCGCAATATGGAGCCAGACCATTGCGTCGCTCAATCCAAAAGTTCATAGAGGATGATCTGGCCGAGAAAATAGTTGAGGCTCAGTTGACCAAATCGCAAAAGATTCTGATTGACCACAAGGATGGCGAAGAACAATTGAGTTTTATAAACCAATAAGGGGACTGTAATGCCCTTTTGAATATTGCGGTAGAGTATATGCGAAATATACTCTGCCGCATTTATCATTTTGTGGGCCCTGTTCTTGGGATTCTTACAATGCCAACTCATGCCCGCAACTCGTCATCTCGCAGCGTGCCACCCTTATGCCCATTAACGCCAGTCTCTCCTCCTCTGTCAGCATTATGCGCTCCATTGGTGTTCTTTGTTTTACTTTCCAAAATCTATTAAAAAGGGCGAAGCGCGTTTGCGCCCCGCCCCGTTGATGTGGTTTTTACTTCGCCCTTTGGTCAGTTCAGACCTGCAGCCTCCAGTTCCTTATACTCCTCGCCCGTGCATGGGTAGAAGATGAAAGCGTCATTGAAGATTTTATAAATCTTGTCCCAATTGCCCTCCTTATCCTCAAAGAGGGTCGTCAGCGTGTCTACCACTGCCAACCGCTGCTCGGTCGGGATGTAGGCTATCGTGTCGTGGGCTTCTAAAGAAAGACCACAGAAATACATTGGGTTTCCGTCCTCGTCTTCTCCATTGTATACCCAGTTAAGTTTGCGGATATACCACTTCCACTCCTCCATGAGGAATTCGTTCTTCTCAAGCCCGTTAATGTTGCCAGCGTATAGTGCTATTCTACTATTAATAGTGTCTATGCCTCCATCAGCTATGAATTTATAAAGAAAAGTTGCTTCTTGAGTCGTACTTCCTTTTTTATATGCTAACAAACAAACTGAGTCCCCCTTGCAAATCTCCTCAACGGTCAGCAGTTTTTGCTTCCCATCGGTGTTCGCAGTCGAAGCCGATTTGTTAACGATGTTTCTTCCGTTCACGTATATTTGTGAGTAGGTATCTAACTTGCCGCCTCCTTCATCACTTTCGCAAGAGAAGACAAGAAAAGCCGAAACAATGGCGAACGCCATAAGGATTACATTTTTCTTCATGTTCTTATTTTTAGTCCCAGCAATTTAGGCATTTCCTCTCATATAACAACCGTTTAAGAATATGCTAAGTAGTCGAAAAAGTGAAGCGTCAGCACTTGGGGGTCGTTCCTTGTCGCATCGTCCGCTGTGTAGATAACGTCAGTATTGGCAGAAGTCGAATATGGCGTGACGTACATTACCATATGACTCTCGTAGTTAGAAGCCGTCCCTATCACCGTGTGTGAGGTGTTGTTCAAGTTGTGAGTAATAGAAAAAATACCAGTCCCTGTCCTTGCCCAGCCTACACTTTTTCCTAATGGGTTATATAGAACACTTTGTGTATAAGAGGACGAACTGCTACCCCTTGTTAGTCTGAAAATCATGACGAGCGGGTTGACCCGATAGAAAGGGCTTGCGCCCGTCATCGACTGCAGCAGCCCGTTGGCGGTGAACTTGAAGAGGGCGTTCCCCGTGCGCATCTGCATCAGAGTGAACTAATCGAACGAGTTAACGCCACCATACTGCGTGCTCGCGCTTTGTAGAGATTATATATTCGTGATAATAGCGGGCGCACTTGCTTTTAAAAAGCAAAAATCCACTACAAAAGTTTAATTGTCCACCACGGCAGGCATCTCTCTTGTTAACTTTGCTTAAACAAAACACACAACGACAAAATGGAGAAATCTTATTTGTTTGGCTCACTTTTCCTGACATTAGCGAGTGCAGTCAATGCGCAAATTCATGACACAACATTTGTAGCTAACGGTAATCCACTTGTTCGATACGAATACACGGCAGATCCAGGCGCACTGGTAGACAATGACGGAACATTCTACATCTATGCCGGTCACGATGTTTGCCCCCCACCCCACAATTTCTACAAAATTGATGAGTGGACCGTCCTCAGTTCTAAAGACATGAAGACATGGACGGAACATAAAGTACCGCTAAGCACATCAGACTTCAGCTGGGCTGAAGGCGAGGCGTGGGCGAGCCAAGTGATTCGCAAGGGGGACAAATACTATTGGTATGTCACAGTCGAACACAAGAACGTTGACGGGAAAGACGGTAAGGCAATAGGCGTCGCAGTGAGCGACAGCCCCGTAGGTCCATTTAAAGACGCACGCGGCTCCGCCCTCGTTACTAATAACATGACAACCCAATATACTGGGATTTTTTGGGATGACATTGACCCGACTGTCATCATTGACAATGACGGAAGCGCATATCTTATCTGGGGCAACACGCAATGCTACATTGCAAAACTAAAAGACAACATGCTTGAGCTTGACGGCGACATCAAGACTATCAGGATAGACGGCATAAATACACCTGCGGATCCGCAGCCTGGCAAATCAAACTACACAGAAGCTCCGTGGATTCACAAGTACAAAGGGAAGTACTACCTCTCGTTTGCCCTCGAGTTCCCCGAGAAAATCGGATATGCCGTAAGTGACAACATATATGGCCCATACGAGTATAAGGGAGTAATAAATGAACTCGCCGGTAATTGCAACACAAACCATCAGGCCATAGTAGAAAAAGATGGTAAATGGTACTTCGTTTATCACAACGGAGGAGCGGATGTCAATGGTGGAAGTTTTCGCCGCTCTGTATGCATTGAGGAGATGAAGTATGACAGGAAAGGCAACATCATCCCCATCGTGATGACGACAAAAGGCATTTGGAAGTAAAAGTCAATTCAAATAAACAAAATGAGACGCCCTGCGCTACTCACCAAAGAGTACCGCAGGGCGCTTTCTTTTAGAAAAGACATGCTCTACTTTCGCAGCCAATGAAATGCCATCCGTGGTTCACCATTAGACAATAAAATATCGCCCACATGCGTGAAGCCATGGCGTGACAACTGTTTCCTCATAATCGCATTGTCAGCGTGCGTGTCTATGCGTATGTCGTCATATCTATCTATAGCGAAACGCAAAACTTCTGTTAGAACACCATGGGCTTTACCGTTAGATGCTAAACGATGGATAACCCCGTAATCGTCACCATCACACATCCATCCACAGCCATCATAGACCACGTCATAAGTTGGATCTGGGCCAGGAATAAGAGCAAACGTAGCGACAGGCAGACCATCAAACTCAACGATATAGCTAAATCCGGCCCTAATATCACTCTCAAATAGAGATGCGGCCGGGACATTTTCTGGCCATTGAGACAAGTTGCCGGTGGAGCGCATAATCTTACGCGCTGCATCACGCAACGATAATATAACACCTAAATCATCCTCAGTTGCTTTCCGTATCAACATATATCACATTTTTTTAGGGCTGCCGCCAGTAAACTAAACTATAGGATTTTTCAGGCAGACTTACATTAAGCGCAAAAAGTCCGCTCGAATAGCGTAGGTCCAAAGATGCAATGAACAAAAAAAGGCCGAAGCCCAAAGTCTCCAGCCTATAAATTCGGTCATATCATCATACTACTTGAGCACGCCATCAACATAACAGTCTATTTCAGCTTCGGGATACACGTCCGCAATACCGGCAGACTGTTTAAAACTGATAGCCTCTTGCTCTGTTGCGAAAGGCACTACAATGTAACGATACTTACCATCATAACTATACTCGAGCACCTTATGCTCTGCTATTACAGTTGGAATATCAATGGGTTTCTTACTCTTTGCGACGCAAACAGCATAGATTGTTCCCCTCATAACATTCACCGCAGAGTTAGTGTCCGAGAAATATATCTGTTTGCCTCCAAACTTGAAAGCAGACACATTTATGTAGCGCGAAGGATTAAGACGGATGTCGACCAACAACCTGTTAAGGTTGTCGATAGCCATAGTTAGATTATCATAAAGCTCAGCGTCATTGGCAAGCTTTTTCACATTTCCATTAGCAGACAAAAATGAGTTTACGCTTGCCATCATCGAATCAAGCTCAGAGATGGCATGTCCCATATCAGCATCAGAGAGGTTTTGAGTGAATTTATTAGCATTCCGCATGATGGAGTCAATTCGCCCCGACTGCTTGTTAAGGTTTGCCATAAGTTCGCTCGTCGAGTTAAATGTCCCTCCTATCGCGCCTGACTGGTTAGACATCTGACTCAGATTACGAGTCAGCATCTCAATGTTTCTCATTGCACCATTGAGATTAGAGAGGATTTGAGCGATATTCTGACGATTGTTTACGTCAAGAACTGAGTCCACACCATTAAAGACGTCAGTTGCGCTTGCCATAAGCGTGGAGGCCTGATCCTTGACTGGCATCAACTCATCAATAAGTCCCAACTTGACAGAGGTGGAAACGGTATCGCCCGACCCAAGCATTTTATCACTTTTCCCAAGAATAATCTCTATGCCCTTTCCACCCAGAAGGTCGGTACTGACAATCTCAGCACGGCTATCCTCAGGCACCTCAAGATTCTTCTCGATGTTAATGGTGACAGTAAAGACTTGTGACGGATCCTTTGCGTACTGATTAATCTCAATATCCTTGACAGAGCCGACCTTAAACCCATGGTATAGAATCGGGCTGGAATCTGTCAAACCGTCAACTGCCGCATAACAAGCTGTCAGCTTTGCCCCTGAAGAGAACAAGTCTCGACCTTTCAAATAATTAAGCCCCACGCACAGAATAACAAAAGCGGCGATGGCGAAGAGGCCAATCTTTATGTTTCTGATTTTTTCTGAGTTCATCTGCAATTGAGTGTTTGGATTGTATTGGGAGAGACCTACTTTATCTTTTTCCTTGCACTCCTGACGGAAATCTTGTCCCTTCCATCAAATGCAACAATAAAGCAGCCTACATATCTTGACTTAAGCTCGTCCTGAAGCTTCTGCGCATCCTCAAATGACTTACAAATTCCCACCATATACTTGACAATGCCGTCCTCTTCAATATGGCTAAGTGGGGATAAACCGACCGTGTCCACATTGGCGGCACTCCGTGCCGCAGCCACTTGCACCCTAAAATTGACACCTGCTGGCCACAAATCAACAGACGCTGTTTTTGCAGGGGCAACCTCATCAGCGTCATGTTTCATTACAACCTTACGCCCATCGAAACTCGACTTGAAAGATTTTATGGACTTATAGATGGAAGTTGCAAGCTCGACGGCTCCGGTTGGACTCGCCATATACTTTTCCTCCTCCGGATTGCTGATGAATCCCAGCTCAATGAGCACACTCGGCATGGCAACTTGGCGGAGTACAAGGAAACCCGCTTGTTTAACCCCTCGGTCAACTCGTCCGAGATTCGAAAAGCCCTTCTGAATTGACACCGCCATGTCGATACTCTTGTTAATGTAATCCGACTGTAGACCAGCAAAAGTTATAATAGATTCTGGCTGTGCAGGATCAAAGCCTTCATACTTAGTGGTATAATCATCCTCAAGAGTTACAACGGAGTTCTCCTTTTGTGCCACTTCAAGATTTTCCTTAGACCTGTGCTGACCAAGCAAAAAAGTCTCAGAACCAGCCACCTGCCTGTTTTTTGACGAATTGGCATGGATAGAGATAAATATGTCAG
>CAVFBC010000036.1:1087-12669 GCA_963620575.1 Alistipes putredinis | reverse complement strand
TTATACTTGCTGCCGATTGCACCAGGATCCTTGCCACCATGTCCGGGGTCAAGAACTATCGTGGATAGCGACTTTCCATTTGAATTTTCGCCTACCACATTCTGCGCAAACACATCACAAGCAGATGCGGAGAAAACGCCAAGGACCAAGCTTATAGCTATAAGTTTCATTTTTGACACAGTAGCATGGAACATGCGAACGCTAAAGCACTGAATAGCACTTAAACGAAGCATTTGTTGTTTTTACGTGATTTTATTGACAAAGATACATAAAATTAATGTCTCAAAAACTCAATAAAAACGCATGGAGAAGTTTAAGTCAACACAATCTCGACTAAAATTTCGCACAAGGGTAAAATATATTTAACTTATCTGAAATTAGACGCCATGGGTTTCAATATTTGGCGCAAGGTTACTAATTTAGCGTCGTTTTTTTGAATAGAATGGTGCAAAAATCCACTCTTATTTAATAACGAAACTGATTTATTCAGATGAGAATACTCATTATCAATGGTCCAAACCTCAACCTTCTTGGAGTACGAGAACCCGGCATCTACGGAAGCCGAGGGTTTGAGGATTACCTGACCGAGCTCAAATCTGCTTATGGCGATGATGAGATAACTTACTATCAATCAAATCACGAGGGAGGCATAATTGACAAGCTTCACGAGGTAGGGTTCGGCGCTGTTGATGGTGTCGTCTTGAACGCAGGCGGATATACTCACACCTCCGTAGCTATAGCTGACGCTATTTCAGCAGTGAAGACTCCAGTCGTCGAGGTCCACATCAGCAACATAGGCAAACGCGAGGACTTCCGGCACCACTCGTTTTTGTCCGCGGTATGCCTTGGCTCCATTGCCGGGTTTGGGCTTGACTCTTACCGTCTTGGAATCGAGGCCATCAAGCGTCTGAAGAAGTAAAAAAGAAAAACCTAAGACATTTACTATAAATTAACGATGAAGAAGAAACTTACAAAAATCGTCACCACGATTTCTGACATCCGCTGCGACGTCGAGTTCATCCGTAAACTCCATGAGGCCGGCATGAATGTCGTCCGTTGCAACACCGCCCATATGGATCATGAGGGTATTGGCCGAATTGTCAAGAACACCCGCGAGGTTTCTGACAAGATTGCGATCCTCGTTGACACCAAGGGTCCTGAGGTCCGCACCACTCCTTGCGATCAGCCTATCGTTTTCGAGGCTGGCAAGAAGATTATCGTTAAGAGCGACCCTCAGCTGCACTCTTCTTCAGAGGTTCTCAGCGTCTCTTATGATGGCTTCGTAGCAGACCTCTCAGAGGGCAAGCAGATTCTCATCGATGATGGCGACGTTTCCCTCCATGTTGACGAGAAGCACGAGGATTATCTCGTCTGCACCGTCGAGAATAGTGGCCGCATAGAGGATGGCCGCAAGAGCGTCAACGTCCCTGGCGTAAGCATCAATCTTCCTTCCCTCACCGAGAAGGACAAGGGCTTCGTCCTTTGGGCTATCGAGAACAAGCTTGATTTCATCGCCCACTCTTTCGTCCGCAGCGCTAAGGACGTCAAGGAGATTCAGGACATCCTCGATGCACACAACAGCCCCATCAAGATCATTGCAAAGATTGAGAACGAGGAAGGTGTTCGAAACATCGATGAGATTATCGACTGCGTATATGGTGTAATGGTTGCTCGTGGCGACCTGGGCATCGAGGTTCCTATTGAGCGCATTCCGTTCATCCAGCGTATGCTCATCCGCAAGTGCATCGAGGCTAAGAAGCCCGTCATCGTGGCTACTCAGATGCTCCACACCATGATTAAGAACCCACGTCCTACCCGTGCAGAGGTTACCGATATCGCTAACGCTATCTACCATCGCACCGATGCCATCATGCTCTCTGGTGAGACGACCTACGGCAAGTACCCTGTTGAGGCTGTTCAGACCATGGCTAAGATTGCAGGCGTATCAGAGGACGCAAAGGATTCTCGCAACGACATCCCCGTTCCTTCTGCAAAGGGTGAGGTTACCACTTGCCTCGCTGAGGCCGCTGTCAGCGCGACCAAGGAGCTCCCCATCAAGGCTCTCATCACCGACAGCTTCACTGGCAAGACTGCTCGTTACCTCGCTGCATTCCGTAGCAACATCCCCGTTTACTCTCTCGCATATGAGCCTCGCGTAGCACGCGAGCTTGCTCTCTCATTCGGCGTCTTCGCAGAGGTCGTTGAAGAGGGTAAGAACAAGAGCGAGATTCTCCGTCATACCGTTGAGAAGCTCCTCAAAGAGGGCGAGCTTGACAAGTCTGATCTGGTTGCCTACATTGGCGGCAGCTTCGGCATCGGCGGCGGCACGACCTTCTTGGAGATTGTCTCTGTCGAGAACCTCCTCAAGAAGATTGACAGCTACATTAACTAAACGCAGAGGCAAAAACCTTTAGCGACATAAGCAAGGCAGCCCCCAAGACTCAAAGTCTTGGGGGTTGTTTTGTTTTAGACTGACTCGTTTCGGCTGCCGCGAACTTGACCCAACACATCATAATATGCTGAAACATAGCACAAAACAGAGATTATTCCGTCATTAAAGAAAAATTTCCGTAATTTATTGTTGAAAATACCCCAAAGTATCTTATTTTTGCGTTGTCACTCTGCGGGACGAGTCCTATGAGGGTGACAGAAAACTGAAATTGCAAATAACAAATAAATTTAATCACAAGACATGGCAAACATCGATTTGACCAAGTATGGCATCACTGGTTCTACCGTGATCGCCTACAACCCCTCTTACGAGGAGCTGTTCAAGGAAGAGACTAAGGCTGGCCTCGAGGGCTACGAGAAGGGTCAGGTAACCGAGCTCGGTGCCGTCAATGTCATGACCGGTATCTTCACCGGCCGCTCGCCTAAGGACAAGTACATTGTCGATGACGCTCAGTCACATGACAAAGTATGGTGGACCAGCGAGGCGTATAAGAATGACAACCACCCCATGTCTGAGGATGTTTGGGCTAAGGTCAAGGAGATTGCAAAGAAGGAGCTCTCTAACAAGAACCTCTATGTAGTTGACGCATTCTGTGGTGCAAACAAGGCAACCCGCCTTGCTGTTCGCTTCATCGTTGAGGTTGCTTGGCAGGCTCACTTCGTCAGCAACATGTTCATCAAGCCCACCGAGGAGGAGAAGGCTAACTTCGAGCCCAACTTCGTTATTTACAACGCATCAAAGGCTAAGGTCGAGAACTACAAGGAGCTCGGCCTCAACTCTGAGACTTGCGTTGCTTTCAATACGACCACCCGCGAGCAGGTTATCATCAACACCTGGTATGGCGGCGAGATGAAGAAGGGTATGTTCTCAATGCAGAACTACTACTTGCCTCTCAAGGGCATCGCTTCTATGCACTGCTCAGCCAACTGCGACATGAATGGCGAGAACACCGCCATCTTCTTCGGTCTCTCTGGCACCGGCAAGACCACCCTTTCAACCGACCCGAAGCGCAAGCTCATCGGTGATGACGAGCACGGCTGGGATGACGAGGGCGTATTCAACCTCGAGGGCGGCTGCTACGCTAAGGTTATCAACCTCAGCAAGGAGAACGAGCCTGACATCTACAACGCTATCAAGCGCAACGCACTCCTTGAGAACGTTACCGTAGATGCGAACGGCAAGATTGACTTTACTGACAAGTCAGTCACCGAGAACACCCGTGTATCCTACCCCATCAACCATATCACCAACATTCAGCCAGGTTCAAGCGCACCTGCAGCAAAGCAGGTCATCTTCCTCTCTGCTGACGCATTTGGTGTCCTGCCCCCAGTCTCTATCCTTACCCCCGAGCAGACCAAGTACTACTTCCTCAGCGGCTTCACCGCTAAGCTCGCAGGTACAGAGCGTGGCATCACCGAGCCTACTCCTACTTTCTCAGCTTGCTTCGGCCAGGCATTCCTCGAGTTGCACCCGACCAAGTATGCAGAGGAGCTCGTCAAGAAGATGGAGAAGAGCGGCGCTAAGGCTTACCTCGTCAACACTGGTTGGAATGGCACTGGCAAGCGTATCTCTATCAAGGATACCCGTGGCATCATCGACGCTATCCTGAGTGGTGCAATTGACAAGGCTCCGACCAAGCAGATCCCTATGTTCAACTTCACTGTTCCAACCGAGCTTCCTGGTGTTGACACTAACATCCTTGATCCTCGTAACACCTACGCTCAGGCATCTGAGTGGGAGGTTAAGGCTAAGGATCTCGCAGGCCGCTTCATCAAGAACTTCGTCAAGTACCAGACTAACGAGGCAGGCAAGGCTCTCGTAGCTGCTGGTCCAGCTCTCTAAATGACGATTTGATAAGCGTTTACTTATAGTGATAGCCCCCGCAGGTTAGCCTTGCGGGGGCTATCTTTTTATCATTGCAAAGTTTCACAATAGATTACGAATGTCAAATGTAGGCATATTCCTCATATGCCCATTAAGCAGAAATGAGCCCAAGAGAGTTCGGGTGTCCCATTTCAAGGTTATTTGCTAACTTTGTGGCACAACTCTGCGATAGACATGGCCAGAGCATTACAAATTGTGGCGTGCTACATAATATACATTAGCGAAACAATGGGTGTATGTAAACAGGACAACACGTTACAAAAATAAATTGGAAGACTGGCGGACAAACCAGCTACACACTTTATGGCAAAAGAGACACAGGACACATTCATGCTTCCGATATTCAACCTTCCATTCGCAGGAGACACTGCGTTTTGGGCATTATTGATGAAATCAGGCAGTGTGATTTTTGAGGCTCACGGACCTTACCAAAGACGCACGCAGCGCACCAGAACAACAATCCTCAACCCAAGTGGTCCATTGGACGTATCTGTGCCAGTACACACAGGGCATGCGCTATTATATCGCGACACTCGAATAAATTACGAGACAGACTGGGACAGGCAACTTGCATACGCCTTGCAAACAGCATATAACTCATCGCCTTTCTTTGAGTTCATGCAAGATGAAATAAAACGTGTACTTGACAAGAAACATACTTTTCTTTGGGACTTCAACATGGAGATTCTCAACGCAATAGCTAAACTTATCAATATCAACATCGAGGTACACGAAACAATGTCATTCTGCAAGGCGGCAGAAGGACAAGACGATTTCAGAATAGCCATCGAGCCCAAATATTCAAATAGGCTTCATGACAGGTGTGATGTCATTGAATATAATCAGGTTTTCTCATCGCCATATACCGACAAACCATTCAGACCATTTCTGTCAATCTTCGACCTCATATTTAATATGGGGCCAGAGTCACGAGATGTGCTAAGAGGAATGGCAAATAACGATAAGTAGACGACACAAAATGTTATTTCCGGAAAACATAGAGGCTAAATTAAGGTTCGACAGGATTAGAAAGATCGTAGCTGACGCATGCCTCACTTCAATAGGGAAAGACTACGCAACAGACATGACATACATGACTGACTATGACGAGGTCATGAAACATGCCGGACGCACAGCCGAAATGGCTGCTATAATTGAATCGCAAGTAGACTTTCCCGCCTCAGAGTTACCAGACCTCCGAGAGGCGCTGCGCCGAATCCGTATTGACGGGCTATACCTTAATGAAGATGAGTTGTTGGCCCTCCGGACCTCTTTAGCCTTGTCAATCAGCATGATTGACTTTTTCAGAGACCCCAATGGTTTTGCTGACGATGCTAAACCTGGCGAGGGTGGCCACCCCGACTACCCGCGAATGAGCGAATTGGCGGCGGAGCTAAGCCCCTACCCTCTTACGATACAAGTTATAGACCGAATACTCACGCCACAAGGCGAGATAAGGGATAATGCGACACCACAACTGTCCGACATCCGCAGCGAAATAAAACAGCAGGAGGTGGCAGCAATGCGGAGACTCGCCGCCATCATGAAGAAAGCCCAAAATGATGGTATTGTAGACGCAGAGGCCTCTATTTCAATACATGACGGCGTTGCCGTCATACCCGTCCCCGCAGCGAATAAACGCATGCTGGGTGGAATGGTCATTGACGAGTCATCAACGGGACGCACAGCCTTCGTCCAACCTGCTGAAGTCGTAGTCATCAACTCAAGGCTCAAGGAGTTAAGGAACGAAGAGAGACGTGAAATAATAAGAATACTGAAAGACACGTCGGCCAATATCCGCCCCTATGCTCCGGATATGATACACACCATAGAAGCCCTTGGCGAAATAGACTTCGTCAGAGGTAAGGCTATATACGCAAAAGAGATAGACGCGGTCATGCCCATTGTGGACAAAGAGCGCGGTCTATATCTTAGCGGGGCGCGCCACCCGTTGCTCATGAAACAATTGTCCGAGCAAGGGAAAAAGATAGTCCCGCTAAACATAGAACTTATAGCGCCATCAAGCCGGATATTACTCATATCAGGTCCCAATGCTGGCGGTAAATCTGTCTGTCTGCAGACAGTTGGACTATTGCAATATATGCTCCAGTGCGGTCTTTTGATTCCCGCCAACGAGGGATCCCGCATGTGCATATTCGAAAACCTCTTCATTGATATAGGTGATAACCAAAGCATAGAAAATGACTTGAGCACCTACTCCTCCCACCTGACAGCCATGAAAAATTTCGTCAGGTACTCGAATAATGCCACATTGGTTCTTTTTGACGAGTTTGGCACGGGCACAGAACCTCTCATGGGTGGGGCTATTGCGCAAGCCGTATTAGCAGAATTGAACCGACTCGGGGCCTGGGGTGTCCTGACTACGCACTACACAAACCTCAAACACTTCGCCACACAGACAGACGGCCTTGTGAATGGGGCAATGACCTTTGACACCCAAAAGATAGAACCCAAGTTCAGTCTGCACATAGGACAGCCAGGAAGCTCGTTCGCATTCGAGATAGCAAGGAAGATCGGCCTCCCCGAAAAGATACTGCAAGAGGCGAAAGAGACCATGGGCCATGAGAATGCTGACTATGACCGGAACTTGCGCCAGATAAATCGCGATAAGCATTACTGGGAGCAGAAAAGGCAGAACGTCAAAGAAAACGACAAGAAACTGTCAGATGTCCTGGAAAAATATAACGAGATGCTGGACAGCATCAAGACAGAGCGGAAAGCCATCATCAACAAAGCAAAAGAGGAGGCTCGCACCCTATTGTCACAAACAAACAGGCAAATAGAAAACACTATACGCGAAATACGCAACGCTCAGGCGGAAAAAGAGCGTACAAAACAGTTGAGACAAACTCTGGAAACATTTAAAGCAGAGAATGTTGAGAGCATAAATGATGACGATGGAGAACTCCTTCGCAAGATGGAGCAGATTCGCAAGCGACAGCAAAGACGAGCAGAAAGAAACGCAGAGAAGGACAAGGTGTCACCTACCTCAAACGACAAAACAGCCCCGTCAGATGACAGGCCGATAGGCGTCAATGACATGGTGGCCATAGACGGAGACGATGGGCGGCTCGGCAAAGTCTTGTCAATCAAAGGCGACAATGTCCAAATTGCCATGGGCAACATGCTGACAACAATAAAACTAACCCGCCTAAAAAGAGTCAGCAAAAGTGCCGCGAAGAAAGCAGGAAGCGATAAACAAGGCGGGATTGACTACTCAAATGTAGCATCGACAGTGCGCGAGAAGAAGCTCAACTTCAAGAGCGAAATAGACGTGCGCGGCATGCGAACCGAAGAGGCCCTGCAAGAAGTCTCTCGCTTCATAGACGAGGCGGTGCTATGCGAAGCTTCCCAAGTGAGAATTTTGCATGGCAAGGGCAATGGCATCCTACGCCAAATGATACGTCAATACCTAAAGAGCCAACCCTGCGTTGAGGATGCTCGTGACGAGAACGTACAATTCGGAGGTGCGGGAATCACTGTCGTCGATATGAAGTAAATATCGACACTACTCAGTGACATTTTTTAATCTTTAGGCTAAAAATTCAAAGATAATAACGTAAATTTGCGTAGCTAATAAGACTGTTAAATGGCAAGTGGCAACATCGAGTTGAAAGATAAGCTTGAAGATGTAATCAATAGACTCATTTTCAAGGCCAACAACTTGAAGCTGCAAGTCAATAGGCTGCAAAAGCAGAACAGCGATATGCAAAACGAGTTGCTCCACAAAGATGAAGAGATTGAAAATCTGAAGCGACAACTTGAGTGCAGCCGACTTGGCCTCGCTTTGCGTGGCACAGCCGCGGGTGATGCGGCTTACACGCCAGATGAGGCCAAGAAAAAAATCAGTCGAATAGTGCGAGAAATCGATGAGTGCATTGCACTTCTCAAAGAATAAATTGCCTCGTAGGGGCGGACGTAGTCGTTGGATATGAGCGAAGAGAAAACTCGGCTTGAGCTGGTTCTCGGCAATAAAAAGATTCCAGTGAATGTTGACAACCAACAGCGCGGAATATATGAGCAAGCGAGTAAATTATTCAACGAGAGGTTCAAGTACTACGCAGACGACGGCAAGAAGGGTGGCTTCGACGAGAACGTCAGGCTTACAATGATTGCCTTAGAATTCGCAATTCGATATTACGAGGAGCGGAACTCGAAGAGTGATAATATCTTGGCGCCAGCAGCAGAAGATGCCATAACAAAGATAGAGAAAGCTCTCGACGAGTTAGAGAAGAAGTAAGGAAACTCAAAGAAATAAAGCAAACTCGGCGGTCGGACGAAGAAGATTGCGGCCGCTAAGGCAGAAAAATTCGCCCCACGGGGTTAATCAAGCGTACTCGCACTATAGGAAGCCAAAATCCGATTAACGGGTTTAGTCTCCTGTAGTGCTTTATTTTATATATAAACAATTACATAAAAACCACGAAATGGTCCAGATCCTATTGTGCGTAGGCGGTCTTTTGGTTGGTGGTTTCATCACATGGCTGATGATGACAACCGCCTTCAAGAAACGCAGCACCAAAATAATCCAGGAGGCAGAGGCGCAGGCTGAAGTTATCAAGAAAGACAAGATTCTGCAAGCCAAAGAGAAGTTCCTCGCAATGAAGGCGGAGAACGAGAAAGAGATAAACTCCCGGAACCAGAAAATGGCAGCGGCGGAGAACAAGCTTCGCCAACGTGAGGCACAGGTTAAGGGCAGTTTCGACGAGTTGTTGAAACGCCAAAACGAACTGAAGGACGCCCAAGACGAGCTTGGCAAGCAAAAAGACGCGATAGCCAAACGTGAGGAGGATGTAGAAAAACTCTATAAGCAGCAAATAGAAAAACTTGAGAGTCTTTCTGGACTGTCAAGCGAGCAGGCTAAAGAGAACCTCATTGAAAGCCTGAAGGCTGAAGCCAAGACCGATGCGATGTCTTACATCAACGACATCATGGACGAGGCTAAGATTAACGCAAACAAGGAGGCCAAGAAGATTGTGCTTCAAACCATCCAGCGTGTTGCGACAGAGACTGCGATTGAGAACTCCGTGACCATCTTCCACATCGACTCAGACGAGATTAAAGGTCGAATCATTGGTCGAGAGGGTCGTAACATCCGCGCACTTGAGGCTGCAACCGGTGTTGAGATTATTGTAGACGACACGCCAGAGGCTATTGTGCTCTCAGCGTTCGACCCTATGCGCCGCGAGATTGCCCGTTTGGCACTGCACCAACTTGTTACCGATGGCCGAATACACCCAGCTCGCATCGAGGAAATCGTCAATAAGGTCCGTAAGCAAGTTGAGGAAGAAGTCATAGAGACTGGCAAGCGAACCACTATTGACCTTGGAATTCACGGCCTACACCCTGAGTTGGTCAAACTTGTTGGCAAGATGAAGTACAGATCCTCATATGGCCAGAACTTGTTACAGCATGCGCGCGAGACTGCCAATCTGTGTGCAGTCATGGCTTCGGAACTCGGACTTAACACCAAAAAGGCGAAACGCGCAGGCCTCCTTCATGATATTGGCAAGGTGAGCGATGAGGAGCCAGAGTTGCCGCACGCAATTCTCGGCATGAAACTCGCAGAGAAATACAAGGAGAAACCCGAGATTTGCAATGCAATCGGCGCACACCATGACGAAGTGGAGATGCAAACAATGATTGCACCAATTGTCCAAGTTTGTGACGCTATATCAGGCGCAAGGCCAGGTGCTCGACGTGAGATTATTGAGGCCTACATCAAGCGTCTTAACGACCTTGAGAACATGGCAATGTCTTACCCTGGCGTAATAAAGACTTACGCAATACAGGCAGGTCGTGAGCTTCGCGTTATTGTTGGGGCGGAAAAAGTCTCTGACAAGCAAGCTGAAGAGATTTCAACAGACCTCGCTAAGCGTATTCAGACAGAGATGACCTATCCTGGTCAGGTCAAGATAACCGTGATTCGAGAGACACGAGCCGTAAGCTACGCAAAGTAAGCCGATACGTAAGAAAATGCGGGGTGCAAGGTTGGATGACCTTGCGCCCCGCACTTATTTTGTTCACGCTGCTCCCCAAGTGTACCACTTAACGCACAATCGATGCATAGGGGACAGGAGTAACTCCGTGACTAATACAAAAATGCCCGAAACGGCAACGAAGACAGCCAGAGCGCTCACAATAAGCCTTTGTCAAATGTAGAACAGCCTGCGCTTCAGCCTCATCTTTAACTTTGACTCCAAACTCAGTCCAGCGCTCAAGGACTGAGTTCTTCTCAATCTCAATATTCCTCAGGGCGTCAATCGCATCCATCTTACGCTGCGCATTATCAAAACGCCGTCCCATGGCGAAAGCAAAAGGAATTACTGCGTTAATCATAATCAGGCGACGTGAATTTGCACCAATAGCCTTTGGCAATTCATTTTTTGCAACTACACCTAATCTATAATGCCTTTCCCAGTAAGCAGACGGAGTCACCGCAAGCAATTTATCAAGTGGGAGAGACAAACAACTTGCAAAGTTGCCTGGTATGGCACGAACAATGGCAGCCAACTGCACAAGACGTATGTCTGGAAAATTAAGGGGACGTAGGCGTGCGTATTTCCACACCGAGCAACTTATAGGTTCTATATTAAACTTAGCCTTGAGCAGCTCATATTCCCTCCGTAAAGTCATCACATAATCATCAGCTTGAACTTCACTAAGCAAGCCAGCCTGCCCCAAAAGCAACGCCTCTGTTTGCAAAACACCATTGTGTTTAAGGAGAATACGCAACGGGGTAGCTCGGACTAACATCTCCATTGGTTCTGCATTTACTTTACAACCCAAGGAGCGAGCCAATATAGCAAAGAAAGCTTGATCTATATCACCATTGAAATGCTCAACGTAGCCCAACACAAGATCGCTCTTCATTTCCATTCGCTCGATGAGCAAAGAGTCGAGCCACGACGTTTTGAGGGTCTCCGGCATCAATGGCAATAAATTTGCGCACCTTATGCCAGACGATTTTGCTCCACCATTTTCAAGTGCGTCATAACGTTTTTCTAACTCTTGGTCATATGATATGACGACTTCGGGAACAACAGAGCCAAGACAGGTCATCACAGGGCGCCCCGTACTTCGTCCAACCACATGAAGGATAACATTTTCATATGCGCTATCCTTGTCGTGCCCATGCCGAAACCAATCATCAGAAGTTTGATGAATTTCAATGCTCCCCGCCCAAGTCACACCGTCAACCCGCACCTGGGCATTAAAAAAATCT
>CAVFBC010000036.1:0-1077 GCA_963620575.1 Alistipes putredinis | reverse complement strand
GAATCCGTATTTAATCTTCCTGGATTAAGAATTTCAACCTTACGGCCATCCGTGGTCATTTGCTCAGCTGACCTATATAGCCTCTGCCCCCAAATGTATTGCAAAAATGCCTCATTCATACGACTAAAGGGTTAGTTTATCCAACAGGGCTTGTAGTTTCTGCTTATAGCCATCACCAACAGGGATGCGGACATTGCCAACAAAAACACCGCTGCGCTCAACTCCTGAAATCATCTTAACATTAACTATGAACGACCTGTGGAGTCGGATGAAGTGTGAATTTGCCAACCGCGCCTCCATCTGCTTCAATGTGGTCAAAGTCAATACAGGTTTTGGTGCACCGACCAAATATATTTTCACATAGTCCTTTAGCCCCTCAACATATAAGATTTTGTCAATCTCGATCTTGACAAGCTTATATTCACTCTTGACAAAGAAGAACGAGCCCTCCTCTGTCTGTGAGCCACATATGGTTGCATTTACATTAGATTCCTCAGTTGCGACACCTGTCGTTGTCCCCCCCATTGCCTTACTTTCGAGATCAAAAAGGCGTTTTGCCTTGTTTGCGACGCGCATGAACTCATCGAAATCGAATGGCTTGAGAAGATAATCGAGCGCATCGAGCTTAAATCCGTCTAAAGCATATTCACCATAGGCCGTCGTAAATACTATTTTAGGTATATCGGGACCAGATAGCGCCTTCGCCATTGAGAGACCGGATAGTCCAGGCATCTGGATATCAAGGAAAACAAGGTCTACCCCACCCTCCTCTATCTTTGTCATTGCCTCAATTGCCGACGAGCAGCTCCCAACATATGTTAGGAATGGAACTTGCCGCACGTATGCAGCTACAAGTTCTTGCGCCAACGGCTCGTCGTCAACAACCAATGTTCTTATATGTTTTTCCATATACAGAAGTTCACTAAATTCTTATCTCTTAGTTTCAATGGGAATTTCTATTGATGCGCGGAATATACCATCATCGGAATCTAATGCGGCATGGAATGAGCAATCATCACCATACATTATGTCAAGCCGCTTCCGCAAGTTTGCCAACCCAATACCAGAGTGGCTCTT
>CAVFBC010000035.1:17485-21383 GCA_963620575.1 Alistipes putredinis | reverse complement strand
CAATAAGGTAGTCAGTCTGCCAAGTGAGGCTATTGCCCTCATTTCAGCCACTCTTGATGACAAGAATGCTGGTGCAGATAAGCAGGCTACCATCAGTTTCCAATTAGTTGATGATTACGCCAACAACTTTATATTTGATGGAGCCGGAACAACGGCTAACATCACTGTTGATGGTGTTGAGGTCTCTAAACTGCTCATCACTCTTGATTCTGAGCCACAACTCACATCAAAGAGTTATGATGGCACTTCTAATATCCTTGAAAGCCAAATTGTTATGCCTAACATCACCAACATCCAAGTTGATGATGACGACGTAGCCGATGACCTCTATTTGACTTTCATTGCTGACAGGTCTCATATTAACGGAACTGATTTCAGTGTGGGCACTCACACTGCAACTGTCGCACTTGGAATTGATGGCGGTGACGCTCAGAACTACTATCTCGAACCCGATGAGTGGTCTGATTTGAGTGTAATCGTAACACCTCAGAAACTTACTATTGTTGGTCAATTTGAGACTACCGAGTCACGTGTCTACAATGGTAAGACTGGTCTTGACATTTCCAAGATTTCTGTGCCTGAGCTTTACTATGCTGATGGTACTCCAGTTAACCCCGATGACGTGCATATCGTAGTCACTGAGGCTAAACTTGAGGACAGGAATGCAGGTGAAGCAAAGAAAGTTATCATCAAGTACGAGCTCAGCTCTGATAATTATTCCATTGGTGATGATGGCGAAACGTCAGGAACCGATGAGAATATGACTATCGATGTTGACAAACTTGATGTCATCCTCAATCCGACTGAGCCTCAATTCCCAGAGGAGAAGAAGTTCGATTGTCTGACGCATGTCGATATGGTTTCTGAGCCTGAGGTAGCCAATGTCATGACAGACGACTCGGGTGCGCTTGATGATGTCTATCTCTCTGCAACAGAAAGTGATCTTGATGACGCTAATGTTGGAGTTCGCACTGCTACATATTCAGTAGAGTTGCTCGGTGTTGACAAGGACAACTATCGTCTCATAACCGACAGTTGGTCTGCTAATGTTACTGTAACTCCTGCTGAGTTGGAGCTTGACCTTAGCAACCTGCGACTTGATGCCCATGTCTATGACTGCGGAACTGATGTCCTCGCTGATTTTGCTGATAAGACAAATGTTTTGACGGCGACAGGTTTCACAGCTTGCCATGATGGAGCTTACTTTGAGCTTGTATCAGCTACAATTGGTAACCCCAATGTCGGTCTCACCCATACAACTTTGAAGTTTGAGTTGCGTGGTGCAGAACTGAGCGATTACGGCTTGACTGAGGATGATCTCGTATTCACTGTTAACACAGAGGTACAGCCAGCTAAGCTTGTAGTCAACTCCGACATATCTATCGAGTCTTTACCCTACACCGGAGCAACTGATGTGACGGAGCAAGTTAAGGCAACCGGCGAGAAACCCGTTATTATCTCTGGTCTCGCTGATTGCGATGCAGATGCCGAGTTTAAGGTTGTTTCTGCTGAGGTTGATGATCCTACACCAGGTTCAGACCGTAAGGTTACTATCGTTTACACTCTTAATGGTGCTGATGGCAGAAATTATGGTCTGACTGAGAGCGACACGGTAATTGTTGTCAATACAAATATTATTGCAAAGACATTGACTGGTGCTGACAAGTCTAAGTTGCCAACCCATGTCTATGACTCTACAACTGATGATTTTGATGACTTTGATGAAGCTAACCTCCCTGATGTCTCAGCTGGTGTAATCGCAGGCGATGATGTCCGTGTTGAACTTGTCTCAGCTACGCTTGACGATCCTAATGTCGGCTCTCGTCACACAACACTTGTCTTCCGTCTTATTGGTGACGATGCAGCTAAATATAAGCTCGACGCAGAGACCGAAACACAAATTGTTGAGACAGAGGTTACACCTTGCGTGGTTAGCCCCAATGCTGATGCCATTGTGGCTGGTCGTGATTACGACGGCACTGCCAATGTCTATGCTGAGTCTGTCACTTTGCCTACATTTGGCACAGTCTATGATGTAGACATTGACGATGTCTATTTGGAGTTCGTCAGCGGTGTCCTTGATGATTCGCAGATTGGCGCAAGAACAGCAACCATCTATCTGACTCTCTCTGGCGACAAGGCCTACAATTACACGCTTGACCCTGACTACGTGTCCGTCGAGACTGAGATTTTCGACTCTCGCAAGGTTATCAGTGTTGACGATAGTTTCTTTGTTAAGGATCGTCCTTATGATGGAACTACCAGTTTGGCTGACACTCTCATTACGTTGCCTAACATCATCGGACTTGATCCTGCGGACGAGGGCTCTGTCTATCTCGTAATTGACACTGCATATATTGACTCTCCCAATGCAGGGGAGCGAATTGCAGTCGTCACAGTACGAATTGAGGGACCGAAGGCAAGTTTCTACAAACTTGACGACAACGTCCTCCAGACAACAATGAATGTGACCAAACTTAAGGTTACCCTTGATGGACCTGTCTTAATTGACAGCCGCAAGGAGGATGGAACACTCGATGTCTCTGACAACCTCATCCACCTGCCTGGTCTTGATGGAGTCCTTGATATGGATATTGATGACGTCACACTCTCAATTATCTCCGCAAGGCTCGACTCCGCAACGGCTGGTGACAGAACTGTTACCCTTGATCTCATTCTGACAGGGTCTAAGGCAGACAACTATGAGCTTGTTGTTGACGATCCTCTCTATGTCTCTATGAAGATTACTAAGGACAAGAAGGATGACGTAAAGCCACCTCATGTCATAGACGATGTGATTGTAGCTGAGAAGGAAATGATTGTCTATAATATCGAGGGTCGAATTGTCGGCAAGGGTAAGCAGGTTAAGGTTCCTGAGTCTGGTCTCTACGTATGCTTGATAGGACGACATGCTGAAAGAATCTTAGTCCCTTAATCCTGTAGTTTAAGAACGCAAATCCAAATTATGAACTTGAAAATTTGTTTTCTCGTCATAGTTGCTGCTCTTATTGGCTCGGAAACCTACGCTCAAAGGTTTCCGAGCCAGAGGGGGCGACAAAACAGATATAAGTCTCAGGCTAATGGCATAGATTATGGCATTGGTCAAAATCTTACATCCAATGAGGCTTTCTCTTATCAGGCTGAAACATGGGCGTCTGTTGGCACTAACAAGAACCTCAGACCTTTGCTGAGCTACAGCAACGAGTGGGGACGCTATACCCAATATAAGATGGGTGAGTTTGGTCTTGCTGGCAAGGCAACTTACACGCACCGGTTTGCCGATAAACGTTTTGGCTTTGTCGCTTCTGTGGCTGGTCAGGTCTCAACAGACAATAAGAGGACGATGTTCAACGAGGCGTTCATTGATTTTGATATCTGGATGGCCGAACTGAAGATTGGTCTTGAGCAGTACACGCCTATTGAGACAAACAGCGACATAAATATCGGCTCATACGTCATGAGTAACAACGCCCATGCCGTGCCTCGCGCTTGGCTTGGTGTTTTGGATTATTGGGCTCCGTTGACGCTGATTGGCTCTCGTGGTTTCCAGGCTGCTTATGCTTTTGACTTGCGTTTTGGACTCTCCTTAGGACGTCTTGATGATGACATGGATGAGACGGTTACAGACGATGTGATGTTTCACGAGAAGTTCTTCTATTTCCGTGTGAGCCAATGGTTCATCAAACCTTATATTGGTGCATATCATAGTGCTATGCTTGGCGGCGTGATGCCAGATGCCTCTAAGACCCCGCGTGATTTCGGTGCTACGTTCTTTGGACATAAAGGAAGTACCGAAAAGTTTTCTGACCCATCTTACCATTCTGAAATTGTGACACCCGCTGGTGCGAATCAAGGATTTTGGGATATCGGCCTCGACTTTGAGACACCATATGGAATT
>CAVFBC010000035.1:10674-17475 GCA_963620575.1 Alistipes putredinis | reverse complement strand
ATGTTTGGCAAGGATTTCACGCTTGGCTTAAATTTCAAGGTGGATAATTTGCCTGCATTGGAAGAAGTGACCCTTGAATTCATGTCCACAAAGTGGCAAGGCGGTGAGGGTATGAATGTACCTTGCGTGCCGAACCGTGATGGTGACTATACCTATGTCTATTTTGATCAGATGACAGCTGATGACATTGCCAACCTGAGGGCGAAAGTCCTTGTTGTTGATGATTTCAAGGCATGGGAGTCTGAGCATGGGGAAATATCAAATGCTGATAATTTGATGGCTTTCATCCGTGAGACATATAATGGTGGTAATGACTTTGGTGGACGTGTCCAATACCTTGACGACTACTACTATAAGCAAGGATGGACAAGGCGCGGATTGTCAATGGGTAATTCTCTCATGCATACGGCACGTACAGTAAAGGCGTATGCGTCAGAAGGTTCTATGCAATATTTGTCTGCTTTCCCAAATACCAGGGTTGTCGCTTTTAATATTGGCGCAAAGGGCAATATAATCCCTCGGAGACTCGATTATGTGTTTCGCACAACCATATCAAAGAACTACGGTAACTATAATGAGCAATACGTAGCGCCAGATTCGTCTGCTTACTCCTCCGGAACTAAGTTTGACAATTATTTCTTTGACAAAGGTAAACTGGAGGTGTACACAAAGATTGGCGGTGTCTATGACCTTGGTAATGGTTTGAAGATTAATGGTAACATCTCTTTTGATGTTGGTAATCTTTATTCGAGCTTCTCTTTGCGAGCTGGTGTAGGGTATTATTTCAATAAGGATAATCTAAGCCGTTACACCTCAAATCGTAATAGGACGGCCAATAAGCGTAAGGTGGTCAGTAAGCGCCCTTCGCGTAGTCTGTCTCAGTTTAACCGAGTAGGTAATAGCTTAATTCCTTATTCGATTGTTCTGAATAAATCAAAGCCTCATAGCCAATTATGGTTATGAGGCTTTGGTTTTTATATCAACAAGGTGTCTATGCGCCTATTTCGTAAGGATAGAGAAATTGTTGTCTACAAAATTGTTTAGGTTCTCTTCCGTAATATCTTTCTTTATTGCTTCGATGGTGTCTATCCCCTCCGGCGATATTTGAACTACCTTAGCGAAGCCCGCTTTTTCCAGTTGCTCTTTATCCTCGATTCTCCCAGCAATGAGCCAAGCAGGAACCTTCTGTTTTAAGGCTATATTCAAGACTCGCATGGGGAGTTTTCCCATTAGTGTTTGTTTGTCAGCCTTACCTTCACCTGTTATGATAAGGTCGTAATCCTTGATTTTCTCTTTGAAATTAATCAGATTGAGCAATAGGTTTGCCCCGGGTTGTGTCTCCGCTTTTAAATATTGCATGAAAGCATAGCCTAACCCTCCTGCTGCCCCTGCTCCGTGTTCTCCTGATTTATCATATCCAAAATGGCGTGCAGAAGTCTCTGCAAACCGTCTTGCCCGAGTGTCCAATATGTCAATCATTCCAGCTGTGGCCCCCTTCTGTGGCCCAAAAACACTGGCAGCACCATTCGGTCCGTAAAGAGGGTTGGTGACATCACATGCCAATGTGAACTGACAACCACTGATTTTTTCATTGAAAATCTGGTCGAACATTTTCCCTCTCCCTAATCGTTCTGTCAGTCCCCTTATCATGTCAATGCCTGCATCGCTTGTTCCGCTTCCACCAAGACCAACAATGAACTTCTTACAACCATTCAGAATGGCATGAGCCACTAATTCTCCTACGCCAAAGGTCGTGGCGCGTATTGGGTTGCGCTCTTCTGGAGATAGGAGAGACAAGCCACAGGCCTGAGCTGTCTCTATGATTGCTGTCCCATCTTCTGTAATGCCATACTCGGCATCGACAAGCCGCATTAATGGGTCGTGAACCCTGACTTTCTCTCTTCGTCCGCCCAATGCCTTTGTGAATGCGTCAAGCATCCCATCTCCTCCATCAGAGAGTGGCATTACAATAGAGTTGTGTCCTTTTGCAGTCAAAGCTTTGGATAATGTATCTCCTATCTCTTGTGAGGACATACATCCTTTGAATGAGTCTGTGGCTATGACAATTTTCATAGGTTAATCTTTAAATCTTTATTCTTACCCCTCCCATTGCTGTCATTCGTGGCATGGGGTAGCCTGCATTGATTTCATATTTTTGCGCCAACAGGTTTTCTCCTTTAATCCATATGTCAAGCCAATTAGTGGTATGTACCGAGGCCCGGATATTCCATAATAAGAAGTTTTCTTTCTTGTTAGGTGATACTGACGTATATAGGCCTGCAATGTGTTGGAGTCCAGTTGTGGCATTCAGTCTGCCGTGATTGAAAGTTGCGCCAATGTGCAGTTTGTGCTCTGGTGCTGCTATAACAGGGTTCTTCATGTGAAGCAGACTGTAGTTGGCTTCGACAGTCATAAATTTACGCAGTTTGTAAGAAGCTTGGGTCTCGATGCCACAATTTTTTATCTCCCCTGAGTTCTGATTTAGCCTTCCACTACCATTGGGGTTAGGCAATGTCTCAATAATGTTCTCCCCATCTATAAAAAAAATATTTGCTCCATAAGTAAGTCGGTTGTCAATGAGGTGTTGAGTGATTGATATCTCGAAATTCCATGCGGACTCAGGTTTTAAGTCGGGGTTTTGCGGTGGGAACATGTACATCTCGCGTAGGGTGGGGTAACGTAACCCTTTTGCGGCTGAGGCTTTTATTTCAATGTCCCGTGGCACATGGAATGCGAGACCAGACTGAGGCACAATTTCTGTCCCAATCCGTGAGTGGTGGTCAGCTCTTGCCCCAATATTAACAGTCAGCCAATACGACAGGTCTTGACGGAAATCAGCATAGACTGCCCATTCGTTTTCATGTTTATCTACCAGGTCTGTCTTGCTGCCCTCTTTTTCGCCTTTCACATATTTAGTCCACGCTTTGCCTCCATATCTGAACCAGTCAATACCCACAGTAACCCTGTTTCCATTAAAAAATGAAATACTTTGGTAGGCTGATGCTCCCATCATGTTGTCTTTCGAGTTGAACCTGCCATCCTGAGGTGTCTCACCATTACTTGGTGTATATCCATCGTTAATCCAGTGTTTGCCCCAGTTGTAGAAAAAGCTCAAAGCTCCGGATGTCTTATTGTAGGAATTCTCTAATGAGAAAGAGGTGACTCCGCGTGTGATGCGTTGGTCGCCTTCTTCTAAGGGTGCGGAGACTGTACCTGGGCAAGACGCATTGAAATGGGTGACGTTGACATCGGCTCGGAGACGCCATTTTTCGTCTATTTGAAAGCCGATTTTACCGTACCCACTTAACTGCTCAAAGTCCATATTGGCTCTGTGCCCGTCTGTGCGGTTATAAGAGGCTCCTACAATGCTTTCAAACTTCTTACTCTTAATACGGTTGGTTAATTCGGTTTCGAGTGTATTGTATGACCCGTAACCTGCATGGGCGTGGGTCTTAATGCCATCGGTCTCCATTTTTCGGGTTACGATATTAATGACGCCGCCCATTGCGTTTGAGCCATATAGGACAGATGCCGGGCCTTTTATGACCTCAACCTTTTCTGCAATCAATGATTGGTATGCGTCAGCAATTGGGTGTCCAAATATCCCGGCATACTGTGGATGCCCATCTATGAGGACCATGATGCGCGCATTCCCTCCAGACAGTCCGCGAAGTGATATGGAGCCCGCCGCCCCACCTGACACGCCAAACCCCATTATCCCTCGTGAGGTGGTGAAAAGGCCAGGGGTTTGCTCTGTTAATATGGGTAGAAGTGATAGTTGAATACCCTCTTCTATTTTTTGTCGGCTAATCACTGATACTGTCTGAGACAAATGCCTGACATCTGTGGCACTTCTTGTCCCGGTGACTACAATCTCCTTAATGTCATGATTTCTCCCATCAATGCTGTCGCTTCCTAAGTTCTGACCTTTGCAAGCAATCGTGTAAGGTATGCTTAGTGTTAAAATCGAACAAATGAGTATCCTCTTCACCATTAATTCTGTTATTTTCTATTTGCGCTTATAAATTCCTTTATCTCTTTGAGGCACTCATCTGCAGTTTTGCAAGGAATACAGAGAGTCTCAATTGGGCAAAATCCGGTCCCTGATCTGTTGATTATCTGAGGGACGCATTGCACATATGTCGCACTTATCCCATTATCTGACAGGAGGTCGATTGCAGGCTTACTGATTACGTCTGCATAAACCTCTTTCACTTTGCCCAACACCATGATGGCTGCGGCTCCTTTCCCCACCACCTTGTCCGCCAATGTGGCCCCGTCCAATATGTTTGGTTGCTCATCATGGAGCCTTAACAGGTCGCTGATGCCGTGACCGTCATATGTGTTAATGCCATTGTTTGAAACGACTAATGAATGGTCTCCATTGTGGAGCAGAATGATTAAATCTTCCATAAAGATTGCTTTTATTCCAGATTTTGCAAATATACTTTGCGAAAATACGGTGTGCGGTTGCTAAAATACACAGTTTCCTACCAATTTTACAGAATCAGAGGCCTTGACCTTTTCAAGGTGATTTAGTCGTTTTTTTGTCTGTCTGGTTACCAGTTTATCTGATAAAATGGAGTCCCAACTGCAAAGACATATATTTTCACAATATTTCAGTCCCACTATTTGCTTAACACGAAAATAAGTTCCTAAATTTGCCCCGCTCATCTGGTGATGGGCCATTAACAATAAGACAATATATAGAAAAATCTAAGACATGGCTGAGCCTAAACGTAAATTTATAAAGAGTTACGAGAAGATCGATGATAAACTGCGGGAAGCTCTTAAGGAGGCTTATCCCAATGGTTTTGCTGACCAGATCAAGACTTTTGATGCTGTCGGTGGCGGCTTCATGACGGGTGTTACACTTGAGACTGAAGATGCTATCTATATCATTAAGTTTAAGGCTGAGACTGAGAGCATTAGTGATATGCAAGACGATGATGCTGCAGGCGGAGACGGTGATCTTGATCTCAGTGGCGCTGAGGATGTCGAGGAGGAGGAAGAGCCGGATGAGGTTGAGAAGCCCGTCGACAACTTCGATGACATAGATGTCGCTGATGAGTCTACAACCGACCGTTAGTCCATGATTTGACATCAATCATTGCGATTTACTTATAATTGAGGCGCCTTGGTCGTTGACTTGGGCGCCGCTTTTTTTGCGTATGTGCGCAGTCGGCATATTTTTCATATATTTGCACTAAAAGCAAAGAAATAAAACAGATGAGGATTGTATACATGGGTACGCCGGAGTTCGCTGTGGCGACACTTGAGGCTCTCATTGACGCAGGTCATGACATTGCTGCCGTCGTAACTATGCCAGACAAGCCCGCTGGTCGCGGTAGGCAGTTGAAGCCATCTGCGGTCAAAGTATATGCGCAGAGTAAGGGACTGAAGATAATGCAGCCCGAAAAACTGAAGGATGAGGCTTTTGTTAGTGAGCTTCGAGAGCTGAAAGCAGACCTCCAAGTGGTTGTTGCTTTCCGCATGTTGCCTGAGGTCGTTTGGTCAATGCCACGTTTGGGTACTATCAATGTCCATGCCTCCCTTCTCCCCAATTACCGTGGGGCTGCTCCCATAAACTGGGCCATCATCAATGGTGAGGCAAAGACAGGCGTATCTACATTCCTCCTTAAGCATGATATTGATACAGGCGACATCATCTATCAAGAGTCAATCGATATCGAGCCAGATGATAATGCTGGCTCTGTTCATGACAAACTTATGGTGCTTGGCGCCAAGCTCGCTGTCAAGACAGTTGATGCCATAGGTGGCGGGTCTGCGGAATTCCATAGGCAGGATGACATTGATCCGGCGACCCTTAAACCAGCGCCTAAGATTTTCAAGGAGGACATGCACATCAATTGGAACTCAAGTACCAAGGATGTGATAAACCTTATCCGTGGCTTAGCCCCATATCCTGCCGCCTGGACAACATTTACTGATGAGAAGGGTGTTCAATCCACAGTGAAAATCTTTAAGGCCAGTAAGTCTGACGAGTCCTTAGAACCAGGTCAGATCTCAACGGATGGCAAAAAAACTCTCTCTATCGGCACGTCTGATGGCTCGGTCCGCATAGATGAACTGCAGTTGAGTGGGAAAAACAAAATGGCTGTGCAGGCTCTCTTGCAAGGTTATCATATTGACTCTTCCATTAAATGCATCTGATATGCGTCTCCGTAGGCTGACTGTTTTCATTTTGGCTGTAATCGCCTCATCTTGCATGGCTTCAGCTCAGGGAACAAGCATATATGAGGATTCTCATTTTGATCCTTACCAACGGAAGTTATATTTCGTCGGTAAGGATAGGCCTCATACTGCCAGTCGGTCTTACAACATGGATGAACTGAGATGTTATTTCAACCCTGATTCCGTCCTTTACAGTGGGGTGCGCAGACTCGTCAATACTAAGTGGAAGTATTTCAATACTTTCTTTAATGATGATTTCCTTGCTTGGCGCTCAAAAGACTCCTCTGTCTATGTCGCCATTAATCCGATGTGCGATTTCGGGCTGGGTTCTGATGTTAATGAGACCGAGAATAAAAGGACTTGGATTAACTCCCGCGGCGTATATCTGAATGGAAATTTAGGAAAGAACTTCTGGTTCTATTGCGATTTTACAGAGAACCAGGCTGAATACCCTCTCTATTATACCAATTTGAGAGACTCTCTTAGAGTTGTCCCTGGTCTGTCGAATTTCGATTACACAGGTGGCGCCCGTGCCCAGAATGACTACTCGACATCAACAGGATATATTGCATTCAAGGTTGGCAAGTATGTTGATTTCCTCTTGGG
>CAVFBC010000035.1:0-10664 GCA_963620575.1 Alistipes putredinis | reverse complement strand
GTATACTTTCATGATGACGCAGTTGAGGGCTTCCGGAAATACATTGTCAAATAATGGGGAGAAAACCAAATACAGTTTCACCCATTATCTTGACTGGAACATGGGACGACGTTTTACCTTTGGCCTTTTTGAGAATGTAACTCAGGCGTCGTGGCGTAAAGACGGGTCACATCGTGGTGTCGATTGGGAGTATCTTTGCCCATTTGTCATTTTCCGCCCAGGTGAATATAATGCCGGGTCGCCCGACAAGATGATAATTGGCCTCAATTGTAAATTCATCTGCACAGACCGTCTAACTCTCTATGGCCAGCTTATGTTTAATGAGTTCCGTCTCAAAGAACTACTTGCTGGCAATGGCTATTGGGGTAACAAATATGCGTTTCAACTTGGCTTGAAGTCCTACGACATATTCAAAATCAATGGACTTGATTTCCAATTTGAATATAACCACATCCGACCGTTTGTCTACTCCCAATATGATGCGCTTGGCAGCTACACTCATCACAAGCAGAGTGTGGGACATCCGCTGGGTGCAAACTTGCAAGAGGGGGTGGCCATCGTAAGGTATCGCAAGGGCCGTTTGGCCGCAAGAGTGCAAGCTAACATAATAGCCTATGGGGACGATTTCCCCAATGATTCGGTTAATTATGGTCATAACCCTGAACTCTCTTCGACTAAGCGGAATGCCGTTTATGGTGTGAACATGCTGCAAGGCTTGCGTACCGATGTCAAGTATTTTGACGCTCAGGCCTCATTCATCATAAACCCAAGGAACATGATGAACCTCACGGCGGGCGTCCGATTGAGAAGCCGAAAGAGTGACATGACTGACGAGGAGTCTAAGAATTTCTACGTCTCGTTGCGCTGGAGCCTGAAGAGTAGGTATTTCGACTATTAGAATTGCACACTATCGATAACAGAATAAACACAAAGGTGGAAACAGAACTTATTAAAGAAATATTGCGTCGTGAGGCTGAGGCTATCGCGAGCATACCGGTAACTGACGGGTTTGAGAAAACGGTAGACATTCTCTTTGAACACGTCCACAACCGTCATGGCAAGATTATCATGAGCGGAATGGGTAAGGCTGGCCAAATAGCAGTCAACATGTCTACTACATTTTGCTCAACAGGCTCGCCCTCCGTATTTCTTCACCCCGCTGAGGCCCAGCATGGTGACCTCGGTGTCATTCAGCCGAATGATGTTTTGGTCCTCATCTCAAACTCAGGCAAGACTCGTGAGATTGTTGAGCTTGTGTCTCTTGCAAAGGGTTTGTATGAGGGGCTTCCTATCATCGTCATCACAGGAAATCCACAAAGTCCATTAGCCGATGTCGCCGATGTCGTTTTGGCAACAGGAAATCCGGCAGAGGTTTGCATGCTTGGGCTAACGCCTACAACTTCAACTACGGTCATGACTGTCATCGGGGACATATTAGTGGTGACTCTCATGAAGAAAATTGGTTTCACCAGTCAGGATTACGCCAAGAGGCATCATGGCGGATATCTTGGCAACAAGTCGCGCCAACAGGCTCAAGATGAGGTCGGTGCTAAATAAAATTTAAAATCTCAGGGCTATGGTTGATCAGTCTTTGCTCTCTCTCCAAAATGGATCAGATATTCGCGGTGTCGCGTCAGATGGTATCATAGGTCAGAGTGTGACGTTGACCCCGGACAAGGTTTCTCGACTTTGTGCGGGTTTCGTTGAGTGGCTCAAGTCTCGCAAGTCGGCCGATGAAAAGACGTCTACAAAGATGAGGGTCGCCATCGGTATGGATGCCCGCCTGACTGGGCCAATTTTGGCTCAGGCTGCGCAAGATAGCATCAGGGCTGCGGGTGCTGATGTTTTGTTTTGTGGGTTGGCTTCGACTCCATCAATGCTCTATAGCACCAAAAAGGTTCAAGGAGACGGAGAGGAATGCATTGGCGCTGATGGCGCTGTCATGTTGACCGGCAGTCATATGACGTTCAATATGAATGGGATGAAGTTCTTCACCCAGGGCAATGAGATTGAAAAGGATCAGCTGACTGAGATAATTATAGCCGCATCCGACTTGAAAAAACAACAAGTCGAAAAGGGTGATGTTCATATATGCAATGTGCTTGCAGTTTATAGCAAGCATCTGCGCAAGAAGATTTGTGATGATCTCAGAGCTATTGCGCAAAATCCAGACAAGCCACTTTCTGGGCTAAAGATTGTCGTGGATGCTGGTAACGGTGCCGGAGGCTTCTTCGCCTCTCGTGTGCTTCAACCACTCGGTGCTGACGTCTCTGCCAGTCAATACCTCTCTCCTGATGGTAGGTTTCCTAATCATACACCAGACCCAGAGGATTATGAGGCTATGCGCTCACTCTCTACCGCTGTTCTGCTTGCCAACGCCGACCTTGGTGTCATATTTGACGCTGATGTTGATCGTGTTGCGATAGTTGATGAGGCTGGACGCGCCATAAACCGAAATGAGTTTGTGGCTATGGCGGCTGCAATAACGATAGAGGAACATCCGGGCACGGCCATAGTTACCGATTCCATTACAAGTACAGGGCTGACAACTTTTGTCCAGGATATATTGGGTGCGCATCAATGCCGTTACCAACGCGGTTACCGTAACGTGATTAACGAGGCGCGACACAAGAATGAGGTCGGCTCTCCCACATGGCTCGCCGTCGAAACCAGCGGACACGCGGCTTTCCGAGAGAATGACTTTTGTGACGATGGAGCGTATTTCGCCACAAAAATTGTCATCAAGTTGGCTCAGTTGAAAAAGGAGGGGAAAAAACTGTTCTCACTCATTGAAAGATTGCCAGTGCCAATTGAATCCCGTGAATTCCGTCTCTCAATCTTGACCCCCGATTTTGCAAGGGCTGCTGCTGATATAATCGCTGGGTTGCGCCAGTTCGTAAGTCAGATTCCCGGTTGGGAGGAGGTGAACAAGAATCATGAGGGACTCCGAGTGGTTTGTAACGGTGACGATGAACATGGGTGGTTTATCCTGAGGCTTTCTCTCCATAGCCCTGTCATGCCTCTTAACATCGAGTCTGATATCGATGGCGGCGTGAAAGCCATTATTGATAAGCTCAAGATGTATTTCCGTACGACAAAATCGATAGATTCCTCTGTGCTTTATAATTAAGGTGGAATTGTTGAGATAAAGCGAATAACATACAACGACATTTATGCGTTTTGACATACTTACCCTCTTCCCCGGTATGTTTGAGGGGCCGCTCTCTGAGTCTATCATAAAGCGGGCTCAGGATTCCGGTAAGGTGGAGATATATACACATGACATCCGAAAGTTCTCAACTGACAAACGAGGTAGGGTTGATGACTATCAGTTTGGCGGTGGAGCTGGCATGGTTATGGCTTTGCAGCCAATTGTTGATGCTATTGAGCACCTTAAGTCGGAACGAGAGTATGACCACGTCATCTACATGTCTCCCGATGGCAAGACTCTTAATCAGCAAATGGCAAACACGCTGTCGTTGAGTGGTAACATTATCTTACTTTGTGGGCATTACAAAGGGATTGACCAACGAATCCGTGACCATTATATTACCGATGAGATTTCTATCGGTGATTATGTTTTGACGGGCGGTGAGTTGGCCGCCTGCGTGGTTGTGGATTCCATTGTCAGACTTTTGCCTGGAGCAATATCAGATGAGGAATCCGCCCTTTCTGACACTTTTCAGGATGGGCTTCTTGCTGCCCCCATATACACGCGCCCTGCAGAGTTCAATGGATGGAAGGTGCCCGAAGTTCTTTTGAGCGGCCACGAGGCTAATATTGAGAAGTGGCGCGAGGAGCAAGCTCTTGAAAGGACAAGGACGCTTCGGCCTGACCTTTTTAATAAATTGTTTCCCAATGGTATTGAGGAGGACCCTGTTCGCAAAAAAAGACGTAAGAAACGTTCAGCAAATAGCGTAACGAATATGGAATCAGATGCTACTGACTGTACTTCTGATAACAATAAAAACGACGAGAAATAAATGATTTCTAAGGCGCAAATAGAGGAGGCTCAGTCGGTTATTGACTTTATTTCGCAGAGCCCGTCATCTTTTCATGCCGTGGATAATATAGCCAGATTGTTAATATCTGGAGATTATCAAGAGCTCCATATGCATGAAGAGTGGAGTCTCGAACCTAATGGAAGATATTTTGTACGTTACAACGGAACTGCGATAATCGCATTCTCGATACCGAGTGATGGAGCGGAGGCTCTTGTGCGTGACGGATTTAGGATGATTGCGTCTCACTCCGATTCGCCGACATTCCGTGTCAAGCCTAATGGTGTTAATGTCTGCACTGCTGTTCGTCTGAGTACGGAGACCTATGGCGGGGCGATTTTATATTCTTGGCTTGACCGTCCATTAGGCCTTGCAGGGCGTGTGCTGCTCAAAAGTGGTGACTCTCTCAGACCAGAGCAGCGATGTGTTGATTTTGAGAGACCCGTTGGTGTTATTCCGAGCGTAGCTATCCATTTCAATCGAGGTGTCAATGATGGCGTGTCATTCAATAAGCAGATTGACATGCAAATATTGGCAGGCTCGGGAAATGGCGATATATATACAGACTGCCTCGCAGGGGAGATTGCAAAGTTGCTTGATGTTGATAAGGCCAATATATTGGATTATGACCTCTATGCCTATGACACGACCTCTGGGTGCATAGCCGGGCTTGACAACAGTTTGGTCCTTTGCCCCAAGCTGGATAACCTGACAATGGCATATGAGAGTGTGATGGCCTTGCTCGACAATGTGGACGGAGATTCGGCCAAAATGGTTCTCGTCCTTGATAATGAAGAAGTTGGCAGTGGGACCAAACAAGGTGCAGATTCTCAGTTCCCTGTTGACGTCTTCCGCAGGATTTGTAGCAAGTTGGGTATGGATGAGGAGGCCTGCCAGCGGACGGTTTACAATTCCTTCCTCGTGTCGGCTGACATGGCCCATGCTGTCCACCCTAACCACCCTGAACTCTCAGATCCTTTGAACTCTCCTAAGCTTAACGGTGGTCCTGTCATCAAGTATAATGCAAACCAGAAATACATGACAGATGCTGATGGAGCGGCTGTTTTCCGAGCTGTATGTGAGCAAGTAGGTGTGCCTTGCCAGACGTTCGTCAATCGTAGTGACATGGCTGGCGGGTCAACATTGGGAAATATTATGACAAGCCATTTGCCACTCCGCGGTGTCGATGTCGGAAACCCCATGCTCGGCATGCATTCAAGCCGCGAGACAGGCGGAACGGCCGATGCGCTTTACTTGAGACTCGCTTTGCGTGAGTTCCTTGCAATGTAAGGCTGATTGTCCTATTTTTTGTATATTTGCGCATCTGAAAAACAACTTATATAAACAAACAGAATAATGAGCAAGAGTGCACTTCAGATTGAGCGTAGCAAATACGCTCCGAAGATGCCGGCAGCTATCGCCGGTGCAACACGCCTCGCTGAGGGTAAGGCGACAACCTCTGTTGCCGATCAGGAGGACATCAAGAAACTCTTCCCCAACACCTACGGCATGCCCATCGTCACTTTTGAGAAGGGCGAGGCAGCTGCCAAGTGTGAGCCATTCAACGTCGGCGTAATCCTCTCTGGCGGTCAGGCTCCTGGTGGTCACAATGTCATCTCTGGTATTTTTGATGGCATCAAGGCTCTCAATAAGGACAGCAAACTCTATGGTTTCCTCGGTGGCCCCTCTGGCCTCGTTGACCACAAGTATATCGAGCTCACCTCTGACATCATTGATGAGTACCGTAACACCGGTGGCTTCGATATTATCGGCTCTGGTCGTACCAAGCTTGAGGAGACCGAGCAGTTCGATAAGGGTCTTGAGATTTGCAAGGAGCTTGGCATCAAGGCTATCATCATCATTGGTGGTGACGACTCTAATACCAACGCTTGCGTTCTTGCTGAGTACTATCTCGCAAAGAATACTGGCATTCAAGTTATTGGTTGCCCTAAGACCATTGATGGTGACCTCAAGAATGAGATGATTGAGACCTCTTTCGGTTTCGACACCGCAACCAAGGTCTACTCAGAGGTTATCGGCAACATTGAGCGTGACGCTAACTCTGCCAAGAAGTATTGGCACTTCATCAAGCTCATGGGCCGTTCTGCAAGCCACGTAACCCTTGAGTGCGCTCTCCAGACTCAGCCCAACATCACCCTCATCGGTGAGGAGGTTGAGGCTAAGCAGCAGACTCTCGATGATGTCGTAACCTATATCGCTGAGGCAGTAGCAGCCCGTGCTGCAAAGGGTCTCAACTTTGGTACTGTCCTCGTCCCCGAGGGTCTCATCGAGTTCATCCCTGCCATCAAGAAGCTCATCTCTGAGCTCAATGATATGCTCGCAGCAAATCAGGCTGAGTTCGATAAGGTAGCTGACGACCAGAAGATTGATTATGTCGTTAAGCACCTCAGCGCTGCCAATGCTGCTCTCTTTGAGAGCCTGCCCGCTGGTGTCTCTCGTCAGCTCGCACTTGAGCGTGACCCCCACGGCAATGTTCAGGTTTCACTCATCGAGACCGAGCAGCTCCTCGCTGACATGGTTGGCAAGAAACTCGCAGAATGGAAGAAGGAAGGCAAGTTTGTCGGCAAGTTCGCTACTCAGCACCACTTCTTTGGTTACGAGGGTCGTTGCGCTGCACCCTCTAACTTCGACGCTGACTACTGCTACTCTCTTGGCCGTGTAGCCGCCCTCCTTATCGCATCTGGTAAGACTGGCTACATGAGCTCGGTACGCAACACAACGAAGCCCGCTTCTGAGTGGCTCGCAGGTGGTATCCCCATCACTGCAATGATGAACATGGAGAAGCGTAACGGCAAGATGAAGCCTGTAATCCAGAAGGCTCTCGTCAAGCTCGATGGCGGCCCATTCAAGTTCTTCGCCGCAAACCGTGAGAAGTGGGCAATCGAGACTGATTATGTCTATCCAGGTCCTATTCAGTACTTCGGTCCCTCTGACGTGTGCGACCAGCCCAGCAAGACCCTCCAGCTTGAGCAGGGTAAGTAAATATGCTGTAGACTGACGTCTATATAAATAAGACCCCATGACTCCTAATCGGTGTCATGGGGTCTTCTTTTGTTTACGGGTTGTCGCTTAGTGGTTTAATATCACATTTTTAAAATGCCGCACTCTCCACTCCATCCGTAGGCTCCAAACTGAGTTGTGTCGCCTATTGGGGTGAGACGGAAGAAGCCAGATGTGATTTCTCCTGCGCTATTAAAAAGGGTGGGGTAGAGTCTCTCTTGTTCCTCGCAGAAATCCTTCCATTTGTTTGGCTCGCTAAAGTGTGACATTTGCCACTTAATGGGTGTGTCTTTGGCAAACAGCTTTGCCACGTTCCTTGCTATGTGCCCCATGCAATATCGTATGTTTACTTCCGTGCATGGGCGAAGCATTATTTTGCCATCCCCATTTTTGTATAGCATGGCGTCGACTCCAATCGGACCTTCATAACCGGTTGTAGATAGAACATCAGACAATGCTTTTCTCAGATACTCGGCGCCACTTGAAATTTCCTCCCCGTGCTTATTAAGGTTAGGCAAAAAAGGTTGTCTGCCAGCAATTTCCCATCCCATTCCACCTCCATCTGAACTGTGATAAATGTTTATGCCGTCATACTCCATCTGCCCATCTGAGTAGAAGAAGATATATGAGAACTCAGCGACCTTGTCAAGTTTATTCTCTATGACTACACCATTGTCCGCCTTTATGCACCTTTCTGCATAATCGATAGCATTGCGCGTCTCTGTGTCGAGATTAAAGAATCTGACGCCTCGCCCTGATGCACTCCACAGACTCTTTATCACTATGTCGTTTGAGTTTTCCAGCAACTCATCTATCAGACTTTTTAGTTTATCCTCTTTATCAACGAGAGTGGAGGCAGAGGGGTACTTCTCTTGCGACAATTGCTCGACAAGATGCTCAATCACAGCTGATGTCCGCCTCGAAAGAAGTAACCTGTAGCCTTGCTTAAATAAAGCATTCGGGAGGCCATATTTTGCGATTGTTGCACGGCTTAGTCCCCATGGCGTGAATTTCTCGCCTGATAATATTCTCGAAGTCGCCTCCTTGTCTGTTATGAAATTTCTTTGGCCTATCATCGGCCTCCAAAAGTCAATGAGTTTGTCGTCTGGCTGTTTGCACACTACGCAATCACCATCAGAGCCTAAAAACATCATGATTGAGGAAAGGTCGTCCTCCATCTGAGCAACGTTCTTTGGTGGCGTGTAGGATGGCTGGTCCTGACGAACTGCCATTTCGCAAGAAGGGTTAAAGTAATAAATCATGACACAAACTTACTTATTTGGATTGTGCGGAGCAAGGTATATTGCAGCTCTTAGTTGCTGTATGTTGTATATGTGGGTATTCTGTGCCGTGTGATGTTTTTACTCTCGTTTTATGCCCTGTTTGCCAAATTATGGTCTATGAAGTGGTGCTCATTTTTTGTGATGTGAAGTCGTGTTGTGATGCGACCTCATTAAATCAAAACGTTTGCACGTAATAATTTTAACATTAAATATATCATGATAACGGTTTGAATGAGTAAATTTGTATCGTTGCCCGAATATCTTTTTTCTGGTGACAGTACAGTAAAACAATAATTCAGATGAAAAAAATAGTCACTTTCGGAGAGATTCTTCTTCGTCTGACACCCCCGGGTTATCTTAAACTCTCTCAAGCTAATCAGCTCAACATGACGTTTGGCGGTTCTGAGACCAATGTGGCAGTCTCACTTGCCCATATGGGTCGTCGTAGTGAGTTTGTGACAAAACTGCCTGATAATGATATCGCTCGTGCGGCAGTCGCTGATCTCCGCTCGCATTGCGTCGAGGTTGACAACATTGCGAAGGGTGGTGATCGATTGGGGCTCTATTTCTATGAGAATACATCTTCGGTTCGCCCATCTAAGGTCGTTTATGACCGAGCCGATTCGTCATTCTCCACTGCGACAGCCTCTGATTTTGATTGGAAGTCTATTTTTGCAGATGCTGAATGGTTCCATTGGTCAGGCATTGGCCCCGCTTTGTCGCAAAGGGCTGCTGATGTGACACAGGACGCTATTGATCATGCTGTGGCTGCGGGGCTGACAATATCCGCCGACCTGAACTACCGTAAGACACTTTGGAAGTATGGGAAGTCTCCTGATGAGGTTATTCCTGCCCTTGCCAACAAGTGTGATATCCTTTTTGGCACTGAGGGCGAGTATGAGAAGACTTTTGGCGTGAAGGCCGTGCCATTCACCATCAAGAGCGACAAGGAGGAGTATGATGTAGAGGCGCATCATAATTTCTGCGCCGAGGTCATGAAACGTGCGCCTAAGTGCAAGATGATGTTCGTGGCTTTGCGTAACGTGATTGATGCGAAGCACCATGTTTTCCAAGGACTTCTCTATACGGCAAAGGGCGAGTTCTATGTCTCTCGTAAATACTATATCGACCATGTCGTTGACTGTGTAGGTTGTGGCGACGCATTTGCGGCAGGCATGATATATGGAGTGAAAGAGTATCCCAACGATAATCAGATGGCTCTTGAGTATGCGACAGCAGCTGCTATCCTCAAGAACACTATTGAGGGTGATTATAACCTCTCAACAGCTGAGGACGTCAAGGCGCTCATGGGAGGCGCGAGCGGCGCAGTCTCTCGTTAATTTGTAATCACCATTTATATTTAAACACCCCGAAGGACCATAAGTCTTTCGGGGTGTTTTTTTGTCTGACTTTGCTAATAATGATTGTATTTGTTTGTGAAACAAATAGTTGTGAGTGGGTCGCAAACTACGTTTGGCAATCTTACAGTCTATATTAGTTGGTTTAAAGTCGCTGTGACTTTCTTTTGTTCGCCGCTTCCTTTTGTGGATAGTCTTAAAATTGGTAACCCATAGTTGTGTAGGATGTTATCTTTCATCAAGTCTCGCTGATGTTGTTCGGTATTGTCATTATGGAATGAGTATCCGTCTGTCTCTACTGCGAGGACTGGCTTGTGGCTTGCGCGGTTTATGATGAGAAAATCCAAATGAGTGCCAGGGTTGGATGCGTATCTCAATTCATCTTCTGACATTAATGAGGCATCTTGCAATACTTGACCTAATGGTATGTGGCAAAGTACTTTTAGGCAATTAAAGCGATTGTCCGAGGCGAGAATGTCAAGTAAAAGGGCGTAGGTCAGATTTTCTGATGCGTATTCCGATATTTTGGGGTGGCTGAGTTGAAATGACATGAGGTGTTCGGAGTATTGGGCGTACAGATAGTCAAAAATTGAGGCTAATTTGCTCTCTGTCACAGTGCAGTTGTTGTAGGCTATATAATCGAGCAAGTCAGTGATATTACCTTTCTTCTCTTGCTCATTGCCAGTGACGACAAGGCAAAATCTCTTTTTGGCTCTTGATACGGCGACGTTAAGCATGTTGGCGTCATCTACAAAATCTGTAATCTGGTTGTCAACCACACTGAAAATGATGGCGTCTCTCTCGCGTCCTTGATATTTGTGTATGGTTGCAGCCTCCACTTGGGGTAGTTGTTTGTGGAATTCCTCAACTTGCTTGTTATATGGTGAAATCACGCCAATGTCGGAATAACTTTTCAGCATTGGTAAAATACTTTCTTTTACCACGTCTATCTCCCGTTGATTGTAGTGGTTCACACAGTGGTTCCCTTTGCTTGTCTTTAC
>CAVFBC010000034.1:0-23968 GCA_963620575.1 Alistipes putredinis | reverse complement strand
CTCGCGACCCCAACCTTGGCAAGGTTGTGCTCTACCAACTGAGCTATTTCCGCAACTTCTGATGTCGGGGTACCCGGATTCGAACCGGGGACCCTCTGCTCCCAAAGCAGATGCGCTAACCGGACTGCGCTACACCCCGTTACCGAAGCATCCCAATCTTAAGGGAAAGTTTGCGGAGAGAGGGGGATTCGAACCCCCGGAACCCTAATCGAGTTCGGCAGTTTAGCAAACTACTGGTTTAAGCCACTCACCCATCTCTCCATTGAGACAAGCATTAATGCTTACTCCGCTGTGCTTTCCTTTCCCGAAAGCGATGCAAAGTTAGCACCTCGGAATTTATTATGCAAACGTTTTGGCGACTTTTTTGAAACTTAATTGGGGTTGTGATGTCTAAGTTATTATAAATGAATAGTGTTATGATTGCGTTTTTTTTCTCGGTTTTCATTGCGCTCTCTGATTCCCAATCCTTTGCTTCCCCTCCATAACGTACTCGCGCTAATGTTCCGTAAAATTGTTACCGCTTGTACATGGCTGAGAATATATCTTTGCCACGTCAAAAAGATATTTCCCACCCCCAAAACTAATGTGATATGCTACTTGAAAAAATCTCATCCCCAGCCGATGTCAAGGCTCTGCCAGCCGACCAATTAAACGCCCTTGCCCAAGAGGTCCGCTCTGCATGCCTCTCGCGTGTCTCAGTGCATGGTGGTCACGTCGGGCCAAACCTTGGTTTTGTTGAGGCCACTATAGCTTTGCACAGGGTGTTTGATGCTCCCACGGACAAGTTCGTGTTTGACGTGAGCCACCAGAGCTATCCGCACAAGACGCTCACGGGCCGCGCTTTCGGCTTCTTGGACGTGAATAGGCTCGATGAGGTGTCGGGCTACAGCAGCCCCGCCGAATCTCCAGAGTATGATACTTTTGAGCTTGGCCACACGTCTACTTCCATTGCCCTCGCCACAGGTCTTCAAAAGGCGCGTGACATTTGCGGCAGGCATGAGAATGTGGTAGCTATTATTGGTGACGGGTCGCTCTCGGGCGGTGAGGCTTTTGAGGGACTCGACACGGCAGCTGAGCTTGGGACAAACATTATCATTGTTGTCAATGACAATGAGATGTCGATTGCCGAAAACCATGGTGGGCTTTATCGCAATCTCGCCCTGTTGCGCCAAACAAAAGGCGAGGCTGAGTGCAACTATTTCCGAGCCATGGGGCTTGACTATATGTATGTTGAGCAAGGCAACGACATCAATGCGCTCATTGCGGCTTTTGAGAAGGTGAAGGACATCGACCACCCCATTGTGGTGCACGTCCACACTGAGAAGGGACACGGCTATGCGCCTGCTGTGGCCGAGAAGGAGCGTTGGCACTGGAGCCTGCCTTTCTTTGTCGAGAGCGGCAAGTTGCGCAAGGAGTTGGCAGGAGAGGATTATGGTGATTTGATGGGCCGTTTCCTTCTCGACGAGATGAAGAAGGACCCAAAACTTGTGGCAGTGACGTCAGGTACCCCGACAGTGGCGGGCTTTACTCCTGATCGACGCAAGGAGGCTGGCAGGCAGTTCGTTGATGTCGGCATTGCCGAGGAGGAGGCCGTGGCCATCATCTCGGGCATGGCAAAGGGTGGGGCGCACCCAGTGTGGAATGTCTACAGCACGTTCATTCAGAGAACATATGACCAGTTGGCTCAGGATCTTTGCATCAATGGCAACCCGGCAGTCATTAATGTGTTCTTCGGCTCAGTCCTTGGCATGAACGACATAACTCATATAGGGTTCTATGACATCCCCATGCTCACGTCCATTCCCAACCTCGTCTATCTTGCTCCCGAGACCTACGAGGAGCTGATTGCCATGGAGAAATGGGCCATAGCCCAGACCCGCTATCCCGTGGCCATTCGCGTGCCTGGAGGTGCGGTGACCCATTCGCAAGATGTCTATCCCGCAGATTACTCTGACCTTGGCAAGGCGCGTGTCGTGGCCAAGGGGGCGAAGGTTGCCATTATGGCGTCTGGCGCATCTGTGGCGTGGGCGCAGGGCGCGGCCGAAATTCTTAAGGCGCAAGGGGTCAATCCAACCATCATTTCGCAGACTTTCGTGTCGCACCTCGATGAGGCTTTGCTTGATAGCCTCAAGTCTGACCATAAGGCTGTCGTGGTGGCAGAGGATGGCGCTTTGGAAGGCGGCTTTGGTGAGAAGATTGCCCGTTTCTTTGGCCCGTCGGATGTCAAGGTTCGCTGCCTTGGCGTGAAAAAGGGTCTCTATGACCGATATTCATATTCGCAGTTGCTCGCAGAGAGTGGCTTGACACCCGAGGCTATCGCCTCCGCGGCTATGGAATTGATTAAGTAAGGATATATTCCCGATTTGAGTATGCCCGCCGGCCTTCGCTTTTTTTAGCGTAAGACTGGCGGGTTTTTCTATTGCCTTTTGTCTTGTGGTTGGTATCTTCGCGCCAACAATTTTAGTCAACAACAAAAGATTGATATTTATGGATGTTGTCGTTCAGATGATTATCTTGCTGATAGTGGTGCTGGTGGGCTTTGTGGCTCATAAGTGCAACATCATGGGAGGTGATTTTGACAAAAGGCTTTCTGCTTTCATCATTGACATTTCGAGTCCGTGCCTCATTTTGTCGTCAGTCTTTGGCGATGTTTTCCCGGACAGGTCATTCATCGTGCCGTTGCTCTCTGTCGGCTTTTTCACATATGTCCTTCTGCTTGGGCTGGCGCTCGTCATAACTCGTTTCCTGGGGCGGGATGACGTTGAGCGAGGGCTGTTCAGCTTCATGGTCATGTTCGCCAATGTGGGTTTCTTGGGCTATCCAGTGGCGTCCACCATTTTTGGGCCTGAGGCCGTATTCTACGCCTCGTTGCTCAACATGCCAAACACGTTGTTCATTTTCGTCTTTGGCGTGGCTTTCGTGAAAGGCGGCACAGCCTCGCTTAAAAATTTTGATTGGCATCTGCTTTTCACCCCTGCCATGCTTGCCTGTTATGTGGCCATTTTGATTGTGGCTTTTGGTCTGGATGATGTTCCGCGCTTCATCACGCAGCCCATCAACCTGATTGGCGCCATCACGGTGCCGGGTGCTCTGTTGATCATTGGCTCTTCGATGGCCGAGATTGACCTTGTGGCGGCTTTCAAGTCTGTGCGAGTCTATGCCATCACAGCCATCCGCCTCTTTTTTGTCCCTTTGATTGTGTTTGGCTTTTTCAAGGCTGTGGCATATTTCATCCCGCTCGACCCGCTGGTCATCAACATCAACACGGTCATCATTGGCATGCCTGTGGCGTCCTATGGCACCATGTTCTGCCTCCGCTATGGCCGCGATGACACTCTTATGGTTCAGGCGACCATGCTCTCCACGCTTCTTTCCGCCATTTCCATCCCATTGCTCACGCTGCTGTTCTGATGTGCTTCGGCATTCTCTCTCTGTTTTATGAGATTGAGGCTCACACGTCGGTCTGACAACTAAAATAAAAACTGCCCCGCAATCCATGATTTTCATGAGATTGCGGGGCGATTTTTTGTTTTGACAGGTTCGTCAGAAAATGATGCCGACGGATAGCAGGCTGCTCCTTGTCTTGCAATTCTAAAGCTCTATGTTAAGCCTCTGGCTGTTTCGTCTCCGGCTGACTTCCTTCTCCGTTTGGCTTTTTATGCCTGTGAAAATGTCGGTTGCCCCCGTTGCCGCGTTTGTGACCGTTTGGCTTCTCGCCTTGAGCTGTTTCTCCTCCTTCGGTCTGATGGTTGGCTGAGTTGCCTGGCTGGGAGTTGCGGTTGCCCGCCCCTCTGTTGCCGCGCTGCGCGCCATTGCCGCCTCTGCGGTTGGTGTGCCCGCCGCCTTGATGGCTATCACCGTGCCTTTGGTTGCCGCCTCTGCCACCCTTGGCGTTGCTCCCATGCCCGCCGCGAGAGCGCAGATTAGGGTCGTATGTCGGTTGCTCGCCGAATCCGTCGGGGAGAGGAAGTTTCTCCACGCTCATCTCTATGAGTTTCTCTATGCGGCCGAAGGCGTACATCTCGTCAGGAACTATGAGGGTAAAAGCCTCGCCTTTGCTCTGCGCGCGTGCTGTGCGGCCTATGCGGTGCACGTAGTCCTCTGCATCGCGGGGGACGTCGAAGTTAATGACCACATCGACATCGGGTATGTCTATTCCGCGGGCAATGACGTCTGTGGCCACGAGAATCTCTATCTTCCTGTTGCGGAACTCGCGCAGGACCTCCTCGCGCTCAGTCTGCTCAAGGTCTGAGTGGATGACGCCTGCTGAGAAGCCTTTGCGCTTGAGTGTGTGCCCCAGCTCCTTGACGCTCTGTTTGCGCGAGCCGAAGATGATGATGCTCTGACCCTTGTGGCTGTTGAGGATGTCCACAATCAGACCGCCTTTTTGTGCCTCATAGACAGGGTAGGCTGCCTGACGTATGCCTGCGGCGGGTTTTGCTATGGCTATCGAGATCTCGGCTGGGTCGCGCAGGATGCTTTTGGCCAACTCGCGTATCTTGGGCGGCATGGTGGCTGAGAACATAAGCGTTTGGCGTGTCTCGACGGGCAGGAGTTTTACCACCTGCATGATGTCGTCAAAGAATCCCATGTCGAGCATTCGGTCCGCCTCGTCAAGAACAAGGTGGCGCACTTTGCTGAAGTCCACGTAGCCCATTGATATGTGCTGAAGCAGTCGCCCCGGCGTTGCGATGACGATGTCTGCGCCCTCGGTCAGTGCCGTGCGCTGCCTGCTCCACTCCCCGCTGTCACTGCCACCATAAATGGCTGTGGACGAGACGCTCACGAAGTAGCCGAAACCGCCCATCTGCTGGTCTATCTGGATGGCTAATTCGCGTGTCGGGACGAGGATGATCGTGTCGCAACCGTCATTGGGGTTGAGCACTAAGTCGTCAATTATGGGAAGGAGGTATGCTGCCGTCTTGCCTGTGCCTGTCTGAGCGCAGGCTATGAGGTCGCGGCCCTCCATGATGACGGGGATGGCCTGCGACTGGATGGGTGTCGGTTCGCTGAAGCGCATGGCGTCAAGGCTGTCCAACAACTCATCTGTGAAGTCAAAATCGTAGAATGACACTATGTTTCGTGTGTTTTTCGTTTATCAGTATACTTTAAGCACGAGCCCTTTCAAATACTCACCCTCAGGGTGGTAGATGTTGATGGGGTGGTCGGCCGGCTGCGTGAGCTGGTGGAGTATGGCCACGCGGCGATGCGCCATGGTGGCGGCGGTGAAGACCATTGTGCGGAAGTCCTCTTTGCTCACCACCTGCGAGCATGAGAATGTGAAGAGTATGCCGCCCGGCTCTATTATCTGCATGGCCTTGGCGTTGAGGCGGCGGTAGCCCTTGAGGGCGTTTTTGAGCACTGACACGTGTTTGGCGAATGCGGGAGGATCCAGCACCATGAGGTTGTATTTCTGCTTGGTGCGGTCCATATAGTCGAACGCGTCCTCGGCGAATGCGTCATGGCGTGTGTCGCCTGGGAAGTTGCGCTCCACGTTTTGGCGGGTCAGCTCAATGGCGCGTTCTGAGCTGTCAACCGAGTGGACGAGCTCAGCACCTCCGCGCAGGGCGAAGAGTGAGAATCCGCCTGTGTAGCAGAACATGTTGCATACCCTTTTGCCGCGGGCGTATCGCTCAATGAGTGAGCGGTTTTCGCGCTGGTCAACGAAGAAGCCTGTCTTTTGGCCTTTCTCCCAGTCGGGTGCGAAGATGAGTCCGTTCTCTTTGGCCTCTTTGACCTCCACCCAGTCGGGGGCTTTATAGACGTAGCTGTTGACGGGATTGAGCCCGGCCTTGTAAGGCAGGGTGCCCTCGCTCTTGTTATATATGGCCTTGAGGCTGTCGCCCATGACGCTCTTGAGGGCTGCCTCAATCATCTGTCGATCCCTCCACATGCCCACGGAGTGCATCTGCATGACGGCTGTCGTCTCATAGATGTCGATGACGAGGCCTGGCAGCCCGTCGCCTTCGCCAAAGATGAGTCGGTAGGCTGTTGTGTCGGGGTTCCCGATGAGGCCCACGTCGCGTCGCAGCTGATACGCCTCGCCTATGCGGCGTTTGTAGAACTCGATGTCTATGGCCTCGCTCTTGTCAAATGTGAGCACTCGCACAGCGATTGAGCCAATCTGGTAGTGGCCGCGGGCCAAGATGTAGCCCTGAGTGGATAGTATGTCAACCACTTCGCCCTCTTGCGGCTCGTTGCTCATTCGGGCTATGGCTCCCGAGAATACCCAGGGGTGGAATCGTTGCAGGCTCTGGTCTTTGCCTGGCTTGAGTGTTATGGTCGTTGTCACAGTATGTTCTTTGGTGTTATGTGTGCGTTGTAATTTCTTATCTTACTCCTCGCCTCTCATCTTTCGCAAGACGTGGCTCTCTGTGATGCCTTCTTTCACTATGGCTTTCCAGAGGAGGAGGGAAATCCATGAGTCGGTGGCGGCGTAGGTCATCTGTCCTTGCGTCAGGACTGGGCTCTCCCAGTTTGTGAGGCGTTGCCTCTTGGATACCCTGACTCCCAGTACGTGAGCCGCCATTTTCTTGAGGCTGAGGTCGTCCACCCCATGCTCGGCGGCTATGGTCTGCATGTCCACGAAGCCGCCTGGCGTGAAGTCGCGCCATTTGCGGAGTCCTTTGAGGTCATCGCGTATGGCGAGGCCGGGTTTGATTATCCTTCCGTCCTCCAAGAATCGGGCGAGTGGTGCGGGCATGCCTATCTTGCATGTGCGGAAAAGCCAGGTCTTGTGCTCGGATGAGAGCTGGAGCAGTGCCACGCGGTAATATGTGCCGCGCGTGAACGAGGGTCGCGTCTCTGTGTCAAAGCCTAATGCCTTATATTGGCTCATCTCGGCAATGGCGGCTTCCACTTGGTCCTCGCTATCAATGAGGGTTATCTCTTCGTCATATTGGCTCAGCGGCAGCTGGTCAATCTCTTCATTGGTCACTTTCATCACTTTCCGTTCTTGCCACCCACTAATCGCATGCCTGTCTGGCGGAGGAAGTATGGCATGTTGTCGTCGGCCGCCTCGTCTGTGGGCTGGCTCTCTTCCTCCATGTCGTCATCTTGCGTGTCGAGGTCGCCTTTCTCGTCGTCGTTCAGCTCATCGCCGGAGTAGAGGGCGGCGTTGAGGGCAGAGAGGGCGTTGGCCGCGCGTTGTCCCCAGTATGTGCGGAATTTGTCGGCCACTACGGCCACGGCGTCATACATGACGGCGTCATCTCCGCAATGGTATTGCTCGCAGAAGTTGCGTATATCTTGATATATGTCCGCCATGTCCTCTGATATGGTGGCCATGATGGGCGACTCGCTCATCTCGAACCCCTCCTTGAATGTCGTCAGGTAACGGTCGTGGCTTGAGAGACGCTCCCTGACGGCGCGGCGGACGGACTCATAGGTCTCGTAGTCCACCACCTCGGGCAGCTGCTCGTCGCTCACCTCTTTTATCTCGGGCAGCAGAGCCCCTTTCATGTAGAGCAGCGGGAGCAGGCGCGAGGCCACTTTCATGTAGTCGGCCTTGGAGTATTTGAGCGCATTTTCGGCAAAGACGCAATATTCGCGCGCCACGGTGGCGAACTCTATCACGTTTTTCGAGTAGACTACCTGAAAGTCTTGCTCTTGTTCGTTCTCTTCGTTGTCCATTTATATTACTAAGGTCTTATTTTGTTCTTCCTTCTTTTTCCTTGCTAATGCAGCCTGTGTTTGTTGCTCCATACGCCGTAGGCTGCCACGATGCCGAACAGAACGGCTGCCACAGCCATGCGGATGGAGGCCCCGCCGTCGCTGTCGTAGGCGATATAGGCGGCGGTGAGACTGCCAAAAATGGCATACACGTGCCCGACAGTGCCGACCTGCGTGGCTGAGACGTCAAGCTGGCGAGTCGATACGTAGTATATTATGGGATACATGACAGACATGCAACCAGATGCGGCAACTAAGCAGCCCAGCCCGATGAAGTTCTCGACAATGAGCGCCACCAATGTAAGCGCGCATGCCGCAATGGCGCATACCGCCAAAACGATGGCCGGCTTTTTAATCGTCTTGTATGACGCTATTGCCAATATAAGGCGACCAACGCCAAAACTTGCGATGCCGGCTATCTGAAACTTATATGACAAGTCGTTGGCTTCGGCCCGGCTCATGCTGTCGGGGGCGCTGCCTATCAGGGTGTCAGTCCCATAGTTCATGATGTTGGACCAGCATAGTGCCTGTGCCATGACGTAGATGAAGAGTGTCGCCACACCTAAAAGATATGCCTTGCTCCCAAGCAGCCTCTCCGTTATGGCTTTAATCCCCGTGTCGGCTGGCTCTTTGTCGTCCGGCCTGTCATAGAAGTCCACTACGCCCGTTATGGCTGCGAGGATGACGGCTGCCACTCCGGCAATGGCGCATGGCATGGCGAGCATCAATAGGTCATCGCGTTGAGCCGCCTCCAATGTTAGTCGCTCGGCAATGATGGGAGTCCGCTGCACATCTATCTCGCAAACGCGCAGGAATGGGCCGACGAACGTTAGTCCGCCAAGCCACCCCACAACGTTGAATGTCTGGGCCACACTGAGTCGGAACAATGAGTGGCGGCGTTTGCCATACGTCATGGCATAAGGGTTGGCTGTCAACTCTAAGACCAACACGCCTATGGCCAAGGCGGCGTAGCAGATGACGTAGGGCTCAAATGCGGCTACCTGCGATGCCGTCAAAAATGACAACGCCCCCCCGGCGAAACACATCAGGCCCACAAAAAGTCCCGATTTGAAACCATAACGCCTGATGAACAGCATGGCTGGAATGGCGAGTAGAATATACGCCACGTGCATGGCGCGCGTCATCATGGCGTTGGCTGCCACGTCGTCTTTCATGTCGAGCACGTGCGCTACGGCATAGCTCATCGGCTCGGTCAGGGCGTAGCCCATGCCCCATAGGCCGAAACTCGCCGCGATGACGAACAGTGTTAAACCATACCTCAGCTTGCTGCCCATCTGCTTGTGTCTCGCTTACTGTGGTTTATTTCTCATTGCCTGACGCTTTGGCCATGCTTGCAGCCATCCAAGCCATGATGGCGGGTGACGTGCGCAGTGACTCCTCGTCGGGGTTGAAGCCCGGGGTGTGAGCCCCAGCTTCGGAGCCGACGCCGAAGCGGTAGAAGACAGACGGGTATTTGACGGTGTAGTAGCCGAAATCCTCGGCCGTCATGCGCAGTGGCATGTCCTCGACTTTATCTGTGCCAATAAGTTCCTCTGTCAGAGACTTAGCCTGTTTGGTCAGTGCGGGGTCGTTGCACACGCTCGGGTAGCCGTGGCGTATTTCGACTTCTGTCTGCGCCCCGTAGGCCGTTGCTATGCTCTGCGCCACGGTTGTTATGCGCTGTTTCATCCGTGCGCGCCACTCTTCATTCATGGTGCGCATTGTGCCACATATGTACACTTTGTCAGGGATGACGTTGGTTGCCCCGTCTGCCTGAAATTTGCCAAAGGAGAGTACCATGGGGACTGTGGCCGGAACCTCCCGCGCCACGAGGTGCTGCATGGCCACCACGGTCTCGCACCCGATGAGGACGTTGTCCGTCAGCAGGTGTGGCATGCCGCCATGCCCGCCCTTGCCATTGATGTGGAGGTGTATCTCGTCGCCCGACGCCATGTATGCGCCGCCACGAAATCCGGCGTGACCCACGGGCATCTCGGCCAAGACGTGGGAGCCTATGACAATCTCGGGTTCGCAACCGAAAGCGCTGAGCGCGCCCTCTTTTATCATCAGGCTGGCCCCTCCCGGCCAACTCTCTTCGCCGGGCTGGAAGATGACCACGAACCGTCCTGACAGCTCGTGGCGCATCTGCCAAAGTATTTTACACACAGTCAGGAGCGAGGCCGTGTGGAGGTCGTGGCCGCAAGCGTGCATCACGCCATCGTTGCAACTGCGGACCTCGTGCGTGGTGTCTTCTGTGATGGGCAACGCGTCCATGTCGGCGCGCAGGCCCACTGTCCGCCCGGGCTTGCCACCCTCAATGAGGCCAACAATGCCATGACCCGCCTCGCCGTCGAAAGAGCCAAAGCCCGTCTTGAACGGGATGCCAATCTCTCGCAGCCTCTCCGCCACGTAGGCTGATGTCTCTGCCTCATGAAACGACAGCTCAGGGTGGCGGTGCAGGTGGCGGCGCATGGCCACAGTCTCGTCAAACAGTTCGGCGGCCGCTTTTAGAATTTTGTCTTTCAATGTCTTGCTCCTGACTTGTGTTCTTGTCTTCTACGCCCGTGCAGGCTTATCTCTCATATTCGAGGGCGGCGAGGATGAATGTGCCGATGCCTTTGCCCTCGTTGGCTTTGACAAGTCCAGTGTCTGTGCCCTCAAGGTAGTAGTTGAGTGTGCCGCTGCGTCCCTTGTCGTTGGCGGGACCGAGGCCTGCCGATGCGCAGATGTCCTTGATGCCTATCTTGCCGTCGCCCTCGTTTATGATCTTGTTGGCCAAAAGCCCCTCGAAGGCTTTGCGTCCGGCGATGCGCGCGTCATTGCCAAGGATGCCAAGCCTTGCGCCCTTCATGAGGACGTAGGCGAACATGGCAGATGCCGAGCTCTCGGTGTAATTGGCGCGAGTGCCGACATTATATGTCTGTCCGTCAATCTCATCACCTTTGCCATCAGCACTTACGCTTCCATCATATTTAAGCAGGTTGAACCACAGGCCGGTGGCTGAGTCCTGACGGGCCATGAGGTCCTTGGCCGATTGGCGATACATGGTCATGAGGGTGTCTCGGTCAGGATGGTCTGCTGGCATGAGCTCAAGCACGTCGGTCAGTCCGCCGATATACCAGCCCATGGCACGGGCCCAGACCTCGGCGTTACATCCCTTGTTGGGCTCGTCTTTCTTGGCCCAGAATGAGTTCTCGTCCTCTGGCGTGGCGCTCCAGCCATGGTAGTTGAGGTGCTCGTTCTTGTCGTAGGTCATGTTGAAGAGGATGACGAACTGCTTGGCTATGTCCGCCCAGCTCTCCGTGTTGTCCTGCTCGCCAAGCTCCATGCCCCATTTGGCTTGCCAACGGGCGTAGACAGCGGGGCCCATGAAGAGGCCGTCAAGCCACATCTGGTTGGGGTAGCGCATCTTGTGCCAGAAGCCTCCCGCACCGGGCAGCCCCTCGGCTATTCGGTTGTGGTCATATTTGAGTTTGTTGCGAACCATGGTGGCTGCTGTCTTCCAACGGCGTGCTGACGTGGTGTCGCCTGTGGCGACGGCATTGTCATAGAGGCCGAAGTATATGCGTGCCGCGGCCAAGTCGTCTATGTTGCTGGGTTGCAGGGCGGGCTTGCCGTTCTTGGTTATCTCAGTTCCGTCAGCGTTAGTGGCGAGGTTTGCGAATCCCTCTACGGCCTTCAGGAGGTCGGTCTCCTGCGGGTGCTGCTGCCATGCTTCGAGGACCGATGTCGCCACCAGTCCGCCCACGTAGTCCCATGGGGTGGTGGACAGGCTGTCGCGGTGCTTGATGTTGCAGTCGAAGTCGCCAATGCCGTGACTGTAGGCCATTTTCAGTGCCCAGCTCTCGGCCGTGGTGGTCGTCTCGTTGTCGCCCTCCTGTTTGCAGCTGCTTGTCAGCGAGGCGATTGCTGCTGCCATCAAGGTGATGGCTATGCTCTTTTTGATCATTTGGTTTGTTTGTGTAGGTTGGGGGTCTTTTTGTGGTAATATGTGTCGTGTGAAGCCGAACTTCACATGCCTCAAATGGACATGCCCGACATCCCGACAAGAGAATTTCAAAGTTAACGCAAATAATTGAGATTTTTATGCTTATAGCCTCTATAGTGGCACTGTTGTTTGTCCGCTTGCGTGTCCCGAATGGCTTCCCTCTTTGCTCACTCCTTTGTTTCCGCCTCTGTGTATGGGCTGATTGACGCTCTTTTTGTCAAATCGCTTTTATTGAATTAATATTCGTCTTTTGGAATATTATTCATGCCGCTGCCACCCCAATATTTATTCCACAATCGATGGTTGCGCTGATTTGTATAAACTTTTTTGTCTTTGCCCCCGTATCACATCGGGTAAAGTGGAACGCTGATGTATTTAATAGGGTTTTGCCTATTTTAAAAATGGGGTCGGCGTTTTTAATATGAATTAGCAAATATGAGAAGACTGTATTAATATATTTGCATAATCACCTTTGATGACGACAGCGCAGAGTTTTAATACACCCGATGAGGCAGGCAGATAAGAAGGTAGCCTGCCACCATACAGATAAAATCATTAACCAAAAACAATAATAACCTCCAACTTACTAATGATGAAGCACTTTATACTGACAATGATGGCTTCTGCAGCCGCCACGATGGCGTTGGCGCAGAGCCGGACTGTGAGCGGCGTCATCACAGATGCGCAAGGCAACCCGATGCCTGGCGTGGCCGTCATAGTCCCCGGGACTACAAACGGGACAGTAACCGACATTGACGGGCGTTACTCGCTCTCGGTGGATGGCACTCCTTTTCTTCAGGCCACTTTCATTGGCTTCACCCCAACTCTCATAGATTTGTCTAATGGTCAGACCAATGTGGTGATGGCCGAGCAGGAACGCGAGATGGACGAGGTCGTCGTCGTGGCCTATGGCACTTCGACCAAGGGCTCTTATACTGGTTCGGCAGCGCAGGTCGATGCCGAGTCGCTTGAGCGCCGTCAGGTCTCTAATGTCACTAATGCCCTCAGCGGCACCATGGCAGGCGTGCAGACGCTCAGCAGTAATGGTCAACCTGGCTCTGGCTCTACCATTCTCGTGCGTGGCGTAGGCTCTATTAACGCTGGTACCGATCCCCTCATTGTGGTTGATGGAGTCCCCTTTGATGGCGATCTCAGCTCGCTCAACACCAATGACATAGAGAGCATGACCGTGCTGAAAGATGCGGCCTCGACTGCCCTCTATGGCGCTCGCGGTGCAAACGGCATTGTCATGGTCACCACCAAGAGAGGCTCTAAGGGTGAGGCCAAAATAACTTTCGAGGGCCGCTGGGGTGTCAACTCGCGCCAGATTAAGAACTACGATGTCATTAAAGACCCCAAGCAATATCTTGAGACGGTCTACCAGGCCATGTACAATGGCTATAAAAATCACACTTCCGAAAGCCTATCCGATGCCGACATCCACAGCAAGGTTCTCGAGAATATCTTCACTGGTAATGACGGTGGCATAGGCTATAAGGTTTTCACCGCAGCCAACGGCTCTGGTGAGGCAGCCGATATATTCGGCCCCGACGGTAAGGTCAACTCCGATGTGAGCCTCGGCTATTCTGATGGCGAGTATTACTACACGCCGGATGACTGGGAGGGTGAGCTCTACCAGAATAACATGCGCCAGAGTTACGACCTCTCCATTTCGGGCGGCACGGATCGTCTCGACTATTTCTTCTCGCTCGGCTATCTTGCCGACGATGGCATCATTGTCAATTCTGACATCAAACGCCTGACGAGCCGCCTCAAGGTCGACTATCAAGCCAAGAGTTGGCTCAATGTTGGCGCCAATGTCTCTTTCGGGCACACCAAGAGCAAGTGGCCAACCAATCAGGACACTGATGGCGACAGCAGCAGCAACTCTTTCTATCAGGCTAATTTCATCGCGCCAATCTATCCGCTCTACGTCCGCAATGCCGATGGAAGCCTGCTCTACAAGAACGGCCACCTTGCCTATGACTACGGAATGGCGACCGGCTCGACCAAGAGCACCAACTTCAACCGCACATACCTGACACAGAATAATGCCATAGCAGAACTCAATTATAATAAGTATGACATTGCGTCCGATGCCTTCACGGGCAATGTCTCAGCCCTCATCACTCCCATCTCCGGACTGAGCATAACAGCCAAATATGGCCTCTATGCATGCAACACCCGGTACAGCAATCTCGTCAACTCTTATTTCGGAGCGGCTTCAGACAGCAAGACCAGTGGGTTCGCTGGGCAATACGCCTATCGCACATATTCGCTCGACCAGCAGTATGTGGTCAACTATAACAAGACTTTCGGCGAGAACCACAACTTCGACCTGACTCTCGGCTATGATGGCTACCAGTATCGCTACACTTACCTTGGCGGCTACGGCAGCAATCTTTACAACCCCGAGAGCTATTTCCTCTCAAACGCCACGTCCAACTATTCGGTCTATGGCTATCAGAATGAGTATAAGACTGTCGGCTATTTCGCTCGTCTCAACTACTCGCTCAAGAACCGCTATTTCGCCAATGTGGCATACCGCCGCGACGCGTCAAGCCGTTTCGCTAAGTCCAACAGGTGGGGCGACTTCTGGAGTGCCAGTGCCGCTTGGCTCATCTCTGGCGAGGACTTCTTTAACGCGTCTTGGGTGGATATGCTCAAAATCAAGGCCTCGTTTGGCGAGCAGGGCAACGATGCCGTGGGCAATTACAAGGCATATGAGGACCAGTATGAGGTCTCTGGCTCTAATGGCGACTTTAATCTCCAGTTGACTTACAAGGGCAATAAGGACCTCACTTGGGAGACCACGCAGTCTTTCAATGTCGGCATTGACTTCTCTCTCTTCGGCGATGTGTTGTCCGGCTCGGCTGAGTATTTCGCACGCCGCAGCAAGGATATGCTCTACAATAAGCCCGTGGCCGCCTCCAATGGCTACTCGTCAATCCCCGTAAACGTCGGTTCGCTCACTAACAGTGGTGTCGAGATTGACCTCAAGGCGGACCTCCTTCGACTTGGCGTCTTTGATTGGAGCGTCAATGCCAATGCCTCTTTCATCCGCAACAAGATTAATGAACTCGCTCCCGAACTCGGCGGCAAACTGGTGAATGGCAGCACCATATATGAGGAGGGTGAGAGCATGTACCGTTTCAACCTTGTCGAGTATGCTGGTGTCTGCCAAGAGGAGTTTGATGATCAGCTCGCCAGCACGGGTGGGACGGCTGTCAAGGCTCAACCCGGACAGTCGCTCTTCTGGGCCGAGGATGCTAACGGCAACAGGGTCAAGACTGCTGATTGGAATGTGGCGCAGAAGACCCGCAAGGCCACTGAGGATCTTATGCCCAAGGTCTATGGCGGTTTCGGCACAAGCGCCTATTTCTTCAATGGCATCGACTTTTCTCTCTCGTTCGCCTATCAGCTCGGAGGCAAACTTTGGGACTATGGCTATCAGAGCCTTATGCACAGTGGCAAGGCTAAGCAGTACGCAGGACAGAATTGGCATAAGGATATCGCCAAGGCATGGACGCCCGAGAACACTAACACTGACGTCCCGCGCCTCGATGCCAATGATGAGTACACCAACTATTCGTCAACACGTTGGCTCGTAAGCTCAAACTATTTGGCTCTCAATAATGTGACTGTCGGCTACAGTCTGCCGGAGAGTCTCGTTGGCAAGATTGGTCTCGGCTCTGTCCGTGTCTATGCGGCGGCTGACAATGTGGCTCTGCTCACCAAACGTCAGGGGCTTGACCCGCGCCAGAGTTACACAACCTCGACCACGGCCACCTATTCGCCCATTCGCACCATCTCGGGCGGCATCAAGGTTACTTTCTAATTCTAATCCTCTGATTTTCCTATGAAAACATCATATTTATCTCTTGTCCCCATTGCCGCTCTCGCCTCCGCCTGCGCCGACACGGATGTCGAGATTGACGGCTCGACGATAACTGACTCCAAGCGGTCAGAGATTGTGACCAATATGCCCTCAAGAGACAACTCGGTCTCTTCGGCCTACATGGGTCTCTCTGCCTATTTTCCCAATGCCACAGCGCTTGATTATTACTGGATTGGCGATTTCGGCTACCCAGGCATCATGATTATGATGGATGTGCAGGGCGAGGACATGAATGTCTACTCCGACAATAACAACTGGTTCTACTATGAACGCGATTTCTCTGACCGCGCCATTAACCACGCCTACTCGCAGATCATCTGGAGCGACCTCTACTCTTACATCCGCAACGCCAATGCCATTCTGAAGATTTATAAGGATGCGGAGACCGCGCAGACAGCCTACAACAGGGCGGAGGGCCTCACTCTTCGCGCTTTCAGCTATTTCAATCTCGCACAGCTCTATCAGTTCACCTATTTCGGCAATGAGGACGCTCCTTGCGTACCCATCCTCACTGATGAGAACTCGGATCAGGTGGCGATTGAGGGTGGCGCGCCAAGGTCTTCCGTACGCGAGGTCTACGACCTCATTGTCAGTGACCTCGACGAGGCCGTTTCGCTCATGACCATGGCCGAGGAGGAGGGTGTGGTGAGGCCAGACAAGCGTTACGCTAATCTTGCCACAATATATGGTCTGCGCGCCCGTGTGGATCTTGTCATGCATAAGTATGCTCAGGCTGCCGCCGATGCCGAGGCTGCCATCGAGAAGTCTGGCTGCACGCCTGCCTCTGCGAGCGACATTGACCATCCGGCCTTCACTAAGGTGGCCGATATGGATAACTGCCTCTGGGGCATCATTCTTAACTCGACTGACGACGTGGCAAGTTACGGCTGGGCAACTTATGGCAGCTGGCTCTCCAGTTTCATGACGGGCTACGCCTATTACTGCGACGGCATCCGTGTCTCTAAAAAGCTTTTCGAGTCTATCTCCATAACCGATGTCCGACGCGGCTGGTGGCTCGATGCCGACAAGGTCTCAGCCAATCTCTCTGAGGAACAGCAGTGGTTTGTCTCTTCTTATGTCGGTTATCCAGCCTATACCAATGTCAAGTTCGGCGTAACCAACCCGGCTGAGGGCTGGTATCCATATCAAGTCCCCGAGGCAAATGATGTTGATGCTGTCCTGATGCGCATCGAGGAGATGCATCTCATCAAAGCCGAGGCGGAGGCCATGACGGGCGGCAACGGGCTCTCTACTCTTGTCGATTTTGTTAAGACCTACCGCGACCCCGACTACTCGTTCTCTGGTTCTGGCAAAGATCTGGTTAATGAGATTTGGCGTCAGCGCCGCATTGAGTTCTGGGGCGAGGGCCTCAGCTGGTTCGACATCATGAGGTTCAAGACTGGCATAGATCGCCGAAACACGGATCTGCCGCAGACCTCTAATATTTTCAAGGTTGCGCACAATGACAATATTCTCCTGTGGCAAATCCCCCAGGCCGAGGTAGAGGCTAACGCCAAACTGACGGAGGCTGACTATAACCCCATGTCGCCAACTCCACAGGCCGTCCCGGATGAGGTCGTCTCCATAGCTGATGAGTCTGTCCTGCTTGACTAATCTGCATAACCCGATCTTCCTTTTTCCACATATTGCTATAATCCCCCGCAAGGCTCTTTATGTGCATTGCGGGGGATTGTTGTGATATGACGTTCGCTGAGGAAGTCTCATTTTCGGACTTTACTAACTTTTAAAGTGAAATTGCATCGATGGTTGTTGCTTTTAAAATGAAAGTAAGGGCGGATTTTCTGATTTGTATTTGTTTTCTTATTTCACCCTTGGTTTTTGAGGGGGTAGAGATGTTTAAATGAGTGGTATCCTGTTTCAGTCCCTCTCGTGCGATGGGGTGTTCCTTGAAAATGCGAGTTTTTAGAAATAGGTGAGAATTTACACTCTTAACTTTTAAATCGTCCATAAAATTCTTTTCTTGCTTTTATTTCGTATTTTTATTTGTGTGTTTAATTATAAAATGTAATTTTGCGGCACATAAATATTTCAAAAGCAAAAGGATCATGTGTGGATTTACAGTTTACACCGGTAGCAACCTGACTACAAAGCTCCAGTTCGGACACGAGGCTTACTCTATTAAGCACCGTGGACCCGACAACACGTTGGAGCAGGATCTCCCCAGAGGTTGGATGGCCTTCCACCGCCTCAGCATCATGGATGTCTCTGACGCTGGCAATCAGCCTTTCGTCGCCAATGACGTCTACCTGACTTGCAATGGTGAGATTTTTAATAGCCCGGCTCTCCGTGAACGCTATTCCACATATCCCTTCAAGAGTGGCAGTGACTGCGAGTGCATCCTCCCTCTCTTGGCCGACAAGGGTCTCGAGGAGATGGCGCGTGAACTCGATGGCGAGTTCGCTCTTGTAATCTATGACAAAAAGGCCGACAAGTTTCTCGCCGCCCGCGACCCTATTGGCATCCGTGGCATGTTCTACGGCTACACCGCCGAGGGTGACATCTGCTTCGGCTCCGAGATGAAGTGTCTGTCTAAGATTTGTAAGACGGTGATGCCCTTCCCTCCGGGCCATGTCTACGATGGTGAGAAGTTTGTGCAGTACACTGATGTGACCGCCACTCCAGACGGCTACAACCATGATGACGAGGAGACTGTTTGCCACAAGATTAACGCCCTCCTCACCGAGGGTGTCATCAAGCGACTTCAAAGTGACGTGCCCGTCGGCTTCCTCCTCTCTGGCGGACTTGACTCCAGCCTCGTTTGCGCCATCGCGGCCCGACACCTCGGCAAGCCCATTAAGACTTTCGCTGTCGGCATCGAGGATGGACCTATTGACACCAAATATGCCAAGAAGGTGGCCGATTTCATTGGCAGTGACCACACTGAGGTGCTCTTCACTAAGGATGACATCTTCAACTCGCTCAGCCACCTCATCTATCTCACTGAGACTTTCGACATCACTACCATCCGCGCCTCTATCGGCATGTACATGATATGCAAGTTCATCCGTGAGAAGACCAACATCAAGGTGCTGCTGACTGGCGAAATCTCTGACGAGCTTTTCGGCTACAAGTATACTGACTATGCCCCTTCGGCCGAGGCCTTCCAGCAAGAGGCAGTCAAGCGTGTCAAGGAACTGTATATGTATGACGTGCTTCGCGCGGACCGCTGCATCTCTGGCAACAGTCTTGAGGCGCGTGTGCCTTTCGGTGACCTCGCTTTCGTGCGCTACGTCATGAGCATCGACCCCGAGATGAAGCTCAACAAGACTGGCATGGGCAAGCGCCTCCTCCGCAAGAGTTTCGAGGGCGACTATTTGCCTTACGACATTCTCTATCGTGAGAAAGCCGCTTTCTCTGATGCTGTTGGCCACAGCTCTGTGGAGTATCTCAAGGCTTTTGCCGAAAGCCACTACACCGATGAGGAGTTCGAGACTAAGAGGGCCAAGTACACTCACGTCCCCCCCATCTCGAAGGAGAGTCTTCTCTACCGCGAAATTTTTGAGAGCCACTTCCCCGGCCGCTCAGAGGTCATCAAAGATTTCTGGATGCCTAACAAGGAGTGGGACAACTGCAATGTCAATGACCCATCTGCCCGCGTCCTACCCAACTACGGTGCCAGCGGTGAATAGCCCGCACACTTGACTTAAAACATATACCTAACCCTCACTCATGCCCCCGCAGGTCTGGCGAGACTCCTCTTGCCGAACTTGCGGGGGGACTTTATGTCGTCACTCCGCAATCACACTGTAACACCCGCCCAACAACCCTGTAACCTCACAATCTTAACATCGCGATAGTAACAACCAACCCTATTTAACGCATGAAACTCTCGCGAAGATTGCTCTCTCTCCTCTCTGCTCTCTTTGTCTCAGTCGCTCTCGCCACCGCCGCGCCTGAGCCAGACCCTTCTAACGGCAATGTCCACGGCCGTGTGGTCGATTCTGACAATCAGGTGCTGCCTGGTGCCGTGGTGTACATATCTGAACTCGCTACTGGCGCAATCTCAGACATCAATGGCTTCTATCTCCTTGCCGGCATCCCCGAGGGGACGTACACTGTCAAGGTTAACTATGTCGGCTATGGGCAGCTCACAACACAGGTCTCTGTCGAGCCCGGTGTCACCAAAGAGCAGGACCTGGTGATGTCAGAATCTAATGAACTTCAGGAGGTTGATGTCAAGGCCGCTTTTCATGGGCAGCGCAAGGCCGTCAACATGCAGAAAAACAGTGTAGGCATTGTCAATGTCGTCTCGTCCGACCAAGTCGGCAAGTTTCCTGATGCCAACATCGGCGACGCCCTCAAACGTGTCCAAGGCATCAATGTACAATATGATCAGGGTGAGGCGCGTTTCGGTCAGGTCCGCGGAACGAGTGCCGACCTTACCTCAGTCACTGTCAATGGCAACCGTATGCCTTCTGCTGAGGGCGACACTCGCAATGTCCAGCTCGACCTCATCCCCGCCGACATGGTGCAAACCATTGAGGTCAACAAGGTTGTCACTTCAGACATGGATGGCGATGCCATCGGCGGAGCCATCAATCTCGTCACTCGCCAAACACCCTATAAGCGCATTCTTAACGCCACGGCCGGAACAGGCTATAACTGGGTCAGCGACAAGCCGCAACTCACTCTCGGCCTTACTTGGGGCGACCGCTTCTTCTCTGACCATCTTGGTCTCATGGCTGCCGCGTCTTTCCAACTCGCCCCCGCTGGGTCGGACAACACTGAGTTCGACTATGAGGAGGATGGCGATGACATCAAGTTCAAGGAGGCGCAGGTCCGACAATATTATGTCACCCGTCAGCGCCAAAGCTACTCCCTCTCTGCCAATTTCCAGTTCAACCCTAATCACAAGATTGAGTTCAAGGGCATCTATAACCACCGCGATGACTGGGAGAACCGCTTCCGCATAAGCTACAAGAAACTTAACTCTAAGGAGTCTAAGCAGTCTGTTGTTCTCCAGACTAAAGGAGGCTCGTCAGACAATCACAACGCCCGTCTTGAACGCCAACAGACTATGGATTTCACTCTTGACGGTGAGCATAGCTTCGGCAAGGTTAACGCTGAGTGGCTCGTCTCTTTCGCCCGGGCTTCTGAGGACCGCCCTGAGGAACGTTACTTCGGCCTGCAGCTAAAAGAGCCTTTTGGCGATTCTTTTCAGGATACGTTTGACCGCCAGCCATATTCGACTAAGGCGATTCCCTCTTTCTCCGACGCCAAATGGAAAATTAGTGAGCTGACCAACCAAAATCAGAATATATACGAGAATGAGTGGAAGGCTCGACTCGATTTCGACATCGCCCTCGCCCATGGCAATTTCGGTAACTCCATCAAGCTAGGTGCTAAATACTCGTCTAAAGATAAGAGCCGTGATATTCATTGCTTTGACTATATTGACTCATACTCTGAGACCTACGGTGACGAATGGATGAGCAATCTCCGTTCCGAAATCCGCTCTGGTTTCATGCCTGGCAATCAATATCCTATTGGCACTAACTTTGTCGATAATAAATACCTCGGATCTATTGATTTCGCTAATCTCAATGGCGATGAGGTTCTCGAAAAGGCCTCAGGCAACTATGATGCCTCCGAGGCTATCACCAGCGGCTATTTGCGCTTCGATCAAAAGCTTGGGGCGAAAATGAAGGCCGTCCTCGGTCTCCGTGTGGAGCATACGTCTCTGTCTTATAGCGGTTTCAACTGGGTTGTCGATGCCGATGAGAATGAAAGTCTCAACCCCACGGGCGACTATGGTAATGACTATACCAATGTCTTGCCAAGCGTCCTCTTTAAGTTTGACCCGTCGGATGCACTTAAGTTCCGACTCTCATTCACTGAGACGCTCTCTCGCCCTAAATATTCGGCTCTCATCCCATGCGTTAACTATTCAATCGCTGACGAGGAAGCCTCTATCGGAAATCCCAATCTCGACCCTACTATTTCTTTCAACTATGATTTCGGTGCTGAGTACTATTTCCCCGGCGTGGGCATGGTGGGCGCCGGCGTATTCTATAAGGATGTGCGCGATGTCATTGTCGATGAGGTATGGGTCGGCGAGTCAGATAAAATCCCGGCAACACTTGGCGGAGAGTATACTATCTCCGAGACAATTAATGCCTACGATGCCGATCTCTTCGGTGTCGAGGTCTCATTCCAGCGAGATCTTGGCTTCATATCCCCATCGCTCCAGTGCATTGGCTTCTATGGCAATTACACCTATACGCACAGCAAGACGAAGAATTACCAGTTCGCTCATCGAAAAATTGCAGATGGCGAGTCAATCACCATGACCGGCTCCCCTGAGCATACCGCCAATGCGTCCATCTGCTTTGAGCGGAAAGGACTCAATCTCCGCCTCTCTTACAATGTGGCCTCAAGCTTCATTGACGAGATGGGCACCTGCTCTGCTCTCGATCGCTACTATGACCGGACCAATTATCTCGATTTCAACGCATCCTACACTTTCGGATCCAAGTTCAAGACTACTATATATGCCGATGCCACCAACCTTCTCAATCAGCCCCTTCGCTATTATCTCGGTGAGACAATGCGTACCGCCCAAGTTGAGTACTATGGCGTCCGTGCCGACATCGGCGTGAAGTTTAATTTCTAAACAACTATTGGCTAAATAAATTATCACGATGAAAAACATACTGACAGCTCTCGCTCTTTTCTGCTCTGTCGCGTTAACATCTATAGCGCAAGAGCCGGTTGACTACTCAGTCTTCGACCATTGCCTGAATTTCTATGTCGCCAATGACCTTGGCCGCAATGGCTATTACGAGCAAAAGAAAATTGCTGAGCTCATGGGCAGCATGGCTGAGAAAGGGGCTGACCCGGAGTGTGTCGTCGCTGCGGGTGACGTTCACCATTTTGGCGGTGTCATCAGCACTTCGGATCCCCTCTGGATGACCAACTATGAACTCATCTATTCCCACCCCGAGCTTATGCTCGACTGGTATCCCATCCTTGGCAATCATGAGTATCGTGGCAGCACTCAGGCAGTTTTGGACTATTCTAAGGTGAGCCGCCGTTGGGCCATGCCGGCTCGTTATTACTCCAAAGTCCTCTCCTCACACGGTGTCTCTGTCCGCATTGTGCTTATTGACACCACTCCTCTCATTGCCAAGTATCGTGTCGATGGGGAGACATATCCCGATGCCCCGTCTCAAGATTATAAGGAGCAACTCAAATGGTTAGATGAGACTCTCGCCAATGCGCATGAGGATTGGGTCATCGTCATCGGCCACCACCCTGTGTATGCCGAGACACCTAAAGACCAGTCGGAACGCGATGACATGCAGGCGCTCGTCGCTCCCATCCTCAAACGCCATAATGTCTGCCTCTATGTCAATGGGCATATCCACAACTTCCAGCACATCCGCGTCAAAGGCTCTGATACTGACTTCGTCACCAACTCTTCGGCCTCCCTCGCCCGTAAGGTCAAGCCTATTGATGGCACTGTCTTTTGCTCGCCAGCCGCAGGCTTCTCTGTCATTTCCGCAACCAAGACCCAATTGGTCCTCCGTATGATTGACTCAGATGGCAATGTTCTCCATTCTGTCGAGCGGACAAAATAAAATCTGCTCATAAGGTCAAACACTCCTCTTTGACCCTCCGCCTAAGTATTAATTTACTTGGGCGGTTTTTCTTTTGGTGCTTTTCACCTCGTATGCGCATTCTCCATTTGCTCCACTTCATCCCTTCCCCGTCTCTTAACGTCTTGCCTACTCCATATATTATTGTTTCTATGCCACACCGCACTGCACGAATTTTTACATATCAAAGAAAGAGAGAGAAATCTATTCCTTGAAACACGAAAGACGTAGATGTCATCTATAAATCCTGCATTATCCCCAGCTTTGCTGCATTACTCCCTCTTTAACTCCCATTAACATCCCCTCCCAACGCCCTGACATACACAGCCATATCCTCCCCATCTTCAGAAACTCGCCAAAATCTTCCCACCCACCCCTTGCAAATCCAAAAACTCTCCCTAATTTTGCACCCGCTTTCGGAAACGAACCAGCCCCGCCGCCAAGGCGAGTGGAAGAAAAAACAAAAAACTTCTTGCGAGACTCGGATAAACATCCTAACTTCGCAACCCGGTTCGCCGCCACAAAACGAGTGGCAAGATTAAAGACGAAGCGCAAGCACATTGACATATTGGAAGTGACGCACACTTAGCAGGGCGGCCGGCCGCGAGGCCGCCGCCCGACAAGTCAAAAAGAAGGCTAAGGCGAGGGCCGAGAGGCCGACGCGGCCTTGGCGCAAGCCAAGGCGGCGGCTCGCAAAGAGCAAAACAAAATCAATTCATACAACGAAGAGTTTGATCCTGGCTCAGGATGAACGCTAGCGACAGGCCTAACACATGCAAGTCGAGGGGCAGC
>CAVFBC010000033.1:0-24080 GCA_963620575.1 Alistipes putredinis | reverse complement strand
CAATAAGACCTTATGTCCCATCACCTTATACCCTGTTTCAACGTGAGAACGTTTACTTGCGGGGACACATCCTATTTTCTTGTCGAAAGAACCGTTTGCACCCATTTTTCACTGCCTATTGTCGTTCACATAATATGTACTGATTAGAGTATTCTCACCTTCAATTCTGCCACCATATCTTAGTATGTGCGATGGAGAAAGAATGCTAATCATTGCCCAATAACCATCAAGCCATGTTTTTCTGGCTCTTCTGTCATGACAAACCCCAGTACTATTTACGGCAATAACAGAATTTCGTGGCCAGCCCTCCATATACCTTTCTATATTTTGCAAGTCATCACTCCAAGATGGAGAGGCGATAACAGTAACATTACGGCTTTGATAAAAAGCTGCTAACAATTTGTTTCTGAAATCGTTCCATTGACGTTGAGACTCCACCATATTTGTCAATATTGAATAATCAGTTGAAATCATCCCTCCAATGCTACGAAACATGTCGACATAGGCATAAGGCCTGTTCCATATTCTCTCAAACTTCTTGTCGTCTACATAGAAATGTGCGAAAAATCGCTTTCTTTCATCCTCTTTGCACCTATTGATGCGATAGAATGCTTTCATTTCTGCTGGGGGGCCAACAAAAACTGGCTTGACAACTGGTAACTGATGTTTAGAAGTAAACTCAAGTCCCTCACAAAGACGCATATGCAAGGGTCCCAAATCATTCTTCGCAACAATAACAGCCTGCCCATTCCCCTTTAAGGAATCCACCAGAAATTGTCCATTTCCTAACGATAATGGTGAAGTCTCTATAAATAAATCCAGTAATAGTCTCATTCTATTTTTCTACTGCGGTTTTTGCTTTATTTTTATTTATTTTAATCTTGCGGCAAATGTAAAATATTTATTTTATTCTGCAAATCATTTCCCCTTTTTCAACTTCAAAGCGTACTCATCCCACCGTTAGATTCTGTAATACACAGATTTAAAGTTTCAACAACTTATATAGGGCATTCAGTTTAAAGTTGGAGAGAGGGTGGGATGCTCCAACTCCATGCCCTACATAAACGTCAGCACAAAGGTGGTGGCGAAACGGCTGTCAGGCGAGCGGACAAGGTCAATGTTTCCGTGGCTGAGGCGCATAATCTGGCGTGAGACGCTGAGGCCTATGCCGCTGCCGTCGGTCTTGGTTGTGAAGAAGGGGACAAAAATCTGCTCAGCAACATCGGCGGGGATGACAGGTCCGTCATTGGCTATGGAGATGGTGACGACATCATTTTTCTCGGCCGCGCGGATGTCAATGCAATGACCTGTCCCGGACTGCGTCATGGCCTGGCGGGCGTTCTTGAGAATATTGACGAGGACCTGGCGGATGAGGGCGGGGTCGGCATAAATCAGCAGGTCGGCAGGTGATATTTTTTCCGTAATCTGTATTTCACCCTCTGCACCATCAAGGGCTAAGCTGTGAGCGTCAGACACAAGGTCGGCCACAGAGACTGGCGAGGGCGAGGGCGTTGGCAGAGCCGAGAAGCGGCGAAAAGATTCAACAAAACGAAGAAGCCCCGAAGCCGTGTCACCAATAACGGCAAGTCCCTCACGGACAGGCTCTGGAACAGGCTCGGCATTATAATCACGGAGCGACTGCGAGATGGATGAGATGGGCGACATTGAGTTCATAATCTCATGCGTCAGGACACGCGTGAGGCGAATCCACGAGTCGAGTTCCTTGGCGTCGAGAGCCGAACGGATGTCATCAAAAGCGAAAATAGAGACAGGCGAGTCGTCCAACACTGCAGATGATTTGCGCACAAGCATATCGACATCCTGCCCACCGCGCTTGAACGCCACATGGATGGAGTCGCCGTCTGACATGGCAACAAGCTTGCCGCTAAGATCAGGAGTCAGCCTGTCAAACTGGCTGACGTGTGTCAGAACCTCATAGCCAATTATCCGCAGAGCCTCCGCATTAACCTGCTTGACGAATCCTTCTTTCCCAACGGCCACTATGCCGGTGCGCACAGCTTTGAGAACCTCAGAATAATAATTCTCACTTTTAACAATCCGCAGTTTTTCAATCCTCATGAGATCAGCGAGGCGATGCATAGCATTGTTGACATCATCATCGCCCCAGCGCCCGTGAGCGAAACGAAGAGAAAAATCACCATTACCTATGGCCTCAACCATGAGATTGAGCTTGCGAGCCGTGCGACGAGAGTGGCGGATGGTGGCTATTATGGCGGCTATGACTGACGACAGAATAACAGCCGCAACCAAGATAACAGTGTTCGGCATAGTGATTATAGAAGTGGGGTCAGATTCCGTATTTCCTCATCTTATTATAGAGTGTCTGGCGCGTGATGCCAAGCTGCTGGGCTGCAAGGCTCATATTGCCGCCACTGCGCTCAACAGCGTCACGGACAGCCGCGGCCTCAATAGAATCCAGTGTGGCAGGTTGCCGTGCGGAAGCCGCCGCTCCAATTGACGAAAGGGAGTGCGATTCGGGCAACGATATGTCGGCAGGTTCAACAAGTCCGCCCTCTGACATGATGACGGCGCGCTCCATGGTGTGCTCAAGCTCACGGATGTTGCCTGGCCAAGAGTAGCCTGCAATCTTACGTTTAGCAGCCGCAGACAGGCTAAAGGCCGAGCGTCCATACCTGCCAGCGAGGCGGCGGACAAATGCGTCAGCCAAGGTAAAAAGGTCATCGCCACGGTCGCGGAGAGGCGGCAATTCCAGGTGAATAGTGTTGACACGATAAAGCAAGTCCTGACGGAAAGAGCCATCAACAACCATCTGCTCAAGATTGCGATTGGTGGCGCAGATGAGGCGGATATCCACATCCTCCGGGTGATTAGAGCCTACACGAGTCACCTGACGACGCTGGAGGACTGTGAGCATCTTGGCCTGCAGACTGAGCGACAGATTTCCAATCTCATCAAGAAAAAGGCTGGAGCCGTTGGCTGCCTCAAAACGTCCCATGCGGTCCGAGTCCGCGCCCGTGAAAGCCCCCTTGACATGCCCAAAGAGCTCACTCTCAAAGAGCGTCTCACTCACGGCACCCATATCGACCGTCACAAGTGGATGCGCAGAGCGGGTGGACAAGGCATGAATCTCACGGGCCAAGAGATCCTTTCCCGTGCCATTCTCGCCAGTTATGAGGATGTTGGCATCAGTAGAAGCCACGCGCTCAACCGTTTTGCGGAGGATACGCATAGGCTCACTGTCACCCCACAACATGTTAGAGGCTGGAGCAGTTGAGCCAGTGCCACCCCTCGTCTTTTGCGGCGCAAGCCCATCAGTGAGAGCCTCTATAAGTCGGTCATTATCCCAAGGCTTGACAATGAAATCGGCAGCGCCCTCCTTCAGTCCGCGCACGGCAAGGTCAACATCGGCATAGGCGGTGAAGAGCACAAAGCGCGCACGAGGCCAACGCTCACGCAGGCGTCCAAGCCAATAAAGCCCCTCATTGCCATTATTGACTCCAGCATGAAAATTCATGTCGAGCAAGACGACATCTGGAGCCGCACCTTTTGTCGCGGCAGTCACCGCATCTGGCGATTGTGCCAAGAATATGTCTGCAAAAATTCCAGACATAACAAGGCGCACACTCTGCAATATGGCGCGATTATCATCAACAACCAGTAGCGTCTTGTCGGGCAATGACACATTATTTGTCTTCATGGCTCATTTGTTTTGGGCTTGCGGGGTTATTTCCTTTTTGCTCCGCCTTCTTTTTAGGCGAAAATAGGCATTTGACACCAAAAGAGAAACGATGGCGAGGGGCCACCATTTTGCGCACGAATAAGGCATCGTAAAAATAATAGACAGCAGTGTCTAAATTTTTGACAGTTGAAGAAGATGATGTTTTTAGCAAAATATTGATTTATAATCACGTAACTATTTTGGCACGCATTTAGCAACAGGTAAGGCAGAAAAAACAAGTTCCCCGAGAGAGAACGAAAGAAAAAATAAGACGACAATGTCTCGCATTACCATAACAATAAAAATAGTGACCCTCGCGATCACGCTGAGCCTGACTTTACCGGGGAAAGCGCAAAACAAGTGGAGCATAGACGACTGCATGCGCTACGCCGCCGAGCATGCCCACACAGTGCGACAAGCCGAGCTGACGGCCGACAATTACCGCACAGAGCGTCGCGAGGCCATAGGCGCATTCCTGCCCAAAGTGTCGGCCACAGGCGACCTGCAACTCAGCTCGGGCCGCACCATTGACAACGAGACCAACACATATGGCAACTACAGCCAGCTCTACAACTACTATGGACTATCCGCCAGCCTCACCCTTTTCTCGGGCGGCAAACTGATAAACAACCTCCGCGAAGCCAACCGCCGCCGAGACATGGGACGCTCAGCCCTTCAGTCAGCGCAAGACAAGGTGGCGATAGACGTCTTGGCGGCTTGTGTAGACGTCCTTTACTATCAGGGGCTTGAGGAGGTGTGCGAGGCCAAACTCGCCACTTCGGACAGCATCCACCATCAGACAGTGCGCTATGCCGAGCTTGGCCTCAAGAGCGACGCCGACGCCGCACAGACAGCCCAGCAGGTGGCCGCAGACAAATATGACCTGATTCACAATGCGGGCCTGCTCGCCACGGCGCAGCTCAACCTCCGCCACCTGATGCAACTGCCGGACAGCGTGGCGATAGAACTCATTGAGCCAGAAGAGACAGAGACCGGTGCAACAGAGCGCGACGCCGACAGGATTTATGAGGCTGCAGCCACAACAAACCCCGACGTCACCGAGGCACGCATGAGCAGCGAGGCTGCCACCTACGCCCACAAGGCCGCACGGGGCAATCTGATGCCGACCCTGACGCTCTACGCTGGCATAAGCAGCAACTACTATAAATATCTGAACGTCGACAATTATGAGGCTGCATCTTTCGCCCAACAGATGAAAGGCCACCGCGGCCAATATATCACAGCCGAGCTGACCATCCCTATCTTTTCTGGATTGAGCCGCAGCAGCACTGTTCGCCAGCGTCGCAACGACAAAGAGATAGCCGAAGACAAATATCGCGAGGCTCTTGACGAGCTGCGGACAAACATACTCAAGGCCATCGTCGACTGCCAAAACGCCGAGGCCGAGCTTGAGCAACTGACCGCCAAAGTCGAGACTGACAGCATAGCCTATCACAGTGTGCGTCGCCAGTTTGAAGAGGGGCTAAATGACCCATTGGAGCTACGCACAGCCGCCAACACGCTGGCCACATCTGAGGCGGCTCTTTTGCAAGGCCGACTGACCCTCATAGCGAAACGCAGATATATCGAATACCTGTACAGCGGCAAACTCTTCTGAGCCGCAACTCATTACACAAATACTGACATTCCAGAAAAAAACATATTCCAAATGGATATCCAGATAGAGAAAAAGAGAGGACCCAAGGCAAGCCACATTGCAATGGCAGCAGGCGGTGTAGCCGTAGCCGCACTCATATTGTGGGCCGTCTTGGGCGACCACAGAAAGACAATGCGCATAGACTCGTCTAACGCCATCATAGCCACAGTGACACGAGGCGAGTTCAACGACTACATGCGCGTCAACGGACAAGTGGCTCCAATATCAGTGGTGCAGCTCTCGCCTGAGGAGGGCGGCATAGTCCGCGAGAAAGTGGCAGAGGAGGGAGCCAAGGTAAAAGCGGGGGACGTAATCCTGAGACTCTCCAACTCAAACCTCGACCTGCAGATTCTCAATGCGGAGGCTGAGCTTGCCGAGAAGCAAAACCTGTTGCGCAACACTCAGGTTACAATGCAGCAAGACAAGCTGAGCAACGAGCAGGAGCGCATGCAGCTGACCATGGACACCGAGCGCAAGCATCGCACGGCGAGCCAATATGAGCGGCTGTATGCAGAGCGGCTCATCAGCCACGAGAAATATTTGCAGGCGAAAGAGGACTATGACCTCTCGGCGCGGAAACTGCAATTGGTGGAGGAGAGGCTGAGACAAGACTCCATCTACCGCTCAGTGCAGATGGAGCAGATGGAGGATAACCTCGCCAACATGCGCAAAAACGTGCTGCTGATTCGCGAGCGTAAGGCCAAATTGGAAGTCACGGCGCCCATTGACGGCGAGCTGGGGCTTTTGGACGCCGAATTGGGGCAAAGCATATCGGCAGGTCAGATGGTGGGCCAGATAAGCGACCTATCCGACTATAAGATCGAGGCCAAGATAGACGAGCACTACATTGACCGCGTGGTTAGTGGTCTGCCTGCGCAATTTGACAAGCAGGGCGGCAAATTCAACCTGCGCGTCCGCAAAGTGTATCCGGAGGTTCGCGACGGACGTTTCCGCACGGACTTCGTCTTTGACGGCGAGAGGCCGGATAACATACGCACGGGCCAGACCTATTACATCGACTTGCAGCTCGGCGAGCCAACCGAATGTGTCATGATCCCGCGCGGCACATTCTTCCAGGCCACAGGCGGACAATGGATTTTTGTGCTTGACGCCGAGGGCAAACATGCCTACCGCCGCAACATTCGCATAGGCCGCCAGAACCCGCAGACATATGAGGTTCTCGAAGGTCTGGAGGCTGGCGAGAAAGTCATAACCTCAGGCTATGAGGCATATGGCGACTGCGAGGAGCTAATAATCAAATAAGGTGCGTAATCGGGTAAAAAAACACACATACCATGCTGATACTAAGAAATTTCAGACATACGTTCAGGCGTTTTGCTTTAGCCAACACGCTCAACATAGTGGGCTTGACAGTGGCCTTCACATCGTTCTTCATCATCATGACCCAAGTGGAATATGATTGGAACTTCGACCATGACGTGCCAGACTACCAGAACATCATACGAGTCAACACACGCAACGAGAAAGGCGAACCGAGCCTCTGGATTTCTCGCCCAATGGCCGAGATAATCGAGACTGTGTCACCTCACGTGATTGGACACTCACTCATTACGGGATGGCGAGAATCGTCAGTAGAATTGGAGAACGAGGATGGCAATAAATTCCCCGACATCGAGTTCTCCTTTGGTTTTGACGACTTCTTGTCTATAGCTCAACCCCAAATGATTGTCAAGGGAGACTCCATGAATCAGAGGGGCATATTGATATCGGAGAGCATGGCCAAGAGATTCTATGGCACGGCAGACTGCATAGGCCGCAAGCTTTTCAACAGGGACAGGAATTATATGGAGATTGCTGGCGTATACCGCGACATGCCGCTCAACAGCACCTTTAGCAACTACGCATACAAGAGAATCAGCCCAACTCAAGATGAGGGATTGTGGAACAACTGGAACTACAACCTCTACATCCGCCTTGACGACATAGCCAATGCCGACGAGGTCATGAGGTTGGCCACAAAAGAGATACTTAAGGCTTACCCATACCATAGCGAGGAGTATGACGCCTTCCTTGGCTCTTTGCTCAACTACACCCCCCTCACCGACGTTCACTTCTCCGCCATAGGGACCACAGCCCCAGCGAGCAAGATGACACTGTGGATTCTCATTGCCATATCTGTCGTCATCATCGTGGTAGCCACCATCAACTACATGAACTTCAACCTTGGCGAGACCCCCATGCGCATCCGCAGCCTCAACACCCAGCGCGTCCTTGGTGCAGAGACATCCACACTCAGGCTCGGACTGGTTGGCGAGAGCGTCATGGTGAGCCTTATTGCATTTTGCGTAGCGGTCCTGCTAATCAGCATCATGCGCGGGCTGAGCCTTTCGGACCTCGTGGAGGGGGATATTAGTCTGACCGCCCACCCGCTGTTGGCAGTATGCACGCTCGGCATATCAATTCTCGCCGGTGTTTTGGCAGGGCTCTACCCCGCCATCTACGCCACGAGAATCAAGCCCGCAGTGGCTCTCAAAGGCTCGTTCGGCCTCGGCAAGAGCGGACGAGCATTGCGCACCGGGCTGCTTTGCTTGCAATTCATCGTGGCATACTCACTCATAATATGCACCAGCATGATGTACGCCCAGAGCCGCCACATACACACAGCCGACTACGGGTTTGACAAAGAGGCCATCCTGTATGGCGAGCTGAGCAAAACACTGAGGAACAAGCAAGACGCCGTGATAAACGAGTTGAACGCATTGCCATGCGTCGAGAGCGCATCGATATCGAACTTCGCCATTGGCACAAGCGACGGTTACCAATATTTGGGTCGAGGCGAGGGAGAACGTGAGATGCACTACTATTGTCTGCCCGTGGACTATCATTACCTGAAAACCATGGGAATAAAGGTGACCGAGGGGCGCGACTTCAACGAGAGCGACGATGGCGTGTATATATTCAACGAGGCGGCTCGGCGCAAATACGACTTCCTCCGTGTGGGCGAGAGGCCGACAGACCCGGAAGACATGATGGTGGTCGGCTTCTGCGAAGACTTCAACTTCCGCACCCTCAGGGCGGAGACGTCTCCCAGCCCCATGGCCCTGTGCATATACCCCAAGGAAATCGGCACCAACTGGTTCAACAGGCTCAATGTCCGCATTGCCAAAGGGGCGGACAAAGTGGAGGCACGCCATGCCGTAGAGAACAAACTGAACGAGCTGAACGGTGCGGACTACGACTCAAAAGTCAGCTATACCGACGAAGCCATCCAGCAAGCCTACACCCGCGAGGCGCGCTTCAACAAGCAGATGCTGCTGTTTGCCGCCTTGGCCATAACGATTGGCATAGTGGGCGTGTTTGGCATGACGATGTTCGAGAGCGAGTACCGTCGTCGCGAGATAGGCATCCGCAAGGTTATGGGCAGCAGCACGGGCGAGATATTGTCACTCTTCTGCCGGCGTTACGCATGGATGCTCATTGGCAGCTTCGCAGTGGGCGCCCCCATGGGCTATTTGCTTAGCCAGCATTGGCTTGATGAGTTCGCCGACAAGGTGGCGTTCTCGCCATTAATCTTCTTGGCGGCTTTCGTGGCCGTGGCCTTTGTGACTTTGACCACAGTTATAATTCAGGCATGGGGCGTGGCCAACTCCAACCCTTCGGACGCAGTGAAGGCGTCTTAACCAAGCCAAGAGACAACAATTTGATAATCACTGAATTTACATAACCAGAAAAAAACACACAGCGATATGCTTAAACTTGAAAAAATCTGCAAAGAGTTTGCCACTGACGAGGTGCGCACCCTCGCCCTCAACAACATTGACCTTGAAGTAGCCGACCATGAGTTCGTGGCCATAATGGGTCCGTCAGGCTGCGGCAAATCGACCCTGCTGAACATCCTCGGCCTGCTTGACAACCCGACAAGCGGCAAATATTACCTTGGCGACCGCGAGGTGGGCAGCCTGCACGAGAAAGACCGCACGCAGCTGCGCAAGGGCACCATCGGGTTTGTCTTCCAGAGCTTCAACCTCATTGAGGAGCTCAATGTCTACGAGAACGTGGAGTTGCCACTCATCTACATGAAAGTGCCGGCAGCCGAGCGCAAGGCACGCGTGGAGGAGGTCCTGAAGAAGATGAACATCAGCCACCGCGCAAAGCACTTCCCTCAGCAACTGTCTGGCGGACAGCAGCAGAGAGTGGCCATAGCACGCGCCGTGGTTGGCAAGCCAAGCATCATATTGGCGGATGAGCCGACAGGTAACCTCGACTCGAAAAACGGACAAGAGGTGATGGAGATGCTTAGCCAACTGAACCAGGAGGGGACAACCATCGTGATGGTCACCCACTCCGAACGCGACGCCAGCTACGCTCTCCGCACCGTGCGCCTCTTCGATGGCGAGATTGTGAACAAATAGGTTTCAGACCCCAAAACGAGAAGAAATGATGAAACTGCATTTTTTCCGGAAATTCCTGGTGCCAAGTATTTTGAATGTCATTGGGTTGGCAGTGGCATTCGCGTCATCGTTCGTCATATTGACCCAAGTGGCGTATGACTACACGTTCGACAAGGGCATTGAGGACCATGACAAGATTTTCCGCATAGAGGTGACTGGCGCTCTCTTTGACGAATGCTCGCCCATCATGAGCAAACCGGCATCGGACGTTATCGGTCATCAGCCGCACGTGTTGTCCTACTCGGCGGCGCAGTGGTCATGGGCCAAACAGTCGAGCATAGAGATTGAGAGCCATGGCGGATATGAGCGTATACAGAACATCAGTTTTATCTGTGGCTTTGGCGACTTCCTGGCGACATTCAGCCCTCGGATGATATCGGGCAAGACGGCCGACATGGCGCAGCCGAACCACGTGCTGCTTCCACTCTCCTTGGCCAACAAGATTTTCGGAACGGCCGATTGCGTTGGCCGCCAATTCTACCGAGAAGACCACGAGACCGACCCAGAACCCAAAATCGTGGCGGGCGTATTTGACGACTTCCCATCCAACAGCAGCGTCCCGAACGCCGTGATGATAGACATCCCAAGCAACGAGATGAAGGGCTATGAGTCATGGGGACGTTTCAACAACAGCCTGTACATAAAAGTGGATAACGCGGCTGCCGTTGACGAAGTGATAAACTCAGCCGTACGGGAGATAATAAAGGCATGCCCCGAGCAAGAGAGCTTATGGGGGAAAGAGGGGGCGCTGTCAGCCCGTCCTCTTACGGATGTCCATTTCTCAGACCTGTCAACTGACACCAGCGCCTCAATGAGCCGCTCGACCATGTGGCTTCTGCTCTCACTCGCCATAGCCATCATCGTCGTCGCCGCCATCAACTTCACCAACTTCAGCCTTGCGGAGACTCCACTGCGCATTGCGAGTATCAACACACGCAAAGTGCTGGGCGACAGCGTGACGCACTTGCGCCTGGGGCTCATTGCCGAGTGCGTGGCCACGTGCGTCGTGGCGTTCATCATTGGCATGGTCGCATTGGCGTGCGCAGACTCTTGGCTGACGGACAGCCTCGTCAAGGGCGACCCGATGTCCAACCACCTTCTCATGGCTATGTGGTTAGTGATAGCCATCGTCACGGGTGTCGTAGCCGGAGCCTACCCGGCATATTACGTCACGAGCTTTCCGCCCGCCCTCGTCCTCAAAGGGTCATTCGGGCTCTCACCACGCGGCAAAGCCCTACGCACAGTCCTGCTCTGCCTCCAGTTCGCCACAGCTTTCGCTCTCATGGTGAGCATAGGCATCATGCGCGACCAGATGGACTTCATCAGCCACAGCTATCGCGGATATGACAAGGACGTGGTCATCACAGCCGAGCTGAACAGAGAGTCGCAGAAGAGACAGGCCGAGGTTCGCAGCGAGTTGATGGGCATAGCTGGCGTTGAAGACGTGTCATTCAGCCAGACGCCGCTGGGCGCTGACGGCCTGCAAATTTGGACCTTAGGAGAGGATGAGGACGCCATGCGCCTCAACATCAACCTTGTGGATGCGCACTATCTGCACACAATGGGCATAAAAATTGCCGAGGGCCGCGACTTTAATGAGACCGACAAGACGGGTTTCATCATGAACGAGACGGCCAAGCGCAAATATCCTAAACTTGAGGTGGGCAAACCAGTCAGCGAGGGCAAAAGCGTCAATGTCATCGGCATCTGCAAAAACTTCCAGTTCCGCTCATTGCACAACGACGACGCGGACGAGGCCGTAGGACTCTACCTCTACAATCCCGAGCGCCTGTATTACATAACCATGAACCTCAGGGTCGCCAAGGGCGCAGACCGCGTCGCAACCATTGACGCCATCCGCAAAAAGCTTGACACGTTCTCGCCAGGCTATGACTTCCAAGTGAGGTATTATGACGAGTTTGAGCAACAAATCTATGAGAACGAGGTCAGGTTTGACAATCAGGTGTCAGTCTTCTCTGTCATCGCCATCGTGTTGTCCATCATGGGCGTGCTGGGCCTCACACTGTTCGAGTGCGCCAGCCGTCAGAAAGAGATTGGCATACGCCGTGTCTTGGGCTGCTCATCAGGGCATATTGTGTGGATGTTCTGCCGCCGTTATGCCATCATGCTCGCCATCAGCTTTGCGGCGGGCGCGCCAGTGGGTTATCTCATCGTCCGCAACTGGCTCATGGGCTTTGCCGTGCGCACTGAGGTGTCCGCCACCGCATTCATATGGTCGGCCTTGATAGTGACCGCCATAACCATCCTGACCGTGGCCATCACTTCGCTCAGGTCAACACGCATCAACCCCAAGGACCTTCTCAGGTCGGCATAGGGCAAAAAAATTCCTGTCAGCCCCACCCCACTTTATGGCAACATCCGCTCATCTTTTGAGATGCGGATGCCGTGAAGCCGGGGTGGGGATTTTTTGTGCAGGTCATGGAGATTGACCGGGGAGTGTATCCATATTTTTCGTAAATTGGTGGGGAATGTGTTTCTTAGGGGATTGGAAACATCAGGGAAAGGACATTGAGAACATAGAGAAAGGCATTTTCTTACCGAGACTATAGAGGCCACACGGCCTGATGGGCGAGTTGTAACTTTGGAATATAATTCAGGTACGCTTAACCGGTTAGACAGATTGACGGCAGCAAATTACGGAATGCCAATAAACACCAACCTGTGCAAAAACCGGTTCATAAAACATGACGACAAAATAATCATGCTGCAAGCAGCATCAATTTATACACAAGGCGACGGAAGAGCTTGGAATATTGTGAACATGTTCAAAATCATGCTCGAAATAGCAGAGACATCCCTTCAAATGCTTGGAAAAGATTTGTGGAATCAGATTAATAGCAAATAGATGTCAAGACAGGCGACGAACAGACTGCTTCAAAAAGCGAAGAAGTCAAAGAGTGATGAATTCTACTGTGACATAGAGCGTGAATTACAATACTATCAAGACTGTTTTGCAAATAAAACTGTATATTGCAATTGTGATGATCCAAAGGAAAGCAACTTCTTCCGTTTCTTCAAAGAGCATTTCGACAAATTAGGGCTTCGCAAACTAATAGCATCTTGCCATAAAGAGTCTGCAAGTAATCTTTTGGAAATGCAGTCGGAAGAAAAAGCTTACTTTTGTGAATATGAAGGTGAAAACAAGCCTCTAAAGATAACTTCATTCACAGGAGATGGCGACTTCAGAAGCACAGAGTGCATAAGTCTGCTCAAACAGGCTGACGTTGTCGTCACCACCCCCCCATTCTCCCTTTTCAGGGAATTTGTATCGCAAATAGTGCGGTATGAAAAAAAATTCCTCATCATTGGCAATGTAAACGCAATAACATACAAAGAGATATTTGACCTTATACAAAACAACAAAGTTTGGCTTGGCGTAAACCTCGGACGCGGAATTTCAGGCTTTATTGTTCCGAAGCACTATGAGCAATATGGCTCAGAAGTAAGTATTAATGAGAGTGGCCAGAAAATCATTGCGACAAATGGTTGTTTGTGGCTGACGAACCTCGAATTAAGCAAGCGTCATGAAGACTTATCCCTGACCAAACTATATTCGGGACATGAAGAAGAATATTCACAATATGACAATTGCAATGGGATAAACGTAAACAGGACGCAAGATATTCCTGGTGATTATCGTGGTCTTATGGGTGTCCCCATAACATTCCTGCACAAGTATAATCCGGAGCAATTTGAAATAGTAAGATTCAAGAAAGGAGATGACGGCAAGGACCTGCGCATCAACGGGAAGTGCCCTTATTTCAGAATACTTATCCGAAATAGGCGTCCGCAAACCATAAACCGAAGAAATACAATTCAAAGCTGCGCACCCCACCCTGCCGCACTGTAAAGTCTTATAAAAATCCATAAAATAATTTCTCTATTCCATTTCCTTAATCCCACCCCGCCACCATGAAAAACCTCACCACACTAACACTCGCCGTCATTGCGGCTTCGCTATTATTTGCATGCCACCCCAAATATGAGTACCCGACAACGACAGAGACGGAAACAAATGGCAAGGACGGGAATGACGACGAGAGTAAAGACGACCAAAATGATGAAGACAAAAGTGATGAAGGCAAAGAAGATGGTGAAGACGAGAGCAAAGAGGATGACACGCAAGAGGATGCAGACTACGCAGTGAGCATAACACGGGTGCGCACAGCCCCTCAAGGCATGATACGGGTGGATGGTGTAGCGACCATGGGCAATGGCGACGCCATCAGCGAGGCGCAACAGCCGACAATAACACTTCTCTTGGCCAAAGGGGCGGGAGCAACTAAACTTGCCAATGCGGCAGACATAGTCACAGGCGATGTGCTGATTGAGCTTGGCACAGATGGAGACAGTTTCTCGGCCTACGCAAGCGGGCTGGAGCAGGGAGCGACATATACGGTGGCAATAAAGGTTAGCGGGGAGACAGGTTCTAAGACATCAAATACCAAGGATGCCGAGGTGGGCAGCTTGGAAGAGTGCGAAATCTTTGAGCCTGAGGAGGTGGACATGGGGCTGTCCGTAATCTGGTCGAAAGCGAACTTAGGGACAGTGGACACCTTGGGCACAGGCATTGTGACGGCATGGGGAGAGTTGAACCCGTCATCCTACTACTCTGAGGATTCTTACACATTGGCGGCATTTCAGCCACTTTTGGCCAATGGCATAGGCGGGTCGGAGGTGACAGACGCAGCCTATGCGCACACTGCCGGAAAGTGGCGACTGCCAACTTATGAGGAGATGCGCGAGTTGTGGAAAGGCTGCGACAGATACCCTGGCAGCACAAAAAGTGGCACATTCATGAAGCTCAAGTCAAAGAAGAATGGAGCGGAGATATACCTTCCCTGCGCAGGTCTCGCCATTGGCAACGAGATTGTCAATGAGGAGTATATGAGTTCTACGGAGAAAGGCAAGAAAATGGGTTGTTACATGACGTCGACTCCTTCGCGCTTTCTCCATTTCTTCATGAAAAGCGACGGCACAAATCTCTCATCGCAGGTAAGTGGAGACGGCCAGCCTTGGTGGGGATATTGCGTCAGGGCGGTGAAAGACAGGGAATAAGACTAAGACGCAAAGCACTGATTACATCGAAATTAGGACGAAGTGCTGAACTGCATAAAAAGATAGCGCACAGGTCTGAATTACAGACCTGTGCGCTGTCATTTTGTATTAACCGCTTTTGCAGAGACGGACGATGAGGCTAAGCATCCATCCGACCTACGCAGGCTATGGAATACTGGTCCGGGACCAGCCATTGCTCAGCCACCTTGCGAACCTCGGAGGGCGTTATGTTCTTGACAACGTCATAATACTCCTTGACGCGGGAGACAGGCACCTCATCCACAAGGAAACTGAACAGAGTGTCGGCCGATGTTATGACAGAATCGAAATAGCGCAGGATGTCGCCAAGCATATAGCCGCGTAGGGTCTCCATCTCGCGATCGGGGATGAGAGTAGTGGCGAGCGTCTCCATCTCGCGGGCCACCTCGTCAATGACCGTCTGGTGCGAGCCGGCGCGGATCTCAGAGCCAATGGAGTGAGTGCCCCAAAGCGCATTACTGTTGACGTAGCTTGATATGCCATAGGTAAGTCCGAGCCTCTCGCGGATGTTCTGCATGAGTCGCGATCCGAAATAGCCGCCAAGAGCCACATTTGCCACTTGGAAAGGCAGGAACTGCTCATGATTGCGCGAGAAGAGACGGCGCGTGAAACGTATGGAGGTCTGTTCACCCTCATGCTGAATGAAACTGCGCTGCACAGAGGGTGCGAAAGACGGCATGGACGGCAGCCACCACTCGCCACCGCATTGCCAATTTTGACCAAAGGCATCCGCCACAACCTTGACGTCCTCATCAGTCGGCTGCCCACAGACAAAGACGTGCGCGCCATCGGGTCGATAGGCCAAGGAGTGGAAACGCTTCAGCAACTCAGGAGTGAGAGCCGTTATGTCCTCACGGTTGGCCACACGGGCATTGCGATCCCCCTCGGCATAAGTGAGCCGAAGCATCTCGCGAACCGCCAAATAGGAGGTTTTGAGGATATTGACATCGAAGCCCTGAAGCTCTTGCGCAATGTATATGTCTAACTCCTCCTGAGGGAAAGTGGGGTACTTGACCATCTCCTCAAGAAGATCAACCACAGGCTTCGTGTCACGGCTGAGGCACATGGCGGAGACGACGGTGTAGCCCGTCATAGTGGTGGTCCATTTGCTGGCGCCGTAGAAATCGAGCGTGTCGGCAATCTGCTGCGATGTGTGGTTAATAGTCCCCTCACCCAGCATATTGGCCACAGCGCGGGCCACCAATGGGCGGTCGGAACGGAGAGTGCCAGCGCGGAGCAGGACATCAACCTTGACCACGGGCTGCGACCCACCGCGGAGGACGTGCATCATCACACCGTTTGCAAGTCGTGTGGTGGTATATTCAGGCACCACGGGCATGCGGATGTCGCCCGAGGCTGGTGGAATGGTTCGATTCACAATACAACTATTTTCGAGAACGATAGATGAGAGTGGAGCTGTTTGAGCGGCGGAAGACCTGTGCGGCGTAGGCCGATATGTCCTCTGGCGTGATGCCGTCGTAGGCATGATTGGCTTCATTGAGCAAGTTGGCGTCGCCCAGCATCTCGTAGGTTGCCAAGCCTTGCGCGAGCGTCTGCGCGGACATAAGTCCCAAGACGTGGTCAGCCTCCTGACAGTTGCGCGCCTTCGCCATCTCCTGAGCCGTTGGCGGCGTGCGGCTAATTATCTCAGCCTGTCGCCACAGTTCATCCTCCACATGCTCGGGGGCTACGCCATCTGCCACGCGTGCGGCAAGGACAATAGCCCCAGGGTCTATGGACCCCATGACGAAAGCGTTGGCGTTGGTGCAAATCTGCTGCTCCTTGACGAGGTGTCGCATCAGGCGCGAGGAGGCGCCATCGGCCAAAATGTCGGTCAGCAGGTCGCCCATGTGGAAATCAGGGTCAGCACGGCGGCCCGTGTGGAAGGCAATGGAGACACGAGTGGCCGGGACATCGGCATCATGCACCAATTTACGCGCCTCAGTCTGCTCAGGCTCCGCAGGGGGGACAACCTCAGTGGCGTCTCGCCTTATGTCACCAAACCATTTCTCGGCAAGGTCGAACATATGCTGTGCCGAGACATTGCCGACAATGGATATGATGGCGTGGCGCGGGATGTAGTGCGAATAGAAAAAAGATTGGACCTCATCAAGAGTGGCATCCTCTATGTGTTCAACCTTAAGGCCTATGGTTGGCCAACGGTAGGGGTGAACCTTATAGACGAGGCTGCGGAAGATGTGCTGATAGTCGCCATAGGGCTTATTGAGATACCTCTGGCGGAACTCCTCAATGACCACCTTTTTCTGGACATCGAGTCCGCCTTGACTGAAAGCAGGGCCTAAGAGGCGGTCGCTCTCAAGCCAGAAAGCAGTCTCAATATTATCGGCGGGCAGACTGATGTAGTAGTTAGTGAAGTCGTTGGTGGTGAAGGCGTTATTCTCGCCACCAACACGCTGGACATGATAGTCGAAATCGGCCACATTGACCGAGCCGCCAAACATGAGGTGCTCAAAGAGGTGAGCGAATCCAGTCCTCTCGGGGCTCTCATTGCGTGCGCCAACCTCATAGAGGATATTAAAGGTTGCTATGGGCGCAAAGGGATCTTCATAAACGACCACACGGAGGCCGTTGGCAAGAGTATGTTTTTTTATGTCAATCACGGTATGCGTGTCTATTCAAAGTAGAAAACAACTCCCCACCAGCGGCTTTTGAGGCTGCGGATGGACTGCTGATATGGAATGTCGGCCTCATCGTCAGACAGGGTGCTGTCATAGACATTGGCCATGCCGAAGTCGCAGCGTATCTCGACAGAGAGGCGGAAAAAGGTCAAGTAGAAATCCATGCCAGCGCCGGCGTCGGCGTAGAAATCAAGCGAGCGCATGTTCAGGTGGTCCTGCTTGTCCTTGGCAAGGTCGAAGCGCGGAGTGAAGCCGCCCACGATGAACGGGCGCACATTCTTGAGCCTCTTGGCGCCATACTTGAGAAGGAGTGGGCACTCAATGAAAGTCGACTTGATCTTGAGAGGCTCGTCATCAATGCTATTACCCTGCTCGTCGACAAAGAGCAGATGCCTCTGGCCAAAGCTTATGCCTGGCAGGATGCGGAAATTGAGGTTCTCGGCAAGACGGAAATCCGTGACAATGCCAAGGACGAGACCCGGGTCGAGAGTTGTGACCTCGGCATAGCGCGCCATGCCTCCATTCTCGTAGGTGCGCACACCCGTGTTGTAGACATGGAAGTCGAGCATGTTGAGGCCAAGCAGGAAGCCGAAATGGACGGCTTTGCGGTCGTAGCCCGGGAGGTTAGGCACACCCTTGGCCGTGGTGAACTGCTGGGCGTTAGTATATTGCGCCACTGTCGCCTGAGTAGAGAACAAGGCGAGCACGGTGGCGGCTATGACGCTTCGGATGATTGAATGAACCATGTGTTGATGTGGAATGAGGGAAAGTGCGTAGGCGTCACATCATAGGCAATCCGGGGGTTAGGGGAGGTTAATTGTGGTGAAGTTGATGTGGATATTCTTGATGTCTCAAACCATATGCCGGGTTAAGGTTTCATGGCGAGATAGGCAGTGGCGATGCCCCTTGTCAGGAGAGTGCGCGAGATGGGCTTAAGACCGGCTATTTCCAACTTCTGCTCAAACTCCTCGCCGCATGGAAAAGCGAGAGAGGAGCGGCAGAGATATTGATACGCCTCCTTGTCTTTTGATATGGCTCCGCCAATGAGGGGCAGGATATATCGGAAGTAGAAGATGTAGAGAGCGCGGAAGATTCGGCCGGGGGGAGTTGAGAACTCCAGCACCACGATGCGGCCGCCGGGTTTGAGAACCCTCGCCATTTGGCTGAGACCTTTCTCAAGGTTGGCGAAGTTGCGGACACCGAAAGCCACCGTTATGGCGTCAAAACGATTGGACGAGAAAGGGAGGCACTCCGAGTCGGCCACGCGGAGCTCAATCTTGTCGCTCAGCCCGCGGTCATTGACCTTTTTCTGGCCCACCTCGATCATCTTGGGCGAGATGTCACACCCTATCACACTGCATCCCAAAGTCTTGTGGACCTTGATGGCCATATCGGCTGTACCCGTGGCCACGTCGAGCACCTCGCGCGGGTTGCGATCCGCGAGGAGGTTAATGGCCTTAGTGCGCCACCCGCGGTCCACACCGAACGAGAGTAGATGGTTAAGGAGGTCATAGCTTGGCGCTATGCCGTCGAACATACGCTCGACCTGCTGGCGTTTGTCATCCGCCGCCTGATATGGTTTGATTTCAGACACAGTGAAAAAGGAATGATAAGGTAAGCCCGAACTCGCTACCGAGCAAGCCGGTTATACGGTCGGCAAAGATACTAAATTAAGAGCCAAGAAACGAAAACATTGCCTATCTTTGTGACATTGTGAGCCTGCGGGCCACCACTACACAGAAAAGAAGCCGCCAAGGCACAACCCATAAGCAAAACATGACCAAGATTACTATCGCCATCCTTGCCGCCGCCCTGTCATTCGGAGCTGTGGCGCAAGAGAAGCCAGCCATCAGCGTGGAGGACCTGATGTCCAACCGCCAGTTCTACCCCACCCGCCCAGACGCTCTCAACCCCATGGCCGACGGGCAGAGTTACGCACTCATCTCTGCCGACGGCAAGCGCGTGGAGAGCTACTCCTACGCCACGGGCAAAAAGACCGGCACCATTGTGGATCTTGACGCCGTCAAGGGCGACAAGAAGATTGAGTACATTGACGGTTACGAGATTTCATCGACAGGCGACTTCGTCCTCATCTGGGGCAACACGGAGCGAATCTACCGCCGCAGCTATACTGCCGACCATTATATCCTCGACGTGGCTCACAACGAGTTGCTGCCCTTGACCAAGGATGGCGGCGAGCAGCAGGCTGCTTTCGCACCCAACGGCTTCATGGTCAGCTATGTAAAGAACAACGACTTGAACATATACAAGTTGCGCTACCAGACTTCGAGCAGCGTGACCACCGACGGCGAGTATAACAAGATAATAAACGGCATCCCCGACTGGGTGAACGAGGAGGAGTTCAGCATTGCGCGCAGTTACGCGTGGAGCCCCGACAGCAAGAAACTCGCCTACGTCAAGTATGACGAGAGCGAGGTACCGATGTACTCATTCCCCATCTACGCAGCATCTAACCCGCGGTATGACGACGCGGCTCTCTATCCGCAGGAGTACACCTACAAATATCCCAAGGCCGGTGAGACAAACTCAAAGGTTTCAGTCCACATCTTCGACCTTGACAGCCGTGTGACCAAGAGCGTTGACTTGGGCAAAGATGAGTGCTACGTGCCGCGCTTGGCATGGACAGGCCAGGAGGACCAGTTGGCCGTCTTCCGTCTCAACAGGTTGCAGAACCGCATGGACGTTCTCGGGGTCAACGCCAAGAGCCTCGTGTCGTCGCCCATCCTGACCGAGCGTGACGACCGCTACGTGGAAGAGCCCGCCTATGGTCAGCTGACCTTCATCAACGGGGGCAAAGACTTCGTGGTGCTGAGCGAGCGCGACGGTTGGAGCCACCTCTACCTCTATGCCACCACGGGTCTGCTCAAGAAGCAGCTCACCAAGGGCGACTTTGACGTGACCGAGTTCTACGGCATCGACGAGAAGAGCCAAACTATCTACTATCAGGCCGCGGGTCGCAACCCCATGAGCCGCGAGGTTTACGCCCTCAACCTCAAGAAGATGACCACCACCACCGTGGCTGGGGCCAAGGGCACCAACGACGCATCATTCAGCACGGGCTGCCAATATTTCGTGCTGACCCACTCATCGGCCACCGAGGTGCCTGTCTACACCGTGTGCGACGCCAAAGGCAAGACTCTGCGCGTCATCGAGGACAACCAGGAGCTGAAGAGCAAACTGACTGGCTACTTCACGTCGCCCAAGGAGTTCATAACCATCCCCGCGGCAGACGGCACTCCGCTGAACGCATGGGTGGTCAAGCCACGCAATTTCGACGAGAGCAAGAAGTACCCCGTCCTCATGACCCAATATAGCGGCCCGAACTCACAAGAGGTGAAGGACGAGTGGGGCATCGAGTGGGATCAGACGCTCGCAGCTGAGGGTTATATGGTGGTGTGCGTGGACCCTCATGGCACGGGGGCTCGCGGCGCCGAGTTCCGCAAGTGCACCTATCAGAAGTTAGGCAAGTTGGAGAGCGACGACCAGATTGCCGCCGCCAAATACCTCGCCACGCTGCCCTACGTCGATGGCAAGAGGATTGGCATCTGGGGCTGGAGCTTCGGTGGTTTCATGTCCTCCCTCTGCCTCTGCAAGTCGGAAGTCTTCGCGGCGGGCATAGCCGTGGCGCCCGTCACCAACTGGCGTTTCTATGACAGCGTCTACACCGAGCGATATATGCGCCTGCCGGTTCAGAATGGCAGTGGATATGACGACAACAGCCCACTGAGCCACGCCGCCAACCTGAGCGGCAAATACCTCATCATTGCCGGCACAGCCGATGACAACGTCCACTACCAGAACCAGATGGAGATGGTGGATGCGCTGGTCCAGGCTGGCAAAGAGTTCGAGATGTTCACCTACCCCAACAGGAACCACAGCATCTACGGCGGCAACGTCCGCTGCCACCTCTACCACAAGATGGTCCGTTTCTTGGAGAAGAACCTGTAGGTGAGCGGCGCGGCAAGGCGACCAAAAGAACAACGATTTTCCCCGCTCGTCTTAGACTTAGGATGAGTGGGGAGGTTGTTTTTTTAGCGGAATTGCCGGTGTAATTGTCGGTGTAATTGTCGGTGTAATTGTCGGTGTAAATGTCGGAAACCAGTCTGAAATAAAACTACCAGAACGCCAATTGCTTATACTCTCCACCATCAAAGAAAACCCGAACGCTACCGGAAAGGAAATGTCGGAAACCTTATCGGTGACGCAACGCACAATAGAACGTGATTTGGCGGAACTTCAAAGACAAGGAATAATCCAACGCGCGGGGAGTGACAAAACTGGCCGATGGGTTGTTATGAAACATTGAGTATACGTTTAGCGGGATAAAGAGAAAGTAGACAAAAGATAACAATGGAGCAGAATAAAAAGGACGCGCACGCACAGCAGGGGGAACAGAACGACTACTCTGGAATACAGCGACAGGCTGTCGCTGTAATCGAGCATGCGCGGACGGAAATAGCCCAACAGATAAACTGTCATGTTTCTTCCGCATATTGGGAGATAGGGAAAATCCTTCACGACCAAAAGATTGAAAGCGGCGATGGTGACAGTGTGGTTCGGCGGCTATCGGCAGGACTCTCAGGAACGCAGCTTTGCAAGTAAACAGAAAAAAGCATTTAAGAACAAGGAAAATGATGGAACAAAATATAATCCAATTAGATGTTGCGAAAGCGGTTGCAGCCATCAAGTCTGCCATACAGCAGACTCGACGTTCTGTGATGCTTAATGCAAACAAGAACTCATTGGCATTGTATTTTGGAATTGGACGATATATCAGTCGAAGCCAGAATAATTCCAATTGGGGTGATAAGGTTCTTGAAAATATTTCTTCGCTCCTGCAACAAGAGATGCCTGGGCTAAAAGGATTCTCCAAGACCCAATTAAAAAGGATGAAAGCATTTTATCTTGCATGGAAAGACTATTATAATACGCCCTCGTTTTCTCTGAATAATAACAATCGTGCAGAAATCGCAAACGCAACCAATTGTGAAGAAGTTATAATTGGTCCGTTGACAACGGACCAATTTGACAAAGCCACTTTGGATGCCTTTTTGTCGAGGACAGAAGCAAAGGACAGTGGAGTATGCACTACGCGACACAAGAAAGCCAATGGGAGTTGCAACGTATCGGGCGGCCAATGAACTACCGGAAGAGTACAGCAAAGTCCTAAGAAGATTGGAAGAACTTAAAGAACTGATATAGGGGAAAACGAAACGAAAGATAACAATGGAGCAGAATAAAAAGGACGCGCACGCACAGCAGGGGGAACAGAACGACTACTCTGGAATACAGCGACAGGCTGTCGCTGTAATCGAGCATGCGCGGACGGAAATAGCCCAACAGATAAACTGTCATGTTTCTTCCGCATATTGGGAGATAGGGAAAATCCTTCACGACCAAAAGATTGAAAGCGGCGATGGTGACAGTGTGGTTCGGCGGCTATCGGCTGACTTGAAGGAACGTTACCCCAAGATGGGCGTTTCGCCACGTCAGCTATGGAACATGAAGAAATTTTATGAGCGTTATGCAGGACATACAGCAAAAGTGCTACGCACCGTTGCACTTTTGCCCTGGTCGCGCAATAGGCTGCTCTTGAGCAAGAGTGTAGACGATGATGCGACATTAGCTTCTATCAAGCATGGCCAAACTCGCTGATAAGGTTGTCTTGGACTCATTATCGTATTATTTTGCAGAATAATAATTATTGAATAAGCAGGAAAAAGAAATAATGGCAGAACAAAATAAAAACGACTTGCTCATGGAGCAGGAAGACAAAATGCAAGAAGTCATCGATGTCCTTGCCAACCAGTTTGGCAGTGATTTTGAGGACGAGTTGAATTTCTTGGCTGTCGCCAAGGAGAATATTGAAAAAGCAGTGAAGAAGTGATGGAGGAGAAACAGTATAAGTTCGTGGATTTATTTGCTGGCTGTGGCGGTCTGAGTTTGGGATTGCAACAGGCCGGATTCACGCCATGGTTCGTTAACGAAATCGTGGAGCAATTCTGTAATACTTATAAATTCAACCACAATTTGAGTGATGACCACTATTTCATTGGAGATATAGCAGAACTCAATATGCGCATTGGTGAATACAAAGATATTCTATCGGATATAACATTGGTATGCGGCGGGCCGCCTTGCCAGGGTTTTTCTATGGCAAACCGCCAACGCATCCTGGATGACCCTCGTAATGCATTGTATAAGCAATACTTGATATTCCTTAAAAACATTCGTCCTAATTTCTTTATAATGGAAAACGTAAAAGGCATGATGAACAGAATAGAAGAGATTAAGCTGAATTTCAAGGAGTACATCGGAGAAGACTACCAATATAATTACGCTCTTTTAAAGGCACAAGAGTATGGAGTACCACAAAACAGAGAACGCTTCATTATGATAGGTAATAAGGTTGGGGTTGACCCAAAATTGATTTTCGAGGAGATTTTCAAACATCAACGAAAACCTTTTGCATTAAAAGATGCTCTTGAGGGACTACCTCATCTGGAGGCAAAAAAAGAAAAAGGCTCCAAGGG
>CAVFBC010000032.1:27540-28688 GCA_963620575.1 Alistipes putredinis | reverse complement strand
ACCCTTTTCTATATGCTGTCGCTGTTGGCAAATCTTTAAGTAAAAACATCCTTTTCGTTAAGCCAAATGAGCAAAGTCAAGCTTGCTTGAACTTTGCCATGGTGAGAAAAGAGACATTAATATGAACAAAGGGCGGGCGCTTCTCTTGAGGTGTCTGCCTTTTCCGCTGTTTCTATCCTCCCCACTCAGGCTCCTCTCCACCAACTACCACCCGCTCAAATCCTTTCGTTTCCAACTCAATCATTTCCGCTTTCTGCACTCCTCGCTTTTAATTTTCTTGCCACCCACGCAGAAACCTGCCGCAATTGAAAATTGGTGTAAATACCTCGTGCGTATTGTGATTTTTTTTTTTCAACTTTGTTAAAAACAAAATAACGGCATGCGCCAGCAATCCGTCCATCAAAGCGGATATTGCCGGGCCGCATCTCCCAATTATGTTTTTGCCACAATGGCGAGCCGGTCCACCATAAATCACTTTTTGAATCCAGAGATTCCCCATTTGCGGTGAGCGGTCTCCTCTTGTAGTGGCAAGTCGCAATATCACTTGACTATAACTTTAAACTTCTAAAATTATGAATCTAAGAAAAATCGTCCGCCCGTTGTCGGTGATGGTTTTAGCTTGCCTCGCGCACTCGTCTTGCTCTAAGGAGAAGAGTGCAGAGATTGAGTATTTCCCATTTCGGTCAGGAAATCGGATGTATGGTATGCTCTCAGTGGATGGCAAAATACTCTTCGAGGATGAGTTTAAGAATGAACCTACGGTTGTTCGTGACGGCCGTTTCTTCGTGAAGAACTCAGACTACGAATGGGAAATGTATACTGCGACCGAGCACCCTAAGAAGGTCGGCTCTGAGTATTTATATGCCACGGCTTTCCGTAATGGCAGGGCCTTGGTCGCAGAAGTGAACCAGCCTGTCACCATCATTGATGTTGACGGAAAGGTCGTCAAGAAGCTGGACAAGATCGAGGGTAAGGAAGTGGCAGAGGTCCAGCCGTTCAGCAGCGACGGCTACGCCATATTCAAAACCGTCGATGATATGTTTGGACTCATTGACAAGGATGGCGATTGTACCCTGAAGCCTGTATATTCCTTTCTGATAAGAGTGGGTGACGGTGTGTTTTGGGGCTATTACAAGAAGGTCGAGGAG
>CAVFBC010000032.1:0-27530 GCA_963620575.1 Alistipes putredinis | reverse complement strand
TGTGAATTTCCCTTCCATGAGTGCAACCGGAAAGGTTTTGTATGAAATTTCAAAGGCCACCCTCGATAAATATGCTGATTCTAAGGAACCCTGCGAGTGCAAAATCCCGGTAGCGACAATAATTGATGGAGAGAAGGCCTGGGGTCTCATTGATTTGAACGGTGAGGTCCTTGTAAAGCCGTCACTCAAAATCGGGAGCATCGGAGAGATAAAAGGCGACTTGTTCACTTTTGAAAACGATGGCGAATGGGGTCTTATGAACATGAAGGGTGAAACACTCATAAGAGCTAAATACGAAAGGCTCATGTTAGATTCTGATGGCAAAGTTTTGGCAATGGTTGATGGTCATAAATGTAAACTCATTGACTCAAATGACAATCAAATAGGAGAAGACACTTACGAGCTAATATATCCTTTCTCTTGGCTGGATGGAAAGCACGCTTTGGTCGCATTTGGCAAAAACGACTTCGCCTTTATTGATATTAACGGGAAAGTATTGGAAACTAGACTCCCAGAGGTTATGGAAATACGTCCCGAAGATTGGGAGGGCGATGACGTCGTGCGCTGCGGCATCTATTAAGCAAACTAGTTTTAACTTCGGTTTTCCTGCGTGGCTGAGAGGAACAATTGAATTGTGAGTTAGGCTATGCCCTAAATCACACACTTCTCACAGTGGGGGCTGCATCGTAATTTTAATATTGCGATGCAGCCCCCATTCTTTTCTACGCCTCCCCAAAAAAAAATTAGTAGGCTGCCTTGCGGCAATATAGCCCACACTCTTGGAAGGACTGTTTTATTCTTGTGTCAGTTTCTCCCGTCCCGTGTCTGAAACAACGCATCGGCAACCCAGATATACATTTTTTTATTACCTTTGCATGATTAAGTAATTGCTGGCATCATGACAAAGGTCGCTAAAATATTCTTGGCTGAGGGATTCGAGGAGTCTGAGGCTCTCGTCCCGTTTGACATTCTCAAACGTGGGGGTGTCGATGTCTCTCTCGTCTCCGTAAGTGGCAGTAAGTTCGTAACTGGCGCACATGGGGTGGGCATTGAGACTTCCCAGAACCTTAGTGACGTGACTGCTGACGTCGATCTCGTCATGTTGCCCGGCGGTATGCCCGGAACCCTGAATCTTGGAGCGAGCGAGCCTCTGAGGGCTCTCATCGCCAAGTGTGCTGCCGAGGGCAAGATCGTGTCCGCCATTTGTGCTGCGCCATCTGTCCTGGGTGACATGGGACTTCTGAAAGGCCGGAGCGCAACTTGCTACCCAGGCTTTGAGGGCAAGCTCGCTGGTGCCAATTACACTGGTGAGGATGTTGTTGTCGATGGTGATTTCATCACGGCTGTCGGCCCTGGCGCCAGCTTCGCCTTTGGTCTCGCTATTCTTTCTGCTTTGATGTCACCCGCGGTCGCCGCCAAGGTGAAGGAACAAATGATTCTCCGATGAGGCGTCTGCAATCGTTTACTCTCTTTCTCGCAGCATTCGCTTCTCTGCTCCTCCTTGTCTCTTGCCATCGCAGTGCCGACAAGGAGACATCTGACATAGCCGCCATCATACCCTCCGACCTTGATGGGGAGCCTACGCCTGCCATCGAGGCTCGTTACACCCAGTGGCCTGACCCCGATACTGTACTTATTTATATAGACGGCTTGCGGTATAAGGTGGCGTCTGACGGCAACATCTTCGCTCCCGACGGAAAACTGAAATATAAGATTAGAAATGAAGGCTCCATCGCATCCCTTTATTTCTTTCAAAAGGGGTCGAGCCTCTTCCTGTTCTATACGGATGTCACGCCTAACGGTGTCGGAAATTACGCCAAGCGCCTGAATGTCCAAACGGGTGAGGTTATCTGGTCTTGCGACATATCTGGTGTCGCCATGAGCCGCCCTATCATAAAGGGGCAGTTCGCCTATATCGCCGCCTCTGGGTTTATTGGCAAACTTAAACTTAAAAATGGGCAATTCGATTGGAGGTACTCCAACCTCAATGATGGTGGCCGTTTTGAGAAGTTCCTCGACATTACTTTCCCGTCAAATACTGAAGTCTTATTCGTCGCGCCTCACACTCTCTCGCTCGAGAGTGACTCCATCCTCGTCAAGGATATAAATGGTGAGGTGGTTCGAATGAATTAATAATACTAAAAACCTAAGTTCTATGAGCAGCAAAGTTGCTTTCATCACTGGCATAACTGGTCAGGATGGTGCCTATCTCGCTGAGTTCCTTCTTAAGAAGGGGTACATCGTTCATGGTCTCAAGAGGCGTACTTCGCTCTTCAATACGGACCGTATCGATCATATCTACCAAGATCCACACTCAGCCGATCGCCGTTTCTTCCTCCACTATGGCGATTTGACCGACTCTCCTAACCTCATCCGCATCATTCAGGAGATTCAGCCAGATGAGATATATAACCTCGCCGCCATGAGCCACGTCGGTGTCTCTTTCGACAGCCCTGAGTACACTGCCAACGCTGACGGCATCGGCGTCCTCCGCATCCTTGAGGCCATCCGACTCCTCGGTCTCACCGAGAAGACCCGTTTCTATCAGGCGTCTACATCTGAGCTCTTCGGCAAGGTGCAGGAGATTCCCCAGAAGGAGACCACTCCTTTCTATCCCCGCTCACCTTATGCTGTGGCTAAGCTCTATGGCTACTGGATCACCGTCAACTACCGTGAGGCCTACAAGATGTTCGCCTGCAACGGCATCCTCTTCAACCATGAGAGCCCCATCCGCGGTGAGACCTTCGTGACGCGCAAGATTACTCGTGCCGTCGCTCGAATCGCTCTCCACCTTCAGGATAAGCTTTACCTCGGCAACCTCTCCAGCAAACGCGACTGGGGTCATGCCAAAGATTATGTCCAGGCCATGTGGCACATCCTCCAGCAGGAGGAGCCCGAGGATTTCGTCATCGCCACCGGTGTAACAACCGAGGTACGTGAGTTTGTCCGCAGGGCTTTTGCTTTTGTCGGCGTTGAACTCGAGTTCCAGGGTACGGGTGTTGACGAGAAGGGCGTCGTCAAGAGCTGCTCAAACCCCGAGTATCAGTTGCCCGCCGGCACTGTTGTCGTCGAGGTTGACCCGAAGTACTTCCGACCCACCGAGGTCGATTTGCTCATCGGTGATCCCGCAAAGGCGAACAAGAAGCTCAACTGGAAGCCCCAGTACGACCTCAAGGGACTCATTGAGGACATGATGACTTCCGACATCAAGCTCATGAAGAAGGAGAAATACCTCAAGGAGGGCGGCTACCAGACTCTCAATTATTTCGAGTAGTTCTCTCTGTGACGTTATATAGGAGTCAGGGACGAAAGCGTGACTAAATGGCATGCCTCGCCCTGCCTCCTTTTTTATAGTGGATATTTATAGTTAAGAGGTCTCACTATTTTCACCTTATTAAATTCTGCGATGGAAAAGAACGCAAAGATATATGTGGCAGGACACCGTGGCTTAGTTGGCTCGGCCATTGTCCGCAACCTTCAGAAGAAGGGCTATACAAACATAATTGGTCGCACTCATAAGGAACTCGACCTCTGCGACCCGCGTGCCGTGGATGCCTTTTTTGAGGCGGAGAAGCCCGAGTATGTCTTCCTTGCCGCGGCTCATGTCGGCGGCATCATGGCAAACAACACCTATAGGGCCGATTTCATGCTCATCAACCTCCAAATCCAGAACAATGTCATCTCGGCATCGCAACGAAATGGGGTGAAGAAGCTCATGTTCCTCGGCTCCAGCTGCATTTACCCCCGTCTCGCCCCCCAGCCAATCAAGGAGGAGGCCCTGCTCACTGGCGAGTTGGAGTATACTAATGAGGAGTACGCTCTTGCCAAGATAAGCGGACTGCGCCTCTGCGAGAGCATGAACCTGCAATACGGATGCAACTACGTGGCCGTCATGCCCACCAACCTCTATGGCCCTAACGACAACTATGACCTCGTCCGAAGCCATGTCCTCCCTGCCATGATCCGCAAGATGCACCTTGGCCATGCGCTTGAGGAGGGCAGGTGGGATGATATCCGCGCTGACCTCGACAAACGACCAGTCGGTGATATTGATGGCAAGTCATCAAAAGAGGATATCCTTGCAATGCTTGGCAAATATGGTCTCAATCAGGCTGCCGACGGCTCTGTCTCGCTCAACCTCTGGGGCTCCGGCAAACCTCTTCGCGAGTTCCTCCACTCTGACGACATGGCCGACGCATGCGTCTATGTCATGGAGAGCGTAGACTTCGCTGATATTGTCAAGGAGCGCGGACTGGAGAATAATGGCGCCGACGGAAAGGAGATCCGCAACTGCCACCTTAATGTTGGTAGTGGCACAGAACTTCATATTGCCGATTTGGCACAGATTGTCAAGAAGACCGTTGGCTTCAAGGGCGCGATCAACTGGGATCCGTCTAAGCCCGATGGCACGCCGCGCAAACTTATGGATGTAAGCCGCTTGGCTCGACTCGGCTGGACTTATAAGATCAAGCTTGAGGAAGGCATAGCTGGCGTCTATGCTGAGTATTGCGGCAAGTAGCGAAAATATTTATTTCAGCCGTTCTGCGTCTTGGCGTTAGCTTAGGCTGAGCAATCGTGGAAAAAACAGCGGACGCACGTCTCTTTGGGTGGGCAATTCACCCTTAGGGCGTGCGTCCGCTTCTTTTTTTTGGGGGGGGGCGTAATCCGCCTACTTCAAACTACTGCAATGTGATACTTTCTGAGTTAAACTCTTATTTTTGCCCTCGATTACCGAATAACACAGAAATACAACAGGTCGCCATATGACAACTTTTTCCAAATGGGTGGCTGCATGGGGCAACGCTACGTCTATAACTGACAGGCGTGAGGCTGTCTATGCTAAGGACATTACGCTGCGGTACCCCATCCGCATCGTTTTTGACGCCGACAGGCTGAGGTTGCGCTTCTCTAATCTGACTGGCACAGAGCCTGTCACTCTCACGCGTGTCTGTGTGGCTCTCCGTCCGCAAAATGGCGCCCGTGTCAATCTGCCGCTCTTGTTTGGTGGTGACAGGAGTGTGTCCATATTGCCTGGGTGCGAGGTCACCTCTGATGAACTGGTCGCCAATATCAAAGCAGGTGATTATATTGATGTTAGCATATACCTCGGTTCTGTGACTCAAATGAATGCCGGCACATTGATAACCGGGCCTCTCTCGTCTGGCTTCTATGCTTATGGCGACTTCGCGGATGATGAGGTCCTTCCTTCCGACTTGTCTCGCAAAACGAACTGGTTCTATTTCCTCAACACGGTCGATGTGCTCACTTCAGAGTCTAATCACGCTCTTGTCTGCTATGGCGACTCCATCACGGCTCAAAGTTGGCCAGACTATTTGGCCATGCGCGCGTGGGACAATGGAATGCGCAATGTGTCAATCATTCGCAGGGCGGTGAGCGGCACGAGGATTCTCCGGCAGTACGATTGCGTCACATACCAGGCCTATGGACTCAAAGGGGCTACGCGTTTCCCCATTGAGATGAATGTGGCTGGCGCGTCAGCCGTTGTCATTCAGCATGGCATCAATGACATCATCCACCCCGTGGGCGTCGAGGCCAACCCTTTCCGCCCGTGGAGTGATATGCCCACTGTCGCCGATCTGGTAAGTGGTGTGACGGATATATATGTTCGCCATGCGAGGAGTCTCGGTCTTCAGGTGTGGAGTGGCACGCTCTTGCCCATTGAGGGTTGGCGCACTTATAACGCTGAGCGTGATCGCATCCGACGTGAGTTCAATGAGTGGCTGCGCACTTCGCTCCTCTTTGACGGATGTGTGGACTTTGACAAGTATGTGCGCGACCCGTCTCATGAGGCCCGATTCGCAAACGGCTTCGACTCGGGCGATCATCTCCACCCAAGCGAAGCCGCATATAAGGTTATGGCTGGCGCGGTGCCAGAGGCTCTTCTGCTCTGATCTGCGCACCTTTCCCTTAATCTATCTCTTCCGCGACGGTTTAGTCCTCTCCACGTCATAGCGCAGCCACACAGACTCCGTCCCCACGCGCATCACGCCTTGCAGGCGCAGTCTCGTCAGTCTCCAATCATCGTGGCTCAACCCGTCAAACACGGCAGTCATGCCCTTGCGACCGTCTATGCCTGCGCCAACGATAAGGCTGACCTCATCTAAGAGGCCCTCCCTCAGCATAGAGCCGTTTATGTTCCCGCCACCTACAACAACTAAGCGCTCCACGCCCAAGTCGTTAGCTAATATCTCCATGACGCGAGGCAGGTCAATTGCGTTTTTGCCGCTCGCTATCCAGCTGACTCCCTTTTGCGTCAGGTTGTCGGCATAGGCGGCGGGGGCATCCTCGCTCATGACCACGAGAAGAGGCTTGTCATCAACTGTTGGGCTTGATATGTTGAGCGTGCCACGTGTGTCTACGACAACCGAATAGCCATTCGGACTCTCTGCGACGTGGATGGCCTCGCACCCCACGGGAGTCTTGTCCTCGGTCGTGAAGGGCGTGCCGTCTGTGTAGTGAGTCATCATGGTCTGTCGCCCCATAAGCTGCGTGGGGCACATGAGGCTCGCAAGTGAGGTGTAATAGGCATCGTCGTCACCAAGCTGCTCCGTCATGTCGCAGTCTATGCGGCCATCTACCGATGTCATCATGTGGCAGATGGTGAATGGTCTGTTTTTCATATCTTATGGTTGAGTCGGATTTGGGTTGTGGTGCATTCTTAACGTTTCTCTTCTCAAAGATAATTTCTATGCCACAAAAAAGATATAACTTTTTTACGGAATTAATGAAGACGGTAAAAAAATCAAAAAAGTTTAGCTCGGCTATTGCCGCATAAAGAAAAAGCACTAACTTTGCATCGCTTTCGGAAAGGGAAACATCTCATGAAAGCTCAGAAATGTTGGTACCGTAGCACAATTGGATAATGCCTCTGGTTACGGCCCAGAAGATTGGGGGTTCGAATCCCTCCGGTATCACAAGTTAAGCCATGGGAGTCTTGCTTCTGTGGCTTATTTTTTTTGTGTCAAGTCCTAAGTGCTTCACGTAAATTTGGCATTTACCCCCTCTTGAGGGGGGCTCCCTTCTCATTTTTCGCCTTTTCTAATTGTGGTTACCTCTGTTAAAAGATTATCTTTGCGTCATTAAATCAAACACCAAAGGCTAATTTAACGGAAATAAGATGGAGAAAACTTGGCTTGACTTTTTTACCGACTGGGTTAACGCTGTTGACGACAGGGTCTGGGGAACGACTTTCGAGGTCGCTGGTTTCCCTGTCCCCATCTTGATTCTTGTCATTCTCTTGGGCGGTATTTTCTTGACCATCCGTCTTGGCGGCATGCAGTTCGTGCGTCTGCCATTGGCTCTCAAATTCATGTTCCGCAATGAGCATGTCGAGCATGGGGCGCGTGGCGAGGTCTCGTCTTTCGGGGCTCTCTGCACGGCACTCTCCGCTACCATCGGAACAGGAAATATAGTGGGTGTGGCGACTGCCTATGTGACTGGTGGCCCAGGCGCCATTTTTTGGATGTGGGTTGCCGCGCTTTTTGGCTTGGCGACGAAATTTTCAGAGGGATTGCTTGCTGTCAAATATCGCAGCTATGATCCAGAGACTGGCCATGTCCTTGGCGGCCCGTTCTATTACATCGAGCGTGGCATGGGCAAGAGGTGGAAATGGTTGGCGCAGCTTTTTGCCGTCTTTGGCGTTTGCGTCGGACTCTTTGGCATCGGCACATTCACGCAGGTCAACTCCATTTGTGGCTCCATCACGCAGTTCTTTGACCCGTCAGCTGAGTGGTCGGTCAGGATTTTGGGTAATGATTACTCTTGGGTGACGGTGATTTCCTCCTTCGTCCTTGCCACTCTTGTCGGTCTCGTCCTCATTGGCGGTCTCAAGCGCATCACTAAGGTCAGCTCTAAGGTGATTCCAGCCATGGTGCTGCTCTATGTGCTTTTCTCTGTTATTCTGCTTGTTGTCAATATAACCGCCCTCCCTGCGGCTTTCGTCACTATATTCAAGAGCGCTTTTGGCTTTGACGCCATGGCTGGTGGTGCGCTTGGCGCTATCATTTGCGCAATGCAGAAGGGTATAGCACGAGGAATTTTCTCAAATGAGGCCGGACTCGGCTCTGCCCCAATAGCAGCCGCTGCGGCTCAGACTAAGGAGTGTGTGCGTCAGGGACTTGTCTCCATGACTGGCACTTTCCTTGACACTATCGTGGTCTGCTCCATGACCGGACTTGCCCTCACTGTCACTGGTCAGCCCTACCTTACGGATGGGGCTGCGACAGGCGCTGTGGCAACGATGAATGCTTTTGCTGTCGGAATACCTTTCTTGCCGCGTGTGGCAACTGATTTCATCTTGATTCTCTCGCTTGTGCTCTTTGGTTTCACCACTATTTTGGGCTGGAACTATTATTCTGAGCGCTGCCTTGAATACCTGACGCATGGACGTATGCGCATTGTGCTCGGCTTCAGGATTCTCTATATTCTCGCTGTCTTCATCGGCCCTTACATGACTGTGTCGGCCGTATGGGGAATTGCGGATATTTTCAATGGACTCATGGCTTTGCCTAACATGGTTGCGCTTTTCGCACTTTCGGGTGTGGTCGCTGCCGAGACGAAGGATTATTTCCGTCGTCGGGCGCGTGGCGAGGTCAGGGACTGATTAACTTAACTCGCAACTCTAAAACTTTCTATTTATAGTAGAAAAGCCTGCGGCAAGCGTGACGCTACCGCAGGCTAATTTTATTTTGTGATAAACGATGTCAGTCGGCTATTTCGCTGCTGCCAATTTCATGACTACGTTGCCGTCGCCGTCTGCCACAATAGCTGTGTCGCCTGAGATTTTAACGGACTGAGCTGCGTTCAGCGCGTTAAGAACTGATTGCTCCGTCTCGCGATACGGGCCTGCGCCCATCTTTGTGGTGCTTATGTCCGCAAATGTGAGTGACGTGCCTTCGTTGGCGTAGTTGCCCATGAAGTTGTTGGCGCCGGTGTTGCCGCTGACTCCTTGCTCGGAGAACTCGATGTAGGCTGTGTCTGCCGCATTCTCTGTGCTGCTGCCGTATGCCTCCGTGATGTTCCATCGCCCGGAGAGTGACATCGGCTCGGTTTCTGCTGCTCCGTTCTCGCGGACCAATGTCATTATGGTCTCGCCCTTGCCGTCCATCACGAGTGCGGTGTCCCCGCTCACGCTGATTGTCTTGAGGTTGTTGATGGCGCGGACCACAGCGTCCTCAATCTCTATGCTCGGGCCCATCATCTGTGTCAGCCCGATGTTTGTCAGGGTTAACTCGTTGCCGTCTTGCGAATAAGACCCGAAGAAATTGTTGATTGAGGCGTTGCCGTTCATCTCGCCGCCCTCGCCAAACGATATGTAGGCGGTCTCCATTCCATTAGCTGTGCTCGTCCCGTAGGCACTGCTAATGTACCATTTGCCGGCTATGACCGGTGTAGTGCCTTTGCCGCCTGCGCACCCTGTGGCTATGGCCGCAGCTGCTGCCATTGTCGCAAAAATCGATTTCATCTCGTTCTTTTGTTGGGTTATTGGATTTTCTGTCCATTTCTACGCAGAAGTCGCGTTTTGGGTGCATTTACGTGCTTTTCTGACTATTTTTAACTCTTGTTGCGGTTTATTTTAGCGCATTGTACTCCTCGTCGCTGACGGGCTCAAGCCATTCGTTGGATGTGTTCTCTCCCTCAATCTCAAAGGCTAAGTGGGCGAACCAGCTGTCTTTTTGCGCGCCATGCCAGTGCTTGACTCCGGCTGGGATGTGGATGACTGTGCCGGGCAGAATTTCCACGGCTGGTTTACCTTCTTCCTGATACCATCCGCGGCCCGCCACACCTATCAGCATTTGGCCTCCACCTTTGGTGGCGTGGTGTATGTGCCAATTGTTTCGGCATCCTGGCTCGAATGTTACGTTGGCAATGGGGACTTGGCTTGTCGAGACCCTTGACAGGTAGCTGTTGCCGGTGAAGTATTGGGCGTATGCTGTGTTAGGCTCGCCAATGGGGAAGAGCATCTCGCGTTGGAATGCCGCCCGTGCGCTGTCCGCTGTGTCAGCCAAGTCGTCGGCCCATACCTCTTTGGCCAATCGGAACGCCGCCCATGCCTTGGGCCACCCTGAGTAAAATGCCGCATGGGTTATTATCTCGGCTATCTCTGTGCGTGTGATGCCGTTCTGTTTGGCTGTTTGCAGGTGGTGGGTGAGCGACGTGTCTGTTAAACCTTGGCTGATGAGGCATGTGACTGTCACAATGCTGCGGTCGCGTAGACTCAATAGGTCGTTGCGGCTCCACACCTCCCCGAAAAGGACATCGTCGTTGAGATGTGCGAACTCAGGGGCGAACTCTCCGAGCTGTGTGCGCCCGGCTGTCTGTACAATCTTCTTTTGTGCCATGGTAGTTGTGCTAAGTGTCAGCATTGCTGACGTTATTGCTAATAAACGTATGAACATCTTTGCTTTTTTAGGAGTGTACATAGCGAAGATACCCCTCCAGGCGGATGCTAATCCGCCCGTTTTCATCGTTTGAACTACCAATTTTACGGAAAGAGGGTGGGGCGTGGCTATTTGCCTTTGCCGAATGTCCGCTTTATAATCGCCTTGGCGAATTGCGGCACTTTAGACGCCACTTTAAGTGTGAACGGGATGAGGCGGCCCAGGTTGTGCTTGCGGTATATGCTGATGTCCTCGCTCCATTTCTTTTTCATCTGGCGGAAGCTGGTCGACGCACCGCCCATGCGCATCTTGACCACATACTCATGAAGATACGCCACCTTAAGGTCGGCCTCATAGAGGCAGCGTATCAGCCAATCTGTGTCTGCCGATATCCTGTAGCCCTCATTATAATAGCCCACTTTGTCAAAAACCTCCCGACGCACGAAGCAGGTCGTGTGAAGTGGCAGCCATCCGCGCGCCACTTTGCTTTTGGTGTATTCGCCAGATATCCAGTCGCGCACAATGCAGTCGGTGTCGGCAGCCTTGACGAAAAGACCGTCGCAATACATCATGTCGGCGCCCGTGCGCTCCATCTCGTCGGCTATGTGGCTTATCGTCTCTGGCGAGTAGAACATGTCGTCAGAGTGCAGCAGACCGATTATGTCGCCAGTGGCCTTGCGTATTCCTTTGTTCAGCCCCTCATACATGCCATGGTCGGGCTCCGACGTGACGCTCGATATGCGGTCAGCGTACCCCCTCACGATGTCCATGGTGCCATCTGTGCTGGCTCCGTCTACGAGGACGTATTCTATGTCCGCATAGTCTTGGCTCAGGACGCTCTCTATGCACGACGCGATGGAGCCGGCCCTGTTAAAACTGGTGGTGACAATGGATACTTTCATGGAGGTAGAGGTTAGCTGTTTTGGTTGCTTCCTTTCGGTGTCTAATTCATGCAAAAATAGGCTATAATCTTTCTCGTGTGTGCTTGCTCATCTTATTTTTATCTAAAAATGTACTTATGTGCCATCCGGTGGCCTTAATATATGGGGGCTATTGTGGTGAAAACCTGTCATTAAATCTTAATTGTCGTTCTGCGCATTTTTAACACAAGGGTGTGCTCTTGAGTACAAAAGATAACACTTTAGTCCAAAATACAGAATTGTCCACCTTTTGACGGCGGTTTTTCTCTGACTTGACAACACAATTAAACTATATTTGCATTAACAAAAATGCAGGGCAGGGTGCGCAAAACGCAATACCGGCGCACTTCTCCCAGCCTCTATTCTTAAATTCCATAACCACCAGAGATACAAAATGAACTGGACATCAAACGAATTCATCTGGCTCGACTGGGCCATTCTCGGTGTCGGTCTCTTGGCCGTCATCTTCGCGGTCTGGCGCGCCATCATGAAAGACAAGAAGGCGTCGGCCGGCGTGAGCTCTTCTGACTATCTATTTGGTAAAGGCGAGCCGTGGTACGTCATCGGCATGGCTATTTTCGCGGCTAACATCGGCTCTGAGCACCTTGTAGGCCTTGCTGGCACGGGCGCTAAGGATGGTGTCGGCATGGCGCACTGGGAGATGCAGGGCTGGATGATTCTCATCCTCGGCTGGCTCTTCGTGCCTTTCTATCAGCTTCTCATCAACAAGATGGGCAAGATTATCACTATGCCGGATTTCCTCAAGTTCCGCTACACCCAGCGGACTGGCTCTTGGCTCTCTATCATTACCCTTGTCGCCTATATCCTTACTAAGGTCTCTGTGACGGCTTTCACGGGCGGCATCTTCTTCAAGTTCCTGCTGGGTCTCAATTTCTGGGTGGGTGCCATCGGTCTCATTGCCGTGACCGCCATCTTCACTGTCTTTGGAGGAATGAAGGGTGTGATGACTCTCTCTACCATTCAGACCCCGATTCTCATCATCGGCTCTTTCTTGGTCCTCTTCCTTGGCCTCAACTATCTCGGTGAAGGCAGTATAGCCGCTGGATGGACCGCTATGATGGACAACGCGAGCAAAATGCACAATTGCTTTGGCATCAACCATATGTTCCACTGGGACCCGAAGGACCCTATGTATCATGAGTACCCTGGCTTTGTCGTCTTCATCGGCGCTTCTATCATTGGTTTCTGGTATTGGTGCACCGACCAGCACATCGTTCAGCGTGTGCTTGGCCAGACTAAGGGTGAGACCAATGAGCAGGTCATTGCCCGTGCTCGCCGCGGCACCATCGCTGCCGGTTTCTTCAAGGTGCTCCCCTGCTTCATGTTCCTCATCCCTGGCATGATTTGCATTGCGTTGGCTGACAAGGGTGCTTTTGCTCTTGAAAACACTGATGCAGCCTATGCTGTCATGGTGAAGAATGTACTTCCCGCCGGTGTCAAGGGCATTGTGACCATTGGCTTCGTTTGTGCGCTCGTCGCCTCTCTCGCCGCTTTCTTCAACAGCTGCGCAACCCTCTTCACTGAGGATTTCTACAAGCCTCTCAAGAAGGGCAAGAGCGAGGCCCACTACGTCTTCGTTGGCCGTGTCGCAACTGTCGTTGTCGTGCTCCTCGGTCTCGCTTGGATGCCCGTCATGATGAGCATGGACACCCTCTATACTTATCTTCAGGGCATTCAGTCGCTCCTCGCGCCTGCAATGGTGGCTGTCTTCACCCTTGGCATCTTCTCCAAGAAGATTACTCCCAAGGCAGGTGAGTGGGGTCTCATTGGCGGCTTCGTCATCGGTATGCTCCGTCTTATCACTAATGTCATCACCGAGTCTGGCAATGCAGAGATGACCGGCGCTTTTTGGCACTACACCTCTTGGTTCTGGCAGACCAACTGGCTCGTCTTCGAGATTTGGCTGCTCGTCTTCATCATCGCCCTCATGGTTGTGGTCTCATTCTTCACTCCCGCTCCCTCTAAGGCGCAGGTTGACGCCATCACTTTCACGAGCGACTTCCGCAAGTCTATCCGCGAGAGCTGGGGTGTCTGGGATGTTGTCGGCACTCTTGTCGTCATCGGCCTCTGCGGCGCTTTCTACTGGTATTTCTTCTAAAATGTGTTTGATGCGCGTGGTGGGGCTTCCCGCCATGCGCATTAAATTGGCAATATAGCTTAGGAAAACTGCAAAATATAACCGAAATGCTCAAAGAACTCAAAAAGAAGGTCCTCAAGGCTAACCTCGACCTCGTCAAGCAGGGTCTTGTGATTTTCACGTGGGGAAATGTCTCTGGCATTGACCGTGAGAAGGGTCTCATCGTCATCAAGCCCTCAGGCGTCTCTTATGACGATATGGAGGCTGACGACATGGTTGTTGTCGATCTCGCGACTGGCAAGGTTGTCGAGGGCGACCTCAACCCCTCGTCTGACACCCCTACCCACCTCGCACTCTACCGCGCGTTCCCCAATATCGCAGGCGTTGTCCACACCCATTCGACCTACGCCACCGCATGGGCTCAGGCTGGCAAGAGCATACCAAACATCGGAACGACTCACGCCGACTATTTCTATAAGGATATCCCTTGCACCCGCGATATGACCGAGGCAGAGGTCAAAGGTGACTATGAGCTGGAGACTGGCAATGTCATTGTCGAGACTTTCAAGGACATCAACCCGGATCACACCCCTGGCGTCCTTGTCAAGAATCATGGCCCATTCGCTTGGGGCACGTCACCCGACAACGCTGTCTACAACGCCAAGGTCATGGAGCAATGCGCCAAGATGGCTTTCGTCTCGTTCTCTGTCAACCCCGAGACGACGATGAACCCTCTGCTCGTCGAGAAGCACTACATGCGCAAGCATGGCCCCAACGCCTACTACGGCCAGAAGAAAAAGTAAAAAAAAATTCTACTCAACAATAACAATAAAAATAATGCGGGAGACAGAGGCAACCCCACACTTCATTGTAGGACTGTAATCCCGACCCGCAAAAAAAGAATAAGCAATATGACAAAGGCATTTGATAACTACGAGATCTGGTGGATCACCGGTGCACAGCTTCTTTATGGTGGCGACGCTGTTGTCGCTGTAGACGGTCACTCTAAGGAGATGGTCGATGGCCTCAACAAGAGTGGCAACATCCCCGTCAAGATTGTCTACAAGGGTACTGCCAACTCCTCTAAGGAGGTTGAGACCCTCATGAAGGCTGCCAACAATGACGAGAAGTGTGTCGGCATCATCACTTGGATGCACACCTTCTCTCCCGCCAAGATGTGGATCAAGGGTCTTCAGGCTCTTGAGAAGCCTCTCCTCCACTTCCACACCCAGTACAACGCAGAGATACCCTGGGACACCATGGATATGGACTTCATGAACCTCAACCAGAGTGCTCATGGCGACATCGAGTTCGGGCACATCTGCACCCGTATGCGCGTTCCTCGCAAGGTCGTCGTCGGCTACTGGAAGAATGAGGAGGCTCAGAAGAAGATTGCTGTCTGGGCACGTGTCGCTGCTGGCGTAGCTGATGCTCACAATGTCCGTTGCCTCATGTTCGGCATGAACATGAACAATGTCGCTGTAACTGATGGCGACCGTGTCGAGTTCGAGCAGCGTCTCGGTTACCATGTCGACTACTATCCTGTCTCTTCTCTCATGGAGTACTTCAAGAAGGTCACTGACGCGGAGGCTGACGCCCTTGTCGAGGAGTACAAGAAGGAGTACACCATCAAGATTGACGAGTCTGGTGAGAAGGTCTACTGGGAGAAGGTTAAGAACGCAGCCAAGGCTGAGATCGCACTCCGCCGCGTTTTGAAGGATGAGAACGCTACCGCCTTCACCACCAACTTCGATGACCTCGGCGATGCTGACATCAACGATCCTAACTTCGTCGGCTTCGACCAGATCCCTGGCCTCGCTTCACAGCGTCTCATGGCTGAGGGTATCGGTTTCGGCGCCGAGGGCGACTGGAAGACCGCTTGCCTCTACCGCACTCTCTGGGTCATCCAGCAGGGCATGCCCACTGGCTGCTCATTCCTTGAGGACTACACCCTCAACTTTGCCGGCGACCGCAGCTCTTGCCTCCAGAGCCACATGCTTGAGGTATGTCCTCTCATTGCTACCGACAAGCCAAAGCTCGAGGTCCACTTCCTCGGCATCGGCATCCGCAAGCAGCAGACCGCACGTCTCGTCTTCACCTCTAAGACCGGCGCTGGCATCAAGGCTACGGTTGTTGACCTTGGCAACCGCTTCCGCCTCATCTCTCAAGAGGTTGAGTGCATCGAGCCTAAGCCAATGCCTAACCTCCCCGTCGCTTCCGCCCTCTGGGTTCCTCAGCCTACTTTCGAGGTCGGCGCTGCGGCTTGGATTCTCGCCGGCGGCACTCACCACAGTGCTTTCTCTTATGACATCAACGAGGAGTACTGGGAGGATTTCGCTGAGATTCTCGGCATCGAGCACGTCAAGATCAACAAGCAGACCAACCTCTCTGAGTTCAAGCAGCAGCTTCGCAACAACGAGGTCTACTTCATGCTCAACAAGTCGCTTAAGTAAAGCGGCGTTTTAAGCCAAGAGCCAAGACGACCCGTAATCCACAGGTCTCTTGGCTCTTTCTTTTAATTTAACACATCATTTTCTATCATAAAAATGACTGCAAAAGAGACTATTAAGCAGGGTAAGGCCATCCTTGGCATCGAGTTCGGCTCAACCCGCATCAAGGCTGTCCTTATCGACGAGAATAACAACCCCATTGCCCAGGGCAGCCACGCTTGGGAGAACCAGTTGGTCAACGGTCTTTGGACTTACAGTATCGAGGCCATTTGGTATGGTCTCCAGGATTGCTATGCCGACCTTCGCAAGAATGTCCTCAAGGAGTACGATGTCGAGATCGAAAATCTCGCAGCCATCGGCATCTCGGCCATGATGCACGGCTACATGGCTTTCAATGACAAGGATGAGATTCTCGTGCCTTTCCGCACTTGGCGCAACACTAACACTGGTAAGGCTGCTGCCGAACTCTCCGAGCTCTTTGTCTATAACATTCCTCTCCGTTGGAGCATCTCGCATCTCTACCAGTGCATCCTCGACAAGGATGAGCACGTCAAGGATATTAAGTTCCAGACAACTCTGGCTGGCTATGTGCATTGGCAGCTGACTGGCGAGAAGGTAATCGGTGTCGGCGACGCGTCTGGCATGATTCCTGTCGACCCTGAGACCAAGACCTACAACGCCACCATGGTTCAGAAGTTCGACAAACTCGTCGAGCCTTACCACTTCGGCTGGAAACTTCTCGATATCTTCCCGAAAGTCCTCGTTGCAGGCGAGAACGCAGGCTCACTGACCGCCGAGGGCGCAAAGCGTCTCGATGTCTCGGGCCACCTGAAGCCCGGTTGCCCCCTCTGCCCTCCTGAGGGTGACGCTGGCACAGGCATGGCTGCCACCAACGCTGTCAAGCAGCGCACTGGCAATGTCTCAGCCGGCACCTCGTCTTTCTCTATGATCGTCCTTGAGAAGGATCTCTCTAAGCCCTACGAGGCCATCGATATGGTCACCACGCCAGACGGCTCTCTCGTGGCTATGGTTCACTGCAACAACTGCACCTCAGACCTCAACGCATGGGTAGCACTCTTCCGCGAGGCTCTTGAGCTCATGGGGCAGAAGGTTGACATGGACGAGCTCTATGGCAAGCTCTACAATAACGCTCTCACTGGCAATGCCGATTGCGGTGGTCTCCTCTCTTATAACTATGTCTCTGGCGAGCCCGTTACTGGTCTCGCTGATGGCCGCCCGATGTTTGTCCGCTCGGCCAATGACAAGTTCACGCTTGCCAACTTCATCCGCGTCCACCTCTATGGCGCAATCGGCGTCCTCAAGATTGGCAATGACATTTTGCTCAAGGAGGAGAAGATTAAGATTGACCGCATCACTGGTCATGGCGGACTTTTCCGCACCAAGGGGGTAGGGCAGCGCGTACTTGCCGCGGCTCTCAATTCGCCCATCTCTGTCATGGAGACCGCCGGCGAAGGTGGAGCTTGGGGCATCGCTCTCTTGGCTGCCTATGTTGTCAACAACGCAGAGAAGCTCAGCCTTGCCGACTTCCTCGACAAGAAGGTATTCGCAGGCAACACGGGAACGGAGATCGCACCCACTGCAGAGGATGTTGAGGGCTTCAACGCTTACATTGAGACCTACAAGGCCGGCCTTGAGATTGAGAAGGTTGCTGTAGCCGCCAAGAAGTAATATCCCAATTATAAAAGCATTTCATAATGAAAAATCAAATTTTCGCACTTGCCTCAGTCGCCTCGCTCATGGTGGCTTGCCAGCCCTCGCAGAAGGCTGAGTGCCCTCAGCAAGTAGGCCTCTGCCCCGAGAAGTTTGGTACGGCTGTCGTCGACAGCCAGGAGGTGAAGCTCTTCACCCTCAAGAACTCAAATGGCTGTGTGGCTCAGTTTACTAACCTCGGCGCCAAGATGGTGACCCTTTGCGTCCCCGATGCCGATGGCAACATTGGCGACGTGGTCTTCGGCTACGCTACTGCTGCCGAGTATGCCGAGTGCGACAACGCCTCTGGCAAGGGTGAGCCTTTCTTTGGCGCGACCATTGGCCGATATGGCAACCGCATTGCTGGCGGCAAGTTCTCTCTTGACGGCACTGAGTATCAGCTCTGCCAGAATGAGAACGGCAACTGCCTGCATGGCGGCAACCGCGGTTTCTACAGCCAAGTGTTCAACGCTGAGCAAAAGGGTGACACTGCCATCACTTTCAGCCGTGTCTCTCCCGATGGCGAGATGGGTTTCCCCGGCAATCTTGATGTCAAGGTGACCTACACCCTCACCTCTTGCAACGCCATCAAGATTGAGTATGAGGCTACAACCGACAAGCCAACCATTGTCAACCTCACCAACCACAGCTTCTTCAATCTCGCCGGCGAGGCCGATACCACCATCAACGACGAGACCATCCAGATCTTTGCCGATGCCATCACCCCTGTTGACGGCACTCTCATCCCCACGGGCGAGCTTATGCCTGTCGAGGGCACTCCCTTCGACTTCCGCTCTGGCCGCGTCATTGGTGACAGCCTCGCAAGCGAGCATCCGCAAATCAAGCTCGGCAATGGCTATGACCACAATTTCGTGCTCAACAGTGAGGTTATGCCCTGCTGCGGTCTCCGCAAGGCTGCCATCGTCACCGATCCGCAGAGTGGCCGCGTCATGACTGTCCTCACCTCTGAGCCCGGCGTGCAGTTCTATGCCGGCAATTTCATCAACTCGACTCAGACTGGCAAGTGCGGACACAAGTATCCCTTCCGCTCTGCCCTCTGTCTTGAGACTCAGCACTTCCCCAACTCTCCCAATGTGGAGAGCTTCCCCTCTACTCGTCTCAACCCAGGCGAGACGTATAAGCACACCTGCGTATACGCCTTCTCTACCGTGGCGAAGTAGTTCCGCCACAAAGGAGTAGCACAAAAGTAAAGCCGCCCCGCCAAATGATATTTTGGCGGGGCGGCTTTTATCCTTGCGTCTCAGCGCGTTTCTTATGCTAATCTTGCCTTACCACTCTTGGCAACTTCTCTCAGTTATCTTGTCGCCCTTTGTCATCACATTCCTGACTATCGCCGCATAAGCGTCTAAGCGGGTCGCTTCTGTCGGTGGCAAATTCTCTGCCGATGTGCCAACGGGGTAGACCACGTAATTCTTAAGCCCAGTGTTCACCGGGCGACCCACATGGAAAATGGTGTACCACGCCTCTTCGGCAGTGGAGTTGTATGAATAGGTGTCGAGCGTCAGGCCGACCATTATGCCGCCATCGGTGCCGCGCTTGGACATGTTGGAAATGACATTGCCGAGCGAATAGACAATCAGGTGCTTGCGTCCGTCTGGCGTGGTGTAGATGTCTATTGGCTGCACCACGTGCGGATGACCGCCTATCACGTGGTCCACGCCATGGTCTATCAGCCAACGGCCCAGTTGCCTCTGCTCTTGGTTCTCTTCCATCTCATACTCAATGCCCCAGTGTATGGTGGCAATGACGTAGTCCGGATTCATGCGCATGGCGGCGGCTATGTCTTTGAGCATCTGCGGCTTGTCTATGTAGTTGACTACATTGCCTCCTTTGGGTGTCAGTCCATTGGTGCCATATGTGTAGTTGAGGATGGCTATGCGGAGCCCGTTAGACTCCACCACGACGGGGTATCTCTTGGCCCTGTCTGCCGAGTCTGTATATGTGCCAAGTTGGGTCACATCCCTCTTCGCCAACTCGCTGATGGTGCGCTCTACGCCTTTCTGACCTCGGTCTAAGCAATGGTTGTTGGCCGTGAGGAAAACATCGAAGCCGAGGCTCTTGATTTCATCAGCATACTCGTCGGGCGCACTGAACGCGGGGTAGCCCTTATATGGTTTGCCGCCCATCGTCACCTCATAATTGCACACGCTGACGTCGGCTTTCTCGATGACAGGTTTGATGTGGGTGAAGCATTCCGAGTAGTCGTAGCTGTCGCTCGTCGAGTCGTAGGCTGCTTTTATTTGGCCTTCGTGCTGCATCATGTCACCGATAAACAGCATGGATGCCTGTCTGCGTACCTCTTGCGCATTAGTGCCTTGCGCCATTAAAATGGTGAGGCCCAATGCTATTAGTCTTATTCTCATTTTGTGTTTTATTTTTTGACGTGATGTTCGTTTCTGCTTGGCCGCGTCTCTTTTGTCCCGAAACGCGGTCATGTGGCAGTGTGCTGACAAAGATAGTGATAATGGCAGATTATCTCTAATTTTGTCCTTACTTATGCTTTTGGGGAGGGGGTAGATGACAATCCTGACAACTTTTCATGACACTCCGTGTGGCGTCTTGCGCATTGCCACTCATGGCGGCAGTCTTGTGCTTTGCGACTGGGTGGGCGGCTCTTGCGAGCGCAAGTTGGCTCGTGTTGCCAAGTCGCTCGGCTGCGTTGCGGCTGAGGGCTCTTCGCCTTTGGCGGATAGGGTGATGGCGCAGATTGATGAGTATTTTGCGAGTCAAAGAAAGGAGTTCGACTTGCCTCTCCAATTTATTGGCACTGAGTTCCAAGTATCTGTGTGGCAATCTCTTCTTGACATCCCTTATGGGCACACGATAACCTATGCTGAGCAGAGTCGCCGCATTGGTCGTCTCGAAGCCGTGCGTGCCGTGGCAGCTGCCGATGGGGCTAACCCTATTTCTGTCATCGCCCCATGCCACCGCGTCATAGGCTCCAATGGCCGCCTGACTGGTTATGCCGGAGGCCTTGACATCAAATTCAAATTGCTCGCCCTTGAGCAGAACCTTTTGTTCGGTAAACTATAATGACTGAGGTTTTTCACCATTTTGCTATTCCATGCGAGGCTGAGCGTCGCCCTTTCACGAACCCTTTCGCCTATGTCCCCACAGCGGAGTGCGAGGCGGCCGCCGATGCCGTGCGTGCGCATGTGTCATCGGCCCACCCCGAATGGGCTGACGAGTTGAGCCGTGGCAAGATGTTGGGCGTGCTGGTCTGCAAGTCGCCTGATGGGAAGACTGGTTTTCTCGCAGCATTCAGTGGCACCATGGCCGGGCGATTGACGCACGAATGGTTTGTCCCACCTGTGCTTGACTTTGAACGCCCAGATGGCGTTTTCAAGACTGAGGAGAGGGCCATATCTGACATAAACAGGCAAATAGATAATTTGGCGTGCGCCCCCGATTTCACGGAGGCGAAGGGTGGGCTGTCTGAGTTTAGGACTTTGGCTGCCGCTGAGATCAGGAAGGCTAAAGACGACTATGCACTTCATCGGCAGGAGAGGCGTGAGCAACGCGCCTTGCTTCCTGACAAGGCCGACGAACTCGACAGGCAAAGCCAATTTGAGAAGGCTGAGATAAAAAGGCTCTCTAAACGCTGGGACGAGAAAATAGCAGCCCTGCAGTCAATTGTGGACCAGACTGACTGTCGGATTAAAAGCCTCAAGGAGGAGCGCATCCGAAGGTCTAATGTCCTGCAACGCTGGCTTTTTAGCCGTATGAGACTCCACTGCGCCGATGGCAGCGTCGTCTCTGTCCACGACATTTTCTTCCGTTTCACTCACACGGTGCCGCCCTCCGGCTCGGGAGACTGCTGTGCGCCGCGCCTACTCAATTATGCGTTCGCCAATGGGTTGCGCCCCATTTCAATGGCGGAGTTCTGGGTTGGCCAGTCCCCACGTGGCGAAATCCGCGTCGACGGGCAGTTCTATCCCGCATGCCAACCCAAGTGCGCGCCTCTGTTGCGGAGGATGCTCATGGGCTCGGACTTTGAACCCACCCAGTCTTCACTTGCTCCGCGCCTCGTCTCGTGCCAACCCGCTGAGGCCGACTGTTCTATCGACATCCTGTGGGAGGATGATTGGCTGATGGCCGTAAATAAACCAAGTGGCCTCATCACAGTGTCGGACAATCCTGACGTCGATTCCCTCATGCGCCGAGTTCTTGCTCATCTCCCAAACATAACTGGCCCTGGCTATGTCCACCGCCTTGACCAACCCACCAGCGGCATTGTGCTTATTGCCAAAGACAAATCTACGCACCAGTTGATGCAGGCCCTCTTTGAGGCTCGCCAAGTGAAGAAGCGTTATGTGGCTCTCCTCGATGGCCGCCCGAGGCTGTCAAGTGGTGAGGTTAGTCTGCCACTTATGCCAAACCCTGACGACCGCCCGCGCCAGATGGTTGATTTCATCCGTGGCAAGTCGGCTGTGACGCTCTATGAGGTGAAGGAGTCTCACCCTACGTCATCTGGCAAAACGCTGACTCTCATCCATTTTTATCCGCAGACAGGCCGGACACACCAGCTGCGCGTCCATGCGGCGTCGCCCTTAGGGCTTGGATGCCCAATAGTGGGGGATAACCTCTATGGACGTTTGGCGGACCGGTTGATGCTTCATGCGGATAACGTTGAGTTTACGCATCCGCGCACTGGCTGCCGTGTCGTGGTCACAAGTCCCGTTCCCGAGTGCTTTAATATAACGAGACGACTAAAATATTAACGAATTTAAAAATTTGCATAAAACAAATTTCTGCTACCTTTGCGGCTGTGCAAGTGGGCTTTCTTTCGCCATAATTGGTTCACTTGTCCCATAACACTCTAATTATGTTCAAACTACGCAGAACCGCAACCCTGTGTGCCGCGGCATCGGCCATCTCTTGCTGCCTCACGAGTTGCTTTAAAGAAGAGCCGCTCAACTCTGAGTGCGACATCGAGTCGGTCTATGTCTCGCTCTCCGACCCCAACAGTCTCTTTGTCAGGAGTAAGGATACTCTTATCACTCTGACGTCTATCGACAAGACGGCGCGTTTCAATGTCCGCCCTACTGCAGACATCTCTTCCATCAGCCCTCTTTTTGTCCTGACCCCGGGTGCCACCATAAGCCCGGCTAACGGCTCGGCTCAGGACTTCACCAACGGCCCGATTGTCTACACCGTCACCTCCGAGGACGGCAATTGGAAACGAGAGTACACCATCTCGTTCGTTGCCGAGAGCAACGATGGTCCTTTCGCCTTCAACGACTTCGAGAACCCTTATCTTGAGCAGATGAGCACCGCCTCGTTCTACGCTTGGCGCGACTACGACTCTCAGGGCAATGAGGAACTCAACTGGGCCACGGCCAACGCCGGTTTCGCCATAGCCAATTCTACCACCGCGCCCGAGGACTATCCCACCTCGCCCATTGAAGATGGATATAAGGGCAAGGGCGTCAAGCTCGTGACCAAGAGCACTGGCAGCCTCGGTGACCTCTTTGGCAAACCAATAGCCGCAGGCAACCTCTTTATCGGCACTTTCGCTCCGGAGAATGCTCTCCAGGACGCTCTCTCGGCCACGCGTTTCGGCAAACCCACAAGCAAAAAGCCCCGCTGTTTCAGCGGTTACTATAAGTATGAGCCAGGCCCCGTATTCAAGGATGTCAATGGCAATGTGATCGCTGACCGTGTTGACGTATGCTCCATCTATGCTGTGCTCTACCGCAATGAGGATGCTGACGGTAACTCAGTGACGCTTGACGGCAATAACGTCCTCAAGAGCAGCCTGCTTGTCGGCACTGCCCAGTTGCAGAACCCCGAGGCCGCAGCTGATTGGACGCCTTTCGAGGTCAACTTCACTTACACTGAGGATGTCGATGCTGACATATTGGCTGCCAAGGGCTACAATGTGGCCATCGTATTCTCTTCGAGTGCCGAGGGCGACCTCTTCAATGGCGCCATTGGCAGCACTCTGTGTGTTGACGAGGTAACTCTTGAATATGAAAATGACTCCGACGGCTCAGATGAATAAAAAGAATATTTTAAGGGCGCTGGCCATCGGCGTGGCGGCTCTCTCTCTCAACTGCGCTTCCTTTGCGCAGGACGTAGATGCCAATTCAAATAATGTCAAGCCCCTCCAGATAACCGCCCGTGTCGGTTACAGCGTGGGTGGCACCACCCCAATCGGCATGCCCGCCTCCATCCGCGGATTGAACAGTTTCTCTCCGCGTCTCAATCTCCTTATCGGCGCTGATGTCTATTACCACGTGGGGGGCAAGTGGGGCTTCGCTTTCGCTCCGCGCATTGAGAATAAAGGCATGCGTACGGATGCTAATGTGAAGGACTACTCAATGGAGATGCGCAAGGGCACTGATTTTGTCAAAGGCCGTTTCACTGGCAGTGTGGTGACTGAGTGCGATGAGTGGATGGTCACCGTGCCTCTTGTGGCTGCTTTTGATGTCCGCAAGGTCCGTGTAACCTTTGGCCCGTTTGTCTCGGCCATCTTCAGCTCCAACTTCTCCGGCTATGCCTATGATGGCTATCTTCGTCAGGGTGACCCGACAGGCGCAAAGGTCATCATTGGTCATGATGCCGACACACGTGGCGACTATGATTTCTCTGATGACCTGCGTGACTCTCAGTTTGGCGCAATTATTGGCGCAGACTGGCGCATAGGCTCCCATCTCGGTGCTTTTGCCAATTTCTCTTGGGGCTTCTCTTGCGCTTTCCGTGACAGCTTCGAGACCATTGAGCAGAGCATGTATCCACTCTATGGCACCATTGGCGTATTCTACGCTTTCTGAAAAAATAACCTGCGGCAGTCTCTTGAGCCATGAATATTGTCTTTGTGTCTGACATCCACGGGTGCTACGCCCGACTTCGCCCTGTGCTTGACTACTTTGCGAGGATCGGGGGCGACAAGATTCTCTGCATAGGCGGTGACATCATCAACTATGGCCCGCGCAACGGTCTCCCTGCCGAAGGCCTCGACCCTCAGGCTATAGTTGAGGCTCTTAATAAGATAAGCAGTTCCATTGTGGCAGTGCGCGGCAATTGCGACTCGGAGGTGGACCAGATGCTGCTCCGCTTCCCCATATCGTCAGATTTCGCCGTGGTGACCGACGGCTCGCGCCGCTTTTTCATCACGCATGGCCATAAGATTCTCAGTGATGGCAACATCCCCTGGCTCAGCACTGATGTCATTGTGAGTGGGCATACACACCTGTGGAATCTCTCCCGAGATGCGCACGGCGTGGTGCATCTCAACACGGGCTCAGTCACTTTCCCCAAGGGCGGCAACCCGCCCACCTTTGCCCACTACGACGGACGCTCTCTTAAGGTGCTTAACCTTAACACGGGCGAGGCTCTCGCGACAGAGGAGCTTTAAACTCAGATTGATTGCCAAGTCCGACATTTTGTCCTGAAATAAGGCTTACGTCTGCGGCGTGTCATACCACAAGTGTGACACGCCGCAACTTTTTTCTGCCAAAATTTCACATCTTGCCGTTTGGCACGCACTTTGCCATTGTTTAGGCGTCGGTCAGAAATGACAGACAGATGACTCAATTATCCACTGAATAAAAAAAAAATAAAACATACAACAATGTCTAAGATTATTGGTATCGACTTAGGAACCACGAACTCTTGCGTGGCAGTCATGGAGGGCAACGAGCCCGTAGTCATAGCTAACAGCGAGGGCAAGCGTACCACACCGTCTGTCGTAGCTTTCGTTGACGGCGGTGAGCGCAAGGTCGGCGACCCGGCCAAGCGTCAGGCCGTAACCAACCCTCACAAGACCGTCTACTCAATCAAGCGTTTCATGGGAGAGAGCTATGATCGCCTCGCAAAGGAGATCGCTCGCGTCCCTTACACCGTCAAGGCTGGTGAGAACAACACTCCGCGTGTTGACATCGACGGCCGCCTCTACTCTCCTCAGGAGATCTCTGCAATGATTCTTCAGAAGATGAAGAAGACCGCCGAGGATTATCTTGGTCAGGAGGTCACCGAGGCCGTCATCACAGTCCCTGCATATTTCAATGACTCTCAGCGTCAGGCCACCAAGGAGGCTGGTGAGATTGCCGGTCTCAAGGTTCGCCGCATTGTCAACGAGCCTACCGCTGCCGCACTCGCCTATGGTCTCGACAAGAAGAACAAGGATATGAAGATTGTTGTCTTCGACTGTGGTGGTGGCACCCACGATGTCTCCATCCTCGAGCTTGGCGACGGCGTCTTCGAGGTTAAGGCTACTGATGGTGATACCCACCTCGGTGGCGATGACTTCGACCATCGTATCATTGACTGGCTCGCTGACGAGTTCAAGGCTGAGGAGGGCATCGACCTCCGTCAGGATCCTATGGCTCTCCAGCGTCTTAAGGAGGCTGCTGAGAAGGCCAAGATTGAGCTCTCCAGCACCACCTCTTCTGAAATCAACCTGCCTTACATCACGGCTCAGGGTGGCGTGCCCAAGCACCTCGTCAAGACCCTCACCCGTGCTAAGTTCGAGCAGCTCATCGACGACCTCATCCAGCGCACCATCGCTCCTTGCAAGAGCGCGCTCCAGAATGCTGGTCTCTCCATCAACGACATTGACGAGGTCATCCTCGTCGGCGGCTCAACCCGTATCCCAGCCATCCAGGCTGCCGTCAAGAACTTCTTCGGCAAGGAGCCTTCTAAGGGTGTCAACCCTGATGAGGTTGTCGCCATCGGCGCAGCCATCCAGGGCGCAGTCCTCACAGGTGAGGTTAAGGACGTCCTCCTGCTTGATGTCACTCCTCTCTCTCTCGGCATCGAGACCATGGGTGGTGTCATGACCAAGCTCATCGATGCCAACACCACCATCCCGACCCGCAAGAGCCAGGTCTTCTCTACGGCCTCTGACAATCAGCCCTCTGTAGACATCCACGTCCTTCAGGGCGAGCGTCCTATGGCGCGTGACAACAAGACCATCGGCCAGTTCCACCTTGACAACATCCCACCCGCACCACGCGGCGTGCCTCAGATCGAGGTCACTTTCGATATCGACGCCAACGGCATCCTCAATGTGACCGCAAAGGATAAGGCCACGGGCAAGGAGCAGAGCATCCGTATCGAGGCTTCATCTGGTCTCTCTGACGACGAGATCAAGCGCATGAAGGCCGAGGCCGAGGCCAACGAGGCTTCCGATAAGGCTGCCAAGGAGAGGGTCGACAAGATTAACGGTGCCGACAGCCTCATCTTCCAGACCGAGAAGAGCCTCAAGGAGTATGGCGACAAGATCCCCGCAGACAAGAAGGCGCCCATCGAGGATGCCCTCAAGGAGCTCAAGGACGCTCACTCTAAGCAGGATATCGCTGCCATCGACGCAGCTTCCGCTAAGCTCAACTCGGCTTTCCAAGCCGCTTCTCAAGACATGTATGCCGCTGGCGCAGGTCAGCAGCAGGCAGGCCCTCAGCCTGGCGCTGGTCAGCAGAACGCTGGCAATGGCTCAAAGGCTGGCGACGACGTCACCGATGTCGACTTCGAGGAGGTGAAGTAAGCATAGACAGCTACCGAAAGGTATAGATAGAAAGATCCGCATAGCTCTTATGAGTTATGCGGATTTTCTTTTTTGTTAGACTTTGTGTTTCTTCCGCTATTTCGCCATAGTTATCGTACATTTGCGTAGTAAAGTTCGTTTTCCTGCTTATTCGCCTACAATGTCGGTTCCTACAGAATCCTTGGCGACAGGAAACACCACAAGAGTCGCTTGCTTATGAAGAACACCGGCGAAATGAGCAAGGAGAAGATGTTGCAGACTGGATATGCCAGCAAAAAAGGTGGTAACTGACTTTGACTGACTCAATATGCATCCTCGAACCGTCTTCAAACTAAATTGAAGTCAGAGGAATAGGTGAAGGATATCAAGCTTGCCAATCCACTCACTACGAATTGATAAAGACTATATGGCTAAGAAGAAAAAACAAGATACTTCCCCCGGGCT
>CAVFBC010000031.1:32489-32866 GCA_963620575.1 Alistipes putredinis | reverse complement strand
CCACCAATCTCGTCGCTATATACAAACTCGCGTTTCATATTATTCAGCAGGTTATGGGCATTGAGGAAAATCTCGCAATTATCAACTGGTTTGTAACCTAAATGCATATTGATAGTCAGGCGTTTTGAGAGATCCTCACCAGAGGCGTTATACTTCGTCTTGTAGGAACGCTCTCCAATATAATTGGCGAAGGCGGAAATGTTAAGCTTATCCATAGGCTTATACATGATGCCAATCATGCCATAGAAATTAGGAGTAGCCTTGTTTTCTACACCATCCTCTGTTTCAGGATTAAAATAGTTATTCAATGCATTAAACGAATCCTCATCCGTTATCTCGCCTCCCTCCATTTTATCCCTGAGGGCGTCAGCTTGTAC
>CAVFBC010000031.1:10963-32479 GCA_963620575.1 Alistipes putredinis | reverse complement strand
GGTCAATTTGTAATAATCACCTTCCTCTGTGAGCAATTTTTTGATTGCGTCAGGATCAAAACCTCCCGTCATACCACTCCGTAAGACCTTCATGACAGCATTAGACAGCTTTGTCGAGGCCTGTCCCAGAAGCAGCTGAATGCCCTTGCTTTGGCTGTATTGGTAATAATTATCAATAAGCGTCTTCTGGCAATTCAAGTTAGCTTTTGCAATGAGCTTAGATGAAATAATCCAATCCACATTAAGGCTGATGCCAAACTGTTTGACAGTAAAAGGTAGGACGCCACACTTAATTTTCGCCTCAGTTATCATTATTGACTTAAGCGCAGGCGACACATAGGCTCCAATCTGTGGCATTGTGGCCCCAGCCTCCATCATGCTTTGGACTTTCTCTAATATCGCGTTCGCCTCTGCCTTGGGAACAGAAATGGATGCGTCATTAGCCATCAGAGCACTGTAGTCTCTTGACACAGAGTAAAAAGCCTCGGCATCAACAAGGAGTTTGGCATTAGGCTTCAGACGGTAGCCGAGCTCAGCATTATCAATTGACACAAGATTGGCATCCTTATTTGCCTGAAATGACAGATAAGATGGTAGGAGTAAATTGGTTCGAGTCCAACGGAAGTTCGCACTTGAGTTGACAAGTATCGCCGCACGGTTGGAATGACCATAAACCACGCGAATGAAATTCTCCGGGTTAATTGAGTAGCTTGCCGAGAATTGAGCCGAGTGGTTCCATTTGTCTGGGACATTCGTCTTGTCAGTCCGATATGCAGCAATGAGCCTAAGGTCACCAACCTTATAATCAAGGCGGACTGCCGGCGCAATGGATGTCATCTTGGCATCATAACGGAAAAAGCCGGAAAGATGCTCTTTTGTTTCGTCATACCTATAGTCCGAGTCTTGATAGGTCCACGAATAGTCGCCAGATGAGATATCCCCTGTGAAGTCAGGGACATAATCCTTATAATATATGTCCTGGAAAAACACGCCAGGGCGAATCATAAGGTTTCCGACGTTAATGTCATATTCAGCGGAGGCAAAGAACAAATTCGAATAGACTTTGAAACCAGGCACGCCAACAGCATAATTTTGTGGACCGCCACTGTAATTGGCAAGAACTTTAAGACCCTTTATGTCAGCCGAGAGTGCTACATAGCCTCCCTTTATTTCCCTACCATTAAAAGAGAAATAGTCATCACCGGCAGGGGTCGAGTTGATATAGGAGCGCTGATAACCACCAGTCAAGTCAAAGCGCACATCCTTAGCTGGGGTGAAAGCAATGTAGCCATTATAGCCCTCAGACTTACGCGCAATGCTCGAATTAGGGAACATTTCAGAAGCTGGACTCTCTGGCTCTAAGCAATCATAGAGCGTAATATATGTGCTGCCGCCATCGGATTGCGAATACGCCTGACGCAAATTTTGCAAATTCTCTGGAGCGACCCATCCACCACCAGAGAAGTCACGCAGAGCTCCGCCATAGGCCTCAAGCTTCGTTGCGAAAACAGACTGCTCGTAGGTTGAACCTGATGTGGGTGCGTCATCAGACAAGGCGTAATACAGGCCGGCGGCGGGAATGACATACAAATCGCTCGTCGGACGATTACGACGCTGGAAGTTCGCAGTTATACCAAAAGCGAACTTGTCACCCACACTTTTACGCAAAGCCAAACTGCCAAGGTAGGAGTTATTGTTACCCATCTGCGCACTTCCGGACACGGTCATGTCGGACTGGTCTGGCTTTGTGGTGATGATGTTAATCACACCCGTCACGGCATTAGCTCCATAAAGTGCGCCTGACGCGCCACGAACCACTTCGACGCGCTCAATGTCCTCAATGTCTATTGGCAACATCTCGAACGTTATGGCACCCATGGCATAATTGTGAACAGGTCGACCATCAATCATCACGAGAGTATTCGAATTCTCCGTATAGAGGAGCATGTTGTTGTCAGGAATGTTATTGAGTCCTCGCACCTGCACGTCATATACGCCATTAGTCTTCTCCGTGACAATCATTCCTGGAATCAGTCGAAGCGCCTCCTCTATCGTTGTCACACCCCAAGTCCGAAGCTCGTCACGTGTGACGACGGAAGAAGAGAGGGGGGACGTGAAAGTACTCTCCTCCGACTTAGACGCCGAAGAGACATTTTTGTTCATTATGATGGCAAACAACTCATCAACCGAAGATACGCCAAGCGTTTCGACGGCCTGCATGAGAGTCTCAAGTGGCAATTCCGCCAACTCGTCCGTGCTCATTGCGAGAATTTGCTCCTTTGTCAGTGTGTCTTGCGCCATGGCGCCAGCCGCTACAAACAACGACACAAAAAGGGTAAGGGCCTTCCTCATAGTGTAGTTTTATTTAAACGATTATAAATCAAAAAACCTGTTTGCCAAGAGTGACAAGCTTTGGGGTGACTTTCAGGCCATTTTTGGCGATGTTACCCTCATGAATTTCAAACTGAAGCTTTCCTCCCTCTGGAGCGAAAGAGATGCCAGCACCTTGGGAGCAATGACCTTGGGTTCCACTCACAATGAGAACTTTGTTCCCAGACTGCGCCGCCACGAGAGAATTGATTTGTGAGCTCTTCGCCTCACCGAGGTAAATGATATCGCACTTAGGCAGACCAGATGCGGAGGCAGCATCGACAACCTTAATTGGGCGGTCACCCACCTTCTTATTGCTCACGATGGTCTTTAGCTCGGAAGAAAGCGCATTATCTCCAATTATGGTAATGGTCAAAATTTTCCCCGCATCCTCTTGAGGCCATGACGTATTCTTGGCAAACTGGAATATATACAGGGCTTGGAACTTTGCCATCTGGGCATTAGCGAGTGAGCAACCAAGAAATAGCAATAGTAAGAACAAAAACCTTTTCATAATGCAGTTGATACTGATTTTCAGTAGCTTTTACTGACATGCATATTTAAAGGTTACTAAAAATGTTTATTTTCTCTCTCCCTTTTCCCAAACTCAACAAAAAATGCCACCCCGCTGCCGTCGGCAGACAAGGTGGCACTATCATGTTCTCGGAGAGCATGATACAATAAGCTATTAAAACTCGAAATTAACGCCCAGGGTGTACAAACCTCCTATTTCATCAGAGTAGACGAATTCCCTCTTTTTATTATTCAAGAGGTTATGAGCATTGACAAACAACTCACAATTCTCAACTGGCTTATATCCTGCATGGAGATTAACGGTAAGGCGCTTACACAGATCCTGCCCATCCGAATTATACTTGGTCTTATATGTGCGTTCACCAATATAATTTGCGAACGCAGAGAAATTCAGTTTTGGCATAGGCTTATACATGACGCCAATCATTCCATAGAAATTGGGAGTAGCCTTATTCTCCACGCCATCCTCCGTCTCGGGGGTGAAATAAGCGTCAAGCATCTCAACACTACCGGCGAGCGAACGCGCCTTTGTGGCCGACATGGATGTCAAGTTGTACCTGTTGCCCTCTTTCATTTCCTCAAGTTCATCAATAACGTTAGCTACCTTAAAATCAGGGCTTATTATGCTCACGACACCATAGTAGACATTTTGTTGAGCAAGTCCCATGAGTAATTGGATGCCGCGGCTTTGGCTATACTGGTAATAGTTGTCAATGATGGTTTTCTGGAAATTGACATTTGCCTTGAAAATCAGCTTTGGTGAGATAATCCAATCAGCATTCAAACTTACTCCCAATTGCTTGACCTCGAAAGGAAGGACACCACAGCGGATTTTGGCCTCTGTCGCCATAATCTTATTGAGACTTGAAGCTATATAGCTCTGAATTGTGAGGTTATCCTCCCCGCCAGAACACATCGTCTCAACCTTCTCCATGATAGCGTTAGCCTCATCGACTGGCACAGATATTGTAGCATCATTAGCCATGAGAGAGCTATAGTCACGCGACATTGAGTAGAAAACCTCAGCATCTATGAGCAAACGCTCGGAGGGCTTAAGCCTGTAACCTATCTCAATATTATCAATCGAAACTAAATCAGCATCTTTGTTAGCCTCGAAGGTAAGGTATGAAGGCATGAGCAAGTTGGTGCGCGTCCAACGGAAGTTGGCATTAGAGTTCACAAGATTGGCGGAACGGTTGGCACGACCGTAGACAGCTCGCAGGAAATTATGCTCATTGATAGACCAGCTGGCCGAGAATTGCCAAGAATGGTTCCACTTATCGGGTATATTCGTCTTGTCGGCACGATATGCTGCAATAAGGCGTACGTTATCCGTTTTATAATCCAAGCGTACGGCAGGGGCGATGGCAGTTATGCGAGCATTGTAACGGAAAAAGCCAGAAAGGTGTTCTTTACTTTCGTCATACTTATAACCCGGATCATGATAGGTCCAACTGTAGTCTCCGGAAGAAACGTCCCCCGTGAAATCTGGCACATAGTCCTCGTAATAGATGTTCTGATAGTAAACACCTGGGCGGATGCCCAACTTTCCCACCTGTATGTCATACTCCGCAGACACATCGAAAACGTTAGAGCGAACCTTAAATCCCGGGACACCCACTGCAAAATCCTGAGGGCCACCGCTATAATTGGCCAAAACCTTAAGTCCTTTTATGTCCGCAGCCAATGCAACATAGCCAGTCTTTGCCTCACGTCCATTAAAAGAAAAATAATCGTCGCCTACAGGTGTTGTATTGACAAATGACCTCTGGTATCCGCCAGCCAAATCGAAACGAACATCATGCGTAGGAGTAAAAGCGACATATGCGTTATACCCCTCAGAGCTTCGAGCAAGATCCGAATTTGGGAACATGGCAGAAGATGGAGACTCTGGTTCGAGACAGTCATAAACCGTATATACATTTTGGTTTATCTGAGCCACATTTTGTGAATAAACCTGACGCAAATTAGACAGTTCAGAAGGAGCGACCCAACCTCCGTTCGTGAAGTCACGCAAGGACCCGCCATTGGCTTCTAAATTGGCACCAAAGGATGCTTCGCCATAGAAAGTCTTGCCGGCGGAGATTGAATTATCAAGGTCATAATAGACACCAGTCTGAGGAATGACATAGAGGTCGCCAGTCGGGCGATTGCGCTTCTGAATATTTGCAGTAACACCAAATGCGAATTTCTCGTTCACCGACTTACGAAACGCCACATTACCTAAGTATGTGCACATGTTGCCAGCTTGCAAACTTCCAGAGACAGAAGTATCCGCGGAATCCGCTTTTTTCGTAATGATGTTGATGACACCCGTCACAGCGTTGGCTCCGTAAAGGGCACCCGAGGCTCCGCGAACGACCTCAATTCTTTCAATATCCTCAATGTCGATTGGCAACATCTCGAAATTAAGAGCAGCCATCGCATAGCTTTGCACCGGACGGGAATCGACCATAAGGAGAGTGTTCGAATTCTCCGTGTATAACAGCATGTTGTTATCAGGGATATTATTAAGGCCGCGCATCTGGACATCGTAGACACCGTTTGTCTTCTCTGTCACAATCATGCCCGGTGCAAGGCGAAGAGCCTCCTCAATCGAACTGACGCCCCACGTTCGCATTTCCTCATAAGTTATGACTGTGGAAGAAAGGGGCGAAGTGAATGTACTCTCCTCTGATTTTGACGCAGAGGAGACGTTTTTGTTCATTATGAGATCAAAAAGCTCGTCAACGGAAGAAACGCCGAGAGTCTCGACAGCCTGCATAAGCTGCTCAAGAGGGAGCTCAGACAATTGCTCCGTACTCATGGAGAGAATTTGCTCCTTAGACAGCTTGTCTTGCGCCACCGCTCCAATGGCGACAGAAAGCGTCAGAAAGAAAGTTAGTAAATTCTTCATAGTAATAGTAGTTGTGTGTGTTCATTGTTTTTGCGGTTGCTAAAAGACTTGCCTGCCAAGAGTCACGAGCTTAGGTGTGACTTTCAGGCCATTTTTAGAGATATTGCCCTCGTGAATCTCAAATTGCAGTTTACCGCCATCAGGGACGAATGATATTCCAGCCCCTTGCGAACAATGCCCCTTAGTTCCGCTGACAATTAGAACCTTGTTGCCCGCCTGAGCCGCCACCAGTGCAGAAATCTGCGATGATTTCGCCTCTCCAAGATAAACTATGTCGCTCTTGGGTAAACCCGATGACGTGGCCGCATCAACCACCTTAATTGGCCTGTCACCCACCCTCTTGTTGTTCACAATGGCCTTTAACTCAGCCGAAAGAGCATTGTCTCCAACAACAGTGACGACGAGCGGTTTGCCTGCATCCTCTTGTGGCCAAGACGTGTTCTTTGCAAACTGAAAGATGTAAAGGGCCTGAAACTTAGCCATTTGGGCATCAGAAAATGTGCTGCATAGAATCAGCATGAGGAACGCGAATAGGTACTTTTTCATAATCAATTGTTTTTCGCCACAAATAATCTCCTCTACTTAAGCGGTTAAGTGGAAGGTTTAATGATAAAATGAATGGTTTAATGATATATGGTTGGACAAGATACAAGAAAGCGTCACAAATGGAGGAATGTCAGTTTCTCATCTCTCATCCACAAGCTAATTTAATAATTTTACCCAATATTCGACAAGAGGAGAGACGCAATTAACAAGTTTTTAAACATAGGCAACCGCTTAAGTGCAATAAAATTACAAAAAACTCCAAAATAACTTGCAGAACATCGGGCAAGTTGCTAACTTTCCACTACCAATTATAAATGACCACACGCCACCCGACTTAGTTAATTAAGTCTGTAAGCCTGGGCGGCATTAAGACCTAAATATTATATGTTGACAAAGCAAGACGAGCAGGACCTCGCAAAGCGCAGTAAAAGCGCGGAGGAGACAGAAAGGCAGTTTGCCATGATAGCAAAGGGATTCGCCCCTGCCGCAGTCCGAAGGGCTGCCACTATCGGCGACGGCATAATACAAGTAGACCAGGACAAAGCCGAGAAACTCGCCCAAGAGTATGACGAAATCCTTTCACGCGGACTCTCTGTTGCAAAATTCGTCCCTGCATCCGGTGCGGCAAGCCGCATGTTCAAACCTCTGCATCAATACCTCTCCGCAGACCAAAGTGGCAAAACGAAGCAAGAGTCCGAAGAGCCGATGAAAACTTTCTTCAGCCGGCTTGACGATTTCGCATTTGCAGAGAAACTGAAGAGCCTAAAGCCCGCCAACAACACCGAGACAATAAATCTCATACTCAGTGAAGACGGGCTTGCTTACGGCAGCCACCCCAAAGGGCTTGTGACCTTCCATAAGTACTCCGACGGCACGACACGCACAGCGGCAGAAGAACACATAGCCGAGGCTGAGGCCTACTGCATTTCTAACGGGCGCAGCCATGTCCACTACACTGTACCTGTAGGCATGGAATCCGAATTCAGGAAAGTATTATCCGGCATGCTTGAGAAAACAGGGGGCAAAGTTGATGTGACATATAGCATACAGCCGCCAGCGACAGACGTACCATGCCTCACTTTGGACGGACAACCAGCTCGTGACACGGAGGGCCACCTTATTTTCAGGCCTGGCGGTCATGGTGCACTCATCGGCAATCTTGGCAAGATTGATGCTGACGTGGTCTTCGTCAAGAACATAGACAATGTCTCACATGGCAGAATGCTGGCCGAGTCATCTGTTTGGAAGAAAGTCATTGCAGCAGTCGGACTCAACCTGAAGAAGAAGGTGGACGGCATTCTTTGCAGAATTGATGAGGGTGACGCGTCTGCCCCCGCTGCTGGCATCACTCTCATAGAGGAGGATTTCAAGATTTCAGTCCCCACCAAAATCAAGGATGGCACATATGAGGAGAAGAAGGACTTTGTGACCCAATTCCTCGACAGGCCATTGAGGGTTTGCGGCATGGTGAAAAACGAAGGCGAGCCAGGCGGTGGCCCGTTCTGGGTAGAAGGCAAAGATGGTTTGCAAACCCTCCAGATTGTGGAGAGTGCCCAAATGGACCTTGAAGACCCTGAGGTCAAAAAAATAGTGAGTGGCAGCACGCACTTTAACCCTGTCGACCTTTTCTGTTGTCTTAAAGACAGGAGAGGTGTTCGCTATGAGCTTGACAAGTTTGTTGACTACGACGCATGCTTTCAAACACACAAGAGTGTAAACGGAGTTGACGTCATAGGCATGGAGCTTCCGGGCTTGTGGAACGGAGCTATGGCCAAGTGGCTCACCATGTTCGTGGAAGTTCCTGTAATGACATTCACACCAGTCAAAACCGTCATGGACCTTCTGAGACCTGTACATCAGGCGTAGGCTGCCCATTAACATAGTTATTACCCTCGCATACGGCTTGACAGCCTATGCGAGGGCTTACTTTGTCAATTGAACGTGAGGTTCAATGAATTTCAGAACAGGGATAGTTGCCTATCATTCCCGGTGCCTACAATGCAGGCCCAACAGTTTCTCTTGTGTGCATACCCAGATTTAACACTTTCAGTCAAATCATTTGCTCTGGGTTTTCGGCTTTAGCCGATTGTTCAGTCTTTTGTATTCTCATTAAAAACATAAAGCGCGCCGAACGGAAAAATATTTGTATGACAACTAATCGTTTGTTGTACAATTAATCACACCAACCCCTTTTTGAATATACAAGTTTCTAATGCTACTGCCCAAAGTGTCTATTGGATTAAATGTGAAACAAATAACACTATCATTAATATTTCGACAATTCGCCACATTACCATTCTGTGTCAAGTTGAATGTAATATTGCCATTACATTTTGATACTTCATACTTCAAATAAGATTCGCCATATATGTTTTTGACCTTCAAACGGGAATATACCGTATTAACATATCTAACATCCCAGATGCCATAACGGCGTATTCTTTCTCCTTGCGATATTATCACAATAGTATTAACATCTGTACCTGCAGTTATAAATGAAGTGTCAGAAAACATTTGCCATCTTATGTCATCTTTTGACATAAGATTCGATTTATCTATGCTACAATTATTAAAAATTGCAGCTACGCAGACACATAAGAGATTAACATTTATGCGTTTCACTCCCCTTGCATTTATTCTTATCATCAAATGTATATAATACAAAGCACACATAAAACAGATTTAAGAAAGCAATCAATAAAAAACTGGAATGTCAACGAAACAGTATCAAGCGGTATCATCTTGAGCTGACGGGGGATTGCCAACCCAGTGGTAGACTTCTTTTATGAGACCCATCGACGTGTTCAACTTTGATTTTTTATCGCGACGGAGTACAACGAATTGAAGGTGGCGCAAGTTAAGCATACCGGGAATAGAACATGCATACATATATTTTGTCCCATAAAGCCAAAAAAAGCATTCAAAAATAGTGATAAAAGGAAAAAGGTATTAAATTCGCATGTCCAAGGGGGCAGATTAAGACTCCCGATTCCGCGACTTCGTAAACAGGCAAGTAGGCCGTAGCATGCCACTTATTCCTTTCCATTAGTGGTATAAGAATAACCCCAAAATATATTTTTAGGTAAGGGTGACCCAATGAGTGGGGTCGTCCGGTTGCGGACTGCCAATGGGCATTTCTGATTTATCAGTCAAGACATCGTACAACAAGATAGTTTAACATCACAGCCGTATCTACGCGGCAAAAAAAGAACGCATGCACAGCATAGAAGAATTGTCAGGGTTTCTACTTCCCAAGTTGAGGGAGATTGCGAAAGATCTGGGCATAAAAAGGGTTGAGCAGTACAAGAAGAAGGAACTCGCCACAAAAATATTAGAGGTAGAGCAAGACGGCTCCGACGCCAAAGAGATGACGGGAGAGTCTCCGATAAAACAGGAGGTGGCGCAGCCGCAGTCCCTCAGTGCGCAAGAGAAAGAGGATCTTATAGCAAAAGCGTTCAGCCGTTTCAAGACAGGTGGTGAAGAGACTCAGTTTGACGAACCAGTGCACCCAGCAGACTCCCAGCCCAAAAAGCAGCGACCGCGCGTATTAGTAAACACATACACGACGAAGAATGCCAAAGACTGGAAGAGCAAAAAAGCCAACGTCAGCTATCGTAGAAGCATAGACGACTCCTACGATCAGTATGCGGACACGCAATTGGATGCGGAGCAACCCAAACGAGACGGAGATATGCAGTCACTCGCGGAAAAACTTGCCTCTTCCGGACAAGGCGGCATCTTTAAAGATCTGAGCAATAGCGACGGCTATGGGGACAATATGGGGTCAGACAATTATTCTGATACCCAGTACCAAGATAACAGCTATCCTGACAACGGGTACAGCGAGCAGAATTACGATGACGCAGAACAGCAGCCCAAGAATCAAGACGAGGGCGACTACTACCCCAACGAGGCTGACGAACACCGAGCCAATGAACGGTTCGATGACGAATATGCCGACAAACAACAATGGGGCTACAACAACCGCCCCAACGAGCGTAAGGAGCCACGCCCAAACTATAACTTCGACAATATAGTAAAGGCGCAAGGAGTGCTCGAACTCATCCCGGAAGGCTTTGGACTCCTCAGGTCGTCAGACTACAACTATCTCAGTTCTCCAGATGACGTCTATGTACCGCAGAACCTCATAAGGAGCTACGGACTCCGCACAGGTGACACAGTCTGCGGATTTGTGCGTCCGCCAAAGGAAGGTGACAAATATTTCCTCTTAGTCAAAGTTGAGAGCGTCAACGGAAAGCGACCGGACCAAATAAGGGATCGCCAACTATTTGAAAACCTCACACCTGTTTTCCCAAACGAGAAGTTCAAACTCTCAACAGGCCCCAAGGCGAATATCTCAACAAGGCTCGTTGACCTTTTCGCCCCAATCGGCAAGGGACAGCGTGGCCTCATCGTAGCACAACCCAAGGTAGGAAAGACAGTCTTACTCAAGGATATAGCCAACGTTATCGCAGACAACCACCCCGAGGTTTACCTCATGATTCTACTCATCGATGAACGACCCGAGGAGGTTACAGACATGCAACGCTCCGTAAACGCAGAAGTTATCGCGTCAACGTTTGACGAACCCGCCGACCGACACGTGAGAGTGGCCAACATCGTGCTTGAAAAAGCCAAAAGGATGGTGGAATGCGGTCATGATGTTGTTATCCTACTGGATTCAATCACCCGTTTAGCACGCGCATACAACACCGTGTCTCCAGCCTCAGGCAAAGTGCTGACAGGCGGTGTAGACGCCAATGCGCTACAGAAGCCTAAGCGTTTCTTCGGAGCCGCCCGAAACATAGAAAACGGCGGATCCCTTACCATTGTTGCCACCGCTTTGACAGAGACCGGCTCAAAAATGGACGATGTCATCTTTGAGGAATTCAAAGGAACTGGCAACATGGAGCTCCAGCTTGACAGGAAACTTGCTAACAAGCGAATTTTCCCGGCCATCGACGTCAATGCATCCAGCACACGTCGCGACGACTTGTTGCATGACCGCGAGACGCTCAACCGCATGTGGGTACTCCGCAACAAGGGTATAGCAGACATGACCACTATCGAGGTCATGACAAAACTCGTGGACATGATGGCAAAGACCCGCAATAACACAGAGTTCCTTGCGACACTCAACTCTTAAACTTCAAAGACAATGTTTGGCATAGACTTCAGTCAGGAGGTAAACGACTCCATGGGATTCATCAAAGTGGCGGCAGCGACCACAATTACGCACGTGGCCAACTGCCAACGCAATGCTGAGCAGATTATAGACCAGATGCGCCATGCGACAGATGACGGAGCATCAATAATAGCCCTGCCGGAACTATCCATAACAGGCTATACAGCGGCAGATTTGCTTCAGCAGCCATTCCTTCTAAGGGAGGCGGAGCAGTCACTTGACAACATTACCAGCATGACTGCCACAATGCCTATAACAGCTGTGGTTGGCATGCCGATTATGCTCAACGGGAGACTGTACAACTGTGCTGTTGTAGTCTCAGAAGGTGAGATAAAAGGTGTCGTGCCCAAGACATTCCTGCCGACATACGGAGAGTTTTATGAGGGACGTTGGTTCACGACACCTAACGCCACAACCCCAAAAGAGGTCACATTGTGCAAATCGACTGTACCTTTCGGCAATGACCTAATCTTCTCTTGCCCGGCCTCTGGAGTCAAGTTTGGTGTTGAGATTTGCGAGGATATGTGGGCACCTGTAGCGCCATCTACATTCCTGGCCCTCAATGGCGCACAAATAATCATAAACATATCTGCATCCAACGACTACGTCAGTAAGGACGCTTACCGCACGGACCTTATCAAAATGCAGAGCGCCAAGACGATATCAGCCTATGTCTACGCTTCGTCGGGCAAGGGCGAGAGCACCACGGACCTTGTTTTCGGTGGTGCCACATATATCGCTGAGAATGGCACAATGCTGGCACGCGGTGAACGTTTTTCACAAACGGCCCATTATGTGACGGCAGATATAGACATTGAGAAACTCGAGTCCCTACGCCTCAAGACCTCCACATTCTATTCGCCAGACACAGTCAACCACCCTGTCAGGGTCATCGAGTTGGAACTTCGGTCTGATGTCGACACAGACGATATCACACGTACATTTGACAAACATCCTTTTGTGCCCTCCGATGCAGCAAACAGAGCAGCGAACTGCAATGAGGTCTTCAACATCCAGACTAACGGGTTGGCCCAGAGGATGGAGGCGAGCCACGCCTCTAAAGCGGTAATTGGTGTATCTGGCGGATTGGATTCAACCCTCGCCATCCTCGTAGCCGCCAAGACAATGGATCTCATGGGACGGCCTCGCACTGACGTGGTCGGCATCACAATGCCTGGTTTCGGCACAACAAGTCGCACGCATGACAATGCCATAGGCCTTATGAAGTCATTGGGTGTCACCATTGAGGAGATTGACATCACAAAATCATGCAAGCAACATTTGGCAGATCTTAATGTCCCCGAGACTGACAGAAGCGTGACATATGAGAATGCCCAGGCACGAGAACGCACCCAAATCCTGATGGACTACTCGAACAAAGTAGGTGGCATTGTCGTTGGAACCGGTGACTTGTCTGAACTTGCTCTCGGATGGGCGACCTATAATGGCGACCAAATGTCAATGTATGGAGTGAATGCTGGTGTGCCCAAGACGCTTGTACGTTACGTGGTTGAGTATGTGGCAGAGACAGCCATGACTGAAGAAGCGAAAAAATACCTAACAGACATTCTCGCCACCCCAATCAGTCCAGAACTGCTCCCTGCCAACGCAAACGGTGAAATAGAGCAAAAGACAGAGGACCTCGTAGGCCCATATGAGCTTCATGACTTCTTCCTCTACAATATGCTCCGTTTCGGTTTCGGCCCCGAACGTCTCATGATGATGGCTCTCAAGGCCTTTGATGGCATATACACAAAGCCGGTTATCAAAAAGTGGCTTTACACGTTCACTCGCCGTTTCTTTGCTCAGCAATTCAAACGCTCATGCATGCCAGACGGTCCAAAGGTAGGAGCCATATCATTGTCTCCACGAGGTGATTGGCGTATGCCAAGTGACGCGACAGCAGAGATGTGGCTCAACATAATAGAAGAACTCTAAGCGCAGAAGAGTAGCCAAATGCAAAAGGGTACTTTATTCATGATTCCGAGTTACGTGGCAGAAACACGGCCATGTGACTCGTTTCCGGAGGCTAATGCGGACATCATCCGCTCCACTCGCCATTTTGTCGTTGAGAATGAGCGAACCGTGCGGCGCTTCATTAAAAGCATCGACCGCAATATAAATATCGACGACATAACGATGACCGAGCTAAGCGAGCACAACAGCGCAAATGCAGACATTCCGCAAATGTTGGCAGCGGCTGAGGCTGGGGAAAATGTAGCAATGATAAGTGAGGCTGGATGCCCTGGCGTAGCTGACCCGGGAGCGAACTTAGCGGCAGAAGCTCATAAAAGAGGGATACGGGTCGTGCCTCTCGTGGGGCCGTCAAGCATCCTGATGAGCCTCATGGCGTCTGGCCTGAACGGACAAAACTTCGCTTTCTGTGGATATCTACCCATAGGTGGAGAATTGGCTAAGGCTCTCAGAAAGATGGAAGATAGGAGTATGAAAGAGAACCAGACCCAAATATTCATTGAAGCCCCATACCGAAACGACAAGATGCTGCAAAACCTTATCTCGACACTCAAACCAGAGACTCGGCTTTGCGTGGCACGCGACATAATGGGCAAAGAGGAATACATCGTGACGCATAAAGTGTCAGAATGGAAAAAAGTCCAACTCCCCGAATTGCATAAAAGACCAACAGTCTTCCTCTTCTTGGCATAAATGGCGACAAGCAAATATATAGAGATCAAGAACGCCCACGTCAACAACCTGAAGGGCGTGAATCTCAAAATTCCACGCAACAAATTCATAGTCATCACCGGAGTCAGCGGCTCTGGTAAGTCAAGTCTGGCTTTCGACACCCTTTATGCAGAAGGCCAAAGGCGTTATGTAGAAAGCCTAAACTCCTACGCTCGCCAATTCCTTGGCAGAAACACCAAACCAGACGTAGACAGCATTACTGGAATTCCGCCAGCTATTGCCATAGAGCAAAAGGTAAACACGCGCAACCCGCGTTCGACAGTCGGCACATCCACAGAGATTTATGACTATCTGAAACTGCTATTTGCCCGAGTTGGCAAAACATTCTCCCCCATAAGCGGGTGCGAAGTCAAGCACGATACTGTGACCGATGTTGTTGACTACATCAGCCAACTGCCTGAAGGTACTACTATCGTGATGATGTCGCCCCTTCGGGAAATGGACATGGCATCCACTTTGAGCAGCCTAAAACAACAAGGTTTCAGCAGATTAGAGCACGGAGGCTCTATTATCAAGCTCAATCAGGTAGATGCGTCAAAACAGACGACCACAAAAGGCTACCGTCTCATTGTGGACAGACTTAGCGTGGCGCATAGTGAAGATCTGATCACACGATTGTCAGAATCGGCAACCACCGCCATGCATGAAGGCGCTGGGCATTGCCTCATACGCGTATTCGAACAAGACGGCAGCGTCAAGGACAAAGAATTCTCATCAGCCTTCGAAGCTGACGGGATGACATTTGACGAGCCGAGCGAAATGATGTTTACGTTCAACAGCCCCGTCGGAGCCTGCCCCCGTTGCGAAGGGTTCGGGCGCGTTGTTGGAATTGATGAGGACTTGGTCATCCCTAACAAGAACCTGTCTGTGGGCAACGGATGCGTGGCTTGCTGGTCTGGACCCAAATTAGGGCAGTGGAACATAGATTTCATACGCAAAGCTCAAGCATATAAGTTCCCGACATACAAGGCTTACGCTGAGCTTACAGAGAAAGAGCGCAACCTGCTCTGGCATGGAGCGCCAGGTGTCTATGGTATTGACGACTTCTTCTCATTCGTACAAGAGAACCAATATAAAATTCAATACCGCATCATCCAAGCCCGCTTCCGCGGTAAAACGATTTGCCCGGACTGCCAAGGCTCTCGCCTACGTAAAGAGGCAGGATATGTAAAAGTTGGAGGTCGTAACATTACGGAGTTATGCCGAATGGCCATCTCTGACCTCAAGACATGGGCGGACAACCTTAAACTCTCCGACCACGACGCCAAAGTGGCTCAACGCATATTAACCGAGATCAGGCAACGACTCGATTTCTTAGTCGAGGTAGGACTTGACTACCTGACACTCGACCGTATGTCCGCCACCCTCTCAGGTGGAGAAAGTCAACGCATAAACCTTGCGACATCCTTAGGTAGTAGCCTTGTCGGCTCATTATATATACTCGACGAGCCAAGTATCGGGCTACACTCGTCAGACACGACAAAACTTATTTCAGTCCTAAAAAAACTCCAAAAACTCGGCAACACTGTTGTCGTTGTTGAGCATGACGAGGACATAATAAGGGCAGCTGACGAGATAATAGACATCGGCCCAGAAGCAGGCAGACTCGGAGGCGAAGTGGTCTTTGCCGGTGAATATGACAAGCTGCTCACAGAATCTGACAGCCTCACAGCCCAGTATCTCACAGGACGGATGGAGATACCAGTCCCACAAAGTCGCAGACCATGGAACCGCACGATAACAGCGAACCACGTTAGCCTTAACAACTTGAAAGACGTGACAGTGGCCTTCCCTCTCAACGTCATGACTGTTGTGACAGGAGTCAGTGGCTCTGGTAAGTCAACCCTCGTAACACAAGTGTTATACCCCGAGCTTCGCCAACTCACAGGAGACGAAGGCGTCCTCCCGACGCAATATAAGCACCTGACTGGAGACTTAGGCTCAATCAAACGTGTAGAGTTTGTTGATCAGAACCCAATAGGCAAGAGTACACGCTCTAACCCCGTGACATATCTGAAGGCATACGAAGAGATTCGTAAACTGATGAGTTCGCAGCCATTGTCAAAACAGAACGGATTTACAGCAGCCCACTTCTCATTTAATGCGCCAGGCGGCCGATGCGAAGCTTGTCAGGGCGATGGCGTCATCAAAATTGAGATGCAGTTCATGGCCGATGTAGTCATCGAATGTGACCAATGCCATGGTAAAAGGTTTAAGGACGACGTCTTGGAAGTCAAATATCATGATAAGAACATTTATGACATTCTGGACATGACAGTGAACCAAGCCATAGAGTTCTTCAGCCAAGGTACGAGCGCCACAGAACGTAAGATAGTGGAACGTCTGAAACCTTTGCAAGACGTGGGCATCGGCTACATCAAAATGGGCCAAAGCAGCAGCACACTCTCTGGAGGAGAGAACCAACGAGTTAAGCTCGCCTCTTATCTTGCCGACTCAAACCAGCCCCCCACCCTATTCATTTTTGATGAGCCAACCACCGGACTTCATTTCCACGACATATCCAAACTGCTTAAGGCCTTCGCATCGCTCATTGCCAAGGGGCACAGCCTTTTGATAATCGAGCATAACATGGATGTCATAAAAAGTGCAGACTGGATTATTGACATGGGGCCAGCAGGTGGAGCCGCAGGTGGTCAAGTTGTCTGCCAAGGCACGCCAGAGCAAGTAGCCCAAAACAAGAACTCAAAGACAGGCGAATACCTGAAAAATTACCTCAAATAGGGAAAATGCCCCAAAGCCAAATAATATATAAGGCCATGACAGAGGCCATGCGAAACCTTGCGACCGGAGAAACGTACGAATACGTTAGTGGTGATTCTTTAGGGGACTTGCCAATGCCGTCAACCGCAAGGCTGGCGGAAATTTTGCGCTTGTGCCGTGAAATCATCTTTCCCGGATTCTTCGCGACCAAACCGGTCCACCAATCAAGTTTAGGCTACTACCAAGGTGTCTGCATCGAGGAGATGGCCCACAAACTTAAGACTGAGATTTTCGCCGGACTATGCGTGGCGCGACACTCGGAACCTGGTTTTGCCCAAGAAAACATTCATTTGGAGGCGGAGAGCATGACAGCCGACTTCATCAGGTGGCTGCCCGAATTGCGACGCCTACTGATAGGCGACGTTAAAGCCATTTTCGCAGGCGACCCAGCCGCACACAGCAGCGCGGAGGTCATATTCGCATATCCAGCAGTCAAAGCAGTCTCTGGCTACCGGATAGCGCATAAGTTGCATGAGCTTGGGGCTCAACTCATCCCTCGCGTCATAACGGAAATGGCGCACAGCGAGACCGGTATTGACATAAACCCCGAGGCGCAAATAGGCGAAAGGTTCGCAATAGACCATGGGACGGGCATCGTCATCGGAGCCACGACAATCATTGGGGATGATGTTAAGGTGTACCAAGGTGTGACACTTGGCGCAGTAAGTCACCCTGATGCTGACGCTGACGAAGTGAGAGACCAGCCCCGCCACCCGATAATAGGCGATCGCGTCGTCCTGTACGCCCAAGCCACGCTCCTTGGCCGAATAACAATAGGCCACGACGCCATCATTGGTGGCAACGTCTGGCTGACACATGACGTCGCCCCACATGAACACATTGAGCAACGTGGGTGCATACATTAGACAAGAAAAAACAAACAAATGGAAATCCTTGAAATAGGGGAAACTCAGAACACGCCATATGTCCTCTTGAACCCAAACGGGAAGATAGAGTTCATTGGTCGCTCAATACCAGAAAACTCGATGAGTTTTTACAAGCCTATTTCGGCTTGGATGAAGGAGTACTCGGAGCAAGACATAAAGCACACGACAGTGGCTACGTTTCAAATCGAATACTTCAACACGAGCTCATCAAAATGTCTATTAGACATCTTCAAAAGGCTCGACTCCATGTACATGCGCGGTTGCGACGTTCAGCTTCATTGGGTTTGTGACAGAAATGACAATGACTTATATGAGGCGGGACTTGATTTTGAGACCATGCTAAAATGTCCGTTATCAATAGAGCGGATTGACATGGACTAAAGAATCTTAGCATTGAGGACTACCTTACACAAATCCCATAGAAAAAGAGCATTATCTATTTTACCACCACCTCTCGAAACATAAAGACAGACTCTAACGTATCCGCTTTTTGTAGAGTTCTGACATACTTTTGAGAAGTAAAGCGAAATATTTTCAATAAATTTTAATACTTTCGCTTCGCAGAAGTCATAAACCATGGAGTTCAAGCTGGATAAGTGGATAGCAGCCCAAAAACACGGCGAGGTGCTGATTGAGCACGTCGGCGATTTTTCGTTGCCATACATAGACGCCATGCTCCCTGCCATGGAAGAAAAGTTGCAAGACAAGGTAGAGCCAGAAAGCGTCAGGAGGAAGGTTTTCCACATCTTTGTTGAGTGTGTCCAAAACCTTTACCACCACATTGAGCCAGAGGCCATAGCCGACCACGAGTATGGGAACAAGAAGCTGGGAGCGATACTCTTGACGAAGGACGAGACTGGTTGTCGTATCACAACAGGCAATTTTGTTCCACGAACAAAGTCGAATGAATTAAAGAACCAAATCGACAAAATTAATTCGTTGAATAGTGAGCAACTTCGTGACCTCTATCGCATTACCGTAAAAAAGGACGGTTTCTCAGAGAAAGGTGGTGCAGGATTGGGTATGATTGACATGGCTCGCAAGAGCGGACATAAACTAAACTATCAGTTTTACCCCTTAAAAGAGGCTCCCGATGTCATGTTCTTCTCTTTCGATGTTTGCATAAGCTAACAAGCACAAGAAGTTACCCCAACTTGTTAGATACATAAAGATATTTCATTACCAATTAGGACAAATAAAACTACTGAATTTCAGTCAGCAATGATGGACACTATCACTATTGAAGAGAGTTCTAAGACCCCATACATCATGATGGACCCAGAAAAGGGTACTATAGAGATTAAGGGTCGCTCCATTCCCGAGAACTCTGTAGAGTTCTACCGTCCCCTCATCACATGGCTAAAGGAGTACGCACAAGAGGATATGAAACCGACAAGGGTTAAATTCCAACTTGAGTACTTCAACACAAGTAGCTCTAAATGCATACTCGACATATTCAAGCACCTTGAGGCCATGTACCGAAAAGGTTGGGACATAAACATCTCGTGGCTATATGACGAGGATGACGAGGACATGTACGAATCTGGAGAGGACTACCAGTCAATATTAACATGCCCCATATCGCTCGAAAAAATTAGCGGAGGCATGTAGGACGAGTGCCTAAACGAGGCATGACACTTATAAGGTAACGTTACTCAGGTGTTTTGATGACACAGGTCAACTGCATAATAGTCGACGATGACATTTTCTCAACGAGAGTGATGTCTGGCTATGTTAATAGGACGGGGGATGTGGTTTTGGCCCAATCGTTTACAAATGCGATAGATGCCATAAACTTCCTTGCGTGCAATGAGGGTAAATGCATCAACCTCATATTCCTCGACATAGAGATGCCTGACATTAACGGAATTGAGTTCATGCAGGCCGTCGACATGACACAAAGAGAGGTCGTAGTCTACTCATCACAAAGCAAATACGCATTAGAGTCGTATGAGTATGATGTTTGCGACTACCTTCTAAAACCCGTGTCATATGCGAGATTCATCAAAGCGGTGAGCCGCGCAAGAACACAAATAGAGCGACGCAACGGATTGACCACCATTGACTCATCCGATGAAAACATGGATGATGCCGGCAATTACACCATCATCAGGGATAGTTGCGGACAGTCTCACAAAGTTAAATTTGCGGACATAGTCTCGGTTGAGGCAAAGGAGAATTACGTCGTGGTCAATACAACTAAGCAAGATATACTCGTACACATGCCAATGAAAAAAATGCTTGAGGCTCTCCCTGAAGATTTGGTTAAGCGTACTCACAAATCATACGCAGTTGGCATCAGATTTGTAGTTAAGATAGACAAAGACTCTGTTTATGCCGAGTATGGGCAGAAAGAGTTAAGGCTGCCATTGAGCAGGACGTACAATGACAGCTTCAAAAAAGGGTTCTGCTAATGCGCAACCTGGACTTAGCATGATATGCGAAAGTGGCGCAAACCTCAGAGATGTCAGAATAGATTGCCCCCCAAAAGAGGATAAGGGTGTATGCCTATTGACTAAATGCCTCAAAAGGAAAGGCAATAAGGACATCAGATTTCAACTTTCGGACTATATGCGCCACCAATCGTTTGCCACAGTCGTCTTTTTCACAATATGTTTTTTTGCCGCTTTTGCGTGCACAGAAGCCTCTGCGCAAGTTAAACGCGAGCGTGGTAGCAGGTTTATCGTCCCTATTGGCGCAGAAGCCCCGTGCTTCCAATTCGTAACGAGCGAAGGGGACACGTTAGATTCTGATATCCTGCGCGGACAAGTCGTCGTACTCCAATTTGCGGCTTCATGGTGCCCGTTTAGCCAAGCGCAACTAATTGACCACAAAAAGTACATTTGGGACAGATACAGAGATCGCGACGACCTCTCCATGTTCATCATATGTGAGGACATCGCAGAAGACCGCCCAACATTTCTACGACAGCGCGAAGAGAATGGCATCGACATCCCGTATGTTTTCGATGAAGGAGAAGAAATTTACAGACTTTTTGTCACCCCAAACGGCAGTGTGACAAGAACCGTGATAATTGATAAGAGCTGGAAAATTGCGGATTTACATGACATGCACACCCTCAAGGATCTATTTGAAATAAGAAGGATGGTCCGCAAACTATCAAAGTAAAATCGTAAATTCGCGAGACTCATAGATAACAAGGAAAAGAGGCGATACAAAAAATTTTTATGGAGCTTGTAAATATAATACAGTCACTGACCGAAGGTTTATCGGTTGGTTTCATCGCCTCCATTCCATTAGGTCCCATCGGTATCCTCTGCATACAGAGGACACTAAGTAAGGGACGCCGCTCAGGTTTAGCCAGCGGAGCCGGGGCTGCCACCTCCGATTTCCTATATGCTGTAGTGGCGGGCTTCAGCGTATCGATGGTAACGAACTTTGTCGAGCAGCACAGGCAAATATTATATACGTGCGGCGCCATTGTGCTCGTTATTCTTGGGCTTAAAATGATGTTCAACAAGCCCCATCGCCAGATTAGACGCCAGAGAGATGGCAAGCAAAGCAACCTTTGGCAAGATTACGCCTCCACATTCTTCCTGACGATAAGTAACCCTTTAGCGTTGGTCGTATTCATGGGGCTGTTCACCCTC
>CAVFBC010000031.1:4980-10953 GCA_963620575.1 Alistipes putredinis | reverse complement strand
CGCTACACGCATTGAGCGTGTGGCGGTTGTTTGTGGCGTATTAGCTGGAGCGTTATGCTGGTGGCTATTATTGACCATAATGGTCGGTCTGTTCCGTAAGAAACTGACATTGAGGCGACTATTGTACGTGAACAGGATTGCGGGAGCTACGATTGTCGGGTTGGTGGTGATCGCAGCGATTGTTGAGATTGTTGAAACAATGTCCGCATAAGAGAAAAAGTGAGACTCCATGGCTACCACTGTTGAAATAAGACGGATACGAACGACAGACGACTTCTTCGCGCCGTCAATACTTCTTTTGCATAAGTCATTCGTGGACGACGAACTACGTAATGACGAGGCCTTGAAAACTCTGACAGACGGTAACCCGCTCTTCAGTTTTAACGCCATCTTGAACAGTGAGGGAGAAAGGCTCGGCTTGATAACGACATGGAATTTTGGAAAAATACTCTATGTCGAGCACTTCGCCATTGAGCCTGATCTGCGTGGCGCAGGCTATGGCAGGGCGGCAATCAACAGCCTCACAGAACAGTCAAAATTACCGGTAATCCTCGAGGTTGAAATGCCCGAGACATCAGAACAGGCAAGACGTCGAGTTCATTTTTACGAGAGCCTAAGCTTCTGCGGGTGGCAAACGCCCTATGTGCAACCAGCATACTCCGAAGACAAGAATCCACTGCCAATGATGTTGATGGCAAGAGGAATAGATGAGACGATAGAGGGAGCAGGGATAATCATAGCTTTGCTCCACAGACAAGTCTACGGTGTAAGAGGAGGTCTTCGATAGTAGCTAATTATTAAGATTGTTTACAACTTGTCTTCCAAATTAAATATTAAATTTGGGACGGAAAATAATATTGCGTTTAGGCGCAAACAACACATCGATAGACAATGAAAAGTGAATCGAGTAAAAATCAGACACGTAAGGACAGGCAGGAGATGATTGAATACATCAATCTTCAGCTTGCCGCCCTCGGTCAACCCGTATTCCATGACACAGAAGAAAGTGAGAACAAACTCGCTGACACCAAGTTCATGGAGCTAACCAAGGACTTGGTCAGCAGCTACAGGGAGAAAACCCGCCTTTTAGGTCAACACCTCTGCCCAGTCGATCAGCGCATACAGGATTTCATTGACGACTACTTGAAGGACGTCAAGACTCCAGACATGTGCAAACTTCCAACAGAGACCCTCATCTTGGCTCAGAAGGGATTGGCACGAGAACTCAGCCTTCCGCCCGACAGCAACTCATTCTTCAGCAAATACGTATCGACATACCGAGTCAAGCAGGGCATCTTGAACAACCCGGCAAATGACAAGCGCACAACAAAGGGCACATTCCATATCGCAGAGGGTGGACTCCCCATCCCTGTTGACAAGAAAGCGGTCCCCAAGGTCACCTTTGCACGTCTTCTGAATGCCGCCCTCCACCCCAGTGACGAAATTAATGTCTTGCCGTTCACCTCTAACCAGGCCGACAAGGCTCACACGATGGTATCACTCCTCGTCAGGCCCATCGTAGTTCCTGAAGTCCCCAACGTCATGACTCGCCGCAGCCTTGAGGTCCACCTTTTTGCACCAGGCAGCCTTGTAAGCTCACTTGACTTCGTCGAGACCGTTTTTGGCAATGCGGGCGACCCCACTATGCCAGCAAATGACGCAGCCCTTGACATTGAGGGTTGGACTGGTCACACGGGTTGCATAATCTTCGCCCCGCAACTGCTTCAGCTCCGCAAGAAAGACCTCGGCCTGCCCCACTACGATGAGGCGACGGACCGCCAGAGGGCTGACGGCATGTGCTGGCGTGACGAGAACGAGCTCTACAATGATGGCGGCTCATTCAAGATTACAGCCCGCGACGCACGCGGTGTTGTGGTTACCATCATAGCTGACAACTACTTCGGCTATGCGAAGAAAGAGATTAAGACAGAGATTAACTATTCCGCCAACCTGTTTGGCTTAGCGGAAGAGGAGCACTCTGGCGGCGCAATAGCATTCTCTCGCTCCATAATGGCTGATGACATCATCGGTGAGCTTTACTCAAATAAGCTCGATGGAATCTATACCTTTGAGGAGGCCATGCACATTCTTGGCGACCGAGTACAGATCATGCCAGAAGGTTACGCCATCGACAAGAAGTACCCCAACGTAGTATATATCCCTGAGACCGCAGACATCCACATCGAGCAGACTCAGATTTCGTGGATGCATAATGGCCAGGAGAAGAAGATACCCCTGAGCCCGGACAAGATATTCATCCACCCGTCTGGCAATAAGTTCGAGCTTGCTAAGCACCCTCAGCAACCAATGTGGCGCATCATTAACACAGCCCCAGAGGGTATGTTGTGCCACAAGCCATGCACAGTGTCTGGTGGTGGAAAGAGCGAAATCTCAAAATCAATGCAGAATGCCATTATATATGGCCCATTCAACATTGTCAACCTTGAGGAGGACTTCCGCAAGGCCGATGAGATTATCAACCACGACTACACCAACCGGTGGAAGAATGTCCAGACCGACGCTAAGCCCAGCCGTACATTCCTCAGCAACAAACGCGCTTTGGGTTCTGCCGTCAAACTGCTGACCCCGTCTGAGATGTACTCCGACGAGTACAACGCATGGCTCCGCAGCATCCCAGCACATATTCGCTCTCTCGTCCTGTTCGTCAAGCGACTCTACAGGAATGAGAGCGAGAAGGGTAACTGGAAGGACTACATGAGCGTTGAGATTATAAATGGCCGGGAGGGTACAACTCTGATGTACAAGAATAAGCACGTCACAGGTACCTACGTACGCATTGGCTTCAATCCTGGTGGCAACTGGTTACTCCACAAATTGCGCAGTGACTTCGTGCCAAGCCTCAAGATACAGGTAGAGGACGACATCACAGCGTCTGTGACAGTCCCAGCAACTCAGATACGCAACCTCAATCCTCAGTTCAAGAACCCAAGCGTCAAGCTGGTTGAGAACTGCGAGATGCGTCTGTTCCAGCGTCCAGACGAGGCAATCAACCGAGGCTACGACCATGAGGCAGAGGCTGACATGTGCAAGCCCAATACATTCTTGACAAACTACGAGCCACTGACACGAAAGGATGCACAGGCTCTCAAGGATGACGCCATCAACTTCGACCTTTACACCCAACCAGTAAAGGATCTTGTTAACGACTTTTTGGAGGAAGGTGATGACGAGTACTTTGTCGTACCAAGCCACCCGCGTTTAGTCCGTGGCCTTCCCACCAAGAACCCACGCTACTTGCAGTTCAATAAGAACTCAGTGGAGAATGTCGACACATACGTGGCAGAGATTGGCGTTCGCTTGCATCGCAAGATAAACACCAATGAGCCAGTTGTCAACGTTGTCAACGCCGTAATGCCTGGCCGCCGAAACAATCCGGCAGACAAGAAGAATGGTATTCGTCCGTTGAGTGTCTACAACCCGATACATTATCAGGAGTTGCCAGAGCTCTTCATGGACTTCACCTGCTCTCTGACAGGTAAGTCACCATCTACAACAGGCGCAGGCAGCGAGGGTGCCTTGACCAAGGCTCCGTTCAACATGCTCTGCTGCACAACAGACCTCAACAATGCACTGCTTTGCTTCATCCTCACGGGCTATCAAGGCTTTAGCACTGCTGCGGGCTATATTGGAAACTCTCGCTTCGACCACGATATCTCTATCCTCATCCCTGAGATTTGGGCACGCATGGTTCCAGAAGACCGAGATGCAAATTTCCTCATCAAACAGGGCTGCTTCGACAAATTGGAGGACTTCGAGTACAATGGTCAGAAGGTCTTGGCAAGCCGACTCGGCTACAGGATTAACGAGAACTTCGCTTTCCGATGCATGAACCGACTCTTCGACGAGCCAGACGCTGTTTTCAACGAGAAGATGCTCAAGCCAGAACTTCAAGGCATGGATGAGTATGTGGACGGCATCAATAACATTGTCGAGGCCCAGAAAAAGGTGGCTCTCAAGTATTTTGAGGAGGGCAGTGTAGATTCAGCCATTCCACCACTTAAGGCTCTTCTCTACATCATGGCCTATGGTGATTACGAAGGCAAAACTGCGGATGACCCAGAGATCCGTAAGCTCTTTGACCGTGACTATGTGTTGAACAGTGATTGGTACAAGGATCGTTTGGTCACAAAGCAGCAGCGCGACATCGCTTTAGCCCAGCGACAACTCGACTATATCACCGCATTCCGCAGCAAGCCAGAGAACGCAAACTGCATAAGCGACATGCGCATAGATTATAAGATTGCGAAACTGAAAGAGCGTCTGAACCACCTTAAGTCGGACGAGTACTTGCAGTCTCTCGTCGGCACGATAGGTGCAGACCCACTCTACAAGAATTAAGCAGCTGCGCTGTTTAATTCCTAAATACAAGTAAAAGTAAGCCCCACGTTGAATGACGTGGGGCTTACTTTTTTCGGTAAGTAAAAGTCATACACACAACAAATGCAAGAGCCTTTCGCGCATCTGTAATGTAAAAACTAGTAAAACTACGACTGTTAGACCAAATGCATCTGATTAAATTTGCATCGCTAAAACTTTTCAAATGAAAGGACAATGGATTAAAGGATGGCATAAAATCAACTTTGCCATCGGTTTCGTAGGGAAAATCTACCGTTTCAAACTGTGGCTTGCGAGCCGCAACGTAGAAAAGGCCCAGGAGAAGACCCTTCGCGGCATTCTCGAGTACGCAAAAGACACAGTATATGGCAAGGAGCATGGCTTCGCTGAGATTTTGAAGGCAAAGAATGCTCAAGACCTCTTCAAGGCTTACGCAGAGAAAGTCAAAATGAGCGATTATGAGGACTTCCGCCCTTACATCAATCGCCATATGCATGGTGAGAGTGATATACTCTTCCCAGGCAAGCCCAAGATGTATGCCACGACATCCGGCACGACCAGTGAGCCGAAATGGATTCCCATCACCCACAAATACTTTAATGAGGTTTATGGCGTGATGAACAAGACATGGTTAGACAGCCTCATCCGCTGTGATAAGCATGCATTTGCTGGTGGTGTGGTCTCAATCGTAGGTAAGGCTATTGAGGGTTATGCGCCCGACGGCACCGTCTATGGATCCGTGTCTGGCGTTTCTTTCACCAACTGCCCTGATTTCGTCAAAGTCGTTTACTCATCCCCCGCAGAGGTATTTGAGATTAAGGATTACCGCGCGCGCTACTATACCATCATGCGCTTCGGCATTGAGTACAACTCTACGGTCCTTATCACGGCCAACCCGTCGACCATTGTCGAGATGCAAAACAACGTCAATGAGTTCTACGAGGACTATGTCAAAGATATTGAGAACGGAACACTCAAGGAAGACCTTGACATCCCACAGCACGTGCGCGAGGCTCTCCGCAGCCGCATGAAGCCCAATCATGCGCGCGCTCAGGAACTCAGAGACCTCAAGGCCAAATATGGCACAGTACTGCCAAAGCACTATTGGCCAGACATGGCTGTTGTAAACACTTGGCACTGCGGCAATACCAAGATTTACATGGACAAGATACGCGATGCATTCCCCGAGACAACCAAGATGCCAGAGTTCGGATATTTTGCGTCAGAGTGCCGCGCTGGTCTCGTGTTGAATGGAAAGGATGACACCACCCTCTTCGCGCACATGCACTACTTTGAGTTCATCCGCGAAGAGGACATTGATAATCCAAATCCAGAGTTCTTGCCCCTTAACAAGTTGGAGTTAGGTAAGCGCTACTGCATGTATGTCACCACATGCTCAGGCCTCTACCGCTACAACATGAATGACCTTGTTCTGGTATCAGGCTTCAATGGAACCATTCCAACAATCCAGTTTGTCCAGAAAGTGAACGGCATTGTTACGCTCACAGGTGAGAAATTGCATGAGCGCCAGTTCATCAAGGCTGTGCATGAGGCAGAGGAGGAGACCAAGATGGAGGCCAAATTCTTCATCGGCTTCGCAGACCCTGAGTACTCAGG
>CAVFBC010000031.1:2284-4920 GCA_963620575.1 Alistipes putredinis | reverse complement strand
GGCTATCACTTCTACTATGAGTTCGCTGACAGGGGGACTACTCAAGCTCAGGCGGAGGAGTTCACCAAGGTGGTAGATGCGAAACTCAAGAAAATAAATATCGAGTATGACGCAAAACGCGCTTCTTTCCGAGTAAAAGACCCGATTACCCACCGATTGGAGGACAACGCCTTTGAAAAATTCAAGGCTGCCTGCATAAATGAGGGAGCGCGAGATGGTCAGTTCAAACTGATGCTCCTCCTTCTTAAGGATCAAAAGCGTTGGCCTAAGTTTGACAAACTCGTAATTGAGTAGTCTGACCTAAGAAGAAAGCTCAACACCCGATGCGCCTGATTATTGTTGCGCATCGGGTGTTTTGTGTTTATATAAAAGCGTTGTCTTAATGCGATTTAGAAATATTTCCCACCACGGCTCAGACAAAAACTTACAGCCAGAAACATATAAAACGGCCTTACATCCCTCTATTTTGAAAGATGTAAGTCAGAGAAACCACAGCCATCCGCATTTTGTTCAATAAAAAATGTCAAACGGAGTATGCGACAAAGCGCATTGGATATTTTTTCGTATCTTAGAAAATTGAAATCCGAGTTAATCAGTAATGGACAAGCAGTACAAACTAATAATTTTCGACTTCGACAAAACACTATATAACGGACGCTTTTACGCCATATACATTATGATGTATAATGTGTGGCACTTGTTCCGGACAAGGGCGGAGCGGGTTGTGAGAAAACAACTTGCGGGATGTGATTTGGGCACAGGAGCTAAGATGAGGGCTGAGGAGATGTCCAGACTTTCAGCAATGATGAATATAGAGCCAGAAGAGGCAGACAAATGGTACTCAACATACCTTGACTCAATGGTGTCTATTTTAAAAAAACACTTCAGTCCTCGCCCTATGGCTTGGGAAGTCATCGAGGAACTCCTCGATACAGGTGTCGAGGTTGGCGTATTGTCCGACTACCCAGAGACAAAGCAGCGAATGGAGGCGTTAAACCTAACTGACGAAAGAATACACAAATGGAGTGCAGAAGAGATGGGTGCGCTGAAACCAAGCCCACGTCCTTTCATTGACGCTGCCAAAGAAATAGGCGTTGACCCGAACATGACTTTAGTTATTGGAGACAGGGCGGACACAGACGGTAAAGGTGCAAAAGCAGCAAACATGGATTGTCTCCTCATAAGAGGTAAAAAAGCGCAGGACGGGTGTGGTTTCGAAGTAGCGACATGGGAAGAGATTGTGAAGATACTCAAAAACATAGCAAAGAATAACAGGGAATAGAGCATCATAAATAATGAATGGACAGAAGCTGATAAAAACAATAAAGAAAATCAACGGCAAGGATATCAGAACATTCTTGCTGTTCCTGCTCATATCCATTCTCGTTTGGCAGATTGAAAAACTGCGGCAAACATACCCGGAGGACACAGAGCTGAACATTATCTGCGAAGACATTCCAGAAGGCTACATAACAAACAAAGGGTTAGAGAAATCAGTAAAGGTGAGACTGGAGGGCGACGGTTTCAGCCTTTTAAGAATGTATGTCACTAACCATAGGAACATACGAGTCAGCCTTAAACACCTTCGCAGACTATCGTCAGGGGGTGCAATGTGGGCCATCTTTATTCCGAGACGTCTCGCAGGAGTCAAAAATGACCTCCCAGAACATGTGCGTATCACAGATGTTTTCACAGACACAGTCATGATTCCGCTCCTGACAGTAAGGAAACGGAAACTACCTGTCATTGTCCAAGACGACGTCTCATTGCAGCCACAATATACATACTCGTCACCAAGGAAAGTGACACCGGATAGTGTCATTGTTACTGCTACAAATGACATAATAGATACATTAAATGTGGTTTATACAGCCAAACAAAACCCAATCACGCTGAACGACACAACAGTCACACAAATGGAACTTATTTTGCCAGAAATGGCAACTGCTAACGCCACATTTGTGACGGTAGAGTATGACATTGAGCAGTTCTCAGAGAAAAAACTATCTGTACCTATAGAGCCAATCAACGTCTCCAAAGGATATACCGCCAAAATATTCCCCCCACAAGCGCGAATATCATTCAACGTTGGCCTAAGCAAGTACGAAAAAGCTGATATCTCGTCATTCCGAGTAATAGCAGACTTCAACGCAATACATCCAGGAGACAAAGAGTCACGAGTGAGGATATCAGTACAAAAGTCGCCCAAATTTGCTGAAAACATAAGCATCTCACCATCTTACGCTGAATTTATTCTTGAAAAAATCAAATAACGACATATGTTGAAAGTAGGTTTAACCGGCGGAATAGGTTCGGGCAAGACCACAATAGCGACAGCCTTTGCTAAGCTTGGCGTGTGTGTATACAATTGCGACCTTGCCGCTCACAAACTGACAGATAGGAATAAAACCATTATTGACAATCTAAAAAAGGCTTTTGGCAGCAATATATACAACCCAGACAATACACTTAACAGAAAAGCCCTTGCTAATATCATCTTTGCGGACAAGGCAAAATTAGATTTTGTAAACAACCTCGTGCATCCGATAGTGGCTGAAGATTTCAAGCAATGGTGTGAAGAGAAAAAGAGCGAGGGACGTAAATGGGTTCTATGCGAATCCGCTGTAATGGTTGAG
>CAVFBC010000031.1:0-2274 GCA_963620575.1 Alistipes putredinis | reverse complement strand
ATTTGATGGACAAACTGATTGTCGTAAGTCTGCCAACAGAAATAAGGATTGAGCGGGCGATGGAAAGAGACCATGCGAGCAGAGAGCAAATAGAGAACCGGATAAGAAATCAAGGCGATATGTCTTTTATTGAATCCAAGGCCAATTACATTATTCGCCCAGACGACAAGCATCTTATCATCCCCCAACTAATTGATATTAACAATAGGCTCAACGAAGCAGCAATAAAATAAGATGGGTATTATCTTCAACATCATAATTCTTTACTTCGTCATGAAGTTTCTGTTCAGATACTTCATGGGCGAAAGTGGAGAAAAAAGCACATACACAAGCGGGAACTATAGCAACTCGAACTTTGAAGATGCTTTGTTGAGAGTCCTAGCAGGCGCAATGAAAGCAGACGGACGAGTTACAAAGCCTGAGCTGAATGTAGTGAAACGCGTACTTGTCGCGCAATTTGGTGAAGAGGGCGCACAGTCGGCACTGTTGCGACTTCGAGACATTCTGAAAACAGACTTCGACATCAGAATGGCAGCCATGCACATTGGCTCAATGGTGTCATATTCTGACCGTTTGCGCATTGCCGAAATCCTATGCCAAATTGCAGAGGCCGATGGAATCATTACAGATTCTGAGGTCACAACCATCGTCAACATGTCCTATTACATGGGACTGTCTACGGCAGACACACAACGGATCGCATCACGACTGCACGTCAATGGCAACAGCCGCGGATATGGCTACGGACAGCAAGGAAATTATTACGGTGGAACGTCAAACTCGCCCACGCAAGGCCTCACAGCAGCCTATGCGACCTTAGGCATAAATGAAAATGCGACAAACGAAGAGGTGAAAAACGCGTATAGGTCTCTCGTAAAAAAATATCACCCAGACCGCTATGCCACACAAAGTCAGGAAGAACAAGATAAAGCGGCGGAAAAATTCAAAGAAGTTCAAGACGCATATGAAAAGATAAAGGCCGCAAGGGGTGTTTAACTAATAGTGCCCCCCGCAGAACAACAAACGCCCTGATGCACAAAAGTGCGTCAGGGCGTGCGCATTTTAGCCAACAACAGTTACACGGCTACGCGATGGGTCAATGGGCTCGACACGCACCTGCGCTTGGATTTTTTCTTTAAGGATGTCAACGTGGCTGATTATGCCCACTCGCTTACCACCTCTATCCCTAAGTTTTTCAAGGAGAGTAGTCACCTTTTCAAGATACTCATCGTCCAGAGTGCCAAACCCCTCATCAATAAACAGAATATCTGAATCGCAGCACCCAGCCCCCGACATTGAAGCTAAACCTAAAGACAGTGCCAAAGAGACCATAAAACTCTCACCACCTGACAGATTAGCAGGAGTCTGAACAGCATCGCAATGGTATGCGTCACGGATGGATATGTTCAGAGTGCCGTTCCTCACAAGAGTAAAACGATTATCTGTCAAGTCCTTCAAATGCGTGTTGGAATAATGCAACAACTCCTCGAAAATGAAATTGAGCGCAATAGTACGGAAGCTTTTCCCTTTGCTATCAGAAATAAAACTAAGCGCAGCCCACTTAGCATTCTCCTCCTCAAGCTTCTTTAATGTCTCTTCCTCTTTATTACGCCTCTTTCGGTTTTCGACATCCGTCTTCAGCATATTCTCATAAGAGCCAATATTTCTGTTAGTTTCGTCAAGTACTTTGTTAATATCTGACTCAAACTGACTTAAACTCTCAATAGTATCACTTGGAGCAAAATCAGGTTTGGCAAGTTCGAGACTCTTCAAAGCACTCTCTAAATCAGCAACACTACGCTTAGAACTAACCACAGAGGCATCAAGAGCCTCAAGAGCCCTGCGCTCGGTTGCTATTTTCGACTGCGAGTATGCGCCAGCCAATGCTATGACAACATCAAGCTCAACATCAATTTTAAGCCTTTCAATCTTTATTTCCTCCTCTCTGGATGATATCGCACTCCTCAGATTATTCACAGTTGTCATCCATTGAGTCAAATTGTTAGTAAAGGCAGTCCAGGTATTTGAAATGTTTACAGACTGAACATCATCAATATCTTCAATCAGATTATCTTTCCAATTTGGGATATCTTTCAGCACTTTATCATATAACAGACTTGCGGAGTTAAACTTCTCCTGCTCATGCAAAATTGTAGTTTCAAGTCGCTCCTTGACATCCAACAATTTGCAGAGTTCACCTAATACTTCCAATCGCTCCCTACCCTCTTTTTGCCTCCTCGCAATAGAAGCTGAAGCCGCTTGAATATTAAAAGC
>CAVFBC010000030.1:0-33808 GCA_963620575.1 Alistipes putredinis | reverse complement strand
GCTGCCCCTCGACTTGCATGTGTTAGGCCTGTCGCTAGCGTTCATCCTGAGCCAGGATCAAACTCTTCGTTGTATGAATTGATTTTGTTTTGCTCTTTGCGAGCCGCCGCCTTGGCTTGCGCCAAGGCCGCGTCGGCCTCTCGGCCCTCGCCTTAGCCTTCTTTTTGACTTGTCGGGCGGCGGCCTCGCGGCCGGCCGCCCTGCTAAGTGTGCGTCACTTCCAATATGTCAATGTGCTTGCGCTTCGTCTTTAATCTTGCCACTCGTTTTGTGGCGGCGAACCGGGTTGCGAAGTTAGGATGTTTATCCGAGTCTCGCAAGAAGTTTTTTGTTTTTTCTTCCACTCGCCTTGGCGGCGGGGCTGGTTCGTTTCCGAAAGCGGGTGCAAAATTAGGGAGAGTTTTTGGATTTGCAAGGGGTGGGTGGGAAGATTTTGGCGATTTTCTGAAGTGGGGAGGGATAGGGATGTGAGTGTCAAGGGGTTGAGTGGTGGTTGTTAATGGAGGTTAAAGAGGATTAGCACACTTAGTTTTTGCGGATAGCGGCAATTATTTCAATAGCCGGGAGGTATTTTGCCACTAAGGTAATAGCGCATGAGAAATTCGGACACTGGCTTGTCGGGATTTTGGTTGACCCAGTTTTGCACATTTGCACGCGTCCTGCCATCGTGTCGGGAAGATTCCACTATTACGTAGACCGATGAAAAAACGATGAGAATAAAAGCACCGATTGCCAGAAGTACCGCACATTGCAATATGACTAATAGCATAATCATAAGGATTAAGACGCCAAAGACCACACCTACCTTAAAACCATTAAAATCATCTCGACATTTCGTTCAAGACAGCATAATACTCATCGGCGACCTTAAGGAATTGCTCCTTTTCTTGATTGACAACCTCGGGGGCGGGATCGGATTTAAGCGCATACACCGTCTTGCTGTCAAAATAGTTTTTAAGCTCGGCCAAAGTTTTGGGATGGAACACGCCACGTTTTTGCTCATCTATAAAGAAGGAGTAGGATGACGTGCCGTCAAGGTTGAGAACAAGGATATTGTCCTCAAAGAAAGCCGGGTGATACATCGTTATCTGATTTTGGAAATCAAAAATGATGGACGAGCTGGCGGGAATAAAGGTCCACCGCCCCTTCACCCCTACCCCGTTGGTCGTGACGAAGAAATCGCCATCCTCCATGAACATATATATGGACTTGTCGCCCTCGTCATTGAAAAGCCACCAGCTTTTGTTGCAGAGCGCAGCCTTCGCGTCGAGTTTTTCGCTCAGACGGCTGAACCTGTTTAGAGAGTCAAAGAGATATGCTTTCATAATAGATTTAGGAGATTAGTTTTTAAGATTAGGCGAAGATACCTCATACATTAACATTTACCCCCCCGATTGTCAAATAACGATAAAAGAACAGTGTTGGCCGTATGACCGAAATGCATTGCCGCCATCAGAAATCAAACATCAGCCAAATACGTCAAATCAACATCAGAGGAAAAGGTCGGCAAAATAGGCATAGCAAAATAAATGGTCGACAGGATGACCAGGACACAAATTGCGTATTTTCGCTGCATAATACGGGGCACAAACGCGATTAAATGGCTTAGACATGGCAACGAATAAAGGAGAGGGGAAAGTCTGCATCACCCTGCCGAATGGGGAGACGGAGACAGCCATAGCGCCCACGATTGTGTCAGTTAGCCGGGCCACTGACATTCCGGCGTTCTACGCCGAGTGGTTTTTCCGCCGGTTGGAGGAGGGCTACTCAGTCTGGGTGAACCCATTCAACGGCAGCAAGTCATACGTCTCATTCCAAAACACCCGCTTCATAGTCTTCTGGTCCAAGAACCCGCAGCCTTTGCTCGCGCACATAGACAAGCTGAGAGAGAGAGGCATTGGCTGTTACATCCAGTTCACACTGAATGACTATGAGAGGGAGGGACTTGAGAAAGGAGTGCCGCCCATCGATTTTAGAATCAGGACTTTTAAAAACCTGGTTGGTAGAATGGGGCGCGGGCGCGTCGTTTGGCGGTTCGACCCGATGATTTTGACAAACAGCATCACGATAGACAACCTGATTGAGAAAGTGCGAGTCATTGGCGACCAACTATCAGGCTATACAGATAAATTGGTTTTCAGCTTTGCGGACATAGCTGGATATGCAAAGGTTAGGCGAAATCTTGAACGGGGCGGTGTCAGATATGCGGATTGGACTGCGAGCCAAATGATGGAGTTCGCCAGTCGTCTTTCGGCAATGAACAAGGAGCGAGGTTGGAACTACCGTATCGCCACATGCGGTGAGAGCGTTGACCTGTCGTCATTTGGCATAGAGCATAACAAATGCATTGACGACGAGCTGATGATACGCCTCGCCCATGAGGACAATGAGCTGATGAGACATCTCGGGGCGGAGATACACCGGCGCTCAGACAGTCTGTTTGACATGGTGCCACCCGATGCCATAGTGATCAATGAAGACCTCTACGCCATCAGGGGGAAGGGAGGAAAGGACAAGGGACAGCGCACTTTCTGCGGGTGCGTGAGCAGCAAAGACATTGGCCAATATGACACTTGTCCGCACATGTGCGAATATTGCTACGCCAATGCGAGCAAAGAATCAGCAATGGCTAATTACCATAGGCACAAGTCAGACCCAGACAAGGAGAGCATTATATAATGTAAAATCCCCGGAACTCATCAATGAGGTGAGTCACGGGGATTATTATTGACCTTGCGCCATATCGGGGGCGAAGAGTAACCAGCTATTTCCGAGAGGAGACTGATATGCGCCTGCCATCGGAGTGCGCCTTAATCTCTGTCGCGTACATGCACACTGCATCGGCATAGCCACCAGCGAAATCGCCGGAGTGAGTGATTGTGGCAGTGTAGGAGACTCGATGCCACCCTTCATAAAGATAGTCGATGAAGAAGTCGGTCGTCTCATCAGATATCTGGAGGTAATGGCAGGGAGTCGGGATGTTGGCTTCGGACCATCGCCAGAACCACCAGCCGCGGTATCCCGAGATTTTGTCATCGGGCTCAACAGACGATGCACGGTGATCACGTATGCGGACAAAGCTTAGTGCCTCATCATTATAGAAGGTAAGAGTTATGCGAATCTGGTCGCCAACCTGAAGCGAAGTCGCCGCGCTGTCCACAGATAGCCACTCTTCGCGCCCTTCAATCATGCGGCGCACCTCGACAGCCCGGCTTATCTTTAGTTTATCAGTGCCATCGGATGGCAACTTGTCAATGGGCGACTGCAAGATTCTGTTCCAACTGCCCCAAGACGTCGTGTTGCCGCTCTTGGTCACTGAGGCCTCCGTCACTGAGCCATCGGTGTGCAATGCCACATGGAACTCAGGACTTTCGACCGTGCAAGTGACGCTCTGACCATCCACATCTATCACGTCGGTCTCCGCACCTATGACAGAAGAGCCAAGGAGGGCGAGCACGGCACGGCCAGTAGATTGGGCATCGGGCCAAGCCTCACCACGCTTCATGAGGACAAGGTGGTTGACAATTCGCTGAAGGTTCTCACTCTCAGGGTTTAGCCTTTGGAGGGTGAAAATGAGCATGGCCTGAGCTTCCACTTGCTCACGACGGTGGAATGGGCCGATTTCAGGGATATAAGCCGTGCCGTCCTTGGTCTGCACAAGGTTCTCTTCCAAGCTCTTGACTATCTCCTTTGCGGCCTTACGCTCACCGACTTGCGTCAAAATGGTGGCAGCAGTCACACGGTCGCACATGACGGGATAGCGCCTGTTCTCTTTGAGGATATTCACAAGTTTAGAAGAGGTGTCGTCCAACCGCGCATCCATGAGAACACGGGCATGCAATGCCTCGAGGGCAAATGTAGGAAGCAAAGAGTTGTAATGGTGAGCTTTATCTGCTTTACTCTGTTCCTGTTGCCTTTCATTATATTTTGTCAATTGCTCGGCAAGGATGGCGTCAATGCGTGGACGCGCCTTTGTGAGAATCTTATTCACCACGCTCATGTCGTCTTGATCTACGAGACCAAGACGGAGCATCTCGCAGAGTGTGGTCGTAACACCGACAGTCATCCAATCCGACCCTTCCATTCCACTGAACCATGGGAAAGAGCCGTCGGAGAGCTGAAGGTTTTGCAGTTTCTGCAGATTGTCTCGCTTTACGGAGTTGGCGTAGTTGCCACTCATGAGGCGCACCACATCCTCGTCATGCTTCGCGAGTCGTTGTGCCATGAGATACCACGGGGTGTGGTCGGCATCATCGATGGTAGAGAGGTTACCCTCATTCCTCTTCAAATAGGCCACAGCCTTTTTCACATCGTCCTTTTGCTTGAGGAGCGACGCAATTGCGGCACTCTCGTAGCGACCAAGGTAGGTGTCAGTACACGGATACGAACTTTTGTCAAGACTCGGCAACGCCCTGAGCACCTCGATGAAAGCGTTGCTGGTGTAGTCGAAAGAGAGAAGCTTAGTGCGACCCTCAGTGAATGGGTTGGCCACCTTATGGCTTCCCTTCTTAGTCAGCACGAAAGAGTGACTCTCCTCAACCTCAATATTAGCCTTTGCCACAGGGACGGATATGCGCTCACCATCCTTGTCGCCCGTCACGCCCCCTTGGGACACAGCCGCGCCCATCACCTCGACATTAAGAGTATCCACGCCCTCCGGCACCACAAAGGACCATTGGGTGGAGCCAGACATGACGCCGTTGAAGTCAACGCTCTGCGAAGGCTGTAAATACAGGACTCGGCCAGTCTCCGCATCTGATATTTTAAGAGACACGTCGGCGGACTTGATTGTCGAGTCGGCGGCTGTGATATCAACGGGAATGGTTATTGTGTCTCCCTCTGTCACGAACCTCGGGAGACCCAACCTGACGTTGAGTGGCTTACGGACTGTGATGGCGGCCGTGGCATAGGCGTAGCGCATCTGCTTGTCGATGGCCAAAGCCCGGAAATTATACGTGGTTAAATTGTCGGGCAAAGTGAACTCAAATGTCGCTTCTCCATTGGCGTCTGGTCTGAGATCAGGCAGGAAGAACACAGTCTCAGAAAAGTCGTGGCGAAGAGCATCCTCAGGCATGAGCCCCTTCTCTTCTGACGCTGCACCCGACTCTGGGTTAATAATACAGAAAACCCCATCGGATCCAGATATGTCTTCATCGTAGACTGCATTCTCACAAATATTTAATCTTTTGTTTAAAAGACGCGGAGACGCCCCCATGCAAGAAACCATTGAGCCATTCGGGACACTACCCACTTCAAAAAAGTACTCGTAGGAGTCAAAATCAACGCCAGGGAAAACAAACGAGTCAAATATGTCAGATAAGACGTCACGGCCAACCTGACAACCTTCGTCAAAATTGAAATAGGAGTAACCTCGTTTTTGTTTTGGAGCAAGAGTGAAAACAGAGATTTCATTGGTGACCGATAGACGGGAGAAGCGGCTCCGCCAAGCATTATCCACATACTTATCCAACCTGCTGTCATACATAGACGCAGCAATGGTTGCCTCGTCGCCGCCTGTGCAACGGAGTGTCCATTTCTCATGTGCGCCGGGGCGTGAGTAGTCTCTGAAGGTCGAGAGTGACAGATTAATCTCACGTTCCACCTTCTTGACCTCGACCTCGGCCTTTTGACTATACGACTTACCCTCCTTTGTGGTGAAGGCACCAATGACAAATGTCTCACCATCGATGGCGTCGTCAGGCACGGGACATGATATGCCAGTCACACCGCGTGACATGTCAAGATGCTTGCGCAGGACAACTTTGTTCCGATAGGAGACAACTATGGTTACCCGCGCATTGTCAAGACCGGTGCCAACCTTGAATTGGAGATTCTTGCCACATTCAGCAAAGTCGGGGCGCAAGATAGAGAGGTAATCCAACCCCTCTTGGTTGCCCTCCGCAGCCATCGCCACAAAATCGGACTCTCCGCTCAGCTCCGTGCTGTCAAGAGCCAAGGCTGTGACCTTGATGTTATATCTGCACGGAGAAAGGTTGAGACTTGAAAAGTCCAACTCTTTCTCGCCACACACATCATAGTCCGCCTCAAAGACTGGCGACGCCGCTTGCCGCGGATTGTTGCCATAGAAATCCGCCTTTCCAAAAGCCACACTGCATTTATTGCCAATCACCGTGTCCATCTGGTTGTCAAACAGAACTGGGCGTAAAGTCACGGGCTCATAGGGGGTGACAGAGAGATGGAGTTTGGCCGAATAAGGGCAACCATTGCTATTGAGAGCCTTGAGCGTTAATTGCGGGCCACGAGCAGCATCCACGAGATCCTGCTTGAGGCTCAAGCCAATGCTATACCCGGCAGACGTCACCCTAAGCCTCGTATTTCCGTTTGCCGTCTCTCCTTTCGAGTCTGTTACCTTTGCATCAATATCATAGTATCCCTCCTCCGCATTGAAAGAGAGCGAGAATGCGCCGTTGGCGTCAGTCATAGTCTCGCCCGCCACTTTACGTTTTTCACCCAAGTGGAACACCTCATATGACACCATGGCATTGGCGACAGGCAGACCCGCTGCTGACACGCATTTGCCAGATACGACAGCCTCCGAGCCGGGCAAAACAACATCAGAAAACTCGTCAAACGACACAGTGTTGTCCGTGCGCTTGAAATCCTCTATCGAGATACTGGCCCAATTAACAGCATCTGAGCATTTGCACTTGATGTGGCCCCTGCCCTTCATTGCGTCATCTGGGACATTAAACTCACCATTCGCTGTGCCGAACTCATCAAGCCGTAGCTTTATTGTGGACAGGTTTTTACCATTTGCGCCAATAAGGCTCACCTCGCATTCGCTGCCTTTGGCTGAGGGAGTAAGATGGTCAACGTACCTTTCGTAGGAGTATATCTTAAAGAGAACCTTTTGCCCCGGGCGATATATGTTTCGGTCTGTTATGATTTGGACATCAGGCTTATGTGAAGGCTGCTTCCCGTAGCCATGCCTCGAGAAAGAGGAGACGAAACGATCATCACCTCGCACTATGCTTATATCTTCACCGGAATTAGCAAGTTTAAGCCAACCATCCTTGTCTTGTCCGACACGCCCGTTGACAATGGCGTCCGTGACAGGCTTGCCAGTCGCAAAATCAGAGATGACGGCATGACAAACATTGCCCGTGCACACAACTGTCGGTGACAATGATGAGCAACATAGCGAGGTTACAGCCAAAGGTTCGTCCTCATCCGAGGCTAAGACAGCCACCTCATAATCTCCACAATCAAGTCCATCCAACTCAACATAGGCAGAGGACAAAAAGAGCCTGTTATTAGTTTTTGGCAGCGAGACCTCTTTCAAGATGTCATTAGACGCCCCTTTGGATGACTCATCAATGTGGCGAATGCGGATGGTCACCTTATCCACGTTACGATAAGTGAGGCAAACAGGCACATATTTGCCGGGCATGACCTGTTTCGGGGTCTTTATACTCATTGACGTATCCTCAACAGCCATAATCTGCCTAAAGCAATTATCCTTTACCGCCTCACACACGCCCGACTTCAGGACAGAGTCATAGAGAGAGAAGGCCTCACTGATTTTCGCCTCGGTCTCCTCAATATGCTCAACACCACATATCTTGGCAGAATGAATAAGCTCAGAGGCCTTTGCAACCTTTACCAAAGCCGCGCTTAAATCGTCTGGGGCACTCATCGCATACATGTCAGCACGCAACTGGTCACAATCAACCGCCAAGGAGTGGCTTGCCAAGAGTACTCGCAACGCTTGAGATAACACAAGAGATTGGCTGTCACCGGCTTTAACAGCAGCCGTAGTCATTCGGCGTAGAACCTCCACGCCCAATGGCATCTCGATTGTCGATGAGGCGAAATCCTTGGGTGAGGATGTAAATGCGGCCACCTGCTGAGCGTTAGTGAGCTCTCTCACGTCCCACTGGTTCTTCATTACAATGGTCAGCCCAATGTAGTCGAACAGGTTCATGTCACATGCCTCAGCATCGTCTGTGACATCACTTACCTTGAACTTTCGCAATTCAGAGGGCTCTTCGAGGGCAGCCCAAGCGTCATCCGCACCCTCCTTCTCTGAATAAATGGCCAGGCTTAGCATCTGACGCAATGGCGTCCAGGCCACCTTACGGGCCTTACGCAATTCATCCTCCACTTTAGTCTCACGAATCCTACGGCGGCTGTTCAAAGAGATATCTTTAATTATGAGATCATACATCCACCGGGTATCCTTAACCTTCGTAGCCCTGCTCTTCGCCTCTGCGATAAGCGGCTCCGCAGACAGTGGCAAGTCACTCTCCACCAGAGAGTCAATAGCTTCCCTTAACTCCTCGTCTGTCATATACTTCACTGATTTAGTTTGCGCCCAGCCACTTAAGACAAGCAGGCTCGTTAGCGATAACAGCAACAATATAACGGAACTCTTCTTAAGAAATTTCATGTGGTGTGCGGATATTTTTCTTCATACTCATGCACCTTTTATCGCCATTGCAAAGATCAAGATAGCTTGACTTTGCTCATTTGGCTTAATGAAAAGGTTTATATTCATGCCTTACCCATTGCAATATGCGTGCCATTAAAGGACAGATGGCAGTCGGAAGCGGAAGGCACGCAGTGAGACCCAATAAGGACGAGGCGATTGTGAACCTCACAAAAAGTCCTATGTCTTTTTTTGACGTGCGATTTTTCTTTAGCGGTAACAGAAAGATTGGCAACACTTTACTTAATTGCCGATGCTGAGACAGGCTTCAGCGATTCTCACGGACATCAATCTCACCGCCAGGGTGCTTAATCTCATAGTAGCTCATCCGGTCGTCACTCTCAAAACCGCGACCAGTTATGACCTGCCCCTTGGTGGTAATCTTCACAAACTTGTCCGAATATATCCGCCTCTCCTTGGTGTCCCAAAACATCTGCTCGGTGTTCAGGATATCGCCTTTCTCCGTTTGAGCCTCAACGTCATTGTTCAGCTCCCAGAGGTTGCGGGCCTTGAAATACCTCGCCTTGTTACATCTGATTCGGCTCTTGACGTTGACACCCGATTCGTCATACATCTTGAAGTTAAGGCCACCGGGGAAATCGATATATGGCTCCTCTACATTTTCATACTGTTTGAGCTCAGGCGTCTTAAACTCATATTTATAGACGCCAGAGTCAGTGACAAAGGTATGCAGGTCATAGGCCGCCAAGCTTGCGCTCTCCATTTGCTGCTCCACAGCCTTGAGCTCCCCATCGTCATTCTTAATGCACGAGGAGAGGGAAAGCGAAAAAAACGCAATGGCAAGCAGCGCGCTTGCGCTGCCTGCCATTGCCTTATGGTTATGAGACAATACTGCCATTTATATGTCGTAATTACACATTCCCAAGTGATTACTTGGCACGTGCGCGTACGGTAGTGTTCTCATTGATGAAGCCACCCACATGATGAGCGGAGCCGTCCTTGATGCCCTCGAAGAAGAGGTCCTCCTTAGACGGGAAGTACTGGCTGTACTGGCGGATGAGGTCATTAGCCTCCTTGACGATGTTCTCGCTCTGGTCGACTGCCTTAGCTTTCTGGAGCTTATCGACAGCTACCCAATAGCCAGCCTTCTTCTCGTAGTCCTTCTCACCGATGTTGCGGCAACCTGTGGCGTAGACCTTAGCAAGGAGAATGTAGGCGGCGCCGTAGTCGCTACGGAGGTTGATGGCGTTGTAGCAAGCCTGCTTGGCAGCGGCGAGGTTGTTGCCAGAGAAGTTGACAAGGGCGAACTCGTAGTAGTACTTGCTCTTGGTGTTGTCATCAGTCTCAAGGTTGATAGCCTCCTCGTAGTACTTGATGGCCTCGTCAACCTTGCCCTGCTTGAGGTACATCTTGGCGATGCCACGGGCAGAAGAGGCTGCGGGCTTAATCTTGTGGAGAGCCTCAGAGGTGGCGTAGAAGAGGTCGCTCTCGGTGCAGTCACCATTGCCGAGGAGCTTGTTGACGCGGGTCAGCCAAGCCTCGTCAGCCTGGTTTGCGGCAAGCTGGGGGCCAAAAATCTTCTCGAGGGTTGCGCAGTCGGCGGCACCGCTCTGAGCGAAAATCTGTTCAATGTTTGACTTAGAAGTCTCGCAAGCGGGCTTAACCTTCTCAGAAGCGGCAGCCTCAACCTTAGGCATGAGGTCGCAGCAGTAGAGGTAGGCGTCGACAACAGCCTCAGCGGTAATCTCGCCATCCTTGAACTGGAGGACAGACTGCTGCATGTAGGTCTGGAGGAACGCGGGCTGAATGGTGCTGGGGGCGCCAGCCATAGCCGTCTTGAGGAGGCCGACAGCCTCGGTGCGTACAGCCTTGTCACCCTCCTTGTAGTTGAGCATGTCGAGAGCCTTCATGCCACCGAGGTAAGAAGAGGGGTACTTCTTGTTGGTGCCGTAGTACTTAGCGCGCTGGTCGTAGATTTTGAGGATGTAGTCATAGTAAGTCTCCTTGTTGGCGGCATCCTTGACGTAGAGATCCTTCATAATCTTGAGACCATCAGTGTAGAGGCCTACGCCCTTAGCGAGTGGGCACTGCTCAAAGATGATGGTCCAAGGGGTGTAAGCGTCCTTGTAGTTCTTCGCCTTGACTTGGTCACCGTACTGAACGAGGTTCGAGATGCAGGTGACACTATCAGCGCCATGGCCGTATTTGGAGCCGTCCTCGACACCCTTCTGCGCAAAAGCGAGGGAGGGAGCCGCCATGAGGGCTGCCGCAGCCAAGATCTTAAAGTTGTCCATGTTTTTTATTGTTCGGTTTAATTTCCTTAGGTTAATTTTTTGTTGCAATATGGCCGTCGGTTGTCCTTATCGGAGAGAATTGGGTCATTTGCACCATGTTACCACCATTAGCAAAAACTTTGCCAATATTTTAGCGTTTGGCAGCTACAAGCGCATCCGCCCTTTCAACTCGGTTATAAGTCAGCACGTTCGGGTCGTCACCAAAATGTCAAGATTTTCGTGGGCGAGGAAAGCAAGCCCCTCAAGCACCAGGTTCGGACGCGCAAATATGCCTATTTTTGAACTTAAATCAAAATTTTTGTAATCCCCTCCCGATAAAACTACTATCGATTTAGGACTTTTTACCCTCATTTCGCTTACAAACCGGTTGGCCTCGGCCCAAACTCCGTTCATCACGCCAGAAGCTATCGCCGAGCGCGTATCCTTGGCTACAGGCGATCCAGGCGTATCATCTGGGCTGCACAGAGGCAGTTTTGCAGTGAAGGCATGGAGAGCCTTGAACCGCATGGATATGCCAGGCGATATGGCCCCACCGATGAAACGGCCGTCGGCAGTGAGGTAGTCATAGGTGATGGCGGTGCCGGCGTCAATGACGAGGGCGTCGCACAGGCCGAAATTGGCCACCACGCCTGCTATGCCAGCCACACGGTCAGAGCCGAGCGTGTGTGGCGTGGCGTAATCTATCGCGAAAGGGAGACGGAGGTCGCCACGGAGCAGGCGAGACGGCAGCCCACCCGCCACGAGGGTCTCGACAAGGGCGTCCGCACCCTCGGCCACACTGCTTATCAAGCAGCACGCCGCGCGGGCCTCACGCGCCATGCGCAAAGCCTCGGATGCTGTTTTCTCATGATCCGCCAAGACGACATCTGACGTCAGCGCGCCACCTGAGGCGAGGGCGAGTTTCGACTTCGTGTTGCCCACGTCGATGATGAGCTCCACCATACTGTTTTTCTATTTTTTGTGGTGTTGGGGTTTCTGTTTTTGGGGAACGCGTGCGGTTCAGAAGCAAACCTTGAGGGGCACGCGGTCAAGTCTATCGGGAATCTCAATGACGGGTGGGAGTTTCTCGACTCCGTCGGGCTTGACGCGCCAGATGTCACTTGCCTCGTCGCGGCTCATGACTGTCACTAAATATTTGTCCTTCAGGCTGTCGAACGCTTTGAGGGCTATGTCGGGCCTGTTGTTGTCGTGGCTTATGTGTGACAGGAAAATGGCGCGGAGGCCTGCGGGAGCCAATCGGCTGACAATGTCACACGCCTCCTCGTTTGAGAGGTGGCCCTTGCCCGAGACAATGCGCTGCTTAAGGTGCTCGGGGTAGCCGCCAGCGCGAAGCATATCGAGATTATAATTGCTCTCCATGAAAATCAGCTGGCAGAGCGGCAGATGCTCATCGAGACCTTCACATGGCGCCCCTATGTCGGTGAACACGCCAATGTTGACCCCTCCCACCTCAATGCGGAAAGAGCAAGGCTCGACAACGTCATGTGGCTTGGCGAAGCTATGGATTGTGAAGTCGCCAAAGACAACGGGCTCGCCAATCTTAATAAAAGTCGTGTGGTCACTGGGTGAGCGATACTTCTCCCTCATCCCCTCCCACGTGCCGCGGGTCATGAAAGCTTGCGCCCCGACCTGCCGACAAAGACCGGCAAGCCCGTAGACATGATCAGAATGCTCGTGCGAGATGAACACGCCCTTAATCTTCTTGAGGTCGATGTGGCGAGTCATGGCCCTGTTCTTCATCTTCCTAAAACTGATGCCAGCGTCCACCACCACCGCCTTGCCGCGATACTCTATATAATAAATGTTTCCGTTACTGCCAGAGGCCAACGAACACACCGTTACATCTTCCACTGCTAAAAAATGCGTTTGTTCCGAAAAAGTACGCAAATTAGTAAACTTGCTCCACTTTTACAAGTTGACACGCTCCACCACGCCCTCGGCATAGTACCACAGATAGGCCTCAATATCCTCAAAACCAGCCATTGAGAGCCACTCAAGATATTCAGCCACCTGCTGATGGTGCTTGCGGTTTCTCTTACCGAATTTATAGTCGACAAGCACCGTACGCCCATCCGCCATCCTCATGACGCGGTCTGGCCTCTTGCGTGCGAAAGGCAGAGGGGAGCCCGGTTTTGCAGGGCCCACCATAGAGGTCTCTGTCCAGACCTTGGCAACCTTGTCCGCCATGAACCACTCCGCCACTTGCGGGTCAGACTCAATCTTGGCTCTCATCTCGATTTCGCGGGCCGCGGCCTCAGACTCACGCAATGCGCCTTGGCTCACAGCCTGACGCACAGCACGGTGCAGGTCGTCAAGGACACGGACCCGCTCCAAAATCCCATGGTTGGTCAGACCGGCGCTTATCATCTGCGCACGGGTATGAGTTGACGAGTCGACCGAATCCTCGACATCGGCTATGATGCGGCTCTCGGCGTCGGCATTAATCTTCAGGCGGTCAGACGGGTCGCAAAGATGCGGCTGAGAGACAACGAGTTGACGAACCTCCGGGAGGTTGGATAGCGAATCTGATTTTTTATCGGGCAGAGAGCCGTCTGAATAGACAAAGGCTTCAAGAGTGTGTTCGCCATCAGGCGAGGGCGAGCCCTCTTCGTCAACAATGATTTCCGACTTAGAGACCCTATGGTCGCAACCGACCATGTCCTCAAGCACGCGGCAGAGGTACTTGCCCAGTTTGCCAGTTCCCTCAGCCGCCTTATCCGTCTTAGAGTCTTTCTGCGGTTTCTCGTAGACGCCCCATGCGTAGAGGACCTCCTTGGGACGGGTGAACGCCACATATGCCATGTTAAGGTTGTCGGCAAAGACCTGTTCCCGCTCGGCCTTATAGTCAGCATTGAAATCGCTCTGCGACAGGCTCTCATTGAAAGTCAAAGGAATCCGTCCGCCTTCCCATTCAGAGATGCCGAGGCAATCTGTTGAGCACCAGATGGTGTTCTTGCCGCGGTGGGTCTCCATGTCCCATGCGGCGTCAGGGAGAATGACAACCTTGAACTCCAAGCCTTTAGACTTATGGATGGTCATAATCTTGACAGCTGGGCGACTGGTAGTAGAGTAGACAGTCCACTTGTCACGGTTGTCATCAATATTTTTCACAAAACGGCTGAGGTCCGACCCCTCATCATTGACCGCGTCCATTGCCAATTGGCGGAAGGCGTCAAGAAAAGGCGCCTCCTCATCTTTCAGACGTTGTGGTAGCCGATTGACGACAGCCGCTATAATCTCCAAGATGCCGAGACCGCGCAGACTGTCAATGTCACGTCCCAGCGCATCGCCACGTGAGACAAACTCCGCACCAAGCGTCTGCTCATCGACGCCGAGAAGGACACGGAGAGCGGCAAAAAGATAATTGCGCTCGCCCGAGACGAGATAGTTCATGACGTTGGCCACGCACACCGTGGCGTCTGAGTTCATCACAAAGAGCGAATCGTCAGACATGACCGGGATTGGCTCACCATTCCACATCTCACAGCCCAAGCGGTCAATGACCTCCTTGCCTGTCGTCTGCTTCCGGACGAGTATGCATATATCGGAATATGAGTAACCATTGTCAAGAGCCTCCTTCACCGCGCGCACATAGGCATTGTCTATGTAGGCTTGTGCCGCCTCCGCATCTGAATGCGAGACGGAGAACACAGTCAGGTTGACATAGCCGCCATCGCCCTTCTTTGGAGTCTGGGCCGCATCGGCAAACATGACCTCAAGCACACCCTTCTCACCCTCGGGCAGGGCCATGGGACCGCTGTAGAGAGCACAATCCATGACAGCCGGGAGGCTGCTGAAAAGCATATTGTTGAAATTGACTATTTGAGCCTGACTACGATAATTTTCCGTCAGACGCAGAAGAGCCGCCCTGCCGCCAAAATCATCAGCCACCCGTTTGCCGAGCAACTGCCAGTCGCCACCGCGGAAACGATAGATGCTCTGCTTGACGTCGCCCACAAGCAGACAGTCATGATTCTCCGCCAAGCTCTCATCGAGCAGCGGGCGGAAATTGCCATACTGCACCTCACTCGTGTCCTGGAACTCATCAATCATAATAGTGTCATAGCGACCGCCAATCTTCTCATAGACAAACGGCACGGGGCAGTCGTCAATGAGGTCGGATAGCAGGCGCGCCGAGCCACTCATGTGCATCTTATTGTCCCGCTCCTCAATCTCACCAATGAAACGGCCGAGACGGCCAATTACGCCGAGCGAGCTGACATTGGCAAGGACAGCCTTTGCAGTATTTCTTTCCGCCTGCGCGGCGAGAAGCCTATTCTGGGCAGCCTCAACAATGGCCACAAAAGCCTCCTTGCCGCCCTCAATGGTCTTATTCACGGCACTCTGCGGATTTATGCCACACAACGCCGCATAGAAAGCCTCAGCCTGACGCCGCGACTGCCGGCGCATGGCAGGTGACGACATGTCACAAACAGGAATGTCGGCACTGAGAATCTTAGCGATATTGTAATTAGAGCGCAGCCCCTTCTGCCCTACCCTGACATACTCGGTGCGCAGGCTCGCCATGACGTCATGCGCCACACGCGTTGCACGATCCAAGCGAGCCTCCATCCTGTCACTCAACAGGGATATGTTTGTAGAGGTCAGAATGTCATAATTTATATCTATGCCATCCTGCAACAGGGCCGAGCACATGTTCCTAATACGTTTTTCCGCGCCGCCCCAACCTTTATCCTCCATGTCATCCTCAGTCATCGCCACGACTTGGCTGCGCAGCTCGGCATCAACCGACATGCTCTCCATGAGGTTATCCATTGCGCTGTTAATCACAGGGTCGGCCTGCAGCTGGATGCCATAGTTCGATGCCAAACCCTGCTCATAGGCGAAGGCACGTATGACCCTCTGCACAAACTTGTCAATGGTCGAGACCGAGAACTGGCCATAATCCAACAGTATATTCCTGAGAGCCTTAAGACTAAGGTCAATGACCTTTTCGCGGTTGGCGGAGTCGTCGCCGTCCTCATGGCGCATCTCGACATGCTTGGCAATGATAGCCTCACGAGCGGGGTCGCCATCAGGCCCATTGGCCATGAGGTCCAGGTCACCCACGATTCTCTCCTTCATCTCGCTCGTGGCTTTATTGGTAAAAGTCACAGCCAGAATGTTGGCATAGGAGCGCGGGTTGGCAAGCAGGAGATTAATGACCTGACGAGCCAACGTATATGTCTTTCCCGAGCCTGCCGAGGCCGAGAACACCTTCAATTTTGCCATCTATGTGGTGAAAGGGGAAACCTGTGATTCTTTCGGAAGGAAACCAATGAGACGTCATGACAACAGCGGACCGACAGAGAGAGCCAGATCACGCCCTGCCTTAAGTCCCTCAGCATATAGGGACTCAAGCTGCTCAGAGCCGGAGGTAGTCCTCGTGACGCCATGCAAGTCGTGCGGCCGCACCACAATGGCACGCCCCTCGGCTTCCAACTGGTTAAGCCGCTCCACCTGGCGGTTATACCTCACATTGCGGCTAAGAAGGGCCTCGCGCAAGTTTGGATAGTCCTTATATATACGTCCGGGCAGCCAAATCTTCCGCTCGCTCTTCCGGTACGCAGCATCCTTAGTGGTCACAACCACAACCTTCTCACAACCGTCAGCGAGGGCATGCTCAAACGGGATCGAGTCCGCCACGCCGCCATCGACCATGGGGACGCCGTCAATGTGCCACGCCGGACAGAGAATCGGGAGGGAGCAGCTGGAACGGCATATATCCACAAAACGGGCGAAATCATGCGTCTCCTCTGAGTAGACCGCCTCGCCCGTCACCGCACTTGTAGAGACTGCGACAAAGCGACTGCCACTCCTCACAAACGCGCCGAAGTCAAATGGATAATACTTATCCTGTACCTCATTAAAAACGAAGTCGAGGTCGATGACCCCCTTGCCGTGAATGACGGACGACAAGCCCACGTAGGGGCGGACCGTCTGCAAATCGATATCGATGTAACGCAACCTGCCGCGCTGCCCCGCAAGGTAGACGCAGCCGCTGCTGGCCCCCGCGGACGTGCCTATGACGTAAGGGAATTTGACCCCATAGTCAATCAACGCATCTGTGACTCCCGCGGTAAAAACTCCGCGCATCCCACCGCCCTCGAGGACAAGACCAAACTTATATGGCATACCTTATTATATATAACCGCGCATCGAAACGCATCACGAAGATAGCAAAAATATCAGCAGAGAGCAAAGCGGCGCTTTTTATGACGATAAAACACGAAACAGGGACATGACGCTACAATTTCCAACCCAAGGTTTTTAATTTTCCGTAAAATTGTTATTTTTGCGTATCATTTGAATGAAAATTCGTAACTAAAGATACTTAAAGAACAGTCATGTCAAAGCTCTTCATCCCCAAAGGCTACCGTCCGCTGCTCGACTTGCGCGAGACTGAGATGGGCATCCACTACATCAAGGACTTCTTCCAGCAGAACCTCTCGGCCGAACTGCGCCTGAGGCGAGTGACCGCCCCACTCTTCGTGCTCAAGGGCACGGGACTGAATGACGACCTGAACGGAGTGGAGCGCGCCGTGACGTTCCCCATCAAGGACCTCGATGACCAGAAGGCCGAGGTAGTCCACTCGCTCGCCAAATGGAAACGCATGATCCTCGCCGACTACGGCATCGAGCAGGGGTATGGCATCTACACCGACATGAACGCCATACGCAGCGACGAGGAGTTGGACAACATCCACTCGCTCTACGTGGACCAGTGGGACTGGGAGATGGTCATGGACCCCGCCAAGCGCGACGTGGAGTTCCTCAAGAGCGTCGTCCGCCGCATCTATGGCGCAATGAGGCGCACCGAGTACATCGTCTGCGAGCATTATCCCCAAATCCGCCCCCAGCTGCCCGAGGACATCCACTTCGAGTGGGCCGAGGACTTGGCCGAGCGATACCCCGACCTAACAGCCAAGGAGCGCGAGGACAAGGTGGTGAAGGAGTATGGCGCCGTGTTCCTCATGGGCATTGGCGGAGCCATGAAGAACGGAGAGCCGCATGACGGCCGCGCCCCAGACTATGACGACTGGTCCACCCCATCAGCCGACGGGCACAAGGGCCTCAACGGCGACATCCTCGTATGGAACGAAATCCTCGGCCACTCATTCGAGCTCTCGAGCATGGGCATACGTGTGGACAAAGAGGCGTTGCTGCGCCAGTTGGACATCCGCGGGGCACAAGACCGCAAAGAGCTCTATTTCCACAAGCGACTCCTCAATGGCGAGCTTCCACAGTCCATTGGCGGCGGCATCGGCCAAAGCCGCCTCTGCATGTTCTACCTCCGCAAAGCCCACATTGGCGAGATTCAAGCATCCATCTGGCCCGAGAAGATGCGCGAGGACTGCAAGGCAAACGGGATGCCACTCATATAGTGGGAAACGTAAGACCATAACAATCTGAAGTATAATGAAAAAGAAAAACATATCTGTTCTGGCCGTGGCTCTTGCAGCCAGCCTGCTGTTCTCGTCATGCGGGACAATGACAAAGAAAAAGAAGCCGCGTTTCGGCGGGTGCCACGTGACCATGGTGGCCGAGCAGGCAACGTCGGCGACATCAGAGAAAGCCTAAAGCCGCGGGTGCGATTGTAGTTTTTGTCTTATTAGACACGGCAACTCGAACTCGCAAAAGGCGCAACCCGATGGCAGAAAACACGTAGAAACAGGAACATAGGGCGAAAGGGAGGTGACGATAATACTTTTTAACATCAAACAAGTAGCCAACGTAAAAACAAATAGCTAATTTAGCATCACGAAAATTTGACGAACAGAATATGAAGAAAGTTATCATCTTTGTCGCCTCTCTCGCAGTTGCGGGAATGCTTCTGACATCTTGCGGCAGCACGCAGGAGTGCCCGGCATACAGCCAGGCTGAGACAAACGCAAACGTAACCATGGAGGTGGCATAGTATATGCACAAGGAATAGGCTATCCTGTTCCTTTTTTTGTGTGCGTATACCTTAAATCATCGTCAGATTTATCTTATCACAAGCAAGATAAATATTCATATAATTCAAATTTACAGAAATGATCAAACTCGGTATCAATGGCTTCGGCCGTATCGGCCGCATGGTCTTCCGTGCAGCTGTCGAGAACTTCGGCAACGACATTCAGGTTGTAGGTATCAACGACCTCCTCGACCCTGACTACCTCGCTTACATGCTGAAGTATGACTCAGTTCATGGCAAGTTCAACCACGACATCAAGATCGATGGCAACTACATGATCGTCGACGGCAACAAGATCCAGGTCTTCGCTGAGAAGGATCCTTCCAACATCACTTGGGGTGCACTCGGCGTTGACGTAGTAGTCGAGTCAACCGGCTTCTTCCTCACCGAGGAGCTCGCAAGCGCACACATCAAGGCTGGCGCAAAGAAGGTCATCATGTCTGCACCTTCTAAGGACGCTACCCCTATGTTCGTCTATGGTGTTAACGACAAGACCTACGCTGGCCAGACCATCATCTCCAACGCATCTTGCACCACCAACTGCCTCGCTCCTATCAGCAAGGTCCTCAACGACACCTTCGGCATCAAGCGTGGCCTCATGACCACCGTTCACGCTGCAACCGCAACTCAGAAGACCGTTGACGGTCCTTCTAAGAAGGATTGGCGTGGTGGCCGTGGCATCCTCGAGAACATCATCCCTTCATCAACTGGCGCTGCCAAGGCTGTAGGCAAGGTTCTCCCCGCTCTCAACGGCAAGCTCACCGGCATCTCTCTCCGTGTCCCCACCTCTGACGTCTCTATCGTTGACCTCACCTGCGAGCTCGAGAAGGCTGCTACCAAGGAGGAGATCAACGCAGCTATGAAGGCTGCTGCTGAGGGCGAGCTCAAGGGCGTACTCGGCTACACCGAGGATGCTGTTGTCTCAACCGACTTCCGCAACGATCCCCACACCTCTATCTTCGACGCAGACAAGACCCTCGTCCTCGATCCTACCTTCATCAAGGTTCTCTCTTGGTACGACAACGAGTGGGGTTACTCTAACAAGTGCTGCGAGATGGCTCGCGTCATCACGAAGTAAGACCCTCTGTTTTAGCCGCATAGGCTAAAATAGTCACTCTTATAAGCCCTGAGAAGTCTCGACTTCTCAGGGCTGTTTTTTTTGTATACTCGCCAGAGGGAAAAGAGATTTAGGATGTGTGGGTTGTGATGGCGCATGTCATTTTTTTGGGGGAATTATAGACCAAGAGCAGAGGATTGGAGGGAAGGAGAACACAGTGAGGCGAAACAGATATACTCTCCATACATTTTCGTATTTTAGTTATATTTGCATAGTGAGCATATGTTGACTGAATAGCCCCAAAAGCTACATACTTTTCTCCCACAAATCCTCAACATACGAAGAATTTCTTCCGTCTATATCAACCATTTAATATAATTGCTCCCCAAGTAGGGGATCTTTTGGAAAGTGGAATTACCACAGATTGAAAAATTGGAGAAAGAGCTTGGATATTCAGATAATGAGAACGTAGGAAAGGAGTAAACCACACAATGAGCAACGAGATACAATTTCTTCTGTACACCATGCCCGATGACGAGGGCAATGTGCAGGTTGTGATCAAAGACGAAACGCTTTGGTGTACACAAAAGGCTATGGCGCAACTCTTCGGGGTGGATAGAAGTGTTATTACCAAACATCTAAAGAACGTATTCGAGACGCAGGAACTGGTCGAAAATTCAGTATGTGCAAAAATTGCACATACTGCCGAAGACGGTAAAACGTATCAAACCAACTTCTACTCTCTTGATGCTATCATCGCCGTGGGCTATCGTGTTAACTCTCTGAGAGCTACACGCTTCCGCCAATGGGCAACGAAGATTTTGAGCGAGTATATCAAGAAGGGCTTTGTCATGGACGACGAACGGTTGAAGCAGGGCACTGCCGTGTTCGGCAAGGACTACTTCCGCGAGTTGCTCGAGCGTGGCGCTCTATCCGTGCGAGCGAACGCCGCATCTGGCAACAGATTACGGACATTTATGCCGAGTGTAGCACCGACTACGACCGCAACTCTCCGACCACGCATGACTTCTATGCGATGATACAGAACCGCTTCCACTATGCCATCACAGGACAGACGGCTGCGGAAATTATCTACTCCAAGGCTGACCATAACAAGGAACACATGGGACTTACCACTTAGAAGAACGCTCCAGACGGTCGTGTGCTCAAATCGGATGTCTCGATAGCGAAGAACTACTTACAAGAGAAAGAGATACGTCAACTTGAACGGGCCGTGTCATCATACTTCGACTACATTGAGAACCAGATTGAGCGGCAGAACGCCTTCAACATGGAGCAGTTCGCCGCAAGCGTCAATAAGTTCCTGACGTTCAATGACTACAAGATCCTGCCCGACAAAGGCAAAATATCTGCGGCGCAGGCAAAGGAGAAAGCAGAGGCGGAGTATGACATCTTTAACCGCACGCAACGCATTGACTCTGACTTTGATCAGGAGATTAGAGGGTTGTTGGGGAAGGAATGAATGTAATTTGGCAAGTGCCACTTGCCAAATTAAAGAGCGAAGGCAAGGTGTTTGTGCAGGTGTCGCTTGCGCAAATACCATGAGATCACCATATCTCATGGCTGTCCTGAAAGAAAGACGATACGTAACGCGCCTACCACATAACGGAAACGGCATAGAGTGGATATGTCCATCCCCCACCCTTCATACCGGTCATGCCACATAAAAAAGATCCGCCCCCGCCAATAATTATTGGTGGGGGCAGATCATTTTGACTACTTGTTAGTTTACTTTATCTCATAGGAGACATATTTGTGGCTGCCTGAGGTTGTCTCGACAAGAGCCGACATCTGGCTTGACGAGACACGCTGGGTGGCGATGACGTCCGCCACGCCGGGGGTCAGGATGGTGGGGTCGGAAGCCATGCCATCTGACGAGACGCGGACTGTGGCAAACTCGCCGGCAGGAGTCAGACCAGACACCACGAAACCATCGGCCACGACACTCACCTGCATGGCCTTGGCGAGACCAGTGAGGGGTGCTGACCAGCTCTTGGTGGTAGCGCCCTCGGCAGCCGTGCTCAAGACGGGTGAGTTCTGATCGTTGCCCTCGGTCCAGAAGATGTTACCCGAGACGCCGTCGCGATCCATGAAGTCAATAATCTCAGAGTCGGTAGAGACTGCCGCAGCCTCCTTACCATTGGCGTCAATGTAGATGACGACAGGCTTGAGTTGGCGCAAGGCGGCTGCCATGACACCCTCGGCGAGTGCGGACAGGCGGGTGACCTGATTGACGCCGTTGAGCTTGAGTAGCCACTGGGTGGCGCCAGCAGGGGTTATGCCAGCCACAAACCAGCTCTGAGCGTTGGCCTTGAGATGACCAGCCGTTGCCGCAATGCCGCCATTAGGGCCACGAGAGACGTGTGTGGAGACATATTTGGAGGTGAGGGCAGACGGGTCAAGAGTTATCCACAGAGGGACTGAGGGTGCGGCGGCAGAAGAGGCCGTGCTATAGGTGTCCACAGCCTGAGTCGCAGCACTGTTGACGCGGGCAATGTAGGAGGCCGTGGCGTTGCTCATCTGGTCGATTATCCCCGAGCAATAGGCCTCGTCATTAGCAATGAACTTGTTCAAGCCCTGCTCTCCTCCATATTGCGCACGGAAGAAATCGGCGAAACGAGCCACTCTGTTGGTTGAGACGAGACTTGCGAGCGTCTGCCTCTTGTCGGCAGCTTTTTGCGCCTGCTGCGTGAGGTTGGCGAGGCGGCGCATCTTGCGGCTCACGAGCGTGAGGTCAGAGCCGAGGTCGCGACCAAGGGAGTCGCCAGCCATGACAAGCATCTCACGAGTGGCGTCTTGATAGTCAAAGAGGACGTCGACAATTGAACCGACATCAAAATGGCCGAGACGGAAAGAGAAATACTCGTCATATGGTTTGGCGCAAGAGGTGGGTGTCAGCACCTTGCCTGCCTCAAAATCCTTACGAGCGGACACATAAGCCTTATTAATGCGTTCCACATCCTGACGGAGGGGCTTAATCTGCTTGTTGAAGACATTGTTGAAGTTGTCAATCCAAGCCGAGTAGTCCCAAATATTGAAACGGTTGGAGAAGAAGTCGCTGTTGGTGAGTCCGTCGAGACGGAAAGTCTCAATGGGCACCTTCTCGTAAATCTGGCGATAGTTGGCCAAAGGGTAGATCTTGGTCAGACGCTTGTACTCGTCGAACTGACGGAAGCACTCATCCGAGTGGCCTTTGAGATTGGCAAGGCGGTTGGCCAAGGCGTCATCATAGCGCAAGAGCATGTCGTTCATGTCCGCGTAGTCATTGCAGACGGACTGGAACTCCTCGATGCTCTTGTTGTAATTGACGCGGCTTTGCTCAATGGCCGTGTAGATGAGGGTTATAGTGTCATTGTAGTTCTTGCAGAGGTTGGCATGGTGGTTGACATATGCCCACATGTCATCATCGGTCACCTTCTTGCCCGCAAAGGGTATCTTGAGGTTCTCGTAGTACTCGTCGCGGACATCTCCGTTCTTGTAATAGACCTTGAGATTGCCATAATAGAGCTTGGCGTTACCAGCCCAGTAAGAGATGCTCTCCGTCTCGCGCAGAGGGTCATAGATAATCATCTTCTTCTCGGAGACCGAGCCGAGCTGGATGTAAGTGCAGGCGAAGTAGGGGTTAGCCTTTTGGAAGTTCACGAGGGCTGAGAACTGCTGGTCGAGCGTCATGCTTGGCATGGCGTCATAGACCGTGCTGAAGCTCTGAGCTGTAACCACAGAGGTTAGAGAAGCAGCCGCCACGGCCATCAGGGTCCTACCCGACGCAATATAATTTATAATGTTTTTCACTGTATGCGGTGTTAGGTTATTCGACAATGATGAACTCGACACGGCGGTTTTGCTGACGGCCCTCCTCGGTTGCGTTAGAGGCAATCGGCGTCGAGCTGCCGAAGCCAACCGACTTGAGTCGCTGCTCGCTGATTCCGTTCTCAACGAGGTATTGGACGACAGAGGCGGCACGCCTGCTGGTCAGTTTGAGGTTATAGGCCGCCGAGCCTACATTATCGGCATGGGCGCGCAGCTCGACCTTGATGCCCGGGTTCTCATTCATCAGGTTGACAAGGCGGTCAAGCTCGGCATAAGATTCAGTGCGGAGGAACGCCTGGTTGGTGTCAAAGAGGATGTTATTGAGCTTGAGCGCAGTGTTGGTTTTGATAGCCGTCGTCAAAGAAGTGAGAGGCACATTGATGTTGGAAGTCTTATCCTTTGCCAAGTCGATGGTAATGTTGGCGAACATATAGCCAGTCGGGTGGACATTGATGACATACCTGTCGCCATCGCGGAGGGAGGACTTAGTCTCGCCCGGCTTAAGGGTTATGACCTCATTGCGCTCCATGCTGCTGAGCGTCACCTCGGTGCTGATGGGTTCCATTGTCGCATCATCAAACACATTGACAATCACATCGCGGCGGACTGGCGACATTGGGATCTCGCGCTCGTAGTGGCTGAAGACCACATCGCCAGTCTCCTTGAAGATGAAACTGTTCTCACCAAAACCACGCGCGGTGGCGATGATGTTATAGTCACTGCCCAACGGTAGCCTGAGCTCATACCAGCCAGAGCGGCCTTTGACGGAACGGAAGATTGCCTTGTCGCTTTGGCGCACGGCGATGACCTTGCCGTCAATGGGCTGAAAGATGTCACCGTCAAAAAGCGTGATGCCAAGGCTCGCCGTGTCAAACAACTCGATGGTGCGGGGCAGCAGCGTTGTGCCATTCTCATCATACTCCAGGAGCTTGGCGAAATATGAATATCCGTCAGCTCGAGCCTCAACGAGGAAACTGCAACCCGCTTCGCAGATTATGTTATAAGACCCGTCCTCGGGCGACGATGTGAAACGTCCGACGAGGTCGCTTGATGTCGGGTTGCGCACCTCGAAAGTGGCGCAGACTGGCTTGCCGTTGGCTTGACTAATCACCTTGCCCCTCTCGGTCGCCACAGTCTGGGTGGCATACTTGGCCTCGATAGAGGTGCTGAAGATGGAGGCGTTGCCCTTGCGGTCTGGCACAAGCACATAGAGGTGGCTGCCGGCATTTTGGAGGTATAGGAAGTCGCTGCTGTCATCGGGAATCATATACTCGGGGAGGAGCCACTGATCCGCAATGGTGGCGCGAGTGAAGACAGGGCGTGCGTTGTCGCGCTTCTCCGGGCGCGTGGAGTAGAGCAGCGTCTTGCCGTCGCGCATGATGCGTGCGCTCTGCACAAAGCCGAACGAGACAGCGGGATTGATAGGCTGGATGCGGCTCCACTTGCCTGTCTTCGTGTTCATTTGGGCATGATAGATGCTCAGCTTGTCTGCCTCCTTTTTCTCAGTGCGAGCGTCGGAAGCCGTCTGGTGACGCAGGAAGTAGACCTCCTGTCCACCCTCCACAAGGCTTGGACACATGTCATCTCCAGCTGTGCACAGGTCTGTCACCTTCTCTGGCTTACCCCACACACCGTCGCTCTTTTGCGAGACATAGATGTCATAACCGTTGGCATCATCGACTTTAGCGTGGAAATAGAGGGTGCGGCAGTCGTCCGTCATGAACAAACCACCCACAGTCGGGAGCTTATTGATGGCGTCGAGAGCTTTGGGCGTTCCCCACGAAGCCCCGTCAGACAAGACCTCAAAGGCCTTTTCCGTCCCATCGGCCTGCTTTTGGCTGAAGACTATATAGTCCTCACTTTGGCTCACGGTCATGCTTCCGATGCCCGTCCAGCCGCCCACTTGCGTGAGAGTCCATTTGTCAGCCGCGTGGGTAGGCGAGGCTAAAAGCAAAGAAATTGAGAAAAAAGCCGTCGGAAGCATTGTTGACAAGCTCCGACATCCTGACTGCGACAGAGGAGCGGCACCTGCGTCCGCAGTCTTCTTCCGAAAAATACGCATAAAGAATGTTTTCAATCGGGTGAGTTTTAAATTGTATAGGTTGGTGCAAATGTATTTTTTTTTTTGAACAAATCGTTAGATAAGTCAACTTAATGCACACATTCCCCAAAAAAATTGGCAAGTTTTCTCTTACAAAGCAGAGGAGCATAGAAAAACTCCCCGCCTCGCTGATATCCGCAAGACAGGGAGTTAAAGCATATCATCGTCGGCAGGGACTACTACTTAATCTCCATCCCGACGTTATACATGATGAAGCCGTAGATGTCGGCAGTCTCCTCAAGCACCTTAGCCAGAGGCTTGCCGCCGCCATGACCTGCCTTGGTGTCAATGCGGATGAGGCAAGGAGCGTCGCCAGCCTGACAGTGTTGCAGTGTTGCGGCGAACTTGAACGAGTGGGCCGGGACAACGCGGTCGTCATGATCTGCCGTGGTGACGAGGGTGGCGGGATAGACAGTGCCAGGCTTCAGGTTGTGAAGTGGAGAGTAGCCCTTGAGATACTCAAACATCTCGGGGCTGTCCTCGCTCGTGCCGTAATCGGGCGCCCAGTTCCAGCCAATGGTGAACTTATGGTAGCGCAGCATGTCCATGACGCCCACCTCGGGGATGCAGACCTTGTAAAGGTCAGGGCGTTGCGTCATGCAGGCGCCGATGAGCAGGCCGCCATTGCTGCCACCCATGATGGCGAGGTGGTCGCGATCCGTATACTTATTAGAGATGAGCCACTCGGCAGCACTGATGAAATCGTCAAACACATTCTGCTTATTCATCTTAGTGCCAGCCTGATGCCACTCCTCGCCATACTCGCTGCCGCCACGGAGACAAGCCACGGCGTAGATGCCGCCATTCTCAAGGAACGGGATGCGGGCGTAGGAGAAATAGGGGCTCATAGAGATGCCGAAACCACCATAGGCGTAGAGCAGGAGCGGGTTCTTGCCGTTCATCTCAGTGCCCTTCTTGTATGTGATGAAGAGGGGAACCTTGGTGCCGTCTTTGCTGGTGTAGAAGATCTGCTCGCTGGTGTAGGCGTCGAGGTCGAAGTTCACCTTAGGCTGGCTCTGCACCTTGCTCTCGCCAGTGGCGACATCATAAGAGTAGACCATGCTGGGGACGGTGAACGACGTGAAGCTGTAGAAGCACTCGCTCCTCTCGCGCTTGCCGCTGAAACCCGCCGAGCCGACAGACGGGAACTCGACCTCGCGGATCTTAGTTCCGTCAATGTTATAGAGGTAGGCATGGCTGCAAGCGTCCTTAGAGTAGCCGAGCACCATCTTGTCGCCAGCCACGAAAGTGATGTCCTCGAGGACGTTCTCCGCCTCGGGAATCAGCTCCTTCCAATCCTTGCGGAGGGGCTTGTCGATGGTGGTGTACATCAGGCGGTTCTTGGGAGCTCCGTCATTAGTGAACATGAAAATAGTGTCGCCCATGATCTCGACGGGCGAGTACTGGAAATCCATGTTATCCGTCATCTGGACGAACTCCGGTTTGCGGAGACGGAGGTCGCGCACGTAGACAGTGTTGCCGTTGCCCTCGCCACTCTCATAGAGGAACATCATAGTCTCCTCCTTGTTCAGGCCCACATTATAGAAACGGAGCGGGTGCTCAGCATTCTGGTAGAAGAGCTGGTCATCGGCCTGCGGAGTGCCAATCTTGTGGTAATAAATCTTCTGGACCTCATTCTTGGCGGAAGTCTCCTTGCCCTTCTCGGGAGCGTCATAGGCACTGTAATAGAAGCCGTCGCCCTGCCAAGAGGCGCCAGTGAACTTGGCCCAGACAATATGGTCGTCAGTCAACTTGCCGGTTGCGAGGTCAATGACATAAATCTCCTCCCAGTCGCTGCCAGAGCGTGAGATGGTGTAGGCGAGATACTTCTCGTTATTTGAGAAATAGATGCCCTTGAGAGCCACAGTGCCGTCGTCAGAGAGCGTATTGGGGTCGAGGAACACACGCTGCTCGCCATCGAGAGAATCCATCACATAGAGGACGCTCTGGTTCTGGAGTCCGTCATTCTTATAGACATACCATTTGCCATTGCGCTCAAAGGGTATGCCGATGCGCTCGTAGTTGGCGACCTCCATCAGTCGGCTCAAGATCTTGGAGCGCTGTGGGATTTTGGCGAGATAGGCGTCGGTCACTGCATTCTCGGCCTTCACCCATGCGGCAGTCTCGGCGCTCGTGTCATTCTCGAGAGGGCGGAAAGGGTCGGGTACAGCCACACCGAAATACTCGTCCACAGTGCTGTCTTGCGGAGCTGCGGGATAGACGATGCCAGAGCCAGAACCGCCATTGCACCCTGCCAAACCGGCGGCAGCGCACACAGCCGCAGACATGGAGATAAGGTTAGTTTTCATTCTATTTGTTTATGACATTATCTTGTTAAAAACACATAGCCCACAGCCGCGACAAGCGACAAATGCAAGCCAAAAGCCTGTTTTTTGTTACAGACTACGCAAATGTACAGATAAATAATAAGAAAAAGCGGCTTATGGGCGGCAGGTAAGCAGCACGACACAAAAATTCAGTGTTTGCGAAATTTTTTATTTCTTCATAAAATCCTATCTACCAACAAATTAGCAACATTTGACTAAAATAATGTGAACTTTTATCGGCGCAGCACTTGCAAATTCAGAAAATAGCAGTAATTTTGCATCGTCATCGAAAGAGAACACCACTCCAAGATAGACAAACAAAACATCTGGCCGATTCGTCTAACGGTTAGGACATCAGATTCTCAATCTGGCAATAAGAGTTCGATTCTCTTATCGGCTACAACTCGAAAGCTGCCTCACATTTGAAGGTGGCTTTTTTTGTATTACATCGTTTCTGTTTTTCTTTTCCAACATAAGGAGACACACAGCACATGTCAGACAACACACGTCGCGTCAGAGTACGCTTCGCCCCCAGCCCAACCGGCGCCCTTCACATTGGCGGCGTACGCACAGCCCTCTATAACTATCTTTTCGCACGTCAGCATGGCGGCGACTTCATCCTCCGCATAGAGGACACCGACAGCCAGCGTTTCGTGCCCGGCGCCGAGGCCTATATTATTGAGAGCCTCAAGTGGTGCGGCATAGAGACTGACGAGGGCGTGGAGCAGGGCGGCCCGCATGCGCCCTACCGTCAGAGCGAGCGCAAGGAGATTTACCTCAAGTATGCCCACCAGTTAGTAGACAACGGCTGGGCGTATTACGCGTTCGACAGCGCGGAGGACTTAGACAAGCTCCGCAAGGAGGCCGAGGCGGCCGGCAAGACCTTCGCCTACGACTCAACCACGCGTGTCAGCCTGCAGAACAGCCTCACCTTGCCCGCCGACGAGGTCAAGGCACGCATAGACCGCGGCGACCAGTGGGTCATCCGTTTCAAGATGCCCGAGAATGAGGACGTCCAGATGGACGACATCATCCGCGGTCACATTACCATCAACACCTCAACGCTTGACGACAAGGTGCTCTATAAGAGCGCAGACCAGCTGCCGACCTACCACCTCGCCAACATCGTGGACGACCACCTGATGGAGATCTCCCATGTCATCCGTGGCGAGGAGTGGCTGCCTTCATTGCCTCTCCACTACCTGCTCTACCGCGCTTTCGGTTGGGAGGAGACACGCCCTGAGTTCGCCCACCTGCCCCTGCTGCTCAAGCCCCAGGGACAGGGTAAACTGAGCAAGCGCGACGGTGACAAGTTCGGATTCCCCGTCTTCCCACTCTTGTGGAACGCCCCCGACGGCTCGACCGCCATGGGATACCGCGAGGAGGGCTATCTGCCCGGCGCCTTCATCAACATGTTGGCTCTCTTGGGCTGGAACCCCGGCACGGAGCAGGAGATTTTCTCAATGGACGAGCTGATCAAGGCTTTCAACCTTGAGAAAGTGTCAAAGGCCGGAGCGCGCTTCAACCCCGACAAGGCTAAATGGTTCAACGCCCAGTACATCCGCCAGACCGCGGATGACGTCTTAGCCAAGATGGCGGCGCCTATTTACGCTGAGCGCGGAATAAGCGTAAGCCCCGAGCGCGCAGCCGAGGCCATCGCCCTCATCAAGGAGCGCGCCACCTTCCCCCGCGACCTCGTGGACCTCACCGAGAAATTGTTCATCCGCCCCGCCCAGTATGACGAGAAGTCCGTCAACAAGTTCTGGAAGGCAGACAACGTCGCCAAGCTCATGCAGCTCCGCGAGATATTGACTGCCGACAGCCTCACCGACGCGGCAAACAGCGAGGCCAAGGCGCACGACTGGATTGTATCCAACGGCTTCAGCATGGGTCAGATAATGAACACCCTGCGCCTCGCCATCTGGGGCGTGTCACAAGGCCCGTCCATCTTCCACATCCTTGTCTTCATAGGCAAGGAAGAGACCCTCGCGCGCATTGACGCGGCGGCGGCGGCCCTCGGTCAGGGGGCGTGACGATAATAAATTTCACAGCAAGCTGAAGAGAACAGAGTGAGCGAGTGAAATTTGGCTCAGACCAAAAGTTCAAGCCCCTTAGACGAAGCCCGAGCGGCACTCGTCTGAGGGGCTTTATTTCGTAGGGACTGTGCCCGCGGGGCAAAATAAGAGATACGCCATGCGGCCTTACGAGACCAAAATACCTAAATTTGTAAACAGAAAAACCGAAATATAATGCCCTCGATATCGCAGCGCGGCATCATAATGCCGTCATCCCCCATACGCAAACTCGTGCCCTACTCAGACGACGCCAAGGCCCGCGGACTGAAAGTCTACCACCTCAACATAGGTCAGCCGGACATTCTGACCCCTGACGTAGCCCTAAACGCCGTCCGCGAGGCACAGATTCCCATCGTCGAGTACACCAACTCGGCCGGCATGCCCGAGTATCGCCGCAAACTGTCAAAGTACTACCAGTCGGTGGGCATCAACCTCACGCCAGACCAGATGCTCGTGACGTGTGGAGGCTCGGAGGCCGTGCTTTTCGCCTTCATGAGCTGCCTCGACCCTCTTGACGAGATAATAGTCCCGGAGCCCTTTTACGCCAACTACGAGGCCTTTGCGGCAGCCGCCGGGGCATGCGTGGTGCCAATCACATCAACCATAGAGAACGGCTTCACACTGCCGAGCATCGAAGAGTTCGAGAAAGTCATCACTAACAAGACCAAGGCCATCCTCATCTGCAACCCCAACAACCCGACGGGCTACCTCTACTCTGAGCAGGAGATGCTACAGTTGCGCGACCTAATCATCAAGCACGACCTCTTCCTCATCTGCGACGAAGTCTACCGCGAGTTCTGCTACGACGGCGCTAAATACTACTCCTCCATGTACCTCAGGGGCGTGGACGAGAACGTCATCATGGTGGACTCCGTGTCAAAGCGATATAGCGAGTGCGGACTGCGCATAGGCCTCCTCGCCACGCGAAACAAGGCGGTCATATCGTCGGCCCTAAAGCTGGCCCAGGCTCGCCTCTGCCCACCCACCTTCGGGCAGATAGCCGCCATGGCGTCGCTCGACGTGCCGGAGGAGTACTTCAAGGCCATGAACCAGGAGTACTGCAAACGGCGCAACTTCCTGCTCGACGGACTCAACAAAATCCCCGGCGTCTACTCGCCCATGCCGCGCGGCGCCTTCTACACCGTCGCCCGCCTGCCGATTGACGACTCCGACAAGTTCTGCAAATGGCTGTTGGCCGACTTCAGCTACAACAACCAGACCGTCATGCTCGCCCCTGCCGCCGGCTTCTACTCCAACCGCACGCTTGGCCGCAACGAGGTGCGCATAGCCTACACCCTCAAAGTCGAGGACCTCGCCATAGCCCTCGACCTCCTCGCCCGCGCGCTGAAACAATACCCCGGCCGCACACCCGACAGCGGCTCACCACTCACAGAGGGCGAGCGCAGGATGCGCGAGATGGAGCAATAAGCAGAAAGGCGGACAGACAGAAACAGAAGCGCAAGTGAGAACAGACCTCTTCATTGCCCGCCGGCTGATGAACAGCGGCGACGGCGAGCGCAAGCTCTCAGGCCCAGCGGTGCGTGTGGCCACGGCCGCCGTGGCCTTAGGCATGGTCGTCATGATCATATCGGTGGCCGTCGGCTTGGGCTTCAAGCAAGAGATACGCGACAAAGTGGTCGGGTTCGGCACGCACATCCAGCTGACGAGCCTCAACCTCAACAGTTCGCTTGAGACGCCGCCACTCACATTCGACAGCGCCCTCGTGAGCCAGATAGCCGCCACAAGCGGAGTGCGCTCCGTCCAACCCTACATAACCAAGCCGGGCATAATAAAGACCGACGACGCGTTCCAGGGCATAGCCCTCAAAGGCGTGGACAACCGCTTCGACTGGACCTTCCTCCGCTCATGCCTCACAGAGGGCGAGGTGACTCAGACCCCCGACTCGGCCAAGAGTGACGACATACTGATGTCCCGCTCACTAACCACGCTGCTCAAACTGCAAGTGGGCGACCCCGTGAGGATGTTCTTCGTGCAGGATGGCAAAGTGCGCGCCCGCCGATTCACGCTGAGCGGCATCTTCGACTCCCACTTTGAGGAGTTTGACAAGTCATTGGCCTACGTGGACATGCGCCACTTGGCACAGCTCAACGGGTGGGACTCGACTAAAGTGTCGGGCTATGAGGTTCTTTTGGACAACTTCGACCAGATGGACGACGTGGCTCAGAACTTGGCGTCATTAGTCATAGGGCGCGGTGTGGACGACGAGGGCGAGATGATCCGCGTGAGGCATATACGCGACCTTCAGCCACAGATTTTCGGTTGGCTCGACCTCTTGGACCAGAACATACTCGTCATCCTCGTACTCATCATAGCAGTGGCGGGACTCAACATGGTGTCCGGCCTGCTCATCCTCATCCTGGAGCACACCAACGCCATAGGCATACTCAAGGCCATAGGGGCGACCAACGGCATGCTGCGCAAAGTATTCATCATCATGGCGTTGCGCATTGTGGGCATAGGACTCATCATAGGCGACGCCGTGGGCATAGGGCTTTGCCTCATCCAACAGGAGACAGGCATCATAGGTCTCGACCCTGACAATTACTACTTAGACACCGTCCCCATCCTGCTCAGGGCGCAAGACCTCGTCATGCTCAATGTCGGCACAGCCCTCTTCAGCCTCCTGCTGCTCTTAGGTCCGTCGAGCATGGTGGCGCGTATCAACCCCGCCAAATCAATACGTTTCAATTGAACAGGCTGATAGTCATAACAGGCCCTACGGCCGTAGGCAAGACCGAGCTCTCCATCCGTCTTGCCGAGACCCTCGGGTGCGAGATAATCTCGGCAGACAGTCGCCAGATTTATAGCGAGATGCTCATTGGCACAGCAGCTCCCACAGAGGAGGAGATGAGCCGGGCGAGACATCACCTCGTGAGATGCCGCAGCGTGCGACAGCCAATGAACGCCTTCGACTACGAGAGCGCGGTGATGGAGATCCTCCCCGGGGCCTTTGAACGTGGCGGAGGAAGAGCCATACTGACGGGTGGCTCAATGATGTATATCGACGCAGTGCTGAAAGGCATAGACGAGATGCCAGACGTACCGGATGACCTCAGACAAAACCTGAAAGAGGAATTGGAGGCAAAGGGACTTGAGCATATGCAAAACAGGCTGCGAGAACTCGACCCCGAATATTGCGAGACGGCAGACATGATGAACCCGCGAAGGGTGCTTCACGCCATTGAGCTATGCGTGGTGAGCGGTCAGCCAGTGTCGCGACTGCGCAAAGGCACGTCAAAAGAGCGTCCATTTGAGGTCGTCAAATTTGCCGTAACCCGACCGAGGGAGGAGCTTTACAGCCGGATAGAGGCGCGCGTGGACCAGATGATTGAGATGGGATTGGAAGACGAGGTGCGTGGTTTAGTGCCAATGAGCGACATGACAGCATTGCAGACCGTCGGATACCGCGAAATGTTCGCCTATATGCGAGGCGACTACCCACGAGAAGAGGCCATTCGCTTAATTAAAAGGAACACAAGGCATTACGCCAAGAAACAACTGACATGGATTAAAGCCGATGGGGGCTATGAGGAGGTCAATCCGACCGACACTGAGGCCGCACTGAAAAAAATATCGCAATTTCTTTAGTCAACGCTTGCATAATTAAAATCCTATACCTAATTTTGCATCGTCAAACGAAAAGGATGACATAAATCTACTGGCCGATTCGTCTAACGGTTAGGACATCAGATTCTCAATCTGGCAATAAGAGTTCGATTCTCTTATCGGCTACCA
>CAVFBC010000029.1:0-34200 GCA_963620575.1 Alistipes putredinis | reverse complement strand
AGATGATGTTTTGGGTTTTTCTTATTGCGCCATAGGTATGGTGATTTAATTTCCCAATGCCCACACCTGCCCAAATTTGTTCAACATAAGTGCCGAATACGACTTCTTATGTGCCATTTTCTAGTTTTCCCTCCCATCATTGAAATTCTTGCCCCTTTTGTCTGACCATCGCCCTCCTTAGTTGATTTTGACTTGCCCGGTGATACAAATGTCACGAGAGATAGTTAATTTTACGTTCGCAAAGATGGAAAGATCCTAAAGTGGGCTTCCGTCTGCACTGCAAACTAATCAGAAACAAGAAGAAAGACATATTGAAATTCCCGTCATGGAAGCAATTAACATCAAGGAGCTCAACGAGCGTATAAAGAACGAAAGCTCTTTCGTGGATCTCATCTCTATGGAGATGAATAAAGTTATCATTGGTCAAAAGCATCTGGTCGAGAGCCTTATGATAGGCCTCCTCTCTGATGGCCACATTCTCTTAGAGGGCGTCCCTGGCCTTGCCAAAACCCTCGCCATCAACACGCTCGCCAAAATCATTGACGCAGATTTCGCCCGTATCCAGTTCACGCCAGACCTCCTGCCGGCTGATATACTCGGAACGCTTATCTATAGCCAGAAGACTGAGGAGTTTCAGGTGAAGAAGGGCCCCATCTTCTCTAACTTCATTCTCGCCGACGAGATTAACCGAGCTCCGGCTAAGGTCCAGTCCGCACTCCTTGAGGCCATGCAGGAGCGCCAGGTGACCATTGGTGACAAAACTTACCCCATGGCTAAGCCTTTCCTTGTCATGGCGACCCAGAACCCTGTCGAGCAGGAGGGCACCTATCCTCTCCCCGAGGCTCAGGTGGACCGTTTCATGCTGAAGGTCATAATTGACTATCCCAAAAAGGAGGAAGAGCAGATTATCATCCGCAACAATCTCGCCAAGAGTTTCCCGAAGCCCAGCACAATCCTCAAGCCCGAGGATATTGTTCGTGCCCGCGACGTGGTTAAGGATGTGTACATGGATGAGAAGATTGAGAAGTATATCGTCGATATTGTCTTCGCGACTCGCTACCCCGACCAGTATGAGCTTGGCCAGTTCAAGGATATGATTTCTTGTGGAGCCTCTCCCCGCGCATCCATCAGCCTCTCCATGGCCAGCAAGGCCTACGCTTTCATCAAGCGACGCGGATATGTCATCCCTGAGGATGTCCGCGCGGTGTGCCACGACGTACTCCGCCACCGTATCGGTCTGAGCTACGAGGCTGAGGCTAACAACATAACCTCTGAGGAGATTATATCTGAGATCCTTAACAAGGTTCAGGTCCCTTAGTCTACTGTCAATAACCTTTCTCACTATAAACCGTTGGGATGAATTCTGAAATAGACAGCACGGAGCTGCTTAAGCGCGTCCGCCAGATCGAGATTAAGACCCGCGGCCTCTCCAACCATATCTTCGCCGGCGAGTACCATTCGGCCTTCAAGGGGCGTGGCATGGCTTTCAGCGAGGTCCGAGAGTATCAGTATGGCGACGATGTCCGCAATATTGACTGGAATGTCACCGCGCGCATGAATAAGCCGTACATTAAGATTTTCGAGGAGGAGAGGGAGAACACTGTCGTGCTGCTTGTCGATGTCTCGGGCTCGCGTGAGTTCGGCACCGAGATGAGGTTTAAGAAGAACCTCATCACTGAGATGGCCGCCACCTTGGCCTTCTCTACCATACAGAACAACGATAAGATTGGCGTCATCTTCTTCAGTGACAAGGTGGAGCAGTTCATCCCCCCGAAAAAGGGTAAGAAGCATGTGCTCCACATTATCCGTGAGCTCCTGATGTTCCACCCCACCAACCGCGGAACGAATATTGGAGAGGCGCTGCGCTACATGACGGGAGCCATCAAGAAGCGATGCACGGCGTTCATCATCTCTGATTTCCTCGGAGACCGCGATTTTGAGCTGCCTCTGCGCATCGCCGGCCATAAGCATGACATTGCGGCTTTGCGAATTGCCGACCGCCGTGAATCACTTTTGCCAGATGTCGGCCTTATGCTTTTCTCTGATGCAGAGACAGGTAAGCAGATGTGGGTTGACACGTCAAGCGCCGAAATCCGTGCGCACTATGCGGCGCAGGCTAAGAGAAGGCATGACGAGCTTGACGCGGCTTTCCGTCGTTGCGCCGTAGATAATGTTGAGGTTCTCACAGGCGACGACTATGTCAAGTGCCTCCTGTCTCTTTTCAAGAAGAGAAGCTAACCACTTTGTTTTTGCCTATGCTTTGCATAAGATACTTTGTTTTATCTCTTTTGGCATGCGTCCTTTGCGCACCTGCGTTGGCGCAGCAGCCTGTCATCCGTGCCGAGCTTGACTCGATGAACATTGTCGTCGGTGGTCAGGTCGGATTGAATGTGTCGGTCTCTGTGCCCAAAGGGCATGATTGTCACATATTGGCTCTGCCAGACACTCTAAGCCCGGAGGTGGAGGTTGTAGAGGCTCTTAAGCCAGACACGATTGACCGTGGCGACCTCATTGAGTACATGAGGCGGTACATTGTCACCTCTTTTGACACGGGACTGCACTATGTCGGCCCAATCCCGATGGTCGTGGAGTCAGACAGCTCGATGCTCTCGACCCCTGACTTCTCGCTTTCCGTCATTAACCCGTTCCAGCAAATGGAGGTGGCTGAGGATGGCGTCAACAAGATAACTGACATCAACGGGGCTGAGGACGCTCCTTTCCAATGGGGCGAGTTGTTGCTCTATTGGCCATGGGCTTTAGGCGTTGTCATTGTTGTCGCCCTTGTCTTCCTCGTGCGTTTCCTGATGAAGAAGTATGGGCGTAAGGACAATGGGGCGGCAGAGGTCGCTGTGCCCGATGAGCCCTGCGAATTGACGGCGATGAGAAATCTTGAGCGCATCCGCGACGAGAAGCTTTGGATGCATAACCGAGTGAAGGAGTTCTACTCAGACCTCACGGAGACTCTCCGCAGGTACGTCAGCGCACGTTATGGCATTCAGGCCATGGAGAGCACCTCGTCCGAGATTATGGAGCAACTCGCTAAACCATTGGCCGCTAATCGTAAGGAGGCGGAATTGCTTTCTGAGATCTTGTCTCAGGCCGACTATGTCAAGTTCGCTAAAATGGAACCCCTGCCCGATGAGAATGACCGAGCTGTGTCCAATGCCATTGATTTTGTCAATCTGACGACAGATGAGGCGCGACGTCAAGAGGCTGCCTCACAAATCAAGGATGAGACAACCGTCAACCCTCAGGATGTTGACCCGGCGCAGTCCGCAAAAACCTTAGAACTGGATAAGTAATGTTCAGCGGAATAACTTTTCAGCACCCATGGGTGTTCCTCCTGCTCATCATCATACCTGTCTATATAGGCTGGAGGTTTTGGCGTCGCCGCACATCGCATGCGGCAATGCAGATTTCGACTACCGAGACTCTTGAGGGAATAAAGCCGACCTGGAGGGTGCGCCTGCGTTTCCTTCCCACGTGCCTGCGTCTCATGGCTCTTGCTTTGGCCATTGTGGTGCTCGCCCGCCCGCAGTCTACCTCAAGTCACAGCGACAGTAACACCGAGGGCATAGATATTGTCCTCTCGCTTGATATATCCGGCTCCATGAGGGCTCTTGACTTCAAGCCTAACCGACTTGAGGCCGCCAAGGATGTGGCCATAAGGTTCATCTCGGGCCGCCCCGATGATAACATAGGACTCGTAATCTTTGCTGGCGAGAGCTTCACTCAGTGCCCTCTCACAACCGACCATTCGGTCCTTATAAACCTCTTCTCGCAAGTATCTAATGGAATGCTTGAGGATGGCACGGCGATTGGCATGGGACTTGCAACCGCTGTCAGCCGTATCAAAGAGAGTAAGGCTAAGAGCAAGGTTATCATCCTCTTGACTGACGGATGTAACAATGCGGGGGCTATATCTCCAGAGAAGGCTGCGGAGATTGCCCAGACTTTCGGAGTGAGGGTCTATACTATCGGCATCGGAACTATGGGTACCGCTCAGATACCTGTTCAGACCCCACTCGGCACAAGGATGCAGGACATGGAGGTTAAGATTGATGAGCCTCTGCTCCAAAGCATTGCCGACATGACAGGTGGCAAGTATTTCCGAGCCACCGACAATAAAAGTCTCGCTAACATTTATTCGGAGATTGACCAGATGGAGAAGACAATCATGGAGGTGCGTCACTACACGCAGCGAACCGATGAGTATATGCCTTTCGCCATCGCGGCCCTCCTGCTCCTCCTCGCCGAGGTCGTGTTGCGAAACACTTTGCTCCGCACTATTCCTTAATTCCCCAATCGGGTTTGGAAGTGGTGCCCATGCATCGATTATTTAGCAAATATTTAAAGCATTAATAAAGTGGAATCTTTCAGGTTTGCGCACCCGCAGGCTCTCTGGCTGTTGCTTGTCGTGCCTCTCGTTATTGCGCTCATGTACATCTTCCACCGCAGCCGGGCCAAGGCCATGAATCGTTTCGGCGAGTCTGACCTGCTCAGTCACCTCATGCCCGACTATTCGCAGAGGCGTGTCCGCATCAAGGCATGGCTTGTCATTTTAGCCATGGCACTTCAGGTTTTTGTAGTCGCCGGCCCTCAGTTCGGCTCAAAGATTGAGACTGTAAGCCGCAATGGCATTGAGGTTATGATCGCGCTTGACGTGTCCAACTCGATGAATGCGCAGGACGTGTCTCCCTCACGTCTTGAAATGGCCAAGATGGCTGTATCACGACTCGTGGATAAACTCGATGATGACCGTGTCGGGCTTGTCGTTTTTGCGGGTAACGCCTACGTCCAGATGCCGATGACGTCCGACTTCGTATCTGTCAAGATGTTCTTACAGTCCGTTAGCACTGGCATGGTCCCGACACAGGGTACAGCCATAGGCTCAGCCATTAACCTGTGCCGCAACTCATTCTCGCAAAACGAGGGGGTTAATCGAGCTATCGTCGTTATCACTGATGGTGAGAATCACGAGGATGACGCAATTGAGGCCGCCGCGGAGGCTCTTAAAGATGGTGTTAAGGTCTATACCGTTGGCATGGGAACGTCAAAGGGTGCCCCTGTCCCTGTCACACCTGGCCAGAACAGCAATTTCATCAAGGACCGCGACGGTAATGTGGTCATAACCAAGATTGATGAGGCTTCCTTGGCTCAGGTAGCTCAGGCCGGCGGCGGTGCGTATATACCCGCCAATAATATCAGGGGAGGCGTCAATTCGCTTGTCGATGAGTTGAACGGACTGGACAAGAGCGAGATGGTCGCACGTGTTTACTCTGAATATGAGGACCGTGCCGCATATCTTGAACTCATTGTCATTCTTCTCCTTGTGGTTGATTTGGTCATCCTCTCCCGCAAGAATCCCCGTTTGGCATCTTTTGACATTTTCACTCGCAAGAAGACTAAACCTGATATGTTTGTCTCTGTCCATGAGGTCAAACCTCTCTGATTAACGTCAACTGCATCTTCTTTCGCATACATTGATTTATGAAAGCGTCTTTCAAGATATTTGCTCTTTCGCTGCTCGCCATCTTTTCCTCTATCTCGGCTTTTGCCCAAAAGGAGAGGAGTTTCATCCGCGACAGCTACAAGATGTATAATGATTCCGACTATGCCGGTGCTCAAGAGGCCAGTGTTAAGGCTTTGGCCGAGGCTCCGCAATCTTTTGAGGCAAACTATAATTACGCTGATGCGCTTTATAAGCAGCAGAAGATTGACGAGGCCCTTGAACAATTCGAGAAATTGGCTGCTAATGAGACTGATAAGGCAAAGGTCAGCAAGCTTTATCACAACATAGGCAACTGTCATTACGTCAAGAAGGAGTACGATAAGAGCATTGACGCCTACAAGAAGTCTCTTCGTGCCGACCCCTCAAACAATGCGACGCGCTATAACCTTGTCGCCGCGCAGAAGATGAAGGACAAAAAGGACGATAATCAAGACCAGAACCAAAATCAGCAGCAACAACAACAGCAGCAACAGCAGCAACAGGATCAGCAAGACCAAAAGGACCAGCAACAGCAAGACCAGCAACAAAATCAGCAACAACAGCAACAACAACAAATGGATAAGGAGGAGGCGCAACGCCTGCTCGATGCTGTGCAACAAGACGAGAACCAGCTTCAGGAGGACAGAAAGAAGCTCAAGGAGGCGTCTCCGCGCCACATAGATAAAAACTGGTAAAAAGGAAAGACCGAAATATATTACCTTTGCGGCATGAAAAAATGTGTATTGTTCAGTAACGCCGGGAGGCTCTTGGCTCTCTTCACGCTCTTCTTCTGCGTGACGTTCATTGCCAAGGCCGACGAGGTCTCTGTGGAGTGCAGTGCCCCGTCGTCTGTCATCCTTGGGCGTAACTTTCAGGTGACATACTCCATCAATAGTAGCGCCGATAATATCTCTGTGCCTGACATTGATGATTTTACCGTACTCATGGGGCCGTCTACCATGACGTCGTCCAGCTACTCTTTCGTCAATGGCAAGCCACAGTCTTCGCGGCAGACCTCTTTCACCTATGTCCTCAGGGCTACTAAGGTCGGAACTTTCTCCATCCCAGCCGCTAAGGTCTCGGCAAACGGCAAGTCTTACACATCTAACAGTGTGAAGGTGACGGTCGTGCAGGGTGAGGCTTCCTCATCAGGGTCTCAACAGTCCGGGGCTGGTAGTGGCTCAGCGTCTCGCTCTTCCGCCTCCTCGTCTTCTTCCGAGGATTTGTTCATCCGTCAGTCTCTCTCTCGCACGTCTGTCTATGAGGGTGAGGCTACAGAGCTTGTCACCAAAGTCTATGCACGCGTAAGTCTTCAGAGCCTCTCTGACGTCGTCGCTCCCAAATTGTCTGATTTTGTGGTCAATGACCTCGGTGACAACAATATAACCTTTAAGACGGAGTATATCGATGGCAAGGAGTACCAAGTCGGTGAACTAAGCCGAAAGTCTATCATACCCCAAAGAAGTGGGCGCATAACAATTGAGCCTACGGAGGCTGAGTTTGTCGTTAAGCGTAATGTGCGCAGAAACACTGGCAGCATATTCGATGACTTCTTCGGCGACGTCCAAATGACCAAGCAGCGAGTCAAGACATCGTCTCTTACGCTCAATGTCAAGCCTCTCCCAGATGGAAAACCCACTGGCTTTAGTGGCGGTGTCGGTCAGTTCAAGTTTAATGTTGAGGTCTCCCCTACAGAGACCAAGGTGGATAACAGTGTCCAGGTGCGTGTCTCTGTCGAGGGAACGGGCAACCTCAAGCTGCTCTCTATGCCGAAGCCCCAATTCCATCAAGATTTTGACACTTTTGATCCAAGTTCAAAGGGTAACGTTGATGGCAATGCGCGAGGTTTCACTGGCAAGAGGACGGATGAGTATCTCGTAATCCCACGTCGCGACGGCAAGTTTGAAATTCCGCAAATACAATTTTCCTACTTTGACCCTCAGCAAGGCAAATATGTCAAGCAGACGCAAGGCCCATTCGAGATTAATGTGGCAAAGTCTGAAGGCTCTGCTAATGGTCAAGGCTCAGGCGTCTCCTTCTCAGGCTCTGGCCCTGAGAAGGTAACCTACACGGGTTCTGATTTGCGCTATCTCCACAAGTCTGACGACTTGAGTGGGAAATATGACTTCTTCTTATTCTCATTCCCCTTCTGGCTTCTCTTCCTTTTGCCAATTGCAGCTTTGGTGGCTCTCACTATAGTCTACCGCAAGCGTATGTTTGACAATGCTAATGTCAGCCTTGTCAAGAGCCGTAAGGCTAATAAGATGGCAAGGAGAAGACTGAAACAGGCCGCGAAGTACATCAAGGAGGATAAGCGTGAGGCGTTCTTTGACGAGGTCATGAGGGCTCTTTGGGGCTACTTGAGCGACAAGTTGTCCTTGCCACTTAGTGAACTCACCAAAGACAATGCTCGTGACAAAATGGCAAGTCATGACGTGGATTCAGATGTCGCCGACGATTTCATGACTCTGCTTGAGGAGTGTGAGTTCGCACGTTATGCGCCAGCTTCTGTCACTTCCACCATGCAGGAGGTCTATGACAAGGCTGCTGATGTGATTGAGAGAATTGAGGGTAACAAAAAGAAGTAATTAGTGATGAAGAGATATATCATAGCGTTAATTCTGGCTGCAGTCTGTGGTGTCGGCTCTTCCGCTCAGGAAGCTGACTCTCTCTCCGTTGCTCAGGAGACCGTTGCTAATGTAGCGGCTACCACTGTTTCTGTCTCAGAAGCAGACAAGATGGCGCGCGATGGTAATTATTCCGATGCCGCCGATGCTTACGAGGCCTTGCTTAAAAATGGGTTGGAAAGTGACGAACTCTATTATAATTTAGGCTACTGCTATTTCAAGCAGGGTATGCTCGGCAAGTCAATTCTTAATTTTGAAAGAGCAAAGAGGCTTAACCCATCCGATCCTGACACTCAGGCTAATTTGGTGCAGGCTTATGCTATGACGGACAAGTTGGTCGAAGTCCAGCCGCCACTCATTGACCGCATGTGGTCTAATGTGACATCTTTGTTCGGCTCAGACGGATGGGCTTGGCTCTTCATTGTGTTTTTTGCGTTGACAATAACCGGGGTGGCTTGTTTCCTCTTCCTTGATTCTGTCGCAATGCGCAAAGCTGGCTTTTTCTCTGGGGTGGTTTTCTTGGTTCTTGCCATTTTCTCTCTTTGCATATCCATAAGCAAAAGATCGGAGATATTGGATAGTTCTGAGGCCATCATCATGGTTTCTTCAGCCGATCTCAACACCTCACCCGACAAAAATGCCACGCGCATGACAGTTCTTCATGAGGGAACGTATGTCAGGATTATAGACACTCTCGGTGATTGGATTGAGGTCCGCCTGAATGACGGAAACATAGGTTGGATGAAGTTGTCCGATGTTGAAAAAATATAAGGCTGTTAGCCTGTTTTAAACACAAAACCCCGGTCGCATAAGTGACCGGGGTTTTGTGTTGTTGAAAACAGATTTGATGTTTGATGTGTAATTTGTTTGCTATTGAATCACTTTTGGGGGCGTGACTGTCTTGTGCCAAACTTACATCGGAATGTACTCAAACTCAGAGAAAACTCCCTTGGCTTTGCTCGCCTTGCTCGTCTTTTGGGCAAAGAGAGCTAAGTATGTGCCGGTAAATCCGCCTCCCGCCTCTGAACTTATGAACCTTGTGTTCATCTGACCAAGTGTCATGTAGTTGGTTCCGTCTGTCGAGTAGCTGAATGAATAGACCTCGGGGGATCCCTCGATGCGGAGGCTTATGTTTTTCCCGTTAACCAAGACCTCTTTCTCCACATGGCTCATCTCACCAAGGCGATAACGCAATCTGACGTAACATTTCCCATCGTCGTGTTTTATGATGGATAGGTCGTAGTGTGTGAAGCATTTCATGTATACAGACATGCCGGTTTCGTCTCCCTCTTGTCTCCCTTCGAGAGTGGCTACAGTCGTGGCTCTGAAATTTTTATGCTGTTGCCTTCGTCCAACCCATGTCGGTGTCCCGTCTTTATCAATGGACTCTGTCGATGCTGTGAGGGTCAAGTTTCCGCCTTTGATGTTGTAATTCCCCGGATAGTAATTTCTTAAGTAATTCCATTCAACCCCCAATGCGTTGTCAAACGAAGTCACAGTTTGGGTCTCATCACGAGTGAACTTACGTTGGGGTAGGGTGGGGACGTTCATTTCCTCTGTCACGTATCCACATCCGTTGACAATAGGCCATCCGTTGTCAGGCCAAGAGACAGGTGCGAGAAATGTCTCGCGGCCCATGACGTGATTGTTGCCCGAGACAGGCCTAAAACCTAAGAACACAGCCCACCAAGTCCCGTCATGCGCCTGAACAAGGTCTGCATGGCCCGTGCCTTGAATCGGCGAGCCCTCTGTCTCACGCCTGAAATGTGTCAAGATGGGGTTCGTCGGGCTTGCTGTGTATGGTCCGGTGATGTTCCGACTTCTTGCGATGCTCTCAAAGTGGCCATACTCAGTGCCTCCTTCTGCCAACATGAGATAATAGAAGCCATCTTTCATGTAAATGTGTGGAGCCTCTGGGTATCGTCCTCCAATCCCCTCCCAGATGAGGCGAGATTCGGTCTTCTGTTCTCCTGTAAACGGGTCTATCTCGCAAAGCCATATACCATCGTTGGGGTTGGATACCATGTAGCACCTCCCGTCCTCATCCCAAAATAGTGACGGGTCAATTCCCTCTTGTTTCAGCCAAACGGGGTCTGACCATTCGCCATTGATGTCGTCTGTATGGACAATGAAGTTGCCGCCGCCGGTCACGTTGGTCGTTATCATGAAGAATGTCCCGTCGTGATACCTGATTGTGGGTGCGTAGATGCCGCACCATGTCCCCGATTTGGCCAAAGGCAACTGGCTTTCGCGTGTCAAGACGTGGCCTATCTGCTCCCAATGGATAAGGTCGCGGCTGTGGAAAAGGGGGACGCCCGGCGAGAACTCGAAGCTGCTCGTCACAAGGTAGTAGTCAGAATCAACGCGGCACACGCTCGGGTCGGGGTGGAAACCCGGGATGACCGGATTCGTGTATCCAAAATTTTGGGCAATACAACAACTTGATGCTATTATTGCCGCACCAATAAGGGCTGCCTTTCTTATCATTGCCAATATTTTTAAGTTTTGAAATTGGTGATATGAACAAATTTAAACTATTTTTGACTATGCAAAATCTCCTTCACATGCATTGGAAACTTTTAGCGACCATATCTATAACATTCTTCGCCTCTGCAACCTCCGTCTGTGCTCAAGATTTCTCTATACCCACAGAATATGCTAAGCAGGTAAAGAGATATCCTGACATTAAGCCCTATGCGCCAGAAGTGTCAGGTGTGTCCGCTCAAATTGGTGTGACTTTTTCTCGCATTGACGGAGGCTGCGAATTGAAGCTCGATTATTTCACGCCGACATCTCGTAGCCAATCAGCTTCTTTGACCCCTGTAGTGTTTATTCATGGCGGTGGTTGGCTCTCAGGTGCGCGAAGCCTTGACTGGCCCATGGCTCAGAAACTTGCATCAGAAGGGTTTGCCACTTTTTGTGTTGACTACCGCTTGTCCACACAGGCAATTTTCCCTGCCGCAGTCATTGACATAAATAACGCCCTCGCTTGGATTGCCTCAAAATCGGACTCTCTGAATCTTGACATGTCTAAGCTCACTCTGATTGGGGCGTCAGCAGGCGGTCAATTAGCGTCTCTCGTTGGCGCATCCAATGGTCACGATGCTTTGTTTCTGCCCGAAGCCTCTCCTCTCGTTCCCAAAGTGGCTTGCGTGGTTGATATTGATGGTGTTTTGGCGTTTATCCATCCTGATTCTGACGAGGGGCATGACAAACCAGGTAAGGTGAGTTGCGCCACGAGGTGGCTTGGCCATTCGGCTGCCGAGGATTCGCTCCTTTGGTCTCGGGCTTCTGCCATCAGTCATATAGGTGAATGGTCTGCACGCCGTTTCTTATTTATCAACAGTGCGCAAAAACGTTTCTCCGCTGGTCAGACCGAAGTGGTTGATCACTTGAAGTCGCTTGGCAAGACAGCCGTGGAGTTCAAAACAGAGGGAACACCCCACACTTTTTGGCTTTTTGATCCTTGGGCGGAGAATGTTACGAGTCTGATTGTCAGTTTTTTGAAAAAAAATTAGAAAAATCAGGCGTCAAACACTTTGCATTTTACGTTAGAGGATGTATCTTTGCACTCGGAAATGCCGATATGGCTCAGTTGGTAGAGCAACGCATTCGTAATGCGTGGGTCCTCAGTTCGAGTCTGAGTATCGGCTCTTTCTTAAGCCCCGATTACTCCTGTAGTCGGGGTTTTGTTTTTTCTTTTCTGACACGGGACCCTTGCTTCGCGTGTTATTTGACTTCCATCGCCACGCTCTAAAGAGATATACTCCTATCTTTGCGTGAGCCAGTTCTCAATATCTCAAAAACCTACTTTTGTTATGCAGTTGAGCCAGGATACTCTTCACGGTTTGCTCGAGAAATATGCGAGCGAAACACCCGACAAGAATTTTATCACCTATGCCGATCGAGGCCTCTATTGGAGCTATGCGCAGTTTAACGCCCGCGTGGACGAGTTCGCCAAAGGCCTCATGTCCCTTGGCGTGGAGAAGGACATGAAGGTCGGCATCTGGGCCAACAATATCCCCGATTGGCTTACTGTCTTTTTCGCTTGCGCCAAAATTGGCGCATGGCTTGTCACCATCAACACCAACTATAAGGTAGGTGAACTTGAGTATCTTCTGACTAATGCGGACATCCATACGCTCTGCATGATCAGTCAGTACCGCGACGCCTCGTATGTCGATATGCTCTATGAGCTTGTCCCTGAACTGAAAAACCACCCTGCAGGCAAGGAAATCCACAGCACCCGCATCCCGGAACTGCGAAATGTCGTCTTGCTTTGTCCTGAGCGTAAGAGGGGCATGTACAACACTGTCGAGGTGCTCAGCCGCTCGCGCCTTGTCAAGCAGGAGGATTTCGAGGCTCGCGAGAAGTCTGTCACGTGCCGAGATATTGCCAATATGCAGTATACCTCGGGCACGACTGGCTTCCCCAAGGGTGTCATGCTCTCGCATTTCAATATTGTGAACAATGGCATGGCTACTGGTGAGTGTATGAAGTACACTTCCGCCGACCGTCTGCTCGTGACCGTGCCTTTCTTCCATTGCTTTGGCATTGTGCTCGCGCTCTCGGCCATCATCACTCATGGCGCCTCAATGGTTATTTGTGAGGATTTTGATGTGCCTGCGGTTCTTTATTCTGTTGAGCGTGAGAAGTGTACGTCTCTCTATGGCGTCCCGACCATGTTTGTCGCTGAACTTGGCCACCCGGCTTTCGATAAATATGACCTCTCAAGCCTCCGCACTGGCATAATGGCTGGCTCTGTCTGCCCCATTGAGACTATGCGACAGGTCATGGAGCGCATGTATATGAAGGATGTCATTTCGGTCTATGGCCTCACGGAGTCGTCTCCTGGAATGACCGCAAGCCGAACTGAGCACACAATGGAGCAGCGTGCGACCACTGTCGGTAAGGAGTATCCGTTTGTCGAGGTTAAGATTTTCAACACGGAGACAGGCAATGAGTGTGAGATCGACGAGCCTGGCGAGATTTGTTGCCGAGGCTATAATGTCATGCAGGGATACTATAAAAATCCAGAGGCTACAGCACAAGTGATTGATGCTGACGGATGGCTCCATTCTGGTGACCTTGCGACAAAGGATAAGGATGGTTTCTATCACATCACGGGTCGAATTAAGGATATGATTATCCGCGGTGGAGAGAATATCTACCCCCGTGAGATTGAGAATTATATCTACAAGATGGAGGGCGTCGACATGGTCGAGGTCGTTGGTGTCCCCGATGCTCACTATGGCGAGATTGTTGCGGCTTTCATTATCCCAAAACTTGGAGCGAACCTCACTGAGGATGCTGTGAAGGCCTATTGCTCAAAGCAGCTCGCCAAGTTCAAGGTTCCTAAGCATGTTTTCTTTGTCCGTGACTATCCTAAGACTGGCAGCGGCAAGGTTCAAAAGTTCAAGCTCCGTGAGATGGGCAAGGAACTTGTTGACGCTTTGGCAGGCAAAAAGTAAGAATAAGCTACATTTAAGTAACCTGCTCTATCTTGAGGTACTTTATCGAGTTAGCCTACGACGGCACAAATTATCATGGGTGGCAGGTGCAACCCAACGCACCCACTGTTCAGGAGGTCATGACAGACGCCTTGCGTAAACTGACGCGCGACGCCAATCTTGACATAATGGGCTGTGGGCGAACCGACACCGGTGTCCACTCTGACTATTTCGTCTGCCACTTCGACACGGAGGTCGATTTTGTCAACGAATCGGACGGAGGTGAGCAAAAGTCGCTCTTCAAGCTTAACTCCATTCTCCCTCCAGATGTTGCCGCATTCTCCATCCAGCCTGTCGAGCCAAAGCTGCACAGCCGTTTCTCCGCCCTCAGCCGAACGTATCACTATAGGCTGACTTTGGATAAACAGCCGATGCTCCGCAATTTTACTTTCCGACCGTTTTTCCCGCTCAATTTCGATGCGATGAATGATGCCGCACAAATCCTTCTGTCAGTCAGCGACTTCACGAGTTTCAGCAAGTTGGGCACACAGGTCAAGACTAACATTTGCGATGTCTCTGTAGCACACTGGTTTGAGGAATCTCCGGGCAGGATGACTTTCGAGATTAAGGCGAACCGTTTCTTGCGTAATATGGTGCGTGCCGTTGTTGGAACTCTCTTCGAGGTCGGGAAGGGCAAGATGTCGCTTGACCAGTTCCGTGATGTCATTGAGCGTCACGACCGTTGTGCGGCAGGCTCATCAGTCTCTGCTGCAGGGTTGTCTTTAGTTGATATTTGCTATCCAGAGGGGCGAGGTTTTGTCCCCAAGGCTCGAAAGGTGATTGTCTAATTCATGACTTTAATGAAGTAGAGTCGATAATTGCGTAAGTAAAATATCTGCCCGGTGGTTCTCCATCGGGCTTTTTATTTGGCAAGATGCAACCACAAGTACCCTCTGCGGCTACCTCACTCACCGCTCTTGGTCGATATGTTTTACAGCACATCCACTGTAACCTTTCTAAGACTTCCCAAGACGCACAAAATAAGTCCTATATTGCAATTTGCGCCCTTATTTGATATGTCCGCCTTGCAAAATATGGGCTGTTTTGCTATTCTTGTCTTGTTAAATGTGCCTAAAAGTCTAAAATGCTGTTTACATGGTAAACGTTTGCACAATTCAGACTCTATTTAAATCTTTATGCGCTATTTGTTTTAACTTATTGATTAATAACCTATTGTTTAAATTAAGCGTTGTTGACGTTATTTGAAAGAAATTCAAATTGCGAGGAGGGCGTGCCAACTTGTCCGAAGTGTTTTATTTTTGATGGCGGAAAAGAGGGTATTTATACCCCCTTTGACCATAAGTAACGATACAAAAAAACAATGTCAACCAACAAAACGATTGAGCATGACGGCACTGTTGTCTCTGTTGACGGCAACATGCTCAAGGTCCAGATTATAAGCGTCTCCGCTTGCGGAACGTGCTCGGCTGCAAACCTTTGCTCGGCTGCCGAGAAAGAGGCCAAGTTGGTTGACGTGATTGCCGGGCCCGGCGAAACTTATAACGTGGGGGACGTCGTGACCTTTGTTGGCGATGAGAGCATGGGTACCCGTGCTGTCGCAATTGCCTATGTCACTCCGCTTCTGCTCGTCGTAGCTGGTTTGTTGTGCGGAAAGGCGGCTGGCCTTGGGGATGCGGGGTGCGCTTTGACAGCCATCGCGCCGCTCGTACCATTCTATATCGCACTGTATCTGTTGCGCTCTAAAATTGACAAGTCATTCAAGTTCAAAACAAAAAACCTATAACATAAAACAATCGAAAGAAAAACATGGATGGTTCATTTATTCTCATAACTATTGCGGCATTGGCAATCACGGGCTGCGTGGCAGCCGTGATTCTCTATTTTGTGTCGCAAAAGTTCAAGGTCTATGAAGACCCCCGTGTCGGCGAGGTTGAGGCTGCCCTGCCAGGTGCCAACTGTGGCGGCTGCGGCTTCCCTGGATGCCACGGCATGGCTGATGCGCTTGTCAAGGCCGACGACATTAGCTCGCTGCTTTGCCCTGTCGGTGGCGCTGCCACCATGGCTAAGATAGCCGGAATTTTGGGTAAGGAGGTTGTAGCCGCGGCTCCCAAGGTTGCTGTCGTCCGATGCAATGGTGATTGCGTGGCTCGCCTCCACAAGCTGGAATATGACGGCGCCAAGAAATGCGCCATTCTGGCTGCCAATTTCGCGGGTGAGACTGATTGCGCCTATGGCTGCCTCGGCTGTGGTGACTGTGTCGACGCTTGCCAGTTCGGAGCCATCAAGATGAATAAGGAGACCGGACTTCCCGAGGTCGATGATGACAAGTGTGTCGCCTGTGGCGCTTGCGTCAAGGCTTGCCCCAAGGGTATCATAGAACTTCGCAATAAAGGTCCTAAGAATCGTAGGCTCTTCGTCTCCTGCGTCAATAAGGATAAGGGCGCTATTGCCATGAAGGCTTGCAAAAATGCCTGCATCGGCTGTGGCAAGTGCATGAAGGAGTGTGCATTCGACGCAATCAAGGTTGAGAATAATGTGGCATACATTGACTACATGAAGTGCAAGATGTGCCGCAAGTGCGCAGCCGTTTGCCCAACGCATGCCATTCATGAGCTCAACTTCCCTCCTCGTCCTGCAGCCAAGCCTGCGGCCCCTAAGACTGAGGCTTCTGCTCAGCCGGCTCCCGCTCAACAGCAGCAGGCTGCACCAGCGGCTTCTCAAGCACAGCAGCAACAGTAGTAGGCCACAAAGCCCAAGTCCACAGAACTCTCACACATAACGATATATCAAAGTGTTGAAGACATTTAAAATAGGCGGCATCCACCCGAATGATATGAAGCTTTCGGCTGGCAGCTCTATCCGTGAGCTCCCGGTGCCGGCAGAAGTTAAGGTCCCAGTCGCACAGCACATTGGCGCTCCCGCCGTTCCTGTCGTCAAAGCTGGTGATGTTGTCAAGGTCGGTCAGCTCATTGCTGAGGCCGGCGGCTTTGTCTCTGCCAACATCCACTCTCCTGTTTCTGGCAAGGTTAAGAAGATTGAGGATTTTGTTGATGCCAACGGCTATCGTAAGCCCTGTATCACGATAACTGTCGAGGGTGACGAGTGGGATGAGTCCATCGACCGCTCTTCGGCTATCCGCCGCGAGATTACTCTTGAGCCCGCCGAGATTATCAATAGGATAAAGGCAATGGGTATTGTCGGCATGGGCGGCGCTACATTCCCCGCTCACGTCAAGCTCTCTGTCCCCCCTGGCAAGACTTGCGAGGCTCTCATCATCAATGGTGTGGAATGTGAGCCTTATCTCACATCAGACCATCGTCTCATGCTTGAGCATGGTGATGAGATTCTCATCGGTGTCAAGATTCTCATGAAAGCTCTCGGCGTCAAGAAGGCTTTCATCGGAATTGAGAATAATAAGAAGGATGCCATTGATAACCTTACTCGTCTCGCCACAAGCTTCGAGGGCATCACAGTTCAACCTCTCAAGCTTCGCTATCCGCAGGGTGGTGAGAAGCAGCTCATCGACGCTTGCATTGGTCGTCAAGTCCCAAGTGGCAAGTTGCCTATTGATGTTGGCGCAGTCGTTCAGAATGTTGGCACAGTCTATGCAATTTATGAGGCAGTGCAGAAGAATAAGCCGCTCATTGAGCGCATTGTCTGCGTCACAGGCAAGCCCCTCCGCGAGCCGAGCAACCTCCTTGTCCGCATCGGCACCCCTGTCAAGAGCCTCATTGAGGCTGCCGGCGGAATGCCAGAGGATTGTGGCAAGGTCATCGGTGGTGGCCCTATGATGGGTCGCCCATACTCAAACCTCGATGTCCCTGTGGTTAAGGGCACGTCTGGCGTCACCCTCATGAATGTGGCTGACTCGAAGCGTCCCGCAGCTCAGGCTTGTATTCGTTGCGCCAAGTGTGTCAATGTATGCCCCATGGGTCTGCAGCCTTTCCTCATGTCAAAACTTGCCATGCTTGGCCGCTTTGACGATCTCCGTGCCGAGAACGTCATGGACTGCATCGAGTGCGGCTGTTGCTCTTTCACCTGTCCCAGCGCTCGCCCACTGCTCGATTTCATCCGAATGGGCAAGGCACGTGTAGGCGCTCAGCTTCGAGCTGAGGCTGCAGCAAAAAAGGCTGCCGCTGAGGCCGCTAAGAAGGCTGAGGAGGAGAAGAAGGCTGCCGAGACCAAGTAATCAGAATTTCCTAATAGCAAACCATTAGCTTTAACTTTCAGCTTAATAAGATGGAAAAGTTAACCATAGCACCATCGCCACATGTCCACACCACCGATACGGTGAGGCGTAACATGCTTGGCGTTGCGATAGCTCTCATCCCGGCCTTAGCCACTTCGCTCTGGTTCTTCGGACTCAGTTCGCTCGCCGTCATCCTGACTTCGGTCATCGCTTGCGTGGGTGTTGAGTATCTCATTGAGAAGTTCATTCTCAAGGTCCCGACCACGATAACTGATGGCTCTGCCATTGTGACGGGTCTCATCCTCGCTTTCAACCTTCCCTCTAACCTTCCGTTGTGGATTGTTGTCATTGGTGCCATCTTTGCGATTGGCGTCTGCAAGATGACTTTTGGCGGACTCGGTCAGAATATTGTCAACCCGGCTATTGGCGGACGCGTGTTCCTCCTTATGTCTTTCCCTGCCCAGATGACCTCTTGGCCAACTCCGCAAGGCGTTGATGGAGTGACTGGTGCCACCCCCCTCGGGCTTCTCAAGGAGTCTGTAAAGAATGGAACGTGTATTAGCAAGATAGAAGGTTTGCCTCAGGCCTCGGATCTTTTCCTTGGCAACATAGGTGGTTCTCTCGGTGAGGTTTCTGCCATTGCGCTCATCCTTGGCTTCATCATCCTTCTCGTTGCTAAGATTATCACTTGGCACATACCTGTTGCTGTTGTCGGCTCAATGTTCGTCTTCCAGGGCATTCTCTATCTCTGCAATCCGGAAGTCTTCATCGATCCTCTCTTCACCATCCTCACAGGTGGCGCACTTCTCGGTGCTATTTTCATGGCTACCGACTATGTCACTTCGCCTATGACTCACAAGGGAATGATTATATATGGTGTCGGCATCGGTGTCCTGACTGTACTCATCCGTAACTTCGGCGCATACCCCGAGGGCATGTCTTTCGCCATCCTGCTGATGAACATTGTCACTCCGCTCATTAACCGTTACTGCAAACCGAAAAGATTTGGGGAGATAGCAAAATGAAAAAGTTAGAATCTACTCTGCCGAATATGGTTATCGTCCTCACGGGCGTAACTCTCGTGGCGGCCGCTCTGCTCGGCGTTATGCAGCAGCTCACTAAGGAGCCTATCGCCAAGATTGAGGCGCAGACCCTCAATGATGGCATCAAAAAGGTGATACTCGCAGGTAAAGATGGCGACCTTGTGGTCTCAAATACTGATACTGTCAAAAACGGTAATGACGTTTTCATCGTTTATACCGCCTCTGTCGATGGTCAGGTTGTGGGTAAGGCTGTTAAGACTGCTGTAACTGGTTTTTCGCCTAACCTCACAGTCCTCACTGGTTTCGACAACGATGGCAACATCCTTGGCTATGAGATTCTCGCTACGGCTGAGACCCCAGGTCTTGGTGCCAAGGCTGGAGTCTGGTTCCAAAAGGATGGTAAGGGCAATATCATAGGCAAGAATCCCGGCTCTGACAACTTGACTGTCAAGAAAGACGGTGGCGATGTAGATGCCATTACGGCTTCCACCATCACCAGCCGTGCTTTCCTCAAGGCTGTCAACATCGAGTATAACGCTATCTTTGGTGGCGATGCCAATACCGGAGCCTCTACTCTGACCACTGCTCCTGCGGACAGTCTCTCTTGTCAGCCAGACTCTGTTAATGCTGTTGTTGCTGACACGATTGCTGACGAGACCGCTGAACTTAAGGCTGTGGTCGACTAAACAGCGAATTACGGAAACTGCCAATGCGCATGTTGATAGCCAATAAGCGCATGATGCAAATAGGTTAATCCGAAAAGTTATGAATAAATTCAAGATAATACTCAATGGCCTTATCAAGGAGAACCCGACTTTCGTCCTTCTCCTTGGCATGTGCCCGACGCTCGGCACTACTACGTCGGCCATCAATGGCATGGGCATGGGTCTCGCAACCATGGTTGTCCTCATGTGCAGCAACGTGGTCATTTCGTTAGTGAAGAACCTCATTCCGGACATGGTCCGCATCCCTTCTTTCATTGTCATCATTGCGACGTTCGTGACGGTGCTTGAGATGCTCATGAAGGCTTACGTCCCTGCGCTCTATGCCTCTTTGGGTCTTTTCATCCCTCTCATTGTCGTCAACTGTATCGTCCTCGGTCGTGCTGAGTCTTTTGCAGCTAAGAACAACGCCATAGATTCTCTTTGCGATGGCATTGGCATAGGTCTCGGCTTCACTGTTGGCCTTACTCTCCTTGGCGCAGTCCGCGAAATCCTTGGCTCTGGTCAGATTTTTGGTCTGAAATTGTGGGGTGAGGAGTACGGCATCCTGGCCTTTGTCTTGGCTCCTGGCGCATTCATTGCGCTCAGCTACCTCATTGTCATTGTCAATAAGTTAACTAAGAAGGCTTAACACACTATGGAATACATTCTTTTGGCCATTTCGGCCATCTTTGTGAACAACGTAGTGTTGTCACAGTTCCTCGGAATTTGCCCTTTCCTCGGTGTCTCAAAGAAGATGTCTACTGCGGCGGGCATGGGTGCGGCTGTCACGTTCGTCCTCACTCTCGCCACCATTGTGACCTACCTTCTCCAGAAGTATGTGCTTAATGCTTTTGGCATCGAGTATATGCAGACAATCCTCTTCATCCTCGTCATTGCGGCGCTTGTCCAGATGGTGGAGATTATCCTTAAGAAGATGTCACCTGCCCTCTATTCGGCTCTTGGCGTTTTCCTGCCTCTCATCACGACCAACTGCTGTATCCTTGGTGTCGCAATCATAGTCGGCAATGGCGTTGCTGACGGCTCATATGATTTGCTCAAGGGTGTTGTCTATGCAATAGCTACCGCTGTAGGCTACGCCATTGCGCTCATCCTCTTCTCTGTCCTTCGTGAGCATCTTGAGCTTATGGATGTTCCCGAGTCTATGAAGGGAACGCCTATCGCGTTGCTTACCGCCGGTCTCATGGCCATGGCCTTTGTCGGTTTCTCTGGCATGTGCTAATATTTGCGATGTAGCCGATAAGGCTCATAATTGAATATGCCCTGATGCAATAATCTTGCGTCAGGGCTTTCTTTTTTTTCGGGGGGGCGTTATTGATCTCTATTTATTCATGGTGGCTGTATTTTCTGCAAATCACAATTCTAAGGACATTTAAATCTTAGGGTTTGAAATGCGCAATATTGAAACACAAAGGGCTGGCACTTTGCGTTAAGTGTCAGCCCTGTTCTCTTGTGGCGTTTCAAATATCCGATTAGCTCACCACACAATTTCAGTCTTGCCAATGCTTTGCAAATACTCATTCGCCTTCATGAAATGCCCATTGCCAAAGAAGCCGCGATAGGCGGACAATGGTGACGGATGCGCAGACGTTAAAACGAGATGCTTACGCTGGTCTATCATCTCTGCTTTTCTGCCTGCGTATGACCCCCAAAGCATAAATACGACGCCATTCAGATGCTCTGATATTAGTCGTATTACATTGTCTGTGAAGGTCTCCCAACCATGCCCTTGATGAGATCCTGCTTGGTGGGCGCGGACTGTCAGTGTGGCGTTCAACAGTAGTACGCCTTGACGAGCCCAATCTGTCAAATCTCCATTGGCATGCGGACGATAGCCGCCAGTGCTCCCATATTCGGCCTCTATCTCTTTGTAGATATTTTGGAGTGATCCTGGTATTTTCACACCCACAGGAACAGAGAATGACAATCCCATGGCCTGCCCCTCTCCATGATATGGGTCTTGACCTATAATAACGACTTTGACGTCATCAAGTTTGCAGGTGTCGAATGCGTTGAATATCTTGTTCGCAGGTGGAAATATGGTCTGCGTGTGATACTCTTGGCGCACGAAATCGGTCAATGCCTTGAAGTAAGGCGCGTCAAACTCTTTTTGGAGTAGTTTGCGCCAACTATCATCTATTTTCACGTCCATTATCTGTGGCTTTTCTTTAAGGGGCTAATTCTTTTGGATTATAGAATCTTTTTGGGCCGTTGCGCTTTCTGTCCGCACGGCCGATGTGTCAGGCGTGGCGGTCGCTGTTGAGTCTCCTGCGGCTGCCCGTCTTGCCATTGCGGCTTCGTGCAGGCTCTCTTCCGTGTCTGTATCCTCCTGAATAGCAATGGCAAATTTGGGGTTGGAATCCAGACCCTTTATTTGTTTGAGATATTGAGGAATAGGCTGACCCGAGAGTATATAGCTGTTGCGCAGCACAGACATTCGCAGCATGAGTGAGGTAGTGTCATTCTTAGCCATGTTCTCGGCCGTCACTACCTTTTTTAGCTTAGCCGTGGTTATGTCCACGTCGAAGTTGTCCGGTGTTCCTATAATATTGACTCCGGCCTTGAATGGCAGCGGGCTTTTGAGTATTGAGACGTGATATTTCATGTTCATATCCAAGTCCTGCTCTCCTGCGCATGCCAATCTATATCTGTCAATGTTGACCACAAAGGGCAATACCTGGACTTTGCCCGAATCCAACAACACGTTGAGTGCCAATGTGTCAATGACGTTTTTCTCTTTGTCCTTGAACATTAGTTTCTTGCCTATCTTTCGGAAACTCTCATTGTCGGTGAGCGTAAGTTTTTGGCCTCCTAAGTGGATGGCGGCTCTGGCTGTATTGGTCACCACGTTCATGGCGCTGTCCAGCTCAATCTCGGCAGCCATGTAACAATCCAATTTGCCACTCATTGGTTTGAGCGCCGGGATGATGGTGTCAAGTCCCAAAGCCGAACTCAACAGCTTGATGTCCGCCCTCTCCCAACGGCTGAATATGTTGGCGCGTGCCTTGCCCGCATGTGGCCAAGCCTTATAGGCCATGATTGATATGCTGCGCGCGTCTCCAATCTTAAAGCTTAGATTGGTCACGTGGGCTGCACCATCTTTTGTCCTAACTTCGCCTATAACGTCGCTCATTGTGAGTGTGCTCCATTTGAGCCGCTTTGCGCGTGTTGAGACGCTTAGTTTTATGTGGCGAGGGATTAGGATTAACTGGGTGTTCCGCATCATCATGTCCTCTGGCTGCTTTAACGTGTCTATGGCAGTGTAGGTCGCAGATGTGACTGTCGTGTCAATCCCCATTGTCGTGTCGACTGCCGTTAGAGAGCTTAGGCTGTCTGTTTTCTCTCTGACTATTGATGCCATTATCTCGTTGCAGTCCAATGTGTCAGCGTCAATCTTAAGGTTGAGGGTGACTTGCTCGCGTTGTTTGAGCGAGGTGAATAGGTTGCAGACGTAGGCCGCAGCGCGCAATGTTGTGTTGCCCGATGTCACAGTGACGCTGTTGACGTTGACTGAGTCGCCGTCTAATGTTAGGTGGAAGTTGTCTGTTTTTATGGGTTTGCTGTAGAATGTCGGCATCACTCCCGCATGCGAGTATGACAATGAGCCTGTCGTGTGCCAAGCCGTGTCATTTTTCACCTCCTGGTGCGCAGTTATTTGAAATCCGTGACCGAATATCCTGTTGCCAATGACGCCGGCAAAGAGGGTGTCGACATTAAGCTGGTGGTTTATGACTGGTTTATGTATGTTGTTCGCATCGGGAGCGATTCTGTCATCTGTCCGTATGTTTTTTGCGAAGACCACGACGGTGTCGCTTTTGAAGAATGCCCTGCCTATGCCTATTTGACCCTCTACGGGAACAACGGCAGTCGTGTCTTGCGTAAATGTGGACTTTGCCACAAGGGTGCCGTCTTTTGCTCCTATCGTGATGTCGCCAACCTTGACTTTCAGACTATTGAGTGTGCTACTGATAGAGACTACCCTGTCTGTCTTCATTTTTAGGCTTGCATCGACATCTATGTCTAAGTCGGATGAATCGTTTGTGATGCATAGGTTGCTCACGCTCAATGAACCATCTAATTTGGCACGCCCGTAGTTGCGATGTCTGATGTCGTCTAATGAGAAATGGGTGACTATGTCGGCATCCATAGTGCCGCTCATGTTGGTGTTGTCAAAGGGTATGACACGTTGCAGGTTGTCAAAGTCCACATGGGCTTTCACGTTGCAATCCATCATGGCCTCGGTCAGAAGCTGCGAAATCTTAACAATGGCGGACACTTCGCTCTTACCGCCCTTGAAGTGGAAAATGTCCAGGTTGACATATGACGAGTCTGGCCTCGCCTGATCAACCAGCATGTTAAATTCAGCCGAAAGGTCCTCTATTTCATCTGGCCGTCCCTCATATTGGGCGCTTATCTTGTCTAAATGAGCCTGACCTGTAATCAAGGGTATCTCAGTTTCAGACAGACGTCCTTTGACGCTGCCACTTAGCCCTACGCCGCCACTCTTGATGTCGACAGGGCTGCTTATGACACTGGTAGGTATGGCGGCGAAAAGCTTTTCCGCGCTCGGAGTCTCAAGCCCATAGGTGATGTCAAGCAATGCACCTGCGGAGTCCGGTTTCACCCACCCATCCAAATCGATGTCAGCCGATGCTACTCTCAGACATAAACCGCTGAGGTTGAATTTGTTTGAGTCATTATCATAGGTTAGCCGTCCATTAAGCCCTAATGGCATTTTGCGGATATATCTGTTGTCTTTCACGCCAAGACTTAGGCGAGTGATGTCAACGTCGAGGTCGGTCTCCACTTGGCTGAGTCCCATTTCACCGTCGGAGGCAAAGTTGATGCTGTCAACAAACACGCCCATCATATCCTGCTTGCTGAAGTAGGCGATGCGCCCGTTTTTTATCTTGATGTGCTTGACTTTTACGTCAGTGCTTGTCGTGTCAGACGGGTCGTCCTCTGTGGGGCGCATGATGTCCCATCCATTATGCCCATGCTCATCTGTGACCAACCGCACTCTCGGCCCATCAAGGCTTATCAGGCCTATGGTGAATGAGTTGTCGTCCGATAAAAGGTATTTTGCAATGTTGATTCCGACAATGGCGTGGTCCACTTTAGCCAATGTGTCACGCCGCAGGCGTAGGCTGTCCACAATGACGCGTGATGTGTCTCCATAGGGAACGGGGCCGCCCTGAAAGGCGTTTGTCACAATGGTGACGCTGTCTAATTTGACACCCAAGTATGGAAATGACTTAAAAAGGACGCCTTCCGCATGACCTATGCTCACCTCCGCATCCAAATACTCATGCGCGTATTTGTCAATCAAGGGCATGAGACGGTCGTTGGTCATGATTAAGTTGACTGCCGCCACAACCGCAATGAATAGGAAAATAACGATGCCCAATATCCAAATACCTACCTTTTTGAGCACCTTCTGTGTCTTAGCGTTCATGTCTCTCAATTATTGCTGGCACTGTATATTTTGTTCAGCCAATTAACAATTTGTGTCCTGACTACGGATTCGTGTTCAGTGAAGTGATTTACTATTATGCAAAAAACAATCTCTTCTTTATGCTTGTTCTCCATTATGCCGGCATACGCCACCACTGCGGTCATTGTCCCGCTTTTCGCCCGGGCGTTGCCTTCAATGTCAGTGCCTCGGCCTAAGCCCGCCACTGTCCCGCTTTTGCCAAAGACTGGCAGGCTCTCGCGGAATGGTGTCCACACGCTGCTCTGTCGCATATCTTTTATCATGCTGACGAAAGTCTTTGCGCTGACTGCCCCAAATGGTGAAATGCCTGAGCCGTCATATATGCTCATGTCCAATCCGCTCGCGCTTTTCCAAAATCCAGACACTGCCGCCGCCGCATCATCCCATGTTACAGCGCCCTCTGTTTCGCGCATAGCCATGTGGAATGCCAATGCGTCAGCGCATAGGTTGATGCTTTTGTGGTTCGTTTGCCGCACTATCTCTGTCAGGGTGGGGGACTTGATGGTGTAGATTCGCTCGCCCGGCTGAGCCTTGTCAATCTTTGCCGTGTCGACCTCAATGCCGTTCTCACGGAGCAGGCCGGCAACTTTACGTGCATACGCCTTCTCTGGGTCTGGCATCACGCTCCTTACCTTAAATGCCTTTCGGTTGGTTGGGATACTGCCATTTGCGTACCAGGTTGTGCCTCCGCCATAGTAGACCATGCTCTTGTCTTTGTTGAGGCTGTGCGTCATGACGTTGGTCTTGGGCCACATCCCGTCGGCTTTGGGCGATATGGAGTCCAACTTGCATGGTTTGCCTACTTGCGCGGGGCTGCTGAAGTATAGGGTGGTGAGGTTGTCGTCAGTGCATACCACAGATGGCCGCGCCCCGTAATAGTTGCCCATGTCCTCCCACAGGTGACGTGGACAGCCTACTTCGTCGGATATTTGTGTGTCGTCAATGACAAAGGAGCTGATGTGTGTGACGCCTCGTCGGCGCAATGTGTCAGCAAGGTTTGCTATGGCTCTGTTTAAAGACCTGGAGTTGAAATATTTAGAGTCTTGTGTGGGGTCGAAGTCCCCTCTCGCTCCAAGAACCCACCCTCCAGTAGTGTCTTCGCTTAGCTCAAATGTTGTCTCAAATTGCGCATTCGGCCCCATGGTTCGCAATGCGGCTCCTGTGGTAAGAAGCTTGGTGACTGATGCGGGTGTAAGCCAAGCGTCTTCGTTATATGCCCACAATGTCTTGCCCGTCTTGAGGTTGACAGCGTAGGCTCCTATTGTGGCTTGCTTGCCAATGTTAGTGGGGCGCGTGGTTACCTGTCCCCATGCCGTTGCGCATGAAGCTAACAGGCAGGCGATGGCGGCTGCGTAGCCTGGTATGTTGTTTAGCATGATGGTTCTCAGTTCATCTGCTTGTCCAAATCCTTTTTCTCAGTTATTCTTTGCATGAGATAGCCGAACATATTCTCCGCACGCTTTTTCTCTGTGCTCAGGGCCGCGGCGGTCTTGCTGTCGCAACTGTCTATTAGGTCTAAAGCTTTTGAGCACCACATGGATGCCGCAGTCGGATTATCCTCGCGCTCGTATGCCAATGCCATATTCAGGGATGCGCGGACTCTCTCTGGCTTCTTTTTAGACTCGGACGCGGCTCTTGTCCACAAGTTCTTGGCCTCTTCCCAATCTCCCTGGTCAACCCAAGTGGCGGCAGCCACCATGTCCTGCGTAGTAGTCACATACAGGCTGCGGTACACCCTCTCCCATGATGGCAATAGCGCGTCTGCGTATTTATGCCCCACGTCTGTGCCCTGTTGCTGATATCTTGACACAATGGATGGGAAATGGGTAGCTATGTAGGCTGTCGACGTGTCGCAGGCGCGGAATATGATTGTGTCGGTCCTCTGAGACAGAGTCTGCTTGGCAAAGGGGGCGGTTATTAGGCTCAACTGGGTCTTCGTCTCGCTCACAATGTCTATGCAATTCAGCATCTGACGGCTCTCTTCATCATATTCCTTGCCAGCCAAACGTAGCACGCTCTTGCTGCTTATGGCGTCAAGTGATAATATCACTGTGCTGGGATGACCTGCCAACAGTGTGTCTATGCTGCCGTTTGTCAGGTTTATGAACCTGTCGCCAACTTCGCGCATGACCATGTAGCCGCTCTGATTGAAGTCTTTGGTTAACGCATGGAAAGCGTATTGGCCAACAAGGCGTGCAGTGCTGGGCGAGACTATCTGCGTTATGTACTCGTATGGCATGGTGGAGTCCACGCATTCGGGGTGCGCCGTGTTGTCCACAACAAGAACAGTGTCAGCCCACGACGGCATGGTGTAGTCGGCAGGGCGCAACACGTCGAAATCCACGACCTTATAACTGACTGATGCGCAACTGCTCAGAGCCGCTGCAGTCAGTGACAATATTACACTCTTGACTTTCATGGCTTTGTCTTTTTATGTTCCTCCCGAGTCTGGGAAATATTCGGACTTCTGTTACTCTTTTTCGCCTGCCGCGGAATGTTCTCTGCTCGTGCGGCTTAGACCCTTTGGGAGATTTTCTTGACGGTGATGTCTTTCCAATCTCTGAAGTCTCCAGCTATGATATGTTCGCGCGCCTGGCGGACCAATTCAAGGTAGAACGCTATGTTGTGCTCCGATGCGATGAGGGCGCCAAGCATCTCGCCTGCCACAAAAAGGTGGCGTACGTATGCGCGGCTATATGCATGGTCTACAAATGACGTGCCAGCCGGGTCCAGTTCCGTAAAGTCAGTCTCCCATTTCTTATTGCGAAGGTTTATTATGCCCTCGCTCGTGAAAATCATGCCGTTACGACCATTGCGAGTTGGCATGACGCAGTCGAACATATCAACACCCAACGCTATGTTCTCCAGTATGTTGACGGGTGTGCCGACGCCCATCAGGTAGCGCGGTTTGTCCTGTGGCAATATGCCGTTCACCAACTCGACCATCTCATACATGGTCTCCGTCGGCTCGCCGACAGCCAAGCCGCCAATGGCGTTGCCCTCGCGCTGAAGCTCGGCCACCTCATGGGCTGCGCGCGTGCGGAGGTCGCGGTGGGCCGCACCCTGTACAATGGGGAAGAAGGTCTGGCTGTGACCATACAGCGGCTCTGTCTCGTCAAAGTGTTTGACACCGCGGCGAAGCCACGCCATGGTCATGTCTAACGACTTCTTGGCATAGTTGTGGTCGCTCTCGCCAGGGGGACACTCATCAAGGGCCATCATGATGTCTGAGCCTATGATGCGCTGGGTGTCCACGACGTTCTCGGGGGTGAAGAGGTGCTTTGAGCCGTCAATGTGCGAGCGGAATGTCACGCCCTCCTCTGAAAACTTGCGGTTTGAGCTGAGCGAGAACACCTGAAAGCCGCCACTGTCTGTCAATATGGGCTTGGTCCACCCGTTGAACTTGTGGAGGCCTCCTGCCGCTTTGAGCACTTCGCGACCCGGGCGAAGGTAGAGGTGGTAGGTGTTGCCGAGGATTATCTGAGCCTTGGCGTCGTCCGCCACATCGCGGAAGTGGAGTCCCTTGACTGACCCTACTGTGCCAACAGGCATGAAAATGGGAGTCAGGATTTCACCATGGTCCGTGGTTATCTTTCCGGCGCGAGCCATGCTCTGCGGGTCTGTATGCTGGAGTTCGAATTTCATCTCTTTTACTCTTTGTCTTGTTTAGTCTGGCTGTTATCTTTCCTGTTTACGTCATGGATGCCTTTCACTTTGCGTAGCGTCTCTATGAGTTCACTAAGGTCATCCGCGCTATATGTGTATAGCAATATGTTGCCTACAAAGATGCCATCGTGCGCCTCGAAGTTGACTGAGCGCATCTTGACGTGCATCTCGTTGGCTATGACTCTTGTTATCTCTGCCACAATGCCCTGGCGGTCTATTCCGCTAATCTCTATCTGAACCAGATATGACAGCACTTTGTGGCTCTCCCATTTGGCTGAGACTATTTTGTTGCCTTGGCTGCTCATCAGTTGCAAGGCTTTGGGGCATGTGCGCGAGTGGAGCACGAGGGAGCCGTCCTCTTGCATATACGCCACCACCTCGTCGCCAGGGATGGGGTGGCAGCATGGCGCTATGGAGTATCGCTGCGTCTCGTTCTCCTCGTCCGTCAACACCACGTTGCGACCTTTTGGGATGACGAGGTCGTGATCCTCGTCCTCTTTCAGGTCTTCTTTCTTCTCCTTGCTGCTTCCAAAGCTCAGGTGCCAGAACTTGATCCACTTGTTTGTGCTGTTCTGCCTGAGAGCCTTCTCAAGCCCGTCTATGTTCGTCACTCCAGAGCCAATGCTGAAATAGAGGTCGTCCCTGTTGTCGAACTTATAGTGCGTCAGCATCTTACTCAGAATCCTAGCGTTGACTGTCAGCTTGACCTTGGCGAGCTCTTCTATAACCATCTGCTCGCCCTTGTCAATGGTTTGGCGGCGGTAGTCTTTGAACGCCTCGCGTATGCAGGTCTTGGCCTTGGCCGTGGTGCAGAAGTTGAGCCACTCATATTTGGGCTTCTGGTTGTCCGAGGTGATTATCTCAACCTGGTCACCGCTCTTGAGGACATAGCTGAGGGGTTCAAGCTTATAGTTGACTTTTGCTCCTATGCAATGAAATCCAATCTTCGAGTGCAGGCCAAACGCAAAGTCGAGGGCTGTCGATCCCACTGGCATGATGCGCATGTCTCCCTGCGGTGTGAAGATCATGATCTCTTGTGAGAAGAGGTTGAGCTTAAAGGTGTCCATGAACTCCATGGAGTTCTGCGATGCCGTGTCCAACATCTTCTTGAGCCCTTCGAGCCAGGCGTCAATCTCAGACCCTCCCTTTTCCCCCTTATATTTCCAGTGGGCCGCCAGTCCGCGCTCGGCAATCTCGTCCATGCGCCGCGAGCGTATCTGGATTTCAATCCACCGGCCCTCGGGACTCATCACTGTTGTGTGCAGAGCCTCATACCCGTTGCTCTTGGGGGTGGAAACCCAGTCGCGCAGACGATCCGGGTTGGGACGGAATAGGTCGGTTATAATGCTGTAGATATCCCAGCATTGGGTCTTCTCCAGCATGTCCTCGCGCGGCTCAAAAACCACTCGCGAGGCTATGATGTCGTATATCTCGTCAAACTGGACGCCCTTGTTCTCCATCTTGCGCCAGATGGAGTAGATACTTTTGGTACGAGCCTTGATCTCATATTTGTAGCCTCTCGCGTCCAATCGCATGCGCAGTGGGGTCATGACGCTGTCTATCACCACTTGAAAGTCGCGCTTGAATGCCTGAAGCCGGTCATATATCTCCTGATATACTTTGGGCTGCTCATTCTTCAAGCTCAGGTCCTCCAACTCGGTCTTGATGGCGTAAAGTCCAAGCCTGTTGGCTATGGGGGCGTATATGTACAGCGTCTCGGCCGATATTCTGTACCTTTTGTGGTCGGGCAGCGCCTCCAATGTCCGCATGTTGTGCAGGCGGTCCGCTAATTTAATCAGGATGATGCGGACGTCCTCGACCATGCTGATGAGCAACTTGCGGAAGTTCTCCACCTGGAGGCTCTCCTGTTGGTCGATGACGGAGTCTAACTTTGTCAGTCCGTCTACAATCTGCGCCACGGTGGGGTTGAAAATCTGCTCCAACTCCTGCAAGGTCATCTCCGTGTCCTCCACCACGTCGTGCAAGAGGGCTGCTGCCGTGCTTATCGGTCCGAGGCCTATCTCCTCTGCCACTATTTTAGCCACGGCCACGGGGTGGAATATGTACAGCTCTCCCGATCGCCTCCGCATCCCGCGGTGCGCCTCGTTTGCCAATTCAAAAGCTTTGCGAATCATCTGAGCATCCTCCTCTGTCTTATGGCACAGAGGGTTGCTGGCGATGATGTCTTGCACCATTTGGCGCGCCTGCTCTTCGTCGCGGGATACGTTGGCGTTCTCCTCGCTCATAGTCTCTCTTTCTGTCTGTTTCTTTTGTGTCACCTTTCGCGCTGATGTCTGTCTATTGTCACGTCATGCGCCGGCTTCGTCACTCGTTCGGCTCTGTCTATCTTACCAAGGTGACTGACCCTTTGCGCCTGAAGGTCACCCCTTTCTCATACCCACTCGCGGTGGACATGAAGTAATACGTGCCGGCGGCAGCCTCTTTGCCGTTTATTGTGCCGTCCCATCCGTCGCTCGGGTCCTTGGTCTCGAACACCCTGTGTCCCCATCTGTTCCAGATTGTCAGCTCATATTTGCTCAGAGAGCGGAATGATGGCATGAAACGGTCGTTCACTCCGTCTCCGTTGGGGGTGAATGCGTTCGGGAATTCAAGCGCCGCCTCGCTCACTGTCACTGTCATGCTTGAGTCTGTGCTTGCGCAACCTGTCTCCTCGTTGGTTATGGTCAGTGTGATTGTATATGTGCCGGGCTGTTGGAACTGGTATACTGGCTGTTTGTCATAGAGCCTGGCTATGTTGCCAATGGCCCACTCGCACACGGTATATGTGCCAAGGCTGCTGTTGTTCAGGGCCACCTCGGCCGGGGCGGAGAGTGCGTCGCCTGTGGCTGTCGCCTCGTTGGCTATGTCTGTTTTTCTGCTTGTGTATGAATAGGATGCGCGCAGCCTCTGTGGCATGACGGAGTCGGTGTAGGTGGCCTCGTTGAATGCCTGGTTGATGGCGCGCAGTGTCAATAGCCCCTCGTCATATATGTCCTCAATCTCGGCAACCTCGCTTTGTGTGGTCAAGACTGTGCTGTCCGCCACTTCCCATTGGTAGGTTATTTTCTGCGCCAATGTGTGGCTGCCAAAAGTGATTGCTGGTGCTTCTGATGTGGCTTTGGCAAAAACGGCATCGCAGTTGACGCTGTCTATGGCGAATGAGGTCGAGACGGGCGATGGGCTTACCATCCAAGCCGATAACGTGACGCCGTCTGCCGTGACAACGGAGTAAAACCCGGCGGCGTCAACTGTCAGAACGTCACTCTTTACCGCCTCTGTTGTGCGAACAGGTTCTGTCGTCGAACTTCCATCCGCTGAGTAGTACCAGTTTAGCGTGGTCTTGGCTGCCGATGTGAATGTCAGGGTGGGGCTTGCGCCGCGTGTGTAAAGGTAAACATCCTCGCCACCGTCGCTCATCTTCTGCGCATATCCGTCTCCGCTCAGGCTCTGCGCTTCGCATATGGCTGGGATTGCCGCCATGGTGAGTAGCAGGGTCTTTATTGTTGTGTTTGTCATCAGGTGTCTCGCTTGGTGTGTATTAACTCGCTAAGATAACAATATTCTGTCAAATAAGCTTAGGCAGTGTGGACAAACAAAATACGGGGAGCCGGATTATCTCCGGTTCCCCGTATGGAGTGAAGCTTATGTCTCAGCTCGTCCGCCTACGCCAGTCTTATCGGGTGCATGCGCAAGGCTTAAGCTGCTTGAAGAAGTCGTTGCCCTTGTCGTCGACAAGGATGAAGGCGGGGAAGTCCTCGACTGTTATCTTCCAGATGGCCTCCATGCCGAGTTCGGGGTACTCCACGCACTCGATGCTCTTGATTGAGCTCTGTGAGAGGACAGCTGCCACACCGCCAATAGTGCCAAGGTAGAAGCCGCCATGCTTTTGGCAAGCGTCGGTGACAATTTGTCCGCGGTTGCCTTTGGCAATCATAACGAGGCTTGCGCCATGATCTTGGAACTCGTCAACATACGGATCCATGCGGTTGGCTGTCGTGGGGCCCATCGAGCCACAGGGATAGCCTGCGGGGGTCTTGGCTGGGCCTGCGTAGAGGATAGGGTGGTTCTTGAAGTAGTCGGGCAATCCCTCGCCGGCGTCAAGGCGAGCCTTGAGCTTGGCGTGAGCTATGTCGCGAGCCACGATGATGGTGCCCTTGAGGCTGACGCGCGTCGAGACGGGGTACTTGGTCAACTCGGCGCGTACTGCGTCGATGCCCTTGTCCAAGTCAATCTCGATGCCCTTGGTGCCCTCGCCCGGCTTGCGGAGCTCCTCAGGGATGAGCTCAGATGGGTTGGCGTCCATCTGCTCAAGCCAGATGCCGTCTTTGTTAATCTTGGCCTTGATGTTGCGGTCTGCCGAGCAAGAGACGCCCATGCCGATGGGGCAGCTTGCTCCGTGGCGTGGCAGGCGGATGACGCGGATGTCATGAGCCATATACTTGCCGCCGAACTGTGCTCCGAGGCCAATCTTATGAGCCTCGTGCAGGAGTTTGTTCTCAAGGTCGATGTCGCGGAATGCGCGGCCGGTCTCGTCGCCCGTGGTGGGCAGGTTGTCATAATATTTGATAGAGGCGAGCTTGACGGTCAAGAGGTTCTTCTCTGCCGATGTGCCGCCAATGACGAACGCGATGTGGTAGGGTGGGCAGGCTGCTGTGCCGAGGCTCTTCATCTTCTCGACGAGGAATGGCAGGAGCGTGCCCTCGTTCTGGATGGTCGCCTTGGTCATGGGGTAGAAGTAGGTCTTGTTGGCCGAGCCGCCGCCCTTGGCCACCATCACGAAACGGTACTCGTCACCCTCGACGGCCTCGATGTCAATCTGTGCCGGAAGGTTGCAACGGGTGTTGACCTCGTCATACATGTTGAGGGGTGCATTCTGGCTGTAACGCAGGTTGTCCTGGGTGTAGGTGTTGAACACGCCAAGGCTCAAAGCCTCCTCGTCCTCGAAGTCGGTCCATACGCGCTGACCCTTCTCGCCGTGGATGATGGCCGTGCCGGTGTCCTGGCAGAAAGGGAGGATGCCCTTTGCGGCTGTCTCAGCGTTGCGGAGGAACTGGAGGGCGACATACTTGTCGTTCTCGCTGGCCTCTGGGTCTTTCAGGATGGCTGCCACCTGCAGGTTGTGCTCGCGGCGGAGCATGAACTCAACATCGTGAAAAGCCTGCTGTGAGAGCAGTGTAAGAGCCTCTTTTGTGACTTTGAGGATTGTCTTGCCCTCGAAGGTGCCTGTGCTGATGCCCTCTTTGCTCAGCAGGCGATACTGTGTGTCGTCTTTCCCGACCTGGAACATCGGGGCGTACTTGAATTCTGGTGTCTGTGCCATGGCTATATTTTCGGTTCTTTGTCCCGATGGTTGCCTGAAGCGCGCCCGGCTCAAGCCGTCGCCCGCCATCCGCATCCAACGGATATCTACGCAAATTTAAGTTTTTTACGCCCCATTTCTACGCCAGCTTGTGAAAAATGATACCAATCGGTCGATAATACTTAATCACTCTTAATT
>CAVFBC010000028.1:0-34203 GCA_963620575.1 Alistipes putredinis | reverse complement strand
ATTGTGTCATGTTTTAAATAGTCCCCTTCATACCAATCTTTTGCTATAAATACATGATATTCATCTGACAAGAAGAAATTATCCGTTATCTCGTTGACATTTCCAGCCAACATGCCCAGCCTCATGTTTACCGTGTCAATGCTGCCGTAGCCATCGCAACCTGGCACGGGGGTAATAACACAAAAAACACATGTTGCCATGGTGTTTTCTTTAGGAACAACAAGAATGTCGACAGAGTCCCCCTTACATATTTCCTCTGCCGTCAATCTTCGCTGTGTGCCATCGCTGTTAACATGTAGGAACTTGTTACCGCCATCTTTGCCTTTTATCCAAATTTTGGCATCTTGGTCAAGTTTGCCGCCCTTGTCGCTCTCCTCACAAGAGAAAAGGGCAAAGGTGACAAAAAGGGCCGCAAACGATAAGATGATTTTTTCTTTCATATAGCTGCTTTTTCTCGCAATATACGTTTTTCTTTCCTCAATGTTCCTAATATGTGTGGAAATCAAACAGCATAACTTGGAAATTTCCGTCCCTGTAGTTCCCGTCCCTGTCTATTCTTCCTATAGTTACCGCTGTGCTTGTGAATGATATCACCTTACAGAAGACTGAATAAGTGGCGTCTATCGCTGTCGCAAACGTGAACGTCCAGTCCCCATAGTTATGGTTCACCGTTATTTTGCCCGCTGAGTCTCGGTTTATATCTCCCATAGTCTTTCCGAACGGGTTGTAATGAGAGACTAACGTGTAACCGCTGTTGGAGTCATATTTTATAGAGAACGCCATGACCAGCGGGTTGACCCGATAGAAGGTGTTAGACCCATTCATCGACTGCAGCAGCCCGTTGGCGGTGAACTTGAAGAGGGCGGAGGAGGAGCGGGCTTGGATGATGTTCCCGTCCGTTGCCGCTGAACTTGCCGCGATGTACTTGTTTGAGGCTGTTGACAGCATGAAGCCGTTGCCGAAGTAGTGGTTGTTGTAAACGGGTATCTTGGACGAGTAGGCGGCTGAGTTAAACTTGATGGCGAGTGCCGCGCTCGCTGTGAGTGTCGCAGATACGCTTGCGGTGCTTGAGGATGATGAATAAGAGCCGCCCGCTTGGACTGTCACTGTCGCCCATTGTTGGCTCGCTTGCGGTGGTGCTGCTCGTGTCTGTCAGCGTGCCACTGCTTCATACACTAATGAGAGTCTTTTGAAAACTGTTACAGAAGACGCAGGCATAAGATATAAAAAGAGCCGTGTCAAGTAAATGACACGGCTCTTTTTAGTAAGGATTAGAACCTGCTATTAGTTTGCAGCCTCAATCTCCTGGATTTGCTGGGAAACCTCCTTGTTCTTATCGAACATCTCAAGGATGTAGGTGATCCTCTTGAGATTGGTGAGCACCTCAAGCTTCTGCTGCTTGTCAGGAGCAATCACAGCTGCCTCCTCAAAGAAAGGAACGGACTTTGCAAAAGACTCGTTGGCCTCCTTCATCATAGCATTGTACTTGTTGATGTCACGCTCAGCGCTTGCATCCTGCTTAATCTTGAGACCTGAGTTGTAGTAGACAATGGCGAGGTTGTACGTTGCGCCGAAGTGCTTAGGATCAAGGCTGATAGCCTGCTTATAGTCAGCCTCGGCATCAACGAAGCTGGTGCTCTCATTAAGGCAACCACGAGCGAAGAAGTACTGCGCGTTATTAGGATCCTTCTGAATGGCATTGTTCAGATAAACGAGAGCCTCGTCATTCTTGTGAGCCTGAAGGTAATAGTTAATCAGAGTATTGATGACATCAGTTACCTGCGGATAAGCCTCGAAAGCCTCTTTGAGAGTGCCCTCTACATTGACAGAGTCCTTAATCTGCTCATAGCAGTACTTAGCACGGAGATAGGCCATAGAGCCATCGCTCTCCTTACCAGGAGTCTGGGCGTAGAGGCGAGCCGTCTTGAGGAAGTAGGGAGCACCGACAGTCCAATTCTCAGCCTGCATGCTGACAATACCGATGTTAGAGTAGAGAGCGGTGTCAGCGACTTGCTCTGCAGCCTGATTCTCGAACCACTCGCAAGCGAGGAAGGCATCAAGGCTCTTGCTGTAATTCTTGTCATTGAAACTCTGCCCTGCAATGTTCTCAGTGAGATCACGATACTCGGCGCGAGCCTTCTCAATCTTCTTTGCAGCCTTGCCTACCTTCTTACCCTTAGGACCACCCTGAGCATCAAGCTCCTTGGCCTTGGTGAAGTACTCCTTAGCCTTGGCAATACCGTCCTCAGCCTTGTTATTAGCTGCAAGTGTGAGGTATATCTTAGAGGCGACAAGATATGTGTTGGGCTCTTCGCTTGACTTTTCATTCTGCAAAGCCTCGTCTATGTCAGACTTAGCAGCATCATACCTTTGGAGTATGAGATTATTCTCGGCACTGTTGACCTTGCTTGACTGTGCCGCAGCCGAGAGACCCGTGAGGGCCAATCCAGCCAAAATGAGAATCTTTTTCATTTTGAGATTACTTGTTATTCTTGATTTTGTTTAGGGGACCGGGCGAGGTGACTTGTCTACTCCTGCACTGGAGCTTCATCTTCCGATTCGCTGTTATCTGTTGGTTGTTGGTTTTGATCTGGGACAGAACTCGTTATGCCTTCCTCCTCGGCCTCCTCGTCATCCATGTGGGGGACGATGGTACCGCTGGCAATACGATCATTCTTCTTGCTCAGATTGATAAGGCTAAGTCCTTGGGTATTACGACTCGTGGTCTTGATGTCTGTCGCCTTGATACGGATTGTAATGCCGCTCTTGTTGATAATCATGAGATCATCATCATCGGTCATGATGTCAATAGCCACAAGATCACCAGTTTTCTCCGTGATTTTTATGGTCTTGACACCCTTACAACCGCGGCTATTGACAGGATACTCGCTTATAGCGGTCCTCTTGCCAAATCCCTTCTGAGAGAGAGCGAAGATGTCACCTGCGTCATCAGGGTCAACAGCAACAAAGCCGACGACTTGATTACCCTCGCCAAGGTTGACACCCCTGACACCCATGCCAGAACGCCCGACAGAGCGAACAGAGGACTCGGGGAAACGGACAGCGCGTCCATCGGAAGTAGCCAACATGAGCTGCTTGCCACCATCAGTGAGGACAGCCTTGAGCAATTCATCACCCTCACGTATTGTCACAGCGATGACACCATTGGCACGCGGACGTGAATACTCAGAGAGACTCGTACGTTTTACGACACCTTGCTTAGTGGCAAGAATGATGTAATGGCTCTGCGTGAACTCCGGATTGTTAAGACCACGTACATTAATAAAGGCCTTGACCGCATCGTCACTCTCGATATTGAGGAGGTTTTGGATAGCCCTACCCTTGTTGACTTTATTTCCTTCGGGTATGTCATACACCTTATACCAGAAGCAACGACCCTTGTTGGTGAAGAACATCATAGTGTCGTGCATCTTGGCATAATAGATATGCTCAATGAAATCCTGGTCGCGAGTGCTTGAACCACGGGAGCCTATACCGCCCCTGTTCTGAGTCTTAAACTCGTTGAGTGAGGTTCGCTTGACATATCCCATGTGTGATACAGTCACAACGACATCATCATCGGCATAGAAATCCTCGGGGTTGAACTCATCCTCAGAGTATTCAATGTTCGTCCTACGCTCATCACCATACTTTTCCCTGATTTCAAGAAGCTCATCCTTGATGACTCCCATTTGCATAGACTCGTCAGCGAGCAAGCGAGTGAGGTAATCAATGTAGTCAGTCACCTTCTTGAACTCATCGTGAAGCTTATCCTGCTCCAAACCAGTGAGCTGACCAAGCCTCATTTCCACAATGGCGCGTGACTGGACCTCAGAGAGGTTGAAACGCTCCATGAGTTTTTGGCGAGCCTCATCCCTACTGCTTGCGGCGCGGATGATATGAACAACCTCATCGATATTGTCGCTCGCAATGATGAGACCCTGGAGTATGTGGGCGCGTTCCTCCGCCTTGCGCTTCTCATAGACAGCGCGTCGGACGACAACATCATGCCTATGCTCAACGAAGCATTGGATGATATCCTTGAGGTTGAGCAACTTAGGTCGGCCTCCGACAAGGGCGATGTTGTTTACGCCAAAACTTGACTGGAGCTGAGTATTCTTAAAGAGGTGATTAAGAACTACATTTGGGATGGCATCCTTACGGATTTCAATAACAATGCGCATTCCATCCTTATCGCTCTCATCACGGAGATTGGTGATGCCGTCAAGTTTCTTGGCGTTGACAAGCTCGGCAATCTTCTTAATGAGATCCGACTTAACGACCATGTATGGGATCTCGGTAATGACAATGCTCTCATGGTCATTAACCTTCTCAATCTCATATTTTGAACGGATTACGATACGGCCACGGCCAGTGAGATAACCATCACGCACACCAGAGTAGCCGACAATAGTTCCGCCAGTTGGGAAATCAGGAGCCTTGATTATCCTAATAAGGTCTTCAATATCGACATCCTTATTCTCGACATAGGCTATGCAGGCGTCAATAGCATCTTTGATGTTATGCGGCGCCATCATTGTCGCCATGCCGACAGCGATACCGGATGCACCGTTGACCAGCAAATTAGGAATTCGGGTCGGGAGCACAGATGGCTCATCGAGGCTCTCATCAAAGTTCTTGACCATGTCGACAGTCTCCTTGTCGAGGTCAAGCATCATATCCTCAGCAATTCGCTGCAACCTCGCCTCAGTATATCGCATAGCCGCGGCGGAGTCACCGTCGACAGAGCCGAAGTTACCCTGACCATCTACAAGCGGGTATCTCAAAGCCCAAGGCTGGGCCATGTGGACAAGAGCTCCATAGACAGACGAGTCGCCATGCGGATGATACTTACCGAGAACATCACCGACAATACGTGCTGATTTCTTGTATGGTTTGTCAGATGTAACACCCAATTCATCCATGCCGAAAAGGATGCGGCGATGGACGGGCTTGAAGCCATCCCGCGCATCAGGCAAGGCACGGGCGACAATCACCGACATCGAATAGTCGATGTAGGCGGACTTCATCTGCTCCTCAATTTTTATAGGGACAATCCTTTCTCCTTCTGCCATTATAATTAAATGAGTTACACATAGAAGCGCTTACGGGAGAGAAAACTCACAACCGACGTAGCGCTGGGTGAACCAAGCCGCCACTCGACCTCGCAAAAGGCCAGAGAACAACCCAATTCACCCTACTAAGTTACTACTTTTCCGACCGACAGCAAAACAATATGGTCACTTTTCGCCCCAAGAAGGCTGTATTTTGACATTGCAACCTTAAACCGGCCAAGAGACGCAGGCAGACACTCAAGGCAACAAACACCACTTAAAAAGAAAAATCATTCCATTCTAAAAAAAAAGACCAGCCTGTTCCTGATTTCTTTTGCAAAGCACACTCTTTCTGAGTACGACAACATGGTGATACATGATTTTTCACTTGATTTCGACCACTCGACTGATAATCTCTCAAACCAAAGGAATAAACCAGCTATTAAAACACAAAAACCTCCCGACTCACGTCGAGAGGTTGTCCTAACCTAACCCAAATTCATGAAAAAACTTGAGGAGACATCATTAGTCTCTGAGTGCAATTATAACAATTTCTAATCCAATAAAAAAATTTAAGTTGTAATATTTAACGCCCACATAGATTGAACTCAGACACCACTCGTCAAAAACACAAAGCTTCCTAATGAGCCAACAACCACCTGAAAACATACAGGTATATGGCTAATGCATAAAGAACTATGAGTGATACCCACTCAACATTTTCATAGGGCGCATTAGCAGAATTCGCACCATGCCTGATGGCTTTCAGTACATTGGTGAGGAAGGGAGGGACACAGATGACGAGGAATAGGAAAAATATGTGCCCAAAAATCCTTAACACAAAATCGGCTGTAATCATAGGCATCTCATTTAATCGGTTCCTATTCCTTTGTACGGCCGCAAGGTTAAAATGTTTTACCTGTGTTTGTTTTATTTAATACTCCTCCTTATCAATACATAAATCAAGAGACACCTGTGGACTATAGCAAAAAACTCAACGCATCAAGCCTTGTATAGATTTTTCTTGAAGGCCACAGTATCCATGCGGCGCATCACGAATCTCTCCCATATATTATAGAGAAGCCCCGAGCCATAGCCCACAATCTGGCATGCGCCAGCCCACACGCTCATCAATGCCACACGAGAGCTTCCGAATGTTCGGTACGCATCGACAAAAATCAGTGCGCCATAAGCCACAACAGGCAAGAGAAACAGGACAGATTTGAAAACCACACTTAGAATGACAAGAGCTAAGAGCAAGAGCACGGCAAAAGAGGGCAGCAAATGCACAAGCTTAATCGCCCCCTTATGGCGTCGGGCAATGTCAATACGGGCAGTGCCAGAACAAAAAGTCTGCTTAAAAAAGGAGCGGAAGGTCGAGCGTCTTTTGTGATAAACAAAAGTCTCCGAGACAAGTCCTAATTTGCCACCCGCCTCTTTGACCCTTAGACTGAAATCAATGTCCTCTCCATAGCGCATTGAGGAATCGAAACCGCCAACTTTATCAAACATCTCCCGGCGAACCCCCATGCTGTAGCTTCGAGGATAGAACTCATCCATCTTGCCTCCTTTACTTCCACCACGGATTCCACCAGTGGTGAACACAGATGTCATGGAATATGATATCGCCTTCTGAATCGGAGAGAAGAACTTATGAGCCGCGTCCCTGGTTCCGAAACAATCGAAGCCACCAGCCATGATGGAATCATGAATCTTTTCGAGGAAATCGGAAGGAAGTGCGCAATCGGAATCGAAGAAAAAGAGGTACTTGCCCTCCGCTTCTTGGGCCCCACGATTTCGGGCCGCGGAGGGACCCGCATTTTCCTGCCTTATATATTTAATCTTAAGCTGCCTTTGGAATTGCGAAATAGACTCCTCGCTTGTGAGCGTGGAGCCATCCTCGACCACAATGACCTCAGTGTTCTCTTTGAAATGCTGAATCGTTAGGGAATCGAGCAACTCTTTAAGTTCTTCGGGTCGATTGTAGACGGGTACGATGATGGAAACCTTTATCATAAAATTCCAAAGCGCAAAAGGTAAAAAAAGCCCGTGGGGAGAAGGCACTCCCCTCCCACGGGCGCAAATCTTAAAAGTGGTTAGGCCTCAGCCTTTTCCTCTTTTTCCTCATCGTCTACACCGGAAACAAGTCCGTGTGCGAGAAGAATATTGTACCAAGTGACGAGCTTCTTAATGTCAGAGACATAGATGCGGTCAGCGTCCCACTCAGGAAGAGCCTTGGCCATGAATGCCTTGAGATCCTCGTTTGAGGAAGTGGCCGGGATGCACTCCTTACCACCAGTGAGGTTGAAAATATTAGCCATGACGTGGCTGAGACGGACATCGCCGTCAACCGTGTACATAGAGATCTCCTGAAGCGCAGAGACACGTGCAGTGCCGCTTACCGGGAGGCGCTTGCCGTCCGCAAGACTCTCAACGATGATATTGTTCTTACCCTGAGATACGAGTTTGAAGAGGCCGCTCTTGCCAGATATGGAAAGAATACCGTTCAGCATTTCCTTAGTTAATATAGTTATTTTTCGCGTAATTAGACGCAAAGATAAGTCGGATTGGCTAAACTTGCAAAAGTTGCAAAACAAAAGCCCCGTGGAAACAACTAAAGTATTGCTTCCACGGGGCAAACCGTGTGCTTTTGCCGTGGCAAATATATCTTTAGCCACCCTCACAACACTCGTGAGCCGGCTACAAATGATACTTACTGGCGGGGGCCGCGATTGTAGGCGGGACGCTCCTCGCGTGGACGAGCCTCGGAAGTTGCGATGTTGCGACCCTTGAACTCATAGCCGTCAAGCTCCGCGATTGCGGTCTTAGCAGCCTCGTCGTCCGGCATCTCAACAAAGCCGAAGCCCTTGCTGCGATGAGTCTCACGATCGGTGATGATGCGAGCAGATGAAACCTCACCATACTTGCTGAAAAGTTCGCTGAGCTCCTCTTCCTTGGTGTTGTAGTTCAGCTTTGCTACGAAAATATTCATTACTGAATGTAAAAAGGTTATGGTAAAGAATTGTTGATGTAAAGTTAGACCATTTTATTTTGTACGCAACCAAAAGCCGACTATTTTTTCTATAAATTTCTCAAATAAGTGTTTTAACATTTGGCACTCAGCTAAGTGCTGAATATATTATGCATAACCATTGTCCTCGAACAAATCATCCACGGGCCCACCATCGCATGATGCAGGACGAATGGATGGTGGTGAAAGATAGTCCAACACACGCCCCCCCCAAAAAAAGGCACATGCTAAGGAAGAAAATTAGGACATAGCAAAAGGACGAGGGCAAAGAAAGCATTATTATTCAATAAATTATAGTCAGGTCAGAATAATAGGCGTTTGACGCTATAAATTATTATACTAAATTTGGCGGCAGAGACAAAACAAACTATTTTATGAAGAAAGTTTTTCTGACTGCATTGGCCTCTGTGGCCATGCTGTTCGCAGGTGTCAACGCTCAAGCACAAAGCGAGTTCAACAAAGGTGACCTTGCATTCAACTTGGACTTCAACCTTGGCTCTGATGGCGTCGGGGGCTATAATGGTGGTAATGGCGCAACGGCGGGCTTCAGCCTTTTGGGCGAGTATGGCTTCATGAACGTCATCAACGAGAAAGGAACCATCTCTGCAGGCCTCTTGTTGGGCGCCGGGTTCAACAGCGGGAACTATTATGACTTCAGCCGTGTCAGGATAGGCACCCGCGGAACTCTCCACTACTCATTCATCCCACAACTCGACACTTATGCGGGCCTCAACTTTTGCTTCGTCGATATTGAGAAAGTGAAGCTTCATGACGGATATAACTCCAAGAATACCGATGTCAAATTCGTCGCCCCAGCCATTGTGGCAGGCTGCCGGTATATGTTCACGAGCAACCTCGGCGCGAACTTCGAGTGTTCATGGGATCGCTTCCAGCACATTGCTGTCGGTTTGACATTCAAGTTCTAATAGCAGAAGCCTCGAAAGGTTAGGGCTGCAAAGAAACGAAATCAAAAACTCCTCCGTCAACCTACACGGCTGACGGAGGAGTTTAGTTTTAGAGAATTATGTTGGTTTATATGGGTTTCCCTATTGCGCTCTGAGCGTCAACTGAGCAGAGAGTCCGCAATTCTCATCTGAAACAGAGACCGTAATCGCCCCACTCTGACGAGTTGAACGTACAATGGATACCATTTTACCACTGAAGAGGTTCATCGTCTCACTTGTGAAAGATATAAGCGATGTGGCGTCGCCATTGCAAGAAGCCTGATAGACACCAGCGCCAGACACTTTTATCGTCATCTTGTCACTGCATGTGGGAATGAAATTCCCATTCTTGTCAGCAACAGAAATAGTTACATAGGCCAAATCCTCACCATTGGCGGAAAGAGTATCCTTGTCGGCAGAGAGCACAATATGGTCAGGCGCACCAGCCGTGCGAACCGTGTCACGCCCAGTCTCATTGCCATCCGCATCATATGCCACTACAGCAATCTCACCGGGCTCATAGACAACATTATTCCAGCGGAGGCGATAACGATCAAGTTTGCTATCCTTGTTTTTTGATATTTTACCTTGGCTCTTGCCATTGAGGAACAGTTCTGCCGTAGGGGCATCCGTATAGCAATAGACTGGAGTTACTTGTCCCTCACGCCCTGGCCATGTCCAATGAGGAAGGAGATGAGTGGTATGCTCCGTCGTATTCCACTGACTGCGATAGAGATAGTAGCGATCTTTGGGCAGACCAGCGAGGTCGCATATGCCGAAGTAGCTGCTACGGCTCGGCCAATAAGTGTCATAGGGTGTTGGCTCGCCAAGATAGTCGAAGCCGGTCCAGACGAATTGGCCAATAGTGTAGCTCAGATCATCCTGAGCTATAAAGTCGTCCTCTGGAATATTACTCCATGGGCAATACTCGGTGTCGTAGCTTGAGCATTGTCCATCATCGTAGACTTTGCTGTCAGACACCTCAACAGGGAATTTGTAAACACCTCGACTTGACACGGTAGAGGCTGTCTCAGACCCGAGAATAATCCCCTGCGGGAGGCTATCAATGCTCTCCTTATAGAGGTGGACGCGGTAATTCATGCCCACGACATCCTGGAGCTGCGCAAAATGATTCTTTATAGCCCAGTAGATGTTATCCATGCCTTGGGTGACGGGGCGCGTCTCGTCAAGACTGTGGCAAAGATCCTGCAAGCGGACAAGGTTCTCCGGTCCCTCAGCCATTCCTTGCTCAGGGATTTCGTTACCAATGCTCCACATGATGACAGACGGGTGGTTGCGATGACGGCGAACGAGGTTTGCGATGTCTTTATCACTCCACTCTTTGAAGAAGCGCGCATAGCCATTCTTGCACTTAGGATATATCCACATGTCAAAGCTCTCGGCCATAACCATCATACCGAGCGAGTCGCATACGTCCATCTGCATCTTGCTTGGCATGTTGTGGGCTGTGCGGATGGCGTCAGCGCCCATGTCCTTCATTATCTTGACCTGACGGATGAACGCCGCCTTATTCTCAGCAGCTCCAAGCGGGCCAAGGTCATGATGGAGGCAAACGCCCTTTATTTTCCGTGTTTGGCCGTTAAGTTGAAAACCTTTCTCCTTGGTTACCGATACAGTCCTGATGCCTGTTTTGAAAGTCTGCACATCAGACTGCTTGTCATCGAGCAGCAGAGAGACGGAGACAGAGTAAAGGTAGGGGTTCTCTGGCGTCCAAAGCTGAGGGTCGGCGACATCTACAGTTCCAGAAAAATTGCGCAGCGAATCTGCACGGATTGTCACCGCACTGACAAGATGACCATCGGCATCAGCCACAGAGACAGCCAACTTGGCCTCAGCATCGGAAGGGACATCAATGGCATTGGCGTTGACGGCGAGCGTCGCCATGTCCTTTGCTATGTTTTTAGTCCTCACAAAAGTGCCCCAGTCGTCAAGGTAAGCTCCAGTATTCGTCACGAGAGTCACGGGACGATATATACCAGCGCCAGGATACCATCTGCTGCTCTCCTCAACATTCTGAAGCTTGACAAGAATATCATTTTTCTCGCCCACCTTCATAAAAGGAGTCATGTCAACCTCAAAAGCATTATATCCATAGGCCCAATGTCCCGCCTCAGAGCCATTGACGTAGACAACGGGCTCACTCATCGCCCCGTCAAAAATAAGCCTTGCCGAGGTTACACCTTTGGGGATAAAGACTGATGTTTGATATTGTCCCTCACCAATCCAAGGGAGAGCACCAGAGCGGCCACTCTTCTCTGTCGCCTCATTCTCGCCATTCTGCACAATAGCGACAGTTTGCAGGTCCCACTTTTTGTCAAATGGACCGGCTATAGCCCAATCATGAGGTATAGAGACCTCTTGCCATTCCTGGCCATCACGGCTGAATTGCCAACCGTCTGAGATAAATTTCTCCGTGCGCACTGGTTGCTCAGAACAGCCGAGCAATGCTAAGCCAAGCGCACCCGTAAGCAAGGCACTAAATTTCATTATGCTGTGGAGTGGGTTTTAAAATGTGTAGAGTATTTTTAGGCAAATTAACCATAAAATATCAACATATCCAAAACTATCCATTTCTCTTAGCGCAATCACACTTTGCCCCAGAACGGGGGCAATTGGGGCAGCCTTCACATCCCCCACCCTTTGCCGCACGTTTAATTGTCCTGACAATTTTCATGACACAATAGATAACCGCAGCAAATACTACAACTCCGACAATAACGTATTGCATAACCATTTAAGTTTCTGATACTGTCACGCCTTCAACATCCACAAGCTTGGCCAAAAGAGAATCTCGCTCAGCCATACGGATGGTAATGTCAATCTCGCAATCCGTATCGAATTTTTGAGAAATGATTTTTGCAGAGCTGTCCTTCAGCGTCTTCATGACACCATTCATGGCAAGATAAGGGAATGATATCGCCAATGCCGCGTCAAATGTCCGAGTCACAATCTGGGCGTTCTGAAGACAATCAGCCGTGGCAGCCTTATAGGCCACAATAAGCCCACCAGTGCCAAGCTTTATGCCTCCAAAATAACGGACGACAACGACGACGACATTCGTAAGTTCAGCCGAAAGAATTTGACCGAGAATGGGGCGTCCGGCAGTGCCCGATGGCTCCCCGTCATCACCTACCTTAGTCTCTCCCTCTCCACTCCCAATCCGCCAAGCATAACAATGATGACGAGCATCATGGAACTCTTTCTGCTTGTCACGGATGATGGCTTTGGCCTCGTCAGCAGTGGTCACGTTATAAGCGAAGGCGAGGAAACGGCTGCCCTTCTCCTTGTATATTCCTGTAGACTCCTGAGCCACAGTCCTATATTCGTCTGTCGCCATTGATATTCGTTATTATTTTTATCATTAAATTATGCACGCCCCACACAAACCTATGACGAGGCCACGGGGTTTATTGCCTGTGAGAGCAAGCCGTCAAATTCTCAATGATTGACAAAAGCCGCCTCACTCGCTTTCAAAGGCTGAAATCTCTGTTTTCAAGATCTGAGAAGCCGCTTTTCACATCTTCTCGCAACCCTTTCGCCTCATATAGACAAAAGTAATAAAGATATCCAAGAAAGCTCACATTGACACGCAGAAACCACGCACTCCTCGAAACGAGACAAAGAGACGCGCAAAAGCGGAGGCTTGGTAAGGAGATGTCACCTTGTCCGCATAACACAAATGTTCTATATACCAAACAATTAAGTGCCTACACCTAACTTACTGAAGCTACCATATTTGGGAGATTTTTTTTTTTAAATCCCCAAATCATTGCTTATTTTCGAATATATATATTTGCGGTGCGTGGGGAGCGTTTAATCCCCCATTTTGCCTATGTGGGGACACGTCCCCCGCTCCAGCCGTTCATACGTGGGCGGCTTTTTCTATGCCTACATTCTGGGACGGTGCCAGACAATAAATTACACGAAAATCCTTGTATATTGGCTTATTACGTTAAACCATCCGTATTTTGCAATAGCCAATTTACAATCCCCCACTTCGTAGTTATCGCCGGGAAAAGGTAACCTCTATTTGCGCCCACTTTCTATTGCGATATTTAGGAGCGCAAAGAATATTATTTGCCGTCCATGCCTCAGCGACCGCTATCTCAAATTTTTTGACAGCCCACGCCCTGCGGTGTTTTTCCACTTTAGAAGCAATAGCCAATATTGACATTGACATTAAACTTGTCATCAGGCGAGTACATCAGCGTAAAATCTAAGGGGAAAACCCCAAAGAGGTTATAAGCTAAAGAGACACCGCCGCCATGTATGTACTCAATTGGCTTAAACACCTCTCCCTCCATAATATATGACTCAAGCCCCTTGAAAGTCGCAGCTGAATTGATGTGGAAAAGCAGGTGGACATCAGCGACAGCATTCAAATCGACTGATAGACGGGCCATACCAGCGGTCGACTCATACCTATGCGCCGTCATAAGCCCATAAAAATCAAGATGGCTCGGGAGGAATTGAATAGGTCCGCCAATAGCAGTCTTGTGAACAAAAGTTTTGTCACCAAAACCAGCAGCCAAGCCTATAGTCTCACAAAGAGAGAGTCGGTCATTCAGGCTCTGATGCAGCTCAAGCCGCGCCATGGCACGGACAAGAAAATCATAATCTTTAAGTCCATTGGCATAAAGTTCCTCTCTCGCTATGCCCCTTTTTAGCGAGTATTGCGGAAAGAGTCCGACATAAGCATTAAAATCCCATTTAACTCCCGACTGCGGAAGGAACTTGCGATCTAACGAATTATACCGGCTACGGCCATTGACAAAAAAATTATTTATATGCCCCTCTATGCGGTCATCGGCATTGCCCACGTTGGGAATGACATGAAAATCCTCCCAGCCCAGCTTAAGAGAGATGTCGCGCCTCGGGTTGATTGTGTTGCCGATTGCCGCGGAGACCTCATTATGCACATAATCATATATGTTGGCAGAACTCTCATGATCATCATAGTCCGGCACCTCGAAACGCGAGTGGTCATACATGATATCAAGGTAGTGATTATCCCTTACACCAAAGAGCGTCCTGTTTCTTACACGGAAACGGAATGACTTTGAAATGGCCAATTTAAAATCGGTGGTAGTCAATCGTCCGAGAAGGCTTCGACGTTGATAGTCAAGGATTACAGCAGCATTAGCAAAAGAATTGTACGAGAGGGCCAACTTGAATGTGGTCATTGGGTTTTCAACAACCGTACATCTGAACGTCACGTCATCGCCATCCTCGCCAACTGGGATCAATTTATAGATGAGGTTATTGTAATAGCCAGTCGACATGGCCGACTTTATAGCCGCCGTAAAATCGGCAGGCGTGTAATAGTGCCCAACGTGAAGATTGAGGGCGTGAAGAAGGAGTTTGCTCGTTGTGTTCTCAAGGCCTTTAAAATCGAAACCAACAATGCGCACTTGAGAATCGTAGGCTTTAAGCCTATCTGTTTTAGAATAAGGAAGCCCAAATGACTTATTCAGCGAATCGGCAAGTTGCTTGAAAAGTGGCTCAAACTCAATTCCGATGGAGTCACCTATTGCCAATATCGTATCCGCCGCAGCGAAACTTGCGGCGCTATACCGTGTCACGTCAGGTTCAATGACCATATCGCAAGCGGCCTTCTCCTCCTCTAAGTCTTTAGCGTCTCGGAAATTGGTTATTTGGAGCATCACATCGACCATGGAGGACAGCTGGTCAACAGGTGTCAAGCCAGAGAATAGATTGACGCCAATGACGAAATCCGCACCCATGTCTATAACGTCACGGACGGGGAAATTACGTACGATGCCGCCATCAACCAACTTGGTGCCATTATAATCCGTGGCTGAGAAAACACCAGGGATAGCCATGGAGCTGCGTGTGGCGAAAGCCATGTCGCCATGGTCAAGCACAACGGCGTCGCCATTGGCCAAATCAGCGGCCACGCAAAGGAATGGGATGTCCAACTTACTGAAATCATCCACTTTATAGACAGGGAAGAAAAGCTCCTGCAAATAAGTCATGACCTGATAAGGCGAGAAGAAGCCCGTGTTGATTTGGGGAACAAACCCCTTCATTGGCAGCACGAGCATATAGTTCTCAAACTCATCTTTCTCCTCGATGGAAATGTCGCCAAGCACAGGTTTACTGTTTATGAGCTTCATCCACTCAGTTTGGCGCGAGAGTTGCTCCATTTGCTCACCACTATAGCCGGCAGCGTACATGCCAGCCACAATAGCACCCATACTGGTTCCTGCAATGTAATCTATGTGAAGGCCGCTGCGGTCAATAGCCTTGAGCACGCCAATATGTGCCAAACCCTTTGCGCCGCCACCGCTCAGAACTAGACCGATTTTAGGTCTCTCGCCTGCGGGGCGGTCACGCTTAACTATCTGAGCATCAAGAGAAGAAGACAACAGAAAAGAGGATAACGCAAAAAAGGCAATGGAGGCTATTTTCAGAAAAGAAGTCATCGAACAAATAAGACACAGTTACGCAGCAAAGGTAGTTTATTTATCCTTGGCTTTGGCAAAGGACTTGCAAAAAACGACGTAGAGAACTCCTTTGACGCAAATTGGTAAGTTATTGTGGTGTTTTTGGTGTTAATTACAATAGGGAGACACACCTGGACATGGCAGACATTAGCTTGAGCACAGATTAACCTGCTTGGGCGTGTCGCATTGCATCTTTATTGTCGCTTTGCCGAGTTTTTAACGTCACACATAAAATTAGGGCTGACACATCACTCTGTATCAGCCCTGTAGGACAATTTTGCCTTCGCAAGACAATTTCATCAATCACTTTCCGTCAGTCCCGAAAATTGTATCCATACATCTGTTTATTGCAATCCGTATGTCATCAGCTTCGGTCTCACCCTGCCCTTCCGCTGTGCCGACACATATCACTTCACTGCTTTCTGCAGAAATAAGCTGTATCGTAACCTCAAGAGCATACGAGAACCAACTTGTCTCACGCCTTCCAGTCTCTCCATAGTTTACCACAATTGTCTCACTTGCAAGATTTGGCTTCAATTCGGGCAAACGAGTGTAGCCTCGTTTCAAGAAATGACCGCATATCAAATCAGTAGGATTAACATTATGCGAAGTGCTATAGCCTATACTACCACCTGTAGCCAACGGAACAACCGCACCTACGACAGAAGATTTTTCAACAGTAGGTGTTATATAAAAATACTTATAGCCAGTAATAGTTTTGTTTCTTGTAACAGTTGGCGCTAATAATGACGAACAGCCACTCAAGACGAGCGCAACAAGAAAGAGAGATACAAATGTTATTACTGATTTATTTATTACTACTTTCATGGCTTGCACTGTAGTGTTTATTCTCGATTCGTTTGCAATATAGCGAAAAACTCCCGAAAACACAAGAAACTCACATCCCCTCACCTTATGCCTTGCCATTGCGCCTTAGTTTTTCGGCAAAATGGTCAATCCTGTGCAGCTCCTTGGGGATGTCGATGCGCTGGGGGCAGTGAACCATGCAACGGCCGCAGCCAATGCAATAGGCGGCCTGACGCAATTTAGGCACACTGCGGTCATAGCCGACAAGAAAAACTCGCCTGTTCTCCTCATATGCCTTGCGAGCAACAGGGTCGGCAGCATTAACATCCTCCACGTGTGGCATGTGACCTTCATTTATGCATTTATTGTAATGCAAGAGGTTTGCAGGGATATCTATACCGTAGGGGCATGGCATACAGTATTTGCAATCATTGCATGGTATCGTATTAAAACTGACAATCTCTCGGGCAACATCCTCAAGAAATTCAAAGTCAGAGTCAGACAAAACATCCAAGGGGCAATAAGAGACAAGATTATCGCGCAGATGCTCCATATATGTCATGCCACTGAGAACTGTCAGCACCCCAGGGAAAGAGCCCGCATAACGGAAAGCCCAAGATGCCACACTACGACTTGGCTCACGCTCCTTGAGCCTTTGCGCCACGTGAGTGTTGACCTTGGCGAGACGTCCGCCCAAGAGCGGCTCCATGATGACAGACGGGATGCCGCGTTTTTGCAGCTCACCATATAGATACTCAGCATTTGTATTTCTGTCATTTATCTCCTTCGCATGATGCCAATCAACGTAATTAAGCTGAATCTGCACAAAATCCCAATGACATTCGTCATGACGAGACAGGAGGTAATCAAACACCTCTATGTCACCATGGTATGAAAAACCGAGATTACGGATTCGTCCAGCCTTTCGTTCCTCAAGAAGGAAATCAAGCATACCATTGTCCTCATAGCGACCACGATAGGCCTCCATCCCCCCCATGCCAATGCCATGGAGCAAAAGGTAGTCAATGTAGTCGGTCTGGAGCTCCTTGAATGAGTTATGGTACATTGCGATAGAGGCCTCACGACTCCATGTCTGCGGAGCGAAATTAGACAACTTGGTCGCGATGTAATACTTGTCTCTCGGATGTCGCTTAAGAGCAATGCCTGTCGCCCTTTCACTGAGTCCCTTGCAATAGGCTGGCGAAGTATCAAAATAGTTCACACCATGATCAAGCGCGTAATCAACTAACCGATTAACCATGTCTTGGTCAATTTCATCGTTTTCATCTGTTGGCCAGCGCATACAACCATATCCGAGAATCGAAACACGGTCACCCGTGGTCGGATTGGTGCGATATGTCATAGCTCCCTTTTGCACCTCAGCCTCTTTGACCTCATCATTGCCAGAAGAAGAACAGCCAGCCAAGGCTACAGCCGCAGCCCCGGTACCAATTCGCTTCAGAAAATCTCGTCTCTCCATATCAGCAAAATATCTTTGAATAAAAACGACTACTATTAGTTAACCCTATGATTTTCATGTCCCTCGACATATATGGCACTCAAGGGACGTGTGGGGCAGACATGCTCGCACGCTCCGCAACCAATGCAACGCTCCTCGTGGACAGCAGGAATGCGCAGATCTGGGTTGTCGGGGTGTTTCACCATAGAGATAGCCCCCATGGGGCAGTGACGTGCGCAATTTCCACACTTAACACCCTCAACATTTACGACACACCTGTCCGCCACCCAAACAGCGTGACCAATGACAATGGAGCTTTTCTCTGACAAACCAATCCGCTCAATAGCCCCAGCAGGACAAACCACCGAGCATATATTACACTCCGGCCGACAATACCCACGCTCGTAGCTCATGCGAGGCTGCATGAACGAAACGATGTCAGACGACGGGCGCAGCACGCCATTGGGACATTTAGCGACACAAACTTGGCAGCCCGTGCATCTGCTGCTGAACTGACGCAGCCCATGTGCACCAGGTGGCACAAGCGGTACCTCACGCCTTGCCGGCTTTTTATCCTCAATAATGGCGAGACCACCATCCGCCACCTTATCCTCTTGCGCTTTAACAGCAGAAGCCGCCACAAGCCCCAAGCCTACCAAGAATGTTCGCTTAGACACATCGGCAGACGAAGCTTCTGGCGATTTCTCTTCATGCTTGACTGTGACATTGCTATTCGGCTTCTTATATCGGAATGAGTAGGATATAGCCCCCTGCCTACAGTTGTCAATGCAATTGAGGCAGGTCACACAACGGGAACCATCAATCTCCTGCCCTTTATCCTTCGCCCCATTAATTTTAATGCAGGCAGCCTTGCAATTTTTCTCACACATCTTGCAACCTACACACTTTGAGCTGTTAATCATAGGAGCAAAAAGAGAAAACTTTGCGACATAGCCTAAAATAGTACCGACAGGGCATATTGTGTTACAATAGGTCCTACCATTCCGCCATGCGAGGATAGCCACAGCGACAAATGTAACAAACGCCACTATGAAGGTGGGCAAAGAGCGAAGCCATATGTCTGCACGACTAAAAGTATAGTCATCAAATGACTCAGACCCCAAAGCAAACAAATTATTGAGTAATTGATACAACGGCTGAAAAAGGTTTTGTGCGATTCTGCCAAAAGAGCTATAGGGCGCAAGTAGAGCCACAACACTGCCGAGCCCAACTACCATTGAGAGAATGAAAACGGCCAACACAACAAGCCTTAGAACCGTCTTCGCCGGGGAATATGAGTATCTGCGCTTTTTAGATTTAAGGCCCAAGCGTGCAAAAAAATCTTGCAGAAGTCCCATTGGGCAAATGACAGAGCAGTAAATGCGACCGAAAAGAAGAGTCAGCAAGACAATGACAGAGACTACAATGAAGTTACCAGCCATGAACGCCGGTAAAATCTGTATGTGTGTCAGCCAAAAGAGATGTTCTGCGGCAAATCCGCTCACATCCACAAACAAAAAGGTTATGGCAGTAAGCATCAGAATGCCTAATGCCATTCGTATGGTGCGCAGCTTGTTCATTACTCTGGTTATTATGATTTGCTAAGGTAGTCAATAGCAGTGTCAGACAGAATACCCAAATTACATTATTGCCATTGTGCGCTGTTATTAAGACATATTCTCAGAATAAAAATGAATTATACAAAATAAACCACGCTTAAAATAAAAAGACCAAGTTCCCGTTAAAAAAGAAAAAGCGCATGAAAAATCCATTTTTACATCAGCTGATTCTACTGACAGCATTATTCTTTTCCTTCTCGCCGATCGCCGTAGCGCAATACGAAGATGACGAGGATGTAGCACAATACGAAGATGACGAGGATGACGAAGCCCCCATATACTACTGCGACTGGTTTGAGAAAAACAACAGAACGACATTAGTTAATGGCAAGATTAACTATGAAGCAGTAGACATGGGGCTATCAGTCTTATGGTGCAATGTAAACGTCGGTGCAGACAGTCTTTGCTCCGTTGGACAATTTTACTAATTCGGATCTACATTTCCGCAAGACACTACAATCTCAGTTCCAACACGACATCATGATTTATTGGAATGGTACACAGGAAATCACAAATTAAGCGAAAGAAAATTAGACAAGAAGCAAGATGCGGCAACGGCCAACATTAAATCAAATTGGCGAACCCCGACAATGGCAGAATGGGAAGAACTATTTAATCCGGCAAATTGCTCTTGGACTTACATAGCAGATTACCATACGGGGAAGGATATAGACGACTGGCACAATACCGGAAAAACTATACACGCCGGCTTCAAAGTAACAAGTCGAATAACAGGTAATTCTATCTACCTACCAGATTGTGTATGTTCAGCAGCTGATTATATAGAGAACTCTCGCGGCGCAGTAGACAGTTTGCGGGTTTTATTTACATTGGCCAAGTTGGACAATTGGTACCTAAAACGGTTCATCCCAATACATGATTTACAGTATACAGATTTCGGAGTTCCCGTGAGAGCTGTCTGCAACTACACGGAACAGGCGCAAACCAAAGTCATAACAAGTTCCCCCAAGCGCAAGCAAAAGGCAGAATTAAGATATGCTGGCAAGCCGGCGAATGCAGTAGACATGGGACTGTCCGTCAAATGGGCATCTTGGAACATCGGCGCAAAGAACGAGGCCGATAGCGGCTATTATTTTGCCTGGGGTGAGGTTAATGCAAAAAGCGAATACACATGGCGTACATACACAAACAAAGATTTTCTTAAACCCAAACGCCACTTTAGAAGACTTAGCGGAAACAAAGATGCCGCAAATGCCCAATGGTGGAAAGGGTGGAGAATTCCAAGCGCAGAAGAATGGCATGAGTTGGTAAGATGGTGCGATTGGGATTGGACGGATGATTACGAAGGCTCAGGGGTAAGCGGCTACGTGGTAACAAGCACTCGCACTGGAAACTCAATTTTTCTGCCTACAATAGGCAATACGGATATCAAAGAATTTGGAGAAGGAGCAAACACATGCAACTATTGGGAAAACAACGACTACCCTCACAATAAGGGAAAGAATTCATTGTTAGATAGTTGTGCAGCCTCTTTTGGAGGCCTATATACGAATTTCCTAATGATGCCATTATTCAAAAGCATCGGTTGCCCAATTCGAGCAGTGCAGGAAAGCGATGACATGTGCCGCAAAGAATCTCAGCCAATTGACACGAACGTTGTGAAAGACAAGCAACCAGAGGCCGTTGACCTTGGACTGTCCGTTTTATGGGCCTCATGCTATCTTGGCGCAGATGACGAAACCGGGCACGGAGAACGTTTTGCCTGGGGAGAGGTGAATCCAAAATCAGAATTCACATGGGACAACTACTATTGGAAGAACACCACAAATTATGCTGATAAGAACTCTCATCTATGTTTAAAGCCAACAGATGATGCCGCACATATGCGGTTAGGCGGAGAATGGAGAATGCCAACGAACGCAGAATTAGAGGAATTGCTAACTAAATGCACTTGGAGATGGATAGCGAACTATAATAGTTCTGGTGTAAGCGGATATATCGTAAGATCAAATGCTACAGGTAATTTCATTTTTATTCCCTCTTTTAAAGACCAAATAGAATTCGGGAATGAAACACACACAATAGAGTTTTGGACTTCGACAAGCGATGACACTAATGATGCATATATTTGCCAAATAAGTAGACTCACGTATTCCCCATATTCCAGAGCAAATTGGAAACACAAGGGCAAGTATTGTGGATTAGCAATACGCCCAGTCAAAACAAAAATAAAGAACTGATATATATCGATATCGCTACATTGTAGACTTTAAACACCATAAAATCAGGGTTGATACCTCCAACGGGGTGTCAGCCCTTTTTGAATTTACTGAGTCTTTGCAATACGGCCCTACCAATATTTGTTAAAATAGCATTTCGACAAAAGGGCAATGATGCCAATAAAGTCTCCTACATACACTTCAAACATTTAGGGACAATCGTTTCTGTAAATTCTCGATAGAGCTCCCCCTTACATGGCGAACTAAATGCCATTTCATGTGAAAGCGGAAAGGTCAGCAAAAACCAAGAAGCGGCAACAATGGAGCGATAAAAAAACAAAGGGGCAACCACACTAATGTGATCACCCCTATGTGTGTGTGTTGAAAATGTATCTGCGTTGTTAATGCAAATTCGCACCGGGCGAACCCAGCTAAACTACAGTCTCAGTAAATTAGCTTACAGTCCAAAATCCAATAATGGAAACCAGTCAAGGCTCGGCACTCTGGTTTAAATCGGCTTATTCAGCTACTACGTCAAACTCAACGTCAACAGACACCTCGCGGTGGAGTTTGACCTGAGCAGTGTAGTGACCAAGCTCCTTGACAGCCTCCTCTTTGACGAGGATAATCTTGCGGTCAATGTCGAAGCCCTTCTCCTTGAGCGCCTCAGCGATCTGGATATTGGTGACAGATCCGAAGATTTTGCCGGTAGAGCTTGCCTTTGTACCGATGGTGAGGGTTACACCCTGCATCTTGGCAGCGAGATCCTCTGCGTCCTGCTTAATCTTAGCGAGCTTGTGAGCACGCTGCTTAAGGTTCTCAGCGAGTTCCTTGCGAGCAGACTCAGTAGCGAGGATGGCAATGCCTTTGGGGATAAGATAGTTGCGACCGTAGCCGGGCTTGACAGAGATGATGTCGTCCTTGTGACCGAGCTTCGCAACGTCAGTCTTCAAAATAACTTCCATTGTGCTGTTTTCTCTTTAAGATTTACTTCAACAGGTCGGTTACATAGGGCAGAAGTGCCAAGTGGCGAGCACGCTTAACGGCCTTAGCCACCTTACGCTGGAACTTGAGAGAAGTACCAGTGATGCGGCGGGGAAGAATCTTGCCCTGCTCGTTGAGGAACTTCTTGAGGAACTCGGGGTTCTTGTAGTCAACGTACTTGATACCGCTACGCTTGAAGCGGCAATACTTCTTCTTCTTAACTTCGACAGTTGGAGGGGTGAGATAACGAATCTCAGAAGATGCTTGTGCCATTTCTTAGTTCTCCTTTACTTCTTCTTTTTTAGCTTGGTTTCTACGAGTCTCGCTGTACTTGACGGCGTACTTCTCCTGCTTGAAAGTCAGGAAGCGGAGCAGACGCTCATCGCGACGATAGGCGGTCTCGAGCTTGTTGATGAAGCTGGGGTCAGCCTTGAACTCAAACAGGTTGTAGAAACCTGTGGTCTTCTTCTGAATCGGGTAAGCGAGCTTACGCATGCCCCAATTCTCCTCGTTTACCATCTCACCTCCGTTAGCAAGGATGAGGTCCTTGTACTTCTGGACCGCTTCCTTCATCTGAGCATCAGACAAAACGGGAGTTAAAATGAAAACGGTTTCGTAGTTGTTCATAAAACTTCGTTGGGTTATAGTGTTTATAAAAACGGTGCAAATTTAGAGCATTAAGATGAGAAAAGCAACAACTTAGGCTCTTTTTGCCAAATATTTCATCAGGCGGCACGAGGAGCAGCTCAACGCCACCTTGATAGTTTTAATTAATATGACAAAATATGGGACGATAAACAGAACCCCTTTATAGCTTATTGATAGCCACTTCACCAACAAAAGAGACGGTTTCCACACATCCCATACGTCGACCGCAAAAGGACAACGCAATGCAAGATGATTTAGCGTGGTCGTGGTAGCTTAGAGTGCCAAATCTATTAATCCGTCAAAAACCCTTTTGGCAGGTCCGGACAGGCAGACATTAGAAAAAGTGCCGTCTTCATTTCGACAGAATGAGACTGCCAATCCCCCACCCTTTGCATCGACTTTGAAACTTTCAGAACCTGTGAGGAAAGAGGATGCGATTGAGGCGGCAGTGATTCCCGTCCCACAGGCAAGTGTCTCAGCCTCAACTCCACGCTCGTAGGTCCTAATAGCTATATGGTTATCAGATATGATATGCGCAAAGTTAACATTCACGCCATCAGGCTTATAGAGTTCTGAGTAACGAATGGATGGAGCGACTTTCATGATGTCGAGACTTTCCAAATCATCGACAAACTGAACGTAATGAGGAACACCCGTGTTCAAAACAAAAGCGCCGTTAGACTCTTTTTTTACAGACTCAACCGGTATCATTTGCAGGTCCACCCAGTCCATCGCCTCTGAAACCGTCGCCTTATGCTCCCCGTCATCCGCTATAAAAGAGAACTCAGAGCCAGCGCGCACAACGCCACGGAAAACAGCAAATGCGCAGATACATCTTGCCCCGTTGCCACAAAAAGAGGCACGGCTGCCATCCTGATTGTAATATTCCATTCGAAACGCAAAAGGAGCCACAGACTTAGAAAGTAGCAAAAGTCCGTCAGCACCAATGCCAAAGCGGCGGTCGCAGAGGCTGGCGACATGCTCGGGCTTCATGCCGTCGAAAGAGCCTCCCATGTTGTCAAGGACGACAAAATCATTGCCAGCACCTTGATACTTAAAGAAATCAATCTGCATTTGAATCTAATGAATGGTCAATGAGAAGGGAGTTCTCGCACTCAAGTGTACGCGCGGGGAATTTGTCTATGACATTATGGTTATGCGTGGCCATTATGATAGACTTGCCAGTAGAGCTAATTTGCAAAAGCAGCCTCATGAGTTCGTCCGTCGTGTCAGGATCGAGGTTACCCGTTGGCTCGTCAGCAAGGATAAGGTCAGGGCTATTAAGCAAAGCCCGGGCTATGGCCACACGCTGTTGTTCACCGCCAGAGAGTTGATGAGGCCTCTTGTAGCCTTTGTTAATCATGTCGACCTGAGCAAGGACATCACGGATACGCTTGTCAATCTCAACCTTTTTCTTCCAGCCCGTCGCACGAAGGACGAACTCCAGATTGTCGTAGACAGCCCGATCTGAAAGAAGCTGAAAATCCTGAAACACAATACCCATCCGACGACGGAGATAAGGGACGTCAGAACTTTTAATGGCGTCCAAGTCATAGCCTGCCACATAGCCAGACTTGCCCTCAAATGGCAATTCGGCATAAAGAGTCTTCAGAAGGCTCGACTTTCCACTGCCAACACGCCCTATGACGTAAACGAACTCGCCCGCCTTCACTTTCATATTGACGTCACGGAGGACAATGTTATCCTCTTGCATGACGGTCGCGCCGACAAGCTCAACTATGTTCCCGTTTTCGTTGATAACGGGCTTATCTGCATTGGTTGACATGAGAAAACCTATCTATATATCTTATTTTGATTAAGCATCTTATGATAATTCGCAGCATTTCGCTGATGCCCGGCAAGCGTTCTCGAAAAATCATGCCTGCCGCTGCCGTCTGGGCGTGCGCACATGTAGAGATAATCGGATGCAGTGGGGTTAAGCACATCGTCAATAACGCTCTTTGACGTTATGCGAATCGGGCCAGGGGGAAGCCCGAGATTGACGTAAGTATTATATGGTGACTGCACCCGCGTGTCAGCTGATGTTATCCTCCTGAGAGAGAAGTCGCCGAGCGCATATTTCACCGTAGGGCAAGCCTGCAACGGCATACCGATACGAAGACGGTTGAGGTACAAACCAGCAATAACCCTCCTATCGTCACTCCTATTACTTTCCTCCTCAACAATGGAGGCGAGCGTTACAACCTGAAACTGAGACAACCCTAAGGAATCGGCTTTAGACTTTCTGCTACTCGTCCAAAAACGCTCGTACTCGTCAGCCATACGCTCGACCCACCCCTCGGGAGTAACGTTCCACCAAATCTCATAAGTGTCTGGCAAATAAATCACAGAAGCACTCGCCTTGTCAAGTCCCCGGCTCCGCAAAATAGCGGAGTCTGTCATGACCGCCAACAAAGCAGAGGAGTCAGCCTCGATGGACTTGGAGACGACACCGGCCAATTGCTCGAGTGAGCGAACATTATTAAAAGTAACACGGACAGGTGATTGACTTCCGCTACGCAACAGGCTGACGAGGCTTCGGGCTGTGAGTCCGCGGGTCAGCTTATAACGCCCGGCTTTCACATTGTCGCGATAACCCATAAATGTTGCCATGACACAAAAAGCCTCCTCATCCGCCAAACGGTCATCTGCGGACAAAAGAGTCACCACGTCATTAAAATCAGAGCCTGTCGGGATATACAGATATTCGGTCCGCCCTTCGGGGATATTCAGAATAGAGCTGAAGAAATATCGTCGTGCAGACAGGAACAGGACCAAACACAATGCGACCACAATGACGGTGGCCACAATCAATATGCGCTTGGGCTTTATGGGGGAGCTTAATTTCTTAATCGCCATAACCAGGATTAAAAATGCTTTTGCGCCCTGTCCATATCGCGCCGCGCGTCTTTCTCCTTGAGAGTCTCTCTCTTATCGTATTCCTTCTTACCACGAGCCAAACCTATCTCAAGTTTCGCAAAACCGCGGTCACTCAAGAAAAGCGCAATAGGGACAATAGTCAGCCCGCTTTCCTTTGTCTTACGTTCCCACTTATTAAGCTCCTTTCGCTTCAAAAGGAGCTTTCGCTCACGTTCTGGCGAATGGTTGTTAAATGTCCCGTAAAAGTACTCTGAGATACGCATTCCTTTCACCCAAAGCTCGCCCTTATTGAAATAGCAATACGAATCAGGGAGCGAGGCATGCCCTCCACGGATAGACTTAATCTCCGTTCCGTAAAGTTGAATGCCAGCCACGAGACGTTCCAAAATCTCATAGTCAAACGTAGCCCGCTTATTTTTGATATATATTTTTTCCTGCTTTGCCATTACACTTACTAAAACTGTATATCTTCCGCAACTACTTACTCTATGCCATTTTTATCACTTTCCTCAACAAGTTCCTTGAGACGTTCAATTTGACTCTGCTTGTTGACCTCACGCAGACTCTGCGCAGTCTTAGTGTAATACTGATGACTTGATATAAACTTGATTTGGATTTTATTCCATTGGTTAATAGTCATGTTAGAGCCACCTCGCTCGACAATCTCCTTGTACAACAAGTTAGAGACTGGAATAAAATCAGCGCGGCCAAGGTAGTCAAGATCAGCATCTTGAATTACAGCCTCAAGAATATCTGTTGGCGTGTGCGGAAGTTGCGTGGCCATGATAATCCTCTTGATGGTGGCTATCTTGTCTTGCGAATAGCCGTATGTCGGCAATATCTCGTCGACATACTGGCAACTGACATTCTCGTGACCCTTGTCACACTGAATCTGACCCGTGTCATGAAACAAGCCTGCCACTTTGAGCAAGAGAATGTCACTTTCCTTCAGCCCCTCAGCCCAACCTATGAGCTCAACCTCGGTTGTAACATCAATGGTGTGCTTGACATTATGGTAATAGAGGAACTTAGGCAACTGCTGTTCGAGCATGTCAAGCATATACTCCTGAATGTCCATGAACTGAACTCGCGAATAGCACAAGTCGAAAGCGTCGCTCCACTTTTTCTCTGGGTCCGTATTGACAAGCTCGGGCCTCAAAGCAAGGAGCTTAAACACCTTCATCTCGCTGCCATACCTCACTGGAATCTTTGAACACTCTGCGACTTCAAAAAACTCCTTGACCAGCTCACTTGTCATTGGCGAAACGAATACTCCGCCAGGCTCAGCCAATAGGGCAAGACGCGTAACAATGAGGACATTATTACCCGAAAGAGTATATGGCAACTTGCGTTTACCTGAATACCTGCCGATCACAGGCCCAGTATGTATGCCGACTTGAATGTCCCAAATTACCCTTTGAGACTTTTTGAACTTGTCGACCCATTCAGTTATCTCAGTTGCAGCAACGGCAGCATCAATCGGGTTTGTCTTATTCTCACGTTCAATACCTCCGCACAGCAACATATTGTCACCGACAGTCGGGATTTTGGCCAACCCATATTTAGTCGCTATATCAGAGATAGTGATAAAGAGCTCATCGAGCAAGTCCAATTGCTTGGGGGCATCGGGGGCGGAGGCCAGGTCCTTGAACCCTCTGACCACAATGAATACCATTGACGCCATTTTGAAATGGCGCACACCCTGCTTTCCCTTTTGTGACTCGTCATCAAGTCCGAACTCACGAAGCAACTGCTTATATTGCTCATCTCGTGAATTGAGCGATTGATATTGTCCAAGAAGTTCCTCAAGCTGTTTATCCAACTGCCTGTTCCTCTTGACGAGCTCTCTAAGTCGTGTAAGTTTCTCTTCTTCCTTGCTATCAGCCATTGATGTCTGATTTATGGTTCAATAGTGGGGCATGGCAAACATCACCACAACACCAAAGATTCCATACTGGCCGTATCAAACGAGGCCAAACATGGCAACCAAGTTTAAAAGTAACAAAAAGCCGCCGGATAACAAGCATCCGACGGCCAAATATTTTCAAAGTCCCTTAAAAGGACAAGGAGTTACTTTTCAGGCTGAGCCTCAGCAGCCGCCTCACCGGAATCTTTCTGTGATCGGTTTGCGAGCTCTTCGGGGCGGCGATAATAGATTTTATCATCACAATACTCCTGTGTCGCAATGCTTACTGGCTTAGGAAGACGCTCGTAGAAACGTGAAATCTCAATCTGCTCACGGTTCTCGAAGACCTCCTCGAGGCTGTCAGTGTAGGAAGCGAACTCCTGCAACTTCTTTGAGAGCTCGTCCTTAATGTCAATGCTGATCTGGTTGGCCCTCTTGGCAATCACGTTCACCATCTCGTAAACGTTACCAGTCTTCTCTGCCATCTTGACGGTGTCTCGGGTGACAGTGTTGAGAGGAGCATTACTTTTTTTGAAATCTGCTGGCATGACAATAAAAATTAAATTGGTATCGACACCACCCTGAACATGAGGGCGGGAAAGTTCTATTCTTGGAAATCTTGTGAGGACTTTTTATTCCTTTGGCCGTAATTCTTGTAATAATCCAAATCATCCTGGGATGGAGGCATAAGCTTTTCAGCCTCGGACAGGCCTTTTTGAGAACGGGAAAGAATTTTATCGGCGTCGGAACGATATTTGCTCACGGGATACTCATTGACAAAAGAGTAATATTCATCAATGGCGTCACGATAGCGATCAGCCTGTTTTGCCAATACACTACGATCTGCCTGGATATACTTAGCTCTTAGAATCAAGAAGCCGAGTTCTTCACGATGAACATTATCTGGGTACTTTTTCAGGCAATTCTGAGCCGTTATGACGGCACTTTGATAATTATTACCCATATAGTTCCCGAGGTCGAAATAGAGTTTTGCGTTGAGATAGGCCTTATATGCCAACTTATCCTCCATCTCCGAAATCATCCGCTCAGCCTCCGGGACATTGGGGCTTTCCGGGAAGAGATTGACAAAGAGCGAGAGCTCGTCAATCGCACTCTGGCTGTCAGCCTGGTCAAGTTCAGCCTTCGGGGACAACTTATAATAGCAGAAGCCTGCCATGTACTGGCACTCCTCACATTTAGCGGAAGACGGGTAGGTCTTGACGTAATCGCTGAAATAGTGTGCGGCTGTATAGTAATCATTGAGCTTAACCAAAGCGTTTGAGTAGGTGATTACTATCGTGTCATACTGGGATGTGCCTGCGTATTGCGTAAGGATACCGCCAAGAAGATTAGCAGCCTTGTCATAGTCGCCCTTGGCATAATATTCCAAGCCCTTACGAAGCCACAATTCATTATCCTGCGACTTAAGGATTGCCTGATACTCGCCGCACGACACGGCTACAGCCCCCAATGCGAAGAGGCACAGGGGCTTCATGTATTTTTTCAATATGGCTTTCAGCATTACGAAAGGATGGATTCAGACTTTGCCGTTAGCGACACTTCGCAAATCGAGACGCAAATTTAGTCATTTCGTTCAGAAATAGCTATTGTTTCTTACTCAATTTAGGGCCCTAAAGAGTTAATGTAACTTAATGACATCATTCCAATCAGTCGTATATCGCGGGCTGATGTGGTCTCGCCTCAAGTTTATAAGGAATAACTCATTTGCCCCATTACATTCATTTGAGGACTTAGAAGCCTGAGATGCGAGATGGATCATGTTACTACCCTCCAATTTGTTCACCTCATCGACCACTTGTGATATCCTCTTCATCTTCTCTTGTCTTATGGGGTCGGAGTAGAAAAGCGATTGTTGCACGGCATGGTCAGGTAAAATTCCACTTAAAATGACACCAGCCTTCTTATATGCCACATTTGGGCGAAACACAGACTTCAGGGCAGCCTCAGCCGCCTTGACAATCTCCATTTGACTCGACGCGGCCACGGGCATCGCAATGTTGCTTATGTTTGAATATTGCCTCAAATCCTCCCGAAAAGCATTTGAGGTCACATATACGCTCACTATGTTTGCCACGGACTTTTGGTTACGCAACTTTGCGGCGCACATAGAGGCAAAATTCGCCACAATAGGACGCAACTCGTCAATTGACGTCACCATTGCAGAGAAAGAGCGCGAGGTACAAATGCTTTTTCGGGACTCTTCATTAGAAGATATACCGATACTGTCATCGCCTCGCAACTCATGCCACATTCTGACGCCATTAACACCAAGCAAGCGCCTCACTTGCGACTCTGACGCATCACACAAATCAGCTGCTGTGTAAAGCCCTGACTTATTTAATTTTTTCAGTGAATTCCGGCCCACCCCCCAAACATCATCGAGTTTAATCAGAGCTGCTGCCTTTCTGCGTTTTTCATCATTATCGATAGCGCAAAAGCCATTATACCCTTTGTACTTTTTCGCAAAACGGCATGCAAGCTTAGCCAATGTTTTCGTGGGGGCAAGTCCAACACTAACAGGTATGCCTGTCCATTGGCGTACTTTGCCAGGCAGTTCTGAACATCGACGCATAATGTCAGACACGTCATTTCCCTCGGCTAAAAAGAAACACTCGTCAATGGAGTATGGCATAGTGTCACCGAACGCGTCACTTAGGATACTCATAACTCGCTTTGAGAGATCAGCGTAGAGCGTGTAATTTGACGAGAAAGCAGTGACTTCCCCTAATGGATCATACTCGCTCAACCGAAAGTACGGCACCCCCATAGGAACACCCATTGCCTTCGCCTCGTTGCTGCGCGACACGACACAACCGTCATTATTAGATAGCACAACAACTGGCCTGTCTTCGAGCTCTGGACGAAAAACACGTTCGCACGACACGAAGAAATTATTGCAGTCCATTAGGCCATAAAAAAGCATATGCTCAATCCTGATTAAAGAAAGAAAAGTCATACCTGCAAACATAATAAGCAGGTATGACCTTCTTTTGGTAACTGACGAGGAACCTATCGGATCAGAAAACTATCTTGTAGCCATCGTAAACAGCTGTCACATCTGGGAAAACAGCCCTCGCCTCATCCTCAAAGGCGTCAGTGTTATCATACCTACTCGAGAAATGCCCTAAAATCAACTTTCCCGCATTTGCGCTTTTGGCAATCTGAGCAGCCTGTAGGGCTGTGGTGTGCAAAGTCTTTGCTGCTAAATCAGACAAATCAGACAGAAAAGTCGACTCATGATAAAGAAGCGAGACATTTTTAACCTCATCGGCTACAGATGGGAGATAAGCGGTGTCCGAAATGTAGGCGTAACTTCTCGGCTCGGGAGCATCTTTCACCAACTCATCGCGAGGAATCAGATCTCCATTTATATCATAGAGTGGTTTCCCATTCTTAACTGAGACAATATCAGCTATTGTGAGGCCATATTTGTAAATGGCTGCTTTCTTAATGTTAGGCTCCTTAGGCAACTCACGGAAAAAGAAGCCGCACGTGTCAATCCTGTGTCTTAGAGGAATAGATTTGACATAAGCGCAATGCACACCTTGCAAAACCTCTGGCTTATCAAAGCGAAGCTTATGAAAATTTATCACAAAAGAGAGGTTGTCGCAATAAGTCTCAATCAATGGCTTTAAGATAACTTCGAGAGACTCAGGCGCATAGATTGACAGAGGGGAGGACCTGTTGAACAACGACATCGTGGATAGCAGACCAATCAGTCCAAAAACGTGGTCTCCATGATTGTGTGAAATAAAAACAGCCTCAAGCCTCATAAAATTTATATGAAGCTTTCGCAACTGGAACTGGGTTCCCTCTCCGCAATCAATAAGGAATAGATGCCCCCCAACAGACAGCACCTGCGCTGACGGATAGCGCGACGCAGTCGGCACTGCTGCATTACAGCCAAGGACAGTCAATTCCATCGTGATTTTGTTTTTATGATTAGTTTGATAACTGGCTCTTGATTCTTGCCTCGGCCTCGGGTAGAGACGCCTCCACTATAAGCTCAGGCTCAAATCTTTGTATTGAAAGCATTTTCTCGACTTCATCTGAAACGCAAGCAAGAACAAGGAAACCATCCTTGCATAACCTATGCGCTATCAGAATGGCACTTAGGCCGGACGTGTCACAATAATGACACGCACCCAAGTCAAGAACCATATTTTTTACGTCATTTCCCGCCAACAAGACCAGCTCAGAGCGCAATTCGGCCGTCGTCTGGGTATCCAAACGTTCCGATAACATGCGAATAACCGAGTAGCCCTCTTTATTCTCGGAAACAAAATTAGCCATAAACAGATGCGAATCTCAAAAGTGGGTTTAACCTAAATTACGTGTTGTCACTATGACGTATACGGCAAATAGGCGAGTATGTGTCAAAAAAAGTGTAATATAGATAAAAAAACTCTATGTGAGGATACTGTCCTCACATAGAGTTGGGATATCAGAAGTCTAAAACGACTGTACTATCAAACCAGACAGATTAATCGTTCTTCTTCTCAGCAGCCTCGAGCTTGCCCTTGAGAGCAGCGAGGTTGGTGATGTCACCGAGAGTGGTAACCTCCTTAGCCTCAACCTGCTTGCGGACAGCAGAACCGGTAGCTGAAGTGGTCTTCTTGGCGCGTGGCTTACGCTCCTTGTCCTCACCACCCTTAGCCTCCTCGAAAGTACGAGAGTGCGATACGATGATGCGCTTCTGGTTCTTGTTGAACTCGATAACCTTGAATGGGAGCTTCTCGTCAACCTTAGCCTGAGTACCATCCTGCTTGATGAGATGACGAGGAGTAGCGAAGCCCTCTACACCGTAGGGGAGAGCGACGATAGCACCCTTGTCTACCATCTCGGTGATGGTACCCTCATGGACAGAACCAATGGTGAAGATGGTCTCGAATACATCCCAAGGATTCTCCTCAAGCTGCTTGTGACCAAGGCTGAGACGACGGCTCTCCTTGTCGATATCGAGAACAACTACATCGATGTTGGCACCAACCTGAGTGAACTCGCTGGGGTGCTTAATCTTCTTGGTCCAAGAGAGATCAGAGATGTGGATGAGGCCATCGATACCCTCCTCGAGCTCAGCGAAGATGCCGAAGCTGGTGAAGTTGCGAACAACTGCGGTATGCTTAGAGTTGATGGGGTACTTCTCCTCGATGTTGGTCCAAGGATCGGGATGAAGCTGCTTGATGCCGAGAGACATCTTACGCTCCTCACGATCGAGGGTGAGAACCTGAGCCTCAACCTCGTCACCGACCTTGAGGAAGTCCTGAGCGCTGCGGAGGTGCTGAGACCAAGACATCTCAGAAACATGGATGAGACCCTCAACGCCTGGGGCAATCTCAACAAATGCACCATAATCAGCCATAACGACAACCTTACCCTTGACACGATCGCCAACCTTGAGGTTTGCGTCGAGCGCATCCCAAGGATGAGGGGTGAGCTGCTTGAGACCGAGGGCGATACGCTTCTTCTCGTTGTCGAAATCAAGGATAACGACATTAATCTTCTGATCGAGAGAAACAACCTCCTCAGGATGAGAGATACGACCCCAAGAGAGGTCGGTGATGTGAATAAGGCCGTCAACACCACCGAGATCGACGAACACGCCGTAAGAGGTGATGTTCTTGACAGTACCCTCGAGGACCTGACCCTTCTCGAGCTTAGAGATAATCTCCTTCTTCTGCTGCTCGAGCTCGGCCTCGATGAGAGCCTTGTGAGAAACGACTACGTTACGGAACTCAGCGTTGATCTTAACGACCTTGAACTCCATGGTCTTGCCAACGAAGATATCGTAGTCACGGATAGGCTTGACGTCAATCTGTGAACCGGGAAGGAATGCCTCGATTCCGAATACGTCAACAATCATACCACCCTTGGTACGGCACTTGATGTAACCCTTAACGACCTCGTCGTTCTCGAGAGCTGCATTGATGCTGTCCCATGCACGGATGGCGCGTGCTTTCTTGTGTGAGAGCTCAAGCTGACCATTCTTGTCCTCTTGATTCTCTACGTAAACCTCTACCTTGTCACCGACCTTGAGATCGGGATTGTAGCGGAACTCGTTGCGGCTTACGATGCCGTCTGACTTGAAGCCGACATTAACGACGACCTCACGCTTGTTGAGAGAGATTACAACGCCATCAACGACGTCCTTCTCCTTGAGCGTAGAGAGAGTCTTGTCATAC